>NZ_JAFU01000001.1:2040000-2772500 GCF_000526295.1 Acidovorax sp. JHL-3
CTCGAGGAAAAGACATCAACCGAGATTCCGAAAGTAGTGGCGAGCGAAATCGGAAGAGCCTTCTATTGATAGCACGACTGTTAGCAAAACGGAATGGAAAGTCCGGCCATAGCAGGTGATAGCCCTGTATGCGAAAACAGACGTGTGGTACTAAGGTAGAGACAAGTAGGGCGGGACACGAGAAATCCTGTCTGAATATGGGGGGACCATCCTCCAAGGCTAAATACTCGTAATCGACCGATAGTGAACCAGTACCGTGAGGGAAAGGCGAAAAGAACCCCGGGAGGGGAGTGAAATAGATCCTGAAACCGCATGCTTACAAAAAGTAGGAGCCCTTAGGGGTGACTGCGTACCTTTTGTATAATGGGTCAGCGACTTACATTCAGTGGCAAGGTTAACCGAATAGGGAAGCCGTAGAGAAATCGAGTCCGAATAGGGCGAATCAGTCGCTGGGTGTAGACCCGAAACCAAGTGATCTATCCATGGCCAGGATGAAGGTGCCGTAACAGGTACTGGAGGTCCGAACCCACTAGTGTTGCAAAACTAGGGGATGAGCTGTGGATAGGGGTGAAAGGCTAAACAAACTTGGAAATAGCTGGTTCTCTCCGAAAACTATTTAGGTAGTGCCTCAAGTATTACCGTCGGGGGTAGAGCACTGTTTAGGCTAGGGGGTCATGGCGACTTACCAAACCTATGCAAACTCCGAATACCGACGAGTACAGCTTGGGAGACAGAGCACCGGGTGCTAACGTCCGGACTCAAGAGGGAAACAACCCAGACCGCCAGCTAAGGTCCCTAAAATTGGCTAAGTGGGAAACGAAGTGGGAAGGCTAAAACAGTCAGGATGTTGGCTTAGA
Organism: Acidovorax sp. JHL-3; assembly: GCF_000526295.1. NCBI lineage: Bacteria > Pseudomonadati > Pseudomonadota > Betaproteobacteria > Burkholderiales > Comamonadaceae > Acidovorax > Acidovorax sp. JHL-3. The sequence continues at coordinate 2,040,858 of NZ_JAFU01000001.1, forward strand.
AGCAGCCATCATTTAAAGAAAGCGTAATAGCTCACTGATCGAGTCGTCCTGCGCGGAAGATGTAACGGGGCTAAGCCAGTTACCGAAGCTGCGGATGTGCAATTTATTGCACGTGGTAGGAGAGCGTTCTGTAGGCCTGTGAAGGTGTCTGGTAACGGATGCTGGAGGTATCAGAAGTGCGAATGCTGACATGAGTAGCGTTAAAGGGGGTGAAAAGCCCCCTCGCCGTAAGCGCAAGGTTTTCTACGCAACGTTCATCGGCGTAGAGTGAGTCGGCCCCTAAGGCGAGGCAGAGATGCGTAGCTGATGGGAAACAGGTCAATATTCCTGTACCGATGTGTAGTGCGATGTGGGGACGGAGAAGGTTAGCTCAGCCAACTGTTGGATATGTTGGTTCAAGCCTGTAGTCGTGCCCGGTAGGCAAATCCGCCGGGCTTAGATGAGGGGTGATAACGAGGCTGCTTGCAGCCGAAGTGAGTGATACCCTGCTTCCAGGAAAAGCCACTAAGCTTCAGCTACACACGACCGTACCGCAAACCGACACTGGTGCGCGAGATGAGTATTCTAAGGCGCTTGAGAGAACTCAGGAGAAGGAACTCGGCAAATTGATACCGTAACTTCGGGAGAAGGTATGCCCCAAGTAGGTGAACCTGTACAAGGCGAGCCCAAAGGGGTTGCAAAAAATCGGTGGCTGCGACTGTTTAATAAAAACACAGCACTCTGCAAACACGAAAGTGGACGTATAGGGTGTGACGCCTGCCCGGTGCTGGAAGATTAAATGATGGGGTGCAAGCTCTTGACTGAAGTCCCAGTAAACGGCGGCCGTAACTATAACGGTCCTAAGGTAGCGAAATTCCTTGTCGGGTAAGTTCCGACCTGCACGAATGGCGTAACGATGGCCACACTGTCTCCTCCTGAGACTCAGCGAAGTTGAAATGTTTGTGATGATGCAATCTCCCCGCGGAAAGACGGAAAGACCCCATGAACCTTTACTGTAGCTTTGTATTGGACTTTGAACAGATCTGTGTAGGATAGGTGGGAGGCTTTGAAGTGAGGTCGCTAGATCTCATGGAGCCAACGTTGAAATACCACCCTGGTGTGTTTGAGGTTCTAACCTAGGTCCATTATCTGGATCGGGGACAGTGCATGGTAGGCAGTTTGACTGGGGCGGTCTCCTCCCAAAGCGTAACGGAGGAGTTCGAAGGTACGCTAGTTACGGTCGGACATCGTGACGATAGTGCAATGGCATAAGCGTGCTTAACTGCGAGACTGACAAGTCGAGCAGATGCGAAAGCAGGACATAGTGATCCGGTGGTTCTGTATGGAAGGGCCATCGCTCAACGGATAAAAGGTACTCTGGGGATAACAGGCTGATACCGCCCAAGAGTTCATATCGACGGCGGTGTTTGGCACCTCGATGTCGGCTCATCTCATCCTGGGGCTGTAGCCGGTCCCAAGGGTATGGCTGTTCGCCATTTAAAGAGGTACGTGAGCTGGGTTTAAAACGTCGTGAGACAGTTTGGTCCCTATCTTCCGTGGGCGCTGCAGATTTGAGGAAGCCTGCTCCTAGTACGAGAGGACCGGAGTGGACACACCTCTGGTGTATCGGTTGTCACGCCAGTGGCATTGCCGAGTAGCTAAGTGTGGAAGAGATAACCGCTGAAAGCATCTAAGCGGGAAACTCGTTTCAAGATGAGATCTGCCGGGGCCTTGAGCCCCCTAAAGAGTCGTTCAAGACCAGGACGTTGATAGGTCAGGTGTGGAAGCGCAGTAATGCGTTAAGCTAACTGATACTAATTGCTCGTGCGGCTTGACCCTATAACTTTGACAGCCTGTCTTCACATCCCCCAAAGATGTGTCAGACATTCTCTTCAAAGATTGTTATGCCAAGTTGACGCATTCAAAAAAACACACAATCTGATTCCAAACTCTATGAATTCGCCGAGCTCTTCCAGTAACAGCTCAGCACTCAGTTATGCCTGATGACCATAGCAAGTTGGTACCACTCCTTCCCATCCCGAACAGGACAGTGAAACGACTTTGCGCCGATGATAGTGCGGGTTCCCGTGTGAAAGTAGGTCATCGTCAGGCTCTTACAGCCCAGCAACGCCCCCCTCTGTGATCAGAAGGGGGCGTTTCTGCTTTGGCAGTACGCACTTTATTTATAGTGAAACGAAGCGGTAACCCTGTCAGCAGAGAGCTATGCAACTTCAAGATATTTTGTACTCCCAAGGGTTTGGTACTCGCCGTGTATGCGCGGGCTTGGTGCAACATGGGTGGGTAGAGACTGCTCGCCTGGATCCTCTCGCTCCCTTCATCCCCTGTACCGAGGCAACGCTGGATCTCGACATTGCTGACCTGCGGTTGCGTGTTCAGGGGGTGGAGTGGCCCTATCACGCCAAAGCTTATGTGATGCTGCACAAGCCTGCGGGCACGGAGTGTTCGCAGAAACCGTCTACGTATCCAAGCATCTACACTTTGCTTCCAGCACCGCTGCGGCAGCGCCCGTGCAAGAGTGCCATTCAGGGTGTGCAAGCTGTGGGACGTCTTGATCAGGATACGACCGGCCTTTTGTTACTCAGTGATGATGGGCAATTCATCCATCGCATGAGCTCACCGAAAAAGCATGTGCCCAAGGTCTACCGTGTGGTGACCAAACATCCTGTGGACGATCAGCAAATTGAGAGACTGTTGGCAGGCGTTGTGCTGGATGATGACCCCAAACCCGTGCGTGCCGCCGCCTGCATTGCTGTAGGCAGCGATTGTCTGGATCTCACCCTGACAGAAGGAAAGTACCACCAGGTTAAGCGTATGCTGGCCGCTGTGGGGAATCGCGTTGAGGCGTTGCATCGCTCGCGGATCGGAACACTTGAACTTCCCTCTGACTTGGCCCCGGGACAGTGGAAATGGCTTTCTTCCGCTGACCTGCTGAAGCTGACACCCACTTCCTGAGGGGGTCACGATGGGACAGATTGCCGGAGTACGCTGAAGCCCGGGGTATGCTAATGAACATGGGACTCTTGGTTGATTCTTTCTGGCGTGCGGCGGTGTATTGCTTGCGCCCGCGCGTGATCATGCTGTCGTTGGCGCCCTTGCTGCTGATCGGGGTGCTGGGCGGTGCCTGGGGCTATTTTTGCTGGGATGGCGCTGTAAGGGGCATGCGCTCGTTGCTGGAGTCTTCTAGTCTGCTCACGGCCTTTTGGGATTGGCTGCAGACTTGGGGCGTGGGTGACGTGACCGCAGTCGTGGCGCCTCTCATGGTTATTCTGGCGGTGACACCCGTATTGGTGGTGTTTTCGCTGCTGGCGGTAGCGCTGCTGATGACACCTGCATTGGTCGCACTGGTAGCGCAACGCCGTTTTCCCCATCTCGAACGAAAGAAGGGTGGCTCATTCTGGGCGAGCGCAGTGTGGTCACTGGGCTCCAGCTTTTTGGCGGTTCTTGCACTGGTAGTGTCTGTGCCATTGTGGCTGGTGCCGCCTTTGGTGCTGGTACTGCCGCCGTTGATCTGGGGTTGGCTGACCTACCGTGTGATGGCGTTTGATGCGCTGGCTGAACATGCCAGCAAGGAAGAGCGCCGTGAGATTTTGCAACGCCATCGAACCCGTTTATTGGGGATTGGCATATTGACCGGGTATTTGGGGGCTGCGCCAAGTCTTGTATGGGCCTCGGGGGTTATTTTTGCCGCCGCTTTTTTCATTTTGGTGCCACTGGCGATCTGGATTTACACCCTGGTTTTTGCGTTTTCGTCCCTCTGGTTTGCACACTATTGCCTTGCCGCTCTGGAGCGTTTGCGTTCTGAGGGTAGTGCGCTGTCTGCATCGGTTGTCCCTGTCGGCGATCCAGCCGCTGTTGCCATTGCGGCCAGTTCTGACTTCACCCCTGCCGCCTTCACTTCAGAAAACAAAATGCCATGAATTCGCATATCGGCCTGATCATCGTGGGGGATGAAATTCTCTCGGGCAAGCGTGCTGACAAGCACATGCCAAAGGTCATCGAGTTGCTGTCAGCGCGCGGACTGGCCCTGTCGTATGCCGACTACGTGGGCGACTGCCCCGAGCGCATCACGGCCACGCTGCACCGTGCATTCTCGTCAGCCGATATCGTCTTCTCGTGCGGCGGGATTGGCGCCACCCCCGACGACCACACGCGCCAGTGCGCGGCAAGGGCGTTGGGTGTGGATCTGGTGTTGCACCCCCAGGCCGAGGTGCTTATCCGCGAGCGCATGCAGGGCACCGCCCGCGAGCAGGGCGTGCCTTACGAGACAGATCGGCCGGACAACGTACATCGCCTCAATATGGGGGTGTTCCCGGAGGGCGCACGCATTGTGCCCAATCCTTACAACAAAATCCCTGGTTTCAGCTGCAACGGCCCCGGAGGCGGCGCAGTGCATTTCGTGCCGGGATTCCCGGTGATGGCATGGCCCATGATCGAGTGGGTGCTGGACCATGAATACCCACACCTTTTCAATCGGTCTCCGCAGACAGAGCAGTCTGTCATTGTCTTTGGTGCCATGGAGTCGGCGCTCGCACCCCTGATGGAGCGCATTGAGCAGCAGCACCCCGACATCCGGGTATTCAGTCTGCCCAGCGTCGATCATCCACAATACGGGCGCCACATAGAATTGGGCGTGAAGGGATCTGCAGCGGACGTTCCGGCCGCTTGGACAGATTTGCTGGCGGGGTTGCACGATGTTGGTGCGAATTGCGGCCCTGAATTGGTGCGAAAACTCCGGTAGTCGTCTTTGCACGCTTGCGTGCACTGTTTTGGTGAGGCGGGGTGCCGAAGTACTCTTGTATCACCTTGAGTGCTCCGTCCCTGTGCATGAAAGCACTGACCTGGCACGCAAACTGCTTTTCGTTTGGAAGATTTTTTAACAAGCGCTTTACCCAGGAGAACCTGATGGCCAAGACCGTTGCAGACGTGATGAAACTGGTGAAGGAAAACGAAGTCAAATTCGTGGACTTCCGCTTTACCGATACCCGTGGCAAACAGCACCACACCACGGTGCCCGTCTCGCATTTTGACGAAGACAAGTTTATTTCGGGCCATGCCTTTGACGGCTCTTCAATTGCCGGATGGAAGGGGATCGAAGCCTCCGATATGCAGCTGATTCCCGACCCGAATTCGGCCAATATCGACCCGTTTTTCGAAGAAACGACGCTGATCCTGACCTGTGACGTGATCGAGCCCAGCGATGGGAAGTCGTATGACCGCGATCCCCGCTCGGTCGCCAAGCGGGCCGAAGCGTACCTGAAGGCCTCTGGTCTGGGTGACACGGCATTCTTCGGTCCCGAGCCCGAGTTCTTCATTTTCGACGGCGTGCGCTGGAGCACCGAGCCCAACAACACCTTCTACGAAATCGAAGAGTACGAAGCACCGTGGAACACCGGCGCCAAGCTTGAAGGTGGCAACCGGGGGCACCGTCCCACGGTCAAGGGTGGTTACTTCCCCGTGCCGCCGGTCGACAGCACGCAAGACATGCGCGCTGAAATGTCGCTGATCCTCGAATCTCTGGGCATTCCGGTTGAAGTGTTCCACCACGAAGTGGCGGGTGCAGGCCAGAACGAAATCGGCACGCGTTTTAGCACCTTGGTCGAACGCGCCGACTGGACCATGCTGCAAAAGTATGTGATCCATAACGTTGCCAATGCCTACGGCAAGACCGCCACCTTCATGCCCAAGCCCTACCACGGTGACAACGGTTCGGGTATGCATGTGCACCAGTCGGTCTGGAAAGACGGCAAAAACCTTTTCGCAGGCGACGGCTATGCAGGTCTGTCGGACTTTGCGCTGTACTACATCGGCGGCATCATCAAGCACGCCCGTGCGCTGAACGCCATCACCAACCCCGGCACCAACAGCTACAAGCGCCTGGTGCCCCACTTCGAAGCACCGGTGAAGCTGGCTTATTCGGCCAAGAACCGTTCTGCCTCGATCCGCATTCCTTACGTGGCCAACCCCAAGGGTCGCCGTGTGGAAGCCCGCTTCCCCGATCCGCTCATGAACCCCTACCTGGGCTTTGCCGCCCTGCTGATGGCGGGTCTGGACGGCGTGGAAAACAAGATCCATCCCGGCGAAGCGGCCACGAAGGATCTGTACCATCTGCCGCCGGAGGAAGACAAGTTGGTGCCGACTGTGTGCCACAGTCTCGACCAAGCGCTGGAAGCGCTGGACAAGGACCGCGGCTTCCTGACCAAGGGTGGTGTGTTCTCCGAGAGCATGATCGACGCCTACATTGAGCTGAAGATGACCGAAGTCACGCGTTTTCGCATGGCCGTGCATCCGGTCGAATACGACATGTACTACTCGCTCTAATCGCCTGCCCGCAGGCCATTGCATCCAAAGGCGGCGCAAGCCGCCTTTTTTCATGGTGCCACGGTAGGTTGGGGGCTGGATCCGGAACCAAGCCATCATCTGTTGCATCCTTCCACAATAGCCTGTGGTGGCTACGGCTGCCCAATTGGTGATGCGCGGTGATTAGGGGATACTCAACAACACCCCTGCCTAGCAAGTGCGAGGAAACTGAATGAAAAAAACGCTCACTACCCTGATAGTCATCGCTGCCATGGCACCCGCCGCTTGGGCGCAGGACCGCATTTATCGCTGCGGCAACGAATACACCAACAACGCCGCACAGGCCAAGGAGCGCGGCTGCAAGCTGGTCGAGGGCGGAAACGTCACCGTGATACAGGGTGTCCGCCCCAGCCCCAAGGCATCGGGCGCTGCGGCGCCGAGTGGGGCCACCGCCTCGCCAGCCGGAGCCCCTCGGATCGACAACAATGACCAGCGCGCCCGCGATGCCGATGCGCGTGCCATTCTGGAGTCCGAGCTGCGCAAGGCCGAGGCGCGCCATGCCGATTTGTTGAGGGAATACAACGACGGCGCACCCGTGCGCAATGCGCTGGAGTTGCGCAATCCCCAGCTTTACATGGAGCGCACTGCCGAGCTCAAGGCGAGCGTGGCGCGCAGCGAGAGTGATCTGGCCGGAATCCGGCGTGAACTGGCACGCGTCGCCCCCTCCAGCGGTGCCAAGTAAACAGGGTGGAGCGCTCGGTGCCTGATTCACTCGCAGCAGAAACAGAGCGCTTTCACTCGCTGGACCTGATGTCCACACTGGTGGCGGTGCTGCGCTCGGACGGTGCCGTGCAGTTTGCCAATGCGGCGCTGGAGAACACGCTGGGTTTGTCGCGGCGCACGCTGGAAGGGGCAGATTTTTCTTCTTTCTTTACCGACCCGGCGCTGCTGCAGACGGCATTGGCCGGTGCGCGCGGCAGGGACTTTGCTGCGCTCCGCTATGAAGCCAGCCTCAAGCGCCTGCACCAGGAGCCTGTGCCCGTGCATGTCAACGTGGCCGATGCCGAGCAGGTGGGCGAAATTCTGGTGGAGCTATGGCCCCTGGAACAGCACGCCCGCCAGGATCGCGAAGAGCGCCTGCGCGACCAGGCCCAGGCCAACAAGGAACTGATTCGCAACCTGGCCCACGAAATCAAAAATCCCCTGGGCGGCATCCGCGGTGCGGCGCAGCTGCTGGAGATGGAGCTGGAAAGCCGCGAGCTCACCGAATACACCCAGGTCATCATCCATGAGGCCGACCGCCTGCAAAGCCTGGTAGACCGGCTCCTGGCGCCCCACCGCCATCCGCATCTGGTGGGAGACGTCAATATCCATGAGGTGTGTGAGCGCGTGCGCTCGCTGGTGCTCGTCGAGTATCCGCAGGGCCTCAAGGTGCAGCGCGACTACGACACCTCCATCCCCGAATTCCGTGGCGACCGCGCGCAGCTCATTCAGGCGCTGCTCAATGTGGTGCAAAACGCTGCCCAGGCCCTCACAGAGCGCATTGCTGCGGGGGATGCGGTGATCACGCTGCGCACCCGAGTGGCCCGACAGGTAACGTTTGGTCGCCAGCGCTATCGGTTGGCACTGGAATTGCATGTCATTGACAACGGACCGGGCGTGCCCGATGCCATCAAGGAGCGTATTTTTTACCCTCTGGTGTCGGGCCGGGACGGCGGATCAGGGCTGGGGCTTACGTTGGCGCAAACCTTCGTGCAGCGCCACCATGGGTTGATCGAATGCGACAGCGTACCGGGGCGCACCGACTTCCGATTCCTGATCCCCTTGCCTTGACAGCGCATGATGGTCCCTGACACGCAACCACAGGGAAGGTAAGAAAAACATATGAAGCCGATCTGGATAGTAGATGACGACCCCTCGATCCGCTTCGTCCTGGAAAAGGCGCTGGCCCGCGAGAACCTGCCCACGCGCAGTTTCACGAACCCCCGCGAGGTGCTGGAAGCACTGACCCAGATCCCCGCGGGCGACCCCGCGCGGCAAGGCCCCCAGATTCTGGTCAGTGACATCCGTATGCCCGGTGGCTCGGGGTTGCAGCTGCTGGAAAAAGTGCGCGAATTGCAGCCAGGGCTGCCCGTCATCATCATGACGGCGTATTCCGATCTGGACAGCGCCGTCTCGGCCTTTCAGCGCGGGGCTTTTGAATACCTGCCCAAGCCGTTCGATCTGCCCAAGGCCGTGGAGCTGATCCGCCGTGCAGTCGAAGAAAGCCAGCGCGAGGAAGTCACCGAAGAGCGCCAGGCCGTCAACGCGGAAATGCTGGGCCAGGCGCCCGCCATGCAGGACGTGTTCCGCGCTATCGGCCGACTGAGCCAGAGCCAGGTCACGGTGCTGATCACGGGTGAATCGGGATCGGGCAAAGAGCTGGTGGCCCGTGCCCTGCACAAGCATTCGCCCTGCGCAGACGGCCCCTTTGTGGCCATCAACACCGCTGCCATCCCGAAGGATCTGCTCGAATCCGAGTTGTTTGGCCACGAGCGCGGCGCCTTCACGGGTGCACAAACCCAGCGGCGCGGCCGATTCGAGCAGGCCGAGGGCGGCACGCTGTTTCTTGATGAAATCGGCGACATGCCGTTTGATCTGCAAACCCGCCTGCTGCGCGTGCTGTCGGACGGCCAGTTTTACCGTGTGGGCGGCCACGCGGCCGTGAAGGCGCATGTGCGCGTGATTGCTGCCACCCACCAGGACCTGGAAAAGCGCGTCAAGGAAGGCGGCTTTCGCGAAGACTTGTTCCACCGCCTCAACGTGATCCGCCTTCGTCTGCCTGCGCTGCGCGAGCGGCACGAGGACGTACCCATGCTCACGCGCCACTTTTTGCAGCAAAGCGCGCGTCAGCTGGGTGTAGAGCCCAAGCGCATTGCCGAATCGGCCCTCGCGCGGCTGGAACAGTTTGCGTTTCCGGGCAACGTGCGCCAGCTGGAGAACATCTGCCACTGGCTGACGGTGATGGCGCCAGCCCAGGTGATCTCGCTCCAAGACCTGCCGCCCGAGGTACTGGAAGCGCCCGTTTACCAGCCGACCACGCGTGGCGTGTCAGGGCCTGCCGCGGCGGTGGTGGCCGAGCGCCACGAGTCCCCTGAGGTTGCGACCATTGCAACGGTGGCTTCGGGCACAGCGACTGAATCGGTACCTCAAGCTACTGCCGGGTCGGGCGCAACCCACCTTTCCAGGGACGATGGGGCGGCGCCGGTCAACGGGTATGGCGGGGCCAATGTCACTATCAATGGCACGGCAAATGGCACAACAAACGGTGGCTGGGAGCACGCGCTGGAAAGCGAAGCGCAAAGGCTGCTGGCGGGCGGTCAGCCCGAGGTGTGGGATGCCCTCACGCGGCGGTTTGAATCGCGCCTGATCCGCACTGCGCTGGCAGCCACGCATGGCCGGCGCATGGAAGCTGCGCAGCGGCTGGGCATAGGCCGCAACACCATCACCCGCAAAATTCAGGAATTGGGGCTTGATGCACCGGATGAGGGGTAAATGGCCTTTGTGCGCTTGTGTGGCAAGCGCTTGTAGCTATTAATAAGATAGTGAGTTGACACGCTCTGCCAGCGGGGCAGGGTGGTGTCCAAAGGCAACGCGCTGGGCGGGCGTGCCATGCGGGCATCGTCCTACAGGCATGTTCTCCATGGGCCGACCCGCGGGGCCGCTCTCGCTTCTGACAATGAAATCACTGTTAACCAACCGGAGATTTTCATGTCGGAATACAACCAGGCCAACCGTGACCCCCTGACCAACGAACCGGGTGCACACCCCGTCGGAACCGGGCTGGGCGCTGCCATGGGTGGAGCCGCCACCGGTGCTGCCGTGGGCGCAATGGCGGGCCCAGCCGGGGCGGCTGTGGGCGGTGTGGTCGGCGCCGTCGCAGGTGGGCTTGCAGGCAAGGCCGCTGCTGAGGCGCTGAACCCTACCCATGAAGACGCGTACTGGCGCGATGCCTATGTTCGTGAACCCTATTACGTCAGTGGCCGCACTTATGAGCAATACCAGCCGGCGTATGAGCTGGGCTGGAGCTCGGTGACCCGCTACGACGGTGACTTTGACGCCATCGAGCCGCGCCTGGCCGATGACTGGCGCGCCCGCCATGCCGATTCTGGTCTGTCGCGGACCGATGTGCGTCCCGCCACGCGCGCAGCGTGGGACCGCGCAGCGCGGGTTCGTTCGGCGCAGGTGGTTGACCAAGATGGCGTGATCAGTGTGCTGAACGATTTGCTTGAATCGTGCCGCGACGGCGAATACGGCTTCAAGGCCTGCGCCGAAAACACAGACGCCGCCGACCTGAAGGAAATTTTCAACCGGCACGCGCGCGAATGTGCGGTGGCTGCCGCTGAACTGGAGCGTGAAGTCCGCACCCGGGGTGGCGAGCCTGCCAGCGGTGGCACAGTGGCCGGTGCGCTGCATCGGGGCTGGGTGTCGGTCAAGACAGCGCTGAGCACGCAGGACGACAAGGCCGTGCTGGAAGAGTGCGAGCGAGGAGAAGACGCTGCCGTGGCGCGTTACCGGGCGGCCCTCAAAGCCACGCTGCCCTTTGAAGTGCGCGCCCTGATCGAGCGCCAGGCCCAGGGAGCCCGGCGCAATCACGATGAAGTCCGGGCGCTGCGCGATCGCTTCGCCGCCGTGTCGCGCTAACTGAGCAAAGCGCCGATGCCGTGGGTATCGGTGCACATTGCGGCGGCTTGCGTTGCCATCACAAGGCGTCGTGCGCGGCTTTGCCTGCAATCCTCAGCCCAATGTCACCACTACCGGAGCGTGGTCACTTGGCTGGGGGTTTTTGCGTGGGGCGCGGTCGATGGTGCAGGCGCTCACCGAGCCGCGCAAGGCCTCACTCACCAGAATGTGGTCGATGCGCAGGCCCCGGTTTTTCTGAAAGCCCAGCATCCGGTAGTCCCACCACGAATAGCTTTTTTCGGGCTGCTCGAACATGCGGTAGGCATCTGTCAGCCCCAGCGCCAGCAGGGCCTGGAAGTGCGCCCGCTCTTCAGTGGTGTGGTGAATGGTTTCGCGCAGACCCACGGGGTCGTAAGAGTCGCGGTCTTGCGGCGCCACGTTGAAGTCACCCACCAATACCAGGCGCGGATGCGCTGTCATTTCGGCGCGCACCATGTCCTGCAGTGCCTGCAGCCAGCGCATCTTGTAGGCAAACTTTTCGGAGCCCGGCTCCTGTCCGTTCACAAAATAGCCATTGATCAACCGCAGCGGGCCTGTGGGGGTGTCCAGCGTGGCAGCGATCACGCGGGCCTGCTCGTCCCCAAAGCCCGGAATGTTGCGCACCACATCGCGCAGCGGGTGGCGGCTCAAAATCGCAACGCCGTTGTAGGTTTTTTGCCCGAAGGCGGCCGCTTCATAGCCCGCGGCCTGGAGCGCATCGTGCGGAAATTTGTCGTCGGTGAGCTTGAGCTCTTGCAGGCACAGCGCGTCCACCGGGTTGGCGGCCAGCCATTGAAGCACCTGGGGCAGGCGCACCGACAGAGAATTCACGTTCCAGGTGGCAATTTGCATGGTTTTTGGCCTTTAGCCCTTATCCATTAAGCGCTATTAGCTATCAATAAATGAGTGATTGGTGTTGAAGGTGCTGCGCTGTCAGGCGGCGCGCACGTAGCGTACAAAGCTGAACGGCACCCCGCTGGCGCTGGTGTGGTCCTCGCGTGCGGCTTCGGTCCATTCGGGGCCGAGCACGGGCGCGTAAGCATCGCCGTCCACGTTTTGCGCAATTTCGGTGACTTCGATGCGCTGGGCCAGTGGCAGGGCCTGGGCGTAGATTTGCGCGCCGCCCATCACCCACACGGTTTCAGAAGAAGCACAAAACTGTAGCGCCTCGCGCAGGCTGGATGCGCGCTGCACGCCATCTTGATGCCAATCGGGCTGGCGCGTGATGACGATGTTGATGCGCCCCGGCAGGGGGCGAAAGCGCTCGGGCAGCGAGTCCCAGGTCTTGCGCCCCATGATGACCGGGCAGCCCAGCGTGAGGCGTTTGAAATGCGCCAGGTCTTCCGGCAAGTGCCAGGGCATGGTGCCGTCCTTGCCGATGACTCCATTGGCGGCGCGCGCGTAGATGAGAGCGATGTCCATGTGGTTGTCCATTCATCAAACGCTGTATCGGCTGCGTAAGAAACCGGCGCGCCGCAGTCCAGTGCCGCCGCGCAAGGGCCGCCCCGCCGCGCTGGCGGCGTCCCCCTGCCCGTGGCGCGCAGCGCTGCGAGAGCGGGGGGAAGGCGCCGAAGGCGACTCAGGGGGGTGCTTCACTTCACACCGCCACCGGCGCCTTGATGGCCGGGTGGTGCTCGTAGCCGACAACCTCGAAGTCTTCGAACTGGTAGTCAAAGATGCTGTCGGGCCGGCGCTTGATGTGCAGCGTGGGGTAGGGGTAGGGCGTGCGCGCCAGCTGCGTTTGCACCTGCTCGGTGTGGTTGCTGTAGATATGGCAGTCGCCGCCGGTCCAGATGAAGTCGCCCACCTCCAGGTCGCACTGCTGCGCCACCATGTGCGTGAGCAGCGCGTAGCTGGCGATGTTGAAGGGCACGCCCAAAAAGATGTCGGCGCTGCGCTGGTAAAGCTGGCAGCTCAGGGTGCCCTTGCCGCCGGGTGTGGTGGCGGGGGCCACATAAAACTGGAAAAAGGCATGGCACGGCATCAGCGCCATTTTGTGCAGCTCGGCCACGTTCCAGCTGCTCACGATGATGCGGCGCGAGTCGGGGTTGGTCTTGAGCGTGTCGATTACCTGGCTGATCTGGTCAATGTGGCCACCGTCGGGCGTGGGCCAGCTGCGCCACTGCACGCCATAGACCGGGCCGAGGTCGCCATCGGGGCGCGCCCATTCGTCCCAGATCGTGACGCCGCGCTCTTTGAGCCAGAGGTTGCTGCTCGACCCGGTGAGGAACCACAGCAGCTCCACGATGATGCTCTTGAGGTGCACCTTTTTGGTGGTGACCAGCGGAAAACCCTCGCGCAGGTCAAAGCGCATCTGGTGGCCAAAAACGCTCTTGGTGCCCGTGCCCGTGCGGTCGCCTTTGTCCACGCCGTGCGTGAACACATGGCGCATGAAGTCTTCGTATTGCGTGCGGACGGGGCGCTGGGTTGGGGCGAAAGTCATGGGAAAAACCAGGCGTTGGAAGCGTTTGACAAAGGGCGGCGGCGGGCTGTGCCGTCGGGGCCGATAGTGTGCCACCGATGGCCTGGGCGGGTGTCGTGGCAGCGGGGCGGCCGGGCTGCGGGGTGTGCCCGGGACGTCTCAGGAGCCAAACCCCGTGGTGGCTACGGTTGTTCCGTTCTCGAACAGCAGCGTGCGTTCGGGCCAGCGCAGTGCGGCCAGCTGGTATTGCGGGTCGTGGGGCGTGCCGGCCTTGCGCGCCCGCCAGCGTCCGCCGACCGAGTAGTCCACGCAAAAGACGTTGTGGCGCTGGCCGTGCCAGGCAAAGGGCGGCGTGTGGCCAAACAGGCCTGCCTCTTCGGGTGTCAGGGCGGCCAGGGCATCGGGTGTGGGCACGACGGGGCGCCGCCAGTAGTGGCCCATCACCACCGGGGTGGCGTCGGTGTAGCTGTCCCACCATGCCATGCGCTCGACAAAGCGCCATTTTCCGCCCGCATGAAAAGGGTCGGTGCCCTGGCGTTCGACCCCCGAGGTGAGTACCTTGAGCGGGTTCAGCATGGCCTTGAGCAGCTCGTTGTCGGCATGGGCCTGCAAAAACGGCGGCTTGTGCAGCGGGTCTTCCAGGTCGTGCGGCCACTGCTGGCGCTCGGTGGCCATGCGCCGGGCCAGTGTGCCGTCTTGCGCCTGCCGGCGCACCTCGGCTTCCCAGTGGTCGTACTCGGCGCGGACGCTGCCGGGCGGCAACTGGCGCACTGCGGCAATCTGGGCGGGCAGCCATGCGGCGTGCACGATGCGCAGGTCTGGCCGCTCCAGTGCCACGGGCAGCGTGCCCAGAAACGCCACGATGGCGGCGCGCTGACTGGCCGTAGGGCGGGCAAAGGGTGCGTATTTGTCGTGGTCGGACGCCAGGCGGGCATCGAAGTACCACCCGGCGCCATCTTTGGCGTCGTTGCGCAGCAGGTTGATCTCGTGGTTGCCGATCACGGCCACGGCGCGGCCGCTGGCCACCAGGTGCGCCACCCGCGCGAGCACCGCAGGGCTGTCGGGGCCCCGGTCGCAAAAGTCACCCACAAAGACCAGCGTGCGGCCATCCGGGTGCCGCCCCTGGGCGTCGTAGCCCAGGTGGGCCAGCAGCGAGTGCAGCGCGTCGATTTCGCCATGGATGTCGCCGACGATGTCGAGCGGTCCCGGGGGCAGGTCTTGGATGAGGCTCATGCGGTGCCCAGCACGCGCCCCGGGTTCATGGTGCCCCGCGGATCGAGCGCCGCCTTGATGGCGCGCATCATGGCCAGCGCCGTGGGCGACTGATATTTCTCCAGCTTGTCCACCTTCAGTGCGCCAATGCCGTGCTCGGCCGAGAACGAGCCGCCGAACTGCGCCACCGCCTCGTAGACGAGGTGGTTCACCCGCTCTTCCTGCTCGCGCAGGAAGGCCTTGGCGTCGCCGCCCTCGGGGGCCTGCACGTTGTAGTGCAGATTGCCGTCGCCCAGGTGGCCGAAGTTGACCAGGCGCACGCCAGGAATCTCGCGCACCATCATGGCGTCGGCATATTCGACAAACGCCGGAATGCGGGAAATGGGCACCGAGATGTCGTGCTTGATGTTGAGCCCTTCTTCCGCCTGTGCCAGCGGAATGTTCTCGCGGATATGCCACAGGTTGTGCGCCTGCGAGAGGTTTTCTGCCACCACGGCGTCGGTTACGCAGCCGGCCTCGAAAGCGGTTTCGAGCAGCGCCTCAAAGCGTGCACGCGCGTGGTCTTCGGACTCGCTGTCGGAGTTTTCCAGCAAAACGCCATAAGGCACGTCCTCCTGCTCGATAAAAGGCACGCGCAACTGTGGCATGTGCTTGTGCACCAGGCCCAGGGCAAAGCGGCCCATCACTTCAAAGCCCGTGAGCCCCGCGCCCAGGTGCTGGTGCGCCAGGCCCAGCAGTGCCACGGCATGTTCCATCGAGGGCACAGCGGCCCAGGCGGTGAGCTGCGCGGCGGGCCGGGGATAGAGCTTGAGCGTGGCGGCGGTGATGACGCCCAGCGTGCCTTCGCTGCCAATGAACAGGTCGCGCAGGTCGTAGCCCGTGTTGTCCTTGCGCAGGCCCTTGAGGCCGTTCCACACCTCGCCCTGCGGCGTGACCACTTCGAGGCCCACGCACAGGTCGCGGGCGTTGCCATAGCGCACCACCTGCGTGCCGCCCGCATTGGTGCCCAGGTTGCCGCCGATGGTGCAGCTGCCCTCGGCCGCCAGCGACAGGGGGAACAAAAGCCCCGCCTGGCTGGCCGCGTCCTGCACGTTCTGCAGGATGCAGCCGGCATCCACCGTCATGGTGAGGTTGTCCTTGTCGAGGGCGCGCACTGTGTTCATGCGCGCAAGGCTCAGCACCACCTGCGTGCCCGAGGTGTCGGGTGTCGAGCCCACGGCCAGACCGGTGTTGCCGCCCTGCGGCACGATGGATGTGCCTGCAGCGGCGCAGGCACGCACCACGGCCGCCACCTCGTCGGTGTTGCCCGGGCGCACCACGGCCAGCGCCTTGCCGTGCTCGCGGCGGCGCCAGTCCTGTTCCCAGGCGCTGAGGTCGCCGTCGGTCAGGACATGGGGGGCACCCACTATGCGTTGCAGGGCGTCAATCAGGTTCGACATGGTGGTCTTTCAGGTGATCGGTCAGTGGGTTTTGGTGCGTGCGGGCGGCGCAGGGGCTGGTTACTGCGAAACCGCAGGCGTGGTTTCTGCAATGGCCTGTGCCTGCGCGTGCACCCGGGCGTTGCGCTGGCGCAGCCGCACATGCAGCGTGCAGGCCGTGAAAAGCACCAGGCACAGCACGATCTCGCCCATTGCCAGCCATGAGCTGGGCCGGGCGTCGCTCCAGGCGCGCACCACGCCTTCAATGAAATACAACCAGATCACCAGGCTGACCCAGCGGTAGGTGTACATGCGGTTTTTGAGGATGCCGGCCAGCGGAACGCACAGTGGCAGCGCCTTGAGCGCCAGCCACGAACCACCGGGACGCAGCGGTGCCAGCAACAGCTCCCAGGCCAGGCACAGCGCAATCAGCGCCAGCAGGCTGCCTGCGGCCAGCCAGCGGGTGGCGGCAACGGCGTTGCCAGGGGGGGACAAGGAAAGGTTCATGGCGTGTGTTGTCAGAAAAATGGGCGGTGCCGGTGGCGCACAAGCCAGGTGGTTGGGCCCACAATGCGCGCTCGATCAATGCAATTCGGTCCGATGCCCGTTGAACCCCTCACCCGGAACTTGTCGAAGGGCTTCGACAAGCACCGCCTGAACCGCCTGAGCGGTATTGGAGATTTCAACGGGCCGGATCCATCAATAATCCGTGTCCATGCAGCGTTTTTACAGTAACCAAACGGCCCGTGGCCGGGCCTAGGATCATATCGGCCATGTCCTTGACCCCACAGACCGTGGTCCAGCGCCTGCAGGCTTTGGTGGCCGAGTTGTCGCGCTTTCCCTGGGCAACCACCGCCCAGACGCTGCGCGAGCGGTTTCGTGAAGACCGCCTGGGCCTGACGGCCAGCAGCCTCACCTTCACCACCATCCTGGCCCTGGTTCCTTTTGTGACCGTGGCGCTGGCCTTGTTCACGGCCTTTCCCATTTTCGGCGAGCTGCAGGTGGTGCTGCAGCGCTGGCTGGTGGACAGCCTGGTGCCCGACAGCATCTCGCGCCAGGTGCTGGGCTACCTCACGCAGTTTGCTGCCCAGGCCAGCCGGCTGGGGGTGGCGGGGTTCAGCATTTTGCTGGTGACGGCGCTGGCGCTGATTTTGACCATTGACCGCACCCTCAACAACATCTGGCGCGTGCGGCGTCTGCGGCCGCTGGGCCAGCGGGTGCTGATTTATTGGGCCGCGATCACGCTGGGGCCCGTGGTGCTGGGTGCCAGCCTGGCGCTCACGTCGTATGTGATGTCGGCCTCGGGCGGGCTGGTGCGGGCCGTGCCCGATGGCCTGCGCCTGCTGTTCGACTCCATCGAGTTCCTGGTGCTGGCATTGGGCATGGCGGCGCTCTACCACTATGTGCCCAACACGCCCGTGAAATGGCGCCACGCCTGGGCGGGCGGCCTGTTTGTGGCAGTGTGTATCGAGCTGGCCAAGAAGGTGCTGGCCATTTACCTGGGCAAGGTGCCCACCTATTCGGTGGTGTATGGCACCTTTGCCACGCTGCCCATTTTGCTGGTGTGGATCTATGTGGCGTGGGTCATCGTGCTGCTGGGGGCGGTGGTGGCGGCCTACCTGCCCAGCCTGCTTGCCGGCGTCGCGCGGCGCGGCACGGTGCCGGGCTGGACTTTTCAGCTGGCGGTGGAGGTGCTGCAGGAGCTGCAGCGCGCGCGCCGCCACATCGGCAAAGGCCTGCGTGCCAGCCAGCTCGCGCAGCTGCTGCGCGTGGATGTGCTGCAACTGGCGCCGGTGCTCGATGCCCTGACCGCGCTGGACTGGGCGGGGCGCACCAGCGACCCGGCGCAAAGCGCGGCCGACGACCCCGAGCCGCGCTATGTGCTGCTGGCCGATCCCGAACGAACCCTGCTGGCGCCTTTGCTGCAGCGCCTGCTGCTGGACCGCTCCGGCAGCCTGGAGCCGCTGTGGAGCAACGCCGGGTTAGCGCAACTGCATCTGTCGGATTTGCTTCAAAAAGAATAGCTGATAGCGCTTTCTGGATAAGCGCTAGCGGCATTTTTGACTTGTATTATTCGGAAAAACGGTGAGCACCTCGCCACCATGCTCTGCCAGCGGATTGGCCGCCGGCAGGGTGATGGCCGGTGTTCAGCGGGCGAGAAAATCCCGGATGGCCATCAGCGTGCCGTCGGGGGCCTCGGTCATCTGGTGGTGCCCAACGGGCAGGTTGACCACCTGTACGGCCCGGCCCGCGTTGCGGGCAATGGCGATCAGCCCCTGCGCGGCCTTGGGTGCCGTCATCTGGTCTTGTGCCCCCAGCGCAAACAGCACCGGGCACTGCACCTGGGCCATGGCCTGTTCGCCGTTGGCATAGCGGTCACAGGCCACGAAGCCCCGGTGAAACAGGTTGACCTGCGGGTTGCTGCGCAGCACCTTGCGGCCCAACGCCATGCCCGCGCCATACACCCAAAAGCCCGCACCCGAGGGCGGTGCCAGCGTGCTGCGCGAGAACACGTTGACCATGCGCAGCGCCTTCTCGGGCTCGTTCAATGCCGATTCAATGAGTGCGGGCGACACTTTCATGGGGTAGGCCGTGCCCACCAGCACCAGATGGCTCACGCGTGGGCCCAGCTGGGCTGCCGCTTCCAGCGCAATCAGCGAGCCCCAGCTGTGGCCGATCAGCGCGGCGCGGTCAATGCCCAGGGCATCGAGCAGCGCCGCCACAAACGCAGCGCCTTGCTCGACGCTGGCCGGCGCATCGCCGCCGCTGCGGCAATGGCCGGGCAGATCGACGGCCAGCACGTTCCAGCCGTGGTTGGCCATGTAGCGGCTTTGCAAGGCCCACACGCTGTGGTCGTTGAGCACGCCGTGGATGAACACCACCGTGGGCTTGGCGGCATCAAACGCCTTGCCGCCGGTGTAGCAATAAATGGCAGCGCCGTTGACTTGAATGTGCATGGTCAGGCCCCCGCTTTCTCGGCGGCTTTCAGCGCGCGCTTGAGATCGTCGATCAGGTCATCGGCATCTTCCAGGCCAATGGACAGGCGGATCGTGCCCTGGGTGATGCCCGCATCGGCCAGGGCCTCGTCGCTCATGCGGAAGTGCGTGGTGCTGGCCGGGTGGATCACCAGGCTGCGGCAGTCGCCCACGTTGGCCAGGTGGCTGAAGACCTTGAGGGTTTCGATGAACTTCTTGCCCTGCTCGCGGTTGCCCTTGAGGTCAAAGCTGAACACCGAGCCAGCGCCGCGTGGCAGCAGCTTTTGCGCGAGCGCGTGGCTCCCGTGCGATGCCAGCATGGGGTGGCCCACGCGCGCTACAAAGGGTTGTGCTGCCAGAAACTCCACCACTTTTTCGGTGTTGCGCATGTGCTGCTGCATACGCAGGGGCAGGGTTTCGATGCCCTGCAGGATGAGCCAGGCGGTGTGCGGGCTCATGCAGGCGCCAAAGTCGCGCAGGCCCTCGCGGCGGGCGCGCAGCAGAAAGGCGCCCACGCTGCTTTCTTCGGTGAACACCATGTTGTGAAAACCGTCGTAGGGTTGGGTCAGCTCGGCAAACTTGCCGGCGGATTTCGGGCCATCCCAGTCAAAGCTGCCGCCGTCGACCACGATGCCGCCCACCACGGTGCCGTGGCCCGACAGGAACTTGGTGGCCGAGTGGTAGACCAGGTCTGCGCCATGCTCGAACGGCTTGATGAGCCACGGCGAGGTGAGGGTGGAGTCCACCAGCAGCGGTACGCCGGCCTCGTGGGCTATTGAAGAAACGGTGGGGATGTCCAGCACCTCCAGGCCAGGGTTGCCCACGGTTTCGCCAAAGAACAGCTTGGTGTTGGGGCGCACGGCCGCGCGCCAGGCATCAATGTCGCCGGGCTTCACAAAGGTGGTTTCAATGCCGAAGCGGCTGAGGGTGTAGTGCAGCAGGTTCTGCGAGCCGCCATACAGCGCCGTGCTGGCCACGATGTGGCTGCCAGCGCCCATCAGCGTGGCGACGGCCAGGTGCAGGGCCGCCTGGCCGCTGGCCGTGGTGATGGCGCCCACACCGCCTTCGAGTGCCGCCACACGCTGCTCCAGCACGGCATTGGTGGGGTTGCTGATGCGGCTGTAGACATGGCCCGGACGTTCGAGGTTGAACAGCGAGGCGGCGTGTTCGCTCGATTCAAAAACGAACGAGGTGGTCAGGTGGATGGGCACGGCACGCGCGCCGGTGGCGGGGTCGGGCGAGGCGCCTGCGTGCAGCGCCAGCGTGTCAAAGCCGGGGTCGGAGTAACCGGGCATCTTGTGTCTCCAAGGTTGTCTGTGCAGCCGGGCATTGTGGGCTATATTTGCCGTGAATCAGCCTGTTGCGCCCAGCGCGCCCTCGGAGACAACACCATGAAAGTCAGCGACATCCTTCGCGTCAAGGGGAACACCCTCTACACCGTGACACCGGACGAACCCCTTGCCGTTGCCTTGAGCGTGATGGCTGAAAAAGACATCGGCTCGCTGGTGGTGATGGAGCTGGGCGACCTGGTGGGCATGCTCACCTTCCGCGAAGTGATCCAGGCCACCGTGCGCAACGGCGGCAGCGTGGGTGCCCTGCGCGTACGCTCGGCCATGGACGACCATCCCCTGACCTGCACGCTCGAAACCGACATGGACGAGGTGCGCCGCATGATGCTCGATCGCCACGCGCGCTACATGCCGGTGATGGACAAGAAAATGCTCATGGGCGTGATCAGCTTCTACGATGTGGCCAAGGCCGTGGTGGACGCCCAGAATTTCGAGAACAAGATGCTCAAGGCCTACATCCGCGACTGGCCGGAGGAAAAGACAACCCCCTGAGGCGACAACCCCTCAGTCGCCTTCGGCGCCTTCCCCCTTCTCTCGCATTGCTGCGCAACGCGGAAAGGGGGACGCCACCGGCGCGGCGGGGCGGCCCTTGCGCGGTGGCTCTGGCCTGGGCCGCGCGGGCGCAGGCGGTGGGGGCTTTTCTCGTGCGCTGTGTCTTTGCGTGGGTGGTCGTCTGGGATAATCCTGCGCCATGAGCGGCAACACCTTCGGTACCTTATTCGCAGTCACCAATTTTGGTGAATCCCACGGCCCGGCCATTGGCTGCGTGATTGACGGCTGCCCGCCCGGCATGCCGCTTGCCGAGGCCGATATCCAGGCCGACCTCGACCGTCGCCGCCCCGGCACCAGTCGGCACGTCACGCAGAGGAGCGAGCCCGATGCGGTCGAAATTCTTTCCGGCGTCTACGAGGGCAAGACCACCGGCACGCCGATTGCCCTGCTGATCCGCAACACCGACCAGCGCAGCAAGGACTACAGCAACATCGCCGAGAGCTTTCGGCCCGGCCATGCCGATTACACCTACTGGCACAAATACGGCATTCGCGACCCGCGCGGTGGCGGCCGTTCGTCAGCGCGCCTGACAGCGCCCACGGTGGCCGCGGGTGCCGTGGCCAAGAAGTGGCTGGCCCAGCAATACGGCGCCCAGTTTCGGGCCTGCATGACGCAGCTCGGCGAGCTGGCCATCCCGTTCGAGGGCTGGGAGCATGTGCGCAACAATCCGTTTTTTGCGCCAGTGGCCGATGTCGCGCAGTACGAGGACTACATGGATGGGCTGCGCAAGGCCGGCGACTCGTGCGGCGCACGCATCCGCGTGCAGGCCACGGGCGTGCCGGTGGGGCTGGGCGAGCCCTTGTTCGACAAGCTCGACGCCGACATCGCCTACGCCATGATGGGCCTGAACGCCGTGAAGGGCGTGGAGATTGGCGCCGGCTTTGCCAGCGTGGCCCAGCGCGGCACCGTGCACGGCGATTCCATGAGCCCGCAAGGCTTTCGCAGCAACAACGCGGGTGGCGTGCTCGGCGGCATCAGCACCGGGCAAGACCTGGAAGTGAGCATTGCCATCAAGCCCACCAGCTCCATCATCAGCCCGCGCGAGTCGATTGACATCCACGGCCACAGCGCCGAGGTCATCACCAAGGGGCGCCACGACCCCTGCGTGGGCATTCGCGCCGCGCCCATTGCCGAGGCCTTGCTGGCGCTGGTGGTGATGGACCACGCGTTGCGCCACCGCGCCCAGTGCGCCGATGTGGTGGCCAACGTGGCGCCCATCCGGGCCTCTTTCCTTTAAGGGCTCCGGTGGCCCGTTTGCCTGCGATGGCACGGGGATTATCGCGCCGGGGCCTGGGCACCGCCTTTGCCCTGGGCATGCTGGCGGCCCTGGCGGGTTGTGCCGCCGTGGCACCGGCGCCGCAGCACATCGACATCACGCTGATCGGTTTCAACGACCTGCACGGCCATCTGGAGCCGCCCCGCCTGGTGGTGCGCGTGCCGGGGCCTGACGGTGCTGTTGCCGTGCCGGCCGGTGGCGCGGCCTATCTGGCCAGCGCCATTGCGGCGCTCAAGGCCAGCAATCCGCACCACGCGGTGGTGTCTGCCGGTGACATGGTGGGGGCTTCGCCGCTGGTGTCGGCCCTGTTTCTGGACGAGCCCACCATCGAGGCCGTCAACCGCATGCAGATCGACTTCAACGCCGTGGGCAACCACGAGTTTGACCGTGGCTGGCGCGAGCTGCTACGGCTGCAGCATGGCGGTTGCGAGCAGTTCACTGTGCGCACGCCCTGCCAGATATCCCGTCCGTTTGAGGGCGCCCGCTTCGGTTTTCTGGCCGCCAACACCGTGCGCGAGGATGGTCAGACGCTGTTGCCGCCCACGGGGCTCAAGCGGTTTCACGATGGGGGCGCCACGATTACCTTGGGGTTCATCGGTCTCACGCTTAAGGCCACCCCCACCATGGTGTCGCCCGCTGGCGTAGTCGGGCTGCGGTTCGAGGACGAGGCCGCCACTGCCAACGCGCTGGTGCCGCAGTTGCGCGCCCAGGGCGCCGATGTCATCGTGGTGGTGATCCACGAGGGCGGAGGCACCGCGGCCGGCATCACCGAGACCAGTTGCGCGGGGCTCAGCGGCGACATCGTGCCCATCCTTGAGCGGCTGGACCCGGCGATCGACGTAGTGGTGTCGGGCCACACCCATCGGGCCTATGTGTGCGACTACGCCAGCGTGAACCCGCAGCGCCCATTTCTGCTGACCAGCGCGGGCCTGTATGGCACGCTGGTGACCGACATTGCCCTGCGCGTGGACACCCGCACACGCCGCGTGGTGCGCAAGGCGGCGCGCCAGGTCATCGTGCAGGGCGAAGGGTTCACGGGCCCGCAGGGCCGTGTGGACACGAGCGCCGTTGTGCCCGTGTTTCCCGT
Source organism: Acidovorax sp. JHL-3 (assembly GCF_000526295.1). Classification (NCBI taxonomy): domain Bacteria; kingdom Pseudomonadati; phylum Pseudomonadota; class Betaproteobacteria; order Burkholderiales; family Comamonadaceae; genus Acidovorax; species Acidovorax sp. JHL-3. Next base: position 2,064,147 of record NZ_JAFU01000001.1, read on the forward strand.
CGACACCGGCGTGCAGCAGTTGGTGGCCACTTACCATGCGGCGGCCGTGCCGCTGGCCCAGCGGCCCGTGGGGCAGGTCACCGCTGCCATCCTGCGGCAACCCGGCCCGTCGCTCGAATCGCCGCTGGGCAACCTGATTGCCGATGCCCAGCTGCATGCGACGCGCCTACCCGGGCAGGGCGGGGCGCAGATATCCTTCATGAACCCCGGCGGCGTGCGCGCCGACCTGGTGCCCGACGAGCAGGGGCTGGTGCGCTACGGGCAGTTGTTTGCCGTGCAACCCTTTGGCAACCACCTGGTCGTCAAGACCTTCACCGGGGCGCAGCTGCGTGCGGCGCTGGAGCAGCAGTTTGACAGTGGCACCAACACGCCCGAGCGGCCGCGCGTGCTGTCGGTGTCGGCGGGGTTTGGCTATTCCTACGACCTCTCGCGGCCCGCCGGTGCGCGCATCAGCCACATGGCGCTGCACGGCCAGCCACTGACCGATGAGGCCCGTGTGCGTGTCGCAATGAGCAACTACCTGGCGGGCGGTGGCGACAATTTCACGGTGTTTGCCCAAGTGCCGGACATGCTGGGCGGGGGCCAGGACCTGGACGCACTGGAGGCCTATTTCCGCGCCAGCAGCCCCTTGGCACCCCCGGCGACGAACCGCATCACCCGGAGTGCACAGGTCACCGGGTCCAACCAATAAGGCCAAAAAGTGCCCCTGGCGCTTATGCATCAAGCGCCAGTAGCTCTATTTTTGATAGTGATTGGTGGCGGGAGGCAGGTGAGCCGCATGGCCGCCGTGCGGCCTGCTGGCGCCACCATCGGGTCATGATCTGCTATTTAATTAATAGCTGTATGCGCTTGATAGATAAGCGCTTGAGGCTAAAAAAGCTTTAAATCAGACGCGGATTACTTGCCAACCTCATCGACCATTGCGCGGAAATCGTCGATGTCTTCGAAGCTGCGGTACACGCTGGCAAAGCGGATGTAAGCCACCTTGTCGAGCTTCTTGAGCTCGCGCATGACCAGCTCGCCTATGTGGCTGGAAAGCACTTCACGTTGCCCCATGTTGAGCAGCTTTTCCTCGATGCGCTCAATGGAGCTGTCGATCTGGGTGGTGCTGACGGGCCGCTTGCGCAGAGCCAGATTGAACGAGGCCAGCAACTTGCTGCGCTCGTATTCAATGCGGCGGCCGTCTTTTTTGACCACCACCGGGAAGTTCACCTCGGGGCGCTCGTAGGTGGTAAAGCGTTTTTCGCAGGCGCTGCACCGGCGCCGACGGCGAACAAAATCCCCCTCCTCAGACACCCGGGTTTCAACGACTTGCGTCTCTTGGTGGCTGCAGAAGGGGCACTTCATGGGGCAGTGCGCTGGGCTTAACCGTAAACAGGGAAACGGGCCGTCAACGCGTTGACCTTGGCACGCACGGCGGCGATGTTGGCCTCGTCGCGCGGGTTGTCCAGCACGTCGGCGATCAGGTGGGCCGTCATGCGCGCTTCTTCTTCCTTGAAACCGCGCGTGGTCATGGCGGGGGTGCCAATGCGCACGCCGCTGGTCACCATCGGCTTTTCAGGGTCGTTGGGGATGGCGTTCTTGTTGATGGTCATGTGAGCGGCGCCCAGCACGGCCTCGGCTTCCTTGCCGGTGATGCCCTTGGCGCGGAGGTCCACCAGCATCACGTGGCTTTGCGTGCCGCCGCTCACGATGCGCAGGCCGCGTGCGGTCAGCGTCTCGGCCACCACCTTGGCGTTCTTGGCCACTTGTTCCTGGTAGGCCTTGAACTCGGGCTGCAGCGCTTCCTTGAAAGCCACGGCCTTGGCCGCGATGACGTGCATCAGCGGGCCGCCCTGCAGGCCGGGGAAGATGGCGCTGTTGATGGCCTTTTCGTGCTGGGCCTTCATCAGGATGATGCCGCCACGGGGGCCGCGCAGGCTCTTGTGGGTGGTGGAAGTGACCACGTCAGCGTGCGGCACGGGGTTGGGGTAGACGCCGGCGGCAATCAGCCCGGCGTAGTGGGCCATGTCCACCATGAAGATGGCGCCGATTTCCTTGGCTATTCTTGCAAAGCGCTCGAAATCGATGTGCAGGCTGTAGGCCGAGGCACCGGCAATGATGAGCTTGGGCTTGTGTTCCCGTGCCTTGGCTTCCATCGCGTCGTAGTCAATGGCTTCCTGGGCGTTGAGTCCATAGGAGATGACGTTGAACCACTTGCCGGACATGTTCAGTGGCATGCCGTGTGTCAGGTGGCCGCCTTCGGCCAGGCTCATGCCCATGATAGTGTCGCCGGGCTTGAGGAATGCCAGGAATACCGCCTCGTTGGCGGATGCGCCGCAGTGGGGCTGCACGTTGGCGGCTTCGGCGCCGAAGATTTTCTTGACGCGGTCGATGGCCAGTTGCTCGGCCACGTCCACATGCTCGCAGCCACCGTAGTAGCGCTTGCCGGGGTAGCCTTCGGCGTATTTGTTGGTGAGTTGCGTGCCCTGAGCCCACATCACTGCGGGGGAGGCGTAGTTCTCGCTGGCGATGAGCTCAATGTGATGCTCTTGCCGGGCGTTTTCAGCCTGGATGGCGGCAAACAGCTCGGGATCGGTTTGTTCGACAAGAATATTGCGGTTGTACATGATTGGCAGTCCTATGAACTTGTGTCCCTTGAAACAAGGGCTGCCCAGGCGAACGGCGGAACGCAGAAGGCCCTGAGCCTTTGCGGCACGCTCCCTAGTGGTTCACAAGAGGCATGCCCTTGCCGGTTTCCACGTCAGCGGCGGCACCTTGTGGGGAGCCACGCCTATCGCCAGTCGCGTACGCCTCTAGTGTAGCTGACCGGCGCCTCATCACTCGATGGGATGCCCGTTTTCAAAGACCTTAAAGCAGCGCGAGCTTGTCGCCTGCGGCTTCGGGGGCATCGGCGGGCGCGACAACCGGTACGGTGCGGGCCGGGGCCGGGGCCTGGGTCGACAGGGTGGCGGGCGGGTTCATGGGAGTGGATCGTCCGCCAGCGACCTGGCGCAGCCGGAAATGCTCGGCCAGCACCTTGGCGGTGTATCCGCCGTCATCGGGCAGATTGGCCGCGCCCACGTAATAGCGCAGCCCGCCTTCCACCGAACCAGCCCGGGCTATGCATTCCTGAAGCACCTTCACACCGACGCGCAGGTTGGTAACCGGATCGAACGCTGCAAAGTGACCGCCAAAATTTTCGTACTTGTCGGTGTGAACCCGCGTCATCACCTGCATCAGGCCCTGAGCGCCCACGGAGCTCTGGGCAAAGGGGTTGAAGCTGGATTCGATGGCCATGATGGCCAGGATCAGGGTCGGATCGATCTTGGTGCGTGCGCCGGTTTCATAAGCTTCAGCCACCAGTGCGCTCAGGGGTTCTGGCGCAACGCGGTATTTCTTGCTCAGCCAGTAAGCCACCGCAGCCTGCTCTTTTGGCAGATCCTTGGGGTTGCTGGCAGTGGCGCGTTCGATGGCACCCAGCTCCACTGGCATTTCCAGCAGGGCCACCTGACGTGACTGCAGCCAGTCCATCAGATGCGCCTCGCCTGCCTGGCGCAGGTCGGGGCGGGCCGTAAGGGTCAAAACAACAAAGGCAACGGCCAGCCCGATGAGGGCAAAACTGTTGTGGGTGATTTCAAGGAAACCTTCGGTCACGTCGGCCACGAAGGTCCGCACGCCGGAGACTATTTTTCCTGACGCTGTCATAGCTCTTCCTTTCTGAAGCGACGCCTGCGTGCGATACCGTCGTCAACGACAGCATCGGCTCAGGGAGTCACCTGGATTGGTACGCCATCAATTCCGTGCTTCGTTCATGACTCGAGCGATGAATTGACTTAGCCGGGTTCGGCAGCGGGTTGGGGTTTTTACTAGCCCTGTTGGGGGCTGGCGGATTCTAGGAGGTCACTTAATGCCAAGTCAATACTAACAAAGTTATTCAAAATACATAATTGTTATGATAAAGCTGTAAAAAACCTCAGTAAAGCGCCTATTTTTGCAATTTCGGCTGGCATGGAAGCGCATGTTCTGTGACCACTGTGTGTCAATTTCAATCGCTGTGTTGTGAGCCATTGAGAATGCAATTTGAGTTGGGCGAGTGAGTTTGGTAAGGTTGCGTTGCCTGTCGATTTCAGGCATCGCCAGACAAGGCAAAGTCTCCCGCTGAAGGCATGCAGTGCCCAGGTGCAGCAGATGCAGCTTTTATGGCAAACCTTGGAGGCAATACCTTGTCTCCTCGCAATGTGGACTTTCAACTCCAGATTGCGAACCGATGGCAAAGACCGTTGCGTCAGCCGTCAAGCCCGGTGGGCAGGCCATGAGGTCTGTCCACCGGGCTTTCTTGTTGGTGCATCCATGCCGGGTGTTGTGTCTGTGTTTTGGCCGGTTGCGGGGGGCAGTTCGCCGGTTGCATATATATAGGGATAATGGGCGGGGTTCTCCATGGCTGGCCTCGTTGCGCCGGGAGAGTGGATTTCATCAACCGACCTGCCCGTGTCAGTCGATCTGACCAGCTTGCGCCAGATCATTTCTTGATGCTTGGCCCGACGCCATGGCGTGGTCTTTTGCTGGAACCCGGTGAAAATGGCACTCCCGCTCGCAAGCGCTCACGCATTTGGCCGCAGCGTCCAGCTTTCCCCCAAGTGGCTTGTCCGGTCCTCTCATTCATTGGATCCATGTTTCCTTTTTTTTCTCGCAGCAAAATGTCCGACGTACCTGAAGTGAATCCGGCCCCGGCCAAAACCCAAGAGTCGCATCCCCTGGATGCGCTGACTGGTGGCGCTTTCTCGGCCGCCACGTCAAGTGAGCGGGCTTCCCGCATCCGTGACTGGCTCGCCACCCAGCCGGCGCCCGAGCAACTGCAAGAGGTTTTTAAGGAACTGAGCGGGCGCGACAAGGGGGCTGCACGCGCGGTACGCGAACGGCTGGATGAAATCCGCCGCGCCAAAGGACAGGAGGCCATTGCGGCCGAGTGGGCCGAGAAGGCCCACGCATTGCTGGCGGCTCCAAAGCTCAACATTGCCGACGCCTTGGCGTGGCAGCGCGATGCGGCCAAGGCGGGCGCGCCCCTTTCGCGCGAACCTCTTTCGCTGCTCAAGGTTCAGGTCGCCGATCGCGTGAAGGTGATCGAAGACCTGCAGCACCGTGTGCAGGTGCAACGAGAAGCCGCCGTGCTGTTGGCCCAACGCATCGAGGTGCTCTCCACCAAGTCCTGGAAAGATGCGCATGCTGCGTTGGAATTGCTGCGTGCCGACGTTGCGCGCTGGCAGGAGCAAGCCCAGGAGTTGACCGGAGACGCCAGCTGGGTCAGCGTGGAGGCGCGCTTTCCGTTACTGCTGGAGGCCTCGCGCACACAGTTGCTTGTGGTGTGGGACGCCTTCCAGCCCGCCGTGGCGCAAGCCGCTGCGGCTGCCGAGGACGCGGCTGCCCCATTGCCGCCCGTACCCGTGTGGGCCGATGAATTGCGTGTTGTGCGCGGGCTGCCAACTGAGGCGGCTGCCGCAGTCGCTGCCAAGCCCGCCCGAGTGGTCAAGCCCAAAGTCGCACCTGAGGTGGTTGAGAAGGCCGTGCAAGTCGTGCGCGAAGCCCTGGCAACGCTGGAAAAGGAAACCGCCGAAGGGCATGGCAAGGCCAGTGCGGGCGCTGCTGCGGCACTGCGCGCCGTGCTGAAGGTCCATGGCAAGCACATTGACTCCGCGCTGGAGCACCAGGTGCACGCTGCCCTGGTGGCAGCGGGTGAGCTGGAAGGCTGGCAGCGCTGGAGTGCAGACCAGGTCCGTGAAGACTTGGTGGCCAAGGCAGAAGCCCTGCTGCATCGTCCTGACGGTCAGGCGTTGGGTGGCCGCAAGATGCAGGAGTCACTGCGCCAGTTGCGCGAACAGTGGAAGCAGTCGGATCAGGGCGGTGCAGCCAACCACGGCTTGTGGAAAAAGTTTGATGAGGCGTGCAATGCCGCGCACAAGGTGGTGGAAGCCTGGCTCGAAAAGATCCGCACCGAAGCTGCCGAGCACAAGGCCCAGCGCATGGCCCTGATCGAAGAGGTCAAGGCCTGGGCGCAAGAGCATGCCGCCTCTGGTGACTGGAAGGCCATCAACCGCGCACTGCACCAGTTTGGCGACCGTTGGCGTGAAGGCGGTCATGTCGGCGAAAAGATCTTTGCCGAACTGCAGCCGCTTTGGAAGCAGACCATCGCCGCTGCCGCTGCACCGCTGGAGAACGCGCAAAAAGAGAGCCTTGCCCGTCGCCACGCCATGATTGATGAAGCGGTGGCACTGGGCGCTGCTCCCACGCTGCGCATTGATGCGGTCAAAGCCTTGCAGCAGCGCTGGCAGGCCGAAGCCCAGACCGTGCCGTTGGACCGCAAGCATGAGCAAAAGCTGTGGGATGCCTTCCGCAAGCCGATTGACGAAGCCTTCAACCGCAAATCGGCAGACCGCGAAAAGGCTGTGACTGAACTGAGTGCGCGTGATCGTGTGGTGCTGGAGGCCTCCAAGGCGCTGGAAGCGGCCAATGCCAGCGGCGATGTGCAGCAAATTCGCACGGCCATGCAGGCACTGGAGGCCGCACTGCACGGGCAGGCGCAGGCGGTACAGGCTGTGGCGTCGGCACAGAACAACGAGCCAAATCAGCTTCAAGCGCACAATCCAGCAGCGGTTGATGCTCCTGAAAATGTAGCGCCTGATGCTTCCTCGGAAGGTTCCGAAGAAGCTCCTGCTCCCGTCCCTGTTGCGCCCAAGCCGGCTGCGCGCCCGGTGGTGGCGGTGCGCGGCGATGATCGCCCAGGCATGAAGAAAGATGCCCCCGCAGCGCAAGGTCGTGGCGGGCGCCCGGGCGATCGCCGAGAGGGCCGTGGTGATCGCGATGCAGGCCGTGGCCCGCGTGCAGACGGTCATTTTGGTGATCGCAATGACCGTGGTGGCCGCTTCGGTGATCGTCCCGCTTACGAAGACCGCGGACCGCGCCTGGGTGACACGGCTTTCCGTGCCCAGCGCGACGCCATGGAGCACGCACAGCTCGCGCTCAAGAAGCTGGCGGCGCAGGCCCACGGTGAAGCGCTGACGCAACTGCTGACAGCGTGGGAAAAGCGCGACGCGGCGCTGTTGCCAAGCACACAGGAGCTGGGTGGCCGGGTGACAGGGGCCGTGCGTGGCGCATGGGCGCAGGCGTTGTCTGCCCCCGCAGCCGGCGACGCAGCCGAAGCCTTGCTCCGGCTGGAGATGGCAGCCGAAGCGCCAACCCCGGCAGAACACATCGACGCCCGCCGTTTCTTGCAATTGCAATTGCTCACCCGGCGCAACGATCCTGCGCCCGCCCAGACCTGGGGTCAAGATGCTGCGCGTGTGCTTGCCAGTGCCAATCACCCCGCCAGTGCGCGACGTCTGCAGAACGTACTGAAAACACTGCTGCGCAAGTGAGCGCATGACCACCGCATTGCAGATACGTCCCTTTGAAGCGGGGGACGAGTCTGCTACGGTGGCACTCTGGCGCGACTGCGGCTTGCTGCGCCCGTGGAATGACCCCCACAAAGATATTGCGCGCAAGCAGGCCGTGCAGCCCGGGCTTTTTCTGGTGGCTCTGCTCCAGGGGCGGGTTCGGGAGAACGTGCTCGTCGGGACCGCCATGGGCGGCTATGACGGCCATCGCGGCTCGGTCTATTACCTGGCAGTGGCGCCAGGCAGGCAGCGGCTTGCCATTGGCCGCAGCCTCATGGAGCGGGTCGAGCAGCAATTGCTGGCGATGGGCTGCCCAAAGATCAATGTGCTGGTGCGCACCACCAATGTGCAGGTGATAGCGTTCTATGAAAAGCTGGGCTACGCCAGGGATGATGCCTTTAGTCTGGGCAAGCGCCTGATTCCCGACCTTTGAGTTCTTGTGCTCTGGATGGCAATGGGCTGACCGCCAATAGTGGCGGCCAAAACGAAAAAACCCGTTGCAATTGCAACGGGTTTTTTTGTGTTTTGGTGCCCAGAAGAGGACTCGAACCTCCACGATGTTACTCGCTAGTACCTGAAACTAGTGCGTCTACCAATTCCGCCATCTGGGCATCTCAGGAAAGAATCAAATTATAGAACAACTTTATGAGGCCGCAGGTTAGGGTGCGAAGATTTTTGTATTTAGGGTTGCGCTCGGGCACGCGCAGGCCACGCAAGCATTTCGGCTGCAGAAAATAAAAAAGCCGCTGCGGCTGCAGCGGCTTGAATAGTTTGAAAACCATACCCGGTTCTCGTTAAACTTGGTGCCCAGGAGAGGACTCGAACCTCCACGATGTTACTCGCTAGTACCTGAAACTAGTGCGTCTACCAATTCCGCCACCTGGGCATTTCAGGAAAGTCTAAGATTGTATATCAAAAAAACCACCCCCGACGCACCCGCTGCGCATCTGTCCGACGAGATTGAAGGCAGCGTTCAGGGGCACCGTGATGGCCATGGATTCGTCATTCGCGACGATGGCCAAGGCGACATCTTCATCCCCCCCAATGAGATGCGCGCCGTGCTGCACAAAGACCGTGTGCGTGTGCGCATCGTGCGCCAGGACCGCCGCGGCCGTCCCGAGGGGCGCGTGGTGGAAATCATCGAGCGCCCGCCGCAGCCGCTGATCGGCCGATTGCTCCAGGAAAGCGGCGTCTGGCTGGTGGCTCCTGAAGACAAGCGTTATGGGCAGGATGTGCTGATTCCCAAGGGGGCCACCGGCGCGGCCAAGCCGGGGCAGGTGGTGGTGGTCGAGTTGACCGAGCCCCCCGCGCTGTTTGGTCAGCCCGTGGGGCGTATCACCGAGGTGCTTGGCGAGGTGGACGACCCGGGCATGGAGATTGAAATCGCGGTGCGCAAATATGGTGTGCCGCACGAGTTCTCTGCCGAATGCCTGGCGCAAGCGAAAGAGCTGCCCGACAAGGTGCGCGCGCAGGACAAGAGGCACCGTGTGGACCTGACCGACGTGCCCCTGGTCACCATCGACGGCGAAGACGCCCGCGATTTCGACGACGCGGTCTATTGCGAGCCTGCCAAGGTGGGGCGCAGCAAGGGCTGGCGCCTGCTGGTGGCCATTGCCGATGTGAGCCACTATGTGGAGACCGGCAGCGCCATCGACATTGACGCTTACGACCGCGCCACCAGCGTTTACTTTCCGCGCCGCGTGATCCCCATGCTGCCCGAGAAGCTCAGCAACGGGCTCTGTTCTCTGAACCCCGAGGTGGAGCGCCTGTGCATGGTCTGCGACATGCTGGTGACTGCCAAGGGCGAGGTGCACGCGTACCAGTTCTACCCGGCCGTGATGTTCAGCCACGCACGCTTCACCTACACCGAGGTGGCGGCGATCCTGGCCAACACGCGCGGCCCCGAGGCCAGCAAGCGCAAGGACCGGGTCAAGGACCTGCTCAACCTGCACGACGTGTACCGCGCGCTGCTCATCGCACGCCAGGCGCGCGGCGCGGTAGATTTTGAAACCACCGAGACGCAGATCGTCTGCGACGAAAACGGCCGCATCGAAAAGATCGTGCCCCGCACGCGCAACGATGCGCACAAGCTCATCGAGGAAGCCATGCTGGCCGCCAATGTGTGCAGTGCTGACTTCATCGCGCAGGGCGGCCAGCCCGGCCTGTTCCGTGTGCACGAAGGCCCCACGCCCGAAAAACAGGAAATTCTGCGCGGCTACCTCAAGGCCATGGCGGTGGGCATGACGATTGGCGATAACCCCCATCCGTCAGAATTTCAGGCGATTGCCGAGGCCACCAAAGACCGGCCTGACGCGCAGCAGATCCACACCATGCTGCTGCGCTCCATGCAGCAGGCCATCTATACGCCGGTCAACAGCGGTCACTTCGGCCTGGCATTCGATGCCTATACGCACTTCACCAGCCCCATCCGGCGCTACCCCGACCTGCTGGTGCACCGTGTCATCAAGGCCATTCTGGGCAAGAGCAAATACAAGCTGCCCTCGTTGCCCACGCCGGGCGAAGCGCACGCCAAGCTGGCCAAGCGCCTGGCGGCCCGCGTGGCAGCGCCGGGCACCAAACCGCGCAAGGATGTGGTGCCGCCCTGCCGCGATACGCAGGCCTGGGAAGCCGCAGGCCTGCACTGCAGCGCCAACGAGCGCCGCGCCGACGAGGCCAGCCGCGATGTCGAGGCCTGGCTCAAGTGCAAATACATGCGCGAGCACCTGGGCGAAGAATATGGTGGCGTGGTCAGCGCGGCCACCAGTTTCGGCATCTTCGTGACGCTGGATGCGATGTATGTGGAAGGCCTGGTGCACATCACCGAACTGGGCGGCGAATACTTCAAGTTCGACGAGGCACGCCAGGAGCTGCGCGGTGAACGCACGGGCATCCGGTATTCGATTGGCACCCGGGTGCGCGTGCAGGTCAGCCGCGTGGATCTGGATGGACGCAAGATCGACTTCCGTCTGATACGAGAGGGCGAGGAGCTGGTGGGCCGCGCGCTCAAGGACAAGGGCGTGGCGCCGGAGTCCGCCGGTGCACGCAAGGCGGGTGGGCGCTCCGGCGACCGCAAGCGTGCCCAGGCGCCTGAGCCGTCGGCGACCGAGCGTGCCTCAATGACCCGGGAACAGGCTGCGCGCTCCCCCGGCAAGGCAAAGGCATCTGCCAAGAAGACTGCCTCCAGCGGCACCACCGGCAAAAGCAAGAGCCGAAAGCCGCGCCGCAGTTGAACCCCAGGTAGCCCACCGCGCTGCGCCGGTGTTTGAATTGCTATATTATTAATAGCTGCTAGCGCTTTACCAATAAGGGCTATCGGCTATTTTCATGCTTAAAATTGGGTAATGTGGCGCGCCAGGGCACTGGCCGTCAGCTGGTGGCCTGCAGGCCAGCGATCGGCGGCAAGACCGTGCTGGTACACGGCTTGTGATGCAGCAGGCTGCGCTTCGGCGCCCGCTGCCAGGTGCGCGCCCACCATGCCCGCCAGCACGTCGCCTGTGCCAGCCGTGGCGAGCCGTGCGTTGCCGGTGGGGTTGATGGCTGGCGGGTACCCTGGTGCCGCGATCACGGTGCCAGAGCCCTTGAGCACGGCCACGCAATCGAACTGCTCTGCCAGCTGCTGTGCCGCGTTCAACCGGTTGGCCTGCACCTCGGCGGCGGACATGCCCAGCAGCCGCGCCGCTTCGAGCGGGTGGGGTGTCAGCACCGTAGGCAGCCCCCGCGCGGCGCGAGACACTACCTCCGCGCGCAGCGCGGCTTCGGTTGCCAAGGCGTTGAGCGCATCGGCGTCCAGCACCAGCCGGGCGGCCCGTGCCAGCACGGCGGGCAGCACTGCGCGCACGGCCTCGCCACCGCCACAGCCGCACACCACCGTGAGCTGTTCCAGCGCCAGTGCGTCAAAGCGGCGAAACATCAACTCGGGCTGCGCCATATCGATGGCCATCTGGCCATCGTCGAGCAAGGCCACCAGCACCCGGCCCGCGCCGGCATGCAATGCGGCAGAGGCTGCGAGCAGCGCTGCGCCCGTCATGCCCAGCCCTCGCGCCGCCAGGCCTTCGCCGCCCACGATGGCCACATCACCGTAGCTGCCCTTGTGGCTGGCGTGGCTGCGCTGCGTGGGCAGGGCGGGGCCAGCCAGCCATGCGTTGGGGGACTCTGGTTCGGGGGAGACGCCCAGATCATCCAGCCACACGCTGCCTGCTCCGTCTCGCCCCGCGGCGGTGAACAGGCCGGGTTTGAGCGTCAGCAGGCTGAGCGTGTGGCGTGATTTTGGATGCTGCCTGGATATCGGCCCTGTCGGCAAGGCAAAGCCTGCAGCGAACTGGCCCGTGTCCGCATCCAGGCCCGAGGGCAGATCGACGGCCAGCACGGGGGCCGGGCTGTGCTGCAAGGCCACCAGCACGCCCAGCAGCCGGAGGTCTGGCGCGCGCGCTGGGGCGGCGGATGAGACGCCAATTCCCAGCAGGGCATCGATGCACAGGTCTGCGGCGGTCATGTCGGAGGGCGCCTCATCGGCCCAGGTCACTCCAGCGTCCAGTGCGCGTTGCCACGATTGGCGGGCATCGGGGGGTGCGTGCTCCGGGGTGCCGAGCCATGTCACCACCACCCGCCGTCCATCGCGCTGCAGGTGCATGGCTGCCTCCAGCCCGTCGCCACCGTTGTTGCCGCGGCCGCAGGCAATCCACACGGTGCGCGCATGGGGCGCCAGCGCCTGCGCCAGCCGGGCCACCGCCAGGCCGGCGCGCTGCATGAGTGTGTGCGGCGGCAGGGCTGCTGCGGCCTGCTGCTCCAGGCGCCGGGTGGCTGCCGTGTTGAACAGGGGGTGGGGCTGCTGGGGGGGGATGGGGTGCATGGCAGCGTTTTCTATGGGGGGCAGTCAATCACAAAGCAGTGGCGAGCCATTATTGCGTCAGGCCCTGAAACCGGGTGCAAAGGCTTCCCGCAGCCATTCCACGAAAACCGCCACCGCGCGTGGCACATGGGCCGAGTAGGGGCGGATCGCATGGATGGTCTCGCTGAAGGTGCCGACCGGCCGCCAATCCGGCAGCACTTCGACGAGCTTGCCCGCCTGCAGCGCCGCCTGCGCGCTGAAGTCGGGCACCAGGGCGATGCCCAGGCCCGCCAGCGCCGCATCGCGCAGGGCCTCGCTGTTGTTGGCGGCCAGCGGGCCGGTCACGGGCACGGTCAGGCGCGGGGAGTCCCCCGGCACCATAGGCTCGAACGTCCATGCCGGGGCCTCCTGGGTGCGGGGGTAGTGCAGGCAGTCGTGCTGGCGCAGGTCGTCCGGGGTCGTGGGTATGCCGGTGCGGTGCAGGTAGGCGCGGTTGGCCACCAGCACGGATTGCGTGGTGCACAGCAGCCAGGCCACATGGGTGTCGGGCGCCACGGCGGTGTGGCGAATGGCCAGGTCCAGGCCTTCGAGGGTGAGCGAGCGCAGGTTGTCCGACATGTCCAGCTCCAGCCGCACCTCCGGGTAGGAGCGCAAGAAGGCCGGTAGCCGGGGCATGAGTTGCTGGCGTGCCAGTGCCACGGGGGCGGTCACGCGCAGGCGGCCATGGGGCACGCCGGCGCGGTCGCACACGCCGGCAAAACTCTCGGCGATGCGCTCGAAGGCGCCGCGCGTGTCGTCCACCAGTTGCCGGCCCGCTTCGGTCAGGCCCACGCTGCGCGTGGTGCGCCGCACCAGCGGAACGCCTGCCGCGCGCTCCAGCTCGGCAATGTGCTGGCTCATGGCGGCCTTGCTCACGCCCAGGCGTGCCGCCGCGCCGGTGTAGCTGCCTTGCTCGCCCAGCACCACCAGCCAGTGCAGGTGGGACCACAGGGTTTCGGGGGTGGCGCGGGTGGATGATTTCATGGCGCTATTGTTCACCATGGTGAACAATCAATTCACGGTGGCGGTCTTGGCGGGGCGGGGTGCGGCTTCTAGACTGCAGGCCACTTCCCACTGATTTTTAAAGAGGTTTGCATGACCACAGCCACCGAGCCGACCATTGGCCACTACATCCAGGGCCAGCGCGCCGCCGGCACCAGCACCCGCAGCCAGGAGGTGACCAATCCCGCCACAGGCGCGGTGACGGGCCGCGTGGCGCTGGCCAACCGCGGCGATGTGGATGCGGCCGTGGCTGCGGCGCAGGCTGCTTTTCCGGCCTGGGCCGACACGCCACCGATCCGCCGCGCGCGCGTGCTGTTCAGGTTTCTGGAGCTGGTCAACCAGCACAAGGACGCGCTGGCCCATGCCATCACGGCCGAGCATGGCAAGGTGTTCACCGATGCGCAGGGCGAGGTGGCGCGCGGCATCGACATCATCGAATTTGCCTGCGGCATTCCGCAGCTGCTCAAGGGCGACTTCACCGACCAGGTGAGCACGGGCATCGACAACTGGACGCTGCGCCAGCCCCTGGGCGTGGTGGCGGGCATCACGCCGTTCAACTTCCCGGTGATGGTGCCGATGTGGATGTTTCCGGTGGCCATCGCTGCGGGCAACACCTTCGTGCTCAAGCCCAGCCCCACCGATCCCACGGCCTCGCTGCTGATGGCCGACCTGTTCAAGCAGGCAGGGCTGCCCGACGGTGTGTTCAACGTGGTGCAGGGCGACAAGGAGGCGGTGGATGCGCTTATCGAGCACCCCGACGTGAAGGCGGTGAGCTTTGTGGGTTCGACCCCTATTGCGAACTACATTTATGAAACCGGTGCCCGCCACGGCAAGCGCGTGCAGGCCCTGGGGGGCGCCAAGAACCACATGATTGTCATGCCCGATGCCGACATCGATCAGGCCGTGGACGCCCTCATCGGCGCGGGCTACGGCTCGGCCGGTGAGCGCTGCATGGCCATCAGCGTGGCCGTGCTGGTGGGGGATGCCGCCGACAAGCTGGTGCCCAAGCTCATCGAGCGCACCAAGGCGCTCAAGGTGCTCAATGGCACCAACCTGGCGGCCGAGATGGGCCCCATCGTCACCCGTGCCGCCCACGAGCGCATCTCGGGCTACATCGACCTGGGCGTGAAAGAGGGCGCACAGCTGCTGGTGGATGGCCGTGGCTTTGACGGCAAGCAGGCGGGCGAAGGCTGCGAAGGCGGTTTCTGGCTGGGGGGCACGTTGTTTGACCATGTCACGCCCGCCATGCGCATCTACAAGGAAGAGATTTTCGGCCCCGTGCTGGCGGTGGTTCGCGCCAAGGATTTTGGCGAGGCCGTGCAGCTGGTCAACGACCATGAATTCGGCAACGGCGTGGCCTGCTTCACGCGCGACGGCAATGTGGCCCGCGAGTTCGGTCGCCGCATCCAGGCGGGCATGGTCGGCATCAACGTGCCGATTCCCGTGCCCATGGCCTGGCACGGCTTTGGTGGCTGGAAGCGCAGCCTGTTTGGAGACATGCACGCCTATGGAGAAGAAGGCGTGCGTTTCTACACCAAGCAAAAAAGCATCATGCAGCGCTGGCCCGAGAGCACGCCCAAGGGGGCCGAATTCGTGATGCCGACGGCGAAGTAAGGCGACTCTGTCTGTGCGAAAAAAGGGCCACAAGCCCTTTTTTTGTGGTGGTTCAAAAGCGCTGGATCCCCAGCCCATCCAGGCTGACATCGGGGCTGCGCTGGGCGATCAGGTCGGCCACGGCGCGGGCGCTGCCGCTGGCCAGTGCCCATCCGCCCGCACCGTGCCCGGTGTTGAGCCACAGGCCTGGAACGCCGCTGGCGCCCACCACGGGCGCGCCATCGGGCAGCGTGGGGCGTGCGCCGCGCCACACCTGCAGCCCCGAAGACAGCAGGGCACCGCCCGGGAACCATTCGTTCATGCCGAGATAGAGCTGCTGCAGCGTGGGTGCGTGGTGGGGGGCATCTTGCCCGCCCAGCTCGGCCCCGCCGGTAATGCGCACGCGCTGGCCCAGGCGGGTGATGGTGATCTGGTGCAGGCTGTCCACCACGCTGGCCACGGGCGCGTGCAGCGCCTCGCGCAGCGGTGCGCTGACGGAATATCCATGCACCGCCACCATGGGCAGGCGCAAGCCCAGTGGACGCAGCAGGGCGGCCGAGGCCATGCCGGCGCACAGCACCACGGCGTCAAAGGGCCGTGCGCTTCTTTCACCGTGCACCTGCACTCCCATGGGCTGGGATGTCAGCCTTGCCACGCGGGTGCCCAACGCAAACTGCACGCCGGCGGCCTGCGTGCCCTGGCGCAGCAGTTGTGCGAACAGCCGGCAGTTGCCGGCCATGGCGTCGGGCAGGTGCAGGGCGCCTGCGAGCGGGGCTTCGGGGGATAGCCCGGGTTCGATCCGGCGTGCGGCTGAGGCATCGATCTCGCGCAGCGCAATTCCGGCATCGCGCAAGACCTGCAGGGCAGGTTGCCACCGGGCCTGCTCCTGCGCAGTGCGCAGCAGGACGAGTCGCCCCTGGCTGTTTTCAAAGTCAAGCTCGTGCTCAGCGGCGATCTGCTGCAGGCGTTGCTGGCTGTAGCGGGCCAGTCCCTCGAGCGCCGACAGTTGCGCCGCCTGCGCGCCGCGCCGCGCTGCACGCTGCCAGCGCCACAGCCATGCCAGGTCGGCCCCCCGCACGCCTTGGGTCAGCCGAAGCGTGGCGCGCCGCCCCATGACCTTGAGGGGGTTGCCAAGGCCGGGTGCGGCCCAGGGGGTGAGCAGGTGCGGCGATAGCAGGCCGGCGTTGGCAAAACTGGCTTCCTCGGCTGCGGCGTTGCGTTGCTCAAAGACGGTGACCTCGTGGCCGTCGCGGGCCAGCTCGTATGCGGTGGACACGCCGACAATGCCGGCGCCCACGATGGCAATTTTCATGAGTTTGAATGTTTTAGGGCTCTAGCGCTTGATGGTAAAGCGTTGGCAGCTATTATTTTTGTAGTATCTGCTCAATCTGCAGGCCCACGTTCAGCACTGCATCGTCGTGCAGGGCACCGTGCCAGACCATCAGCCCGACCGGGAGTTCCCCGGCCATGTGGCAGGGCAGCGACAGGGCGCAGCCATCGAGCATGTTCACCACACTGGTGTTGCGCAGCAGCAGGGCGTTGACGCGAAAGAACTCGGCGTCGCGCTCGGCACCGGGCGCCACATCGGCGATGGGCGGCGCCACCAGCGGCACCGTGGGCGAGAGCAGGGCGTCGAAGGGGGCCAGTGCGGCCTCCATGCGGACAATCCAGTGCTGGCGTGCGTTCAGCAGGTCAATGTAATCAGAGGCCGACATGGTGGCGCCGCGCTCAATGCGGCTTCGCACGCGCGGATCGTATTGCGATGCGCGCGTGGCCAGCAGGGGGCGGTGCCAGGCGTGGCTTTCGGCTGCGGACAGGCTGCCGTTGGCCTGCATGGGCCCCAGTTCTGCCGTCAGGGGCAGGGCGATTTCCTCGATGTGTGCGCCCGCATGGCGCAAGGTGTCCAGCGTGCGGTGGAACGCCCGGGCCACGGGGGCATCCAGCTCGTCGAGGAAGGTGGTGGAGGGCACCGCCAGACGCCACAGGCCTAGGGGCGCGGGGCTGCGCGTGACGCGCCGTGCGGCCAGCACCTCGTGCACAACGATGGCATCGCGCACGCTGCGCGTCATGGCGCAGGCCGTGTCCAGTGTGGTGGAAAGCGGAATGGCGCCCGTTGTGGGAACAAGGCGGGCGGTGTTCTTGAACCCCACAATGCCATTGAGCGCGGCGGGGATGCGGATGGAGCCGCCCGTGTCCGAGCCCAGCCCCACAAACGCTGCGCCGGTGGCCACCGAAACGGCCGCCCCGGACGACGAACCTCCGGGAATGCGTGGCACACCCGGCAGCGCGCCAAAGCACCCATCCCAGGCCGCTGGCGTGCCAAAGTGCGGGTTCACACCCACCCCCGAGAACGCAAACTCCACCATGTTCGTGCGGCCGATGACCGTGCCCCCGGCCGACCGCAGGCGGGCGACTGCGGGGCAGTCCTGCAGCGCCGACGCGGCGTCGGACAGGGCCGTGGAGCCGGCGGCTGTGGGCTCACCTGCGATGTCAAACAAGTCCTTGACCGATACCGCCAGCCCGGCCAGTGGCAGTCGGGAGGAATCGCTTTGCACCACCGTGGTGCGTGCCGCTTCGGGCAAAAGGCGCGCAAAGGCGTGGTCGCAGGCGGCCGATTGCGCCACCTCAAGGCACTGCTCCAGTTCGGCGGGGGCGGTGCTGGTGCCTTCCTGCAGGCGTTGGCGGGTGGCGATCAGGTCAATAAGCATGGCTGTGCTAGAATATTTGGGTTTTGCTGAGAGTAGCGGCGCGTGCAATGCCTTAGGTGGTGTATGCGCGGCGAAGGCGGCAAAACCAATCGCAAACCAGCCCTGTCAAGGTGTTGCGTCTTCGTGCAAATCACGGCGGCGCAAGTATTGGGGCTGGATTTTAGACCCAACCTTTGGAGTATTTTTATGTCCGTTACCATGCGCGAAATGCTGGAAGCCGGTGTCCACTTTGGTCACCAGACCCGCTTCTGGAACCCCAAGATGGCCCCCTACATCTTCGGTCATCGCAACAAGATTCACATCATCAACCTGGAAAAGTCGCTGCCACTGTTCCAGGAAGCCCAAAAGTTCGCCAAGCAACTGGCTGCCAACCGCGGCACCATCTTGATGGTTGGCACGAAGCGCCAAGCCCGTGAAATCCTGTCCACCGAAGCCCTGCGCGCTGGTGTGCCTTTCGTTGACCAGCGCTGGCTGGGCGGCATGCTGACCAACTTCAAGACCGTCAAGACCTCGATCAAGCGTCTGAAGGAAATGAAGGCTCAACTGGAAACCGGCCTCGATAGCCTGAGCAAGAAAGAGCAGCTGACCTTCAGCCGCGAAATCGCCAAACTTGAAAAAGACATCGGCGGCATCCAGGACATGGCTGCCCTGCCCGATGCCATCTTCGTCATCGACGTGGGTTTCCACAAGATTGCCGTGGCCGAAGCCAAGAAGCTGGGTATCCCGCTGATTGGCGTGGTTGATACCAACCACTCGCCCGAAGGCATCGACTACGTGATCCCCGGTAACGACGACTCGGCCAAGGCCGTGACGCTGTACGCCCGTGGCATCGCGGATGCGATCATCGAAGGCCGTGCGAACGCCGTGAACGAAGTGGTCAAGGCGGTTGCTCCTGAAGGTAGCGACGAGTTTGTGGAAGTGCAAGAGTCCGCTGCCTGAAGTCCCGGCTGCGCGATGTATCGCGAATAAAAGCGGGGCCCCTGGTGAGCCCCCTTTTTTTTAGCCCGAATCTGAACTGACTGAACTGAACACTGAAGGAATAATGATGGCTGCAATTACCGCAAGCATGGTTGCCGAACTGCGTGGCAAGACCGACGCTCCCATGATGGAATGCAAGAAGGCACTGACCGAAGCCGATGGCGACATGGCCAAGGCGGAAGAACTGCTGCGTGTCAAGCTCGGCACCAAGGCCGGCAAGGCCGCATCGCGCATCACTGCCGAAGGCGTGGTGGCGAGCTATATCGACGGCGCCAAGGGTGCCCTGGTGGAAGTCAACAGCGAAACCGACTTCGTTAGCAAGAACGACAGCTTCATGGCTCTGGCCAAGGCGGCTGCCGAACTCGTGGCCAAGCACAACCCTGCCGACGTGGCTGCCCTGGGCGCTCTGCCTTACAGCCAGGACAGCTTTGGCCCCACGCTGGAAGACGTTCGCAAGGGTCTGATCGGCAAGATCGGCGAAAACATGTCTTTCCGCCGCTTCAAGTATTTTGGCGGCAGCAGCAAGCTGGCCTCTTACCTGCACGGCTCGCGCATCGGCGTCGTCGTCGAGTTCGAAGGCGACGAAGTGGCTGCCAAGGACGTGGCCATGCACATTGCCGCCATGAAGCCTGTGGCCCTGGCCAGCGCTGACGTGCCTGCCGACCTGATCGAAAAAGAGCGTTCGGTGGCGGCTGCCAAGGCGGCAGAAGACGCTGCCAAGGCCACTGCCGAAGGCAAGCCCGTGCAGTCCGACGAAATCGTTGCCAAGCGCATCGAAGGCGGCGTGCAGAAGTACCTCAAGGAAGTCTCGCTGTTCAACCAGGTTTTCGTGAAAGCAGCGGACGGCAAGCAGACCGTCGAACAGATGCTCAAGGCTGCCAACACAACCGTCAAGGGCTTTACCCTGTATGTGGTTGGCGAAGGCATCGAGAAGAAGGTGGACGACTTTGCCGCAGAAGTGGCTGCACAGGTTGCCGCTGCTAAGGCCGCTGCCTGATTTTTTCCGCAACCCCCCAAGCCCCCTATTCATCACTGGAGAAACTTCCCATGTCCAACGCTGCACCAGCCCATAAGCGCATCCTGCTCAAGCTGTCTGGTGAGGCGTTGATGGGGGATGACGCTTTCGGTATCAACCGCGCCACCATCGTTCGCATGGTGGAGGAAATTGCCGAAGTGACCCGCCTGGGCGTCCAGGTGGCCGTGGTGATTGGTGGGGGTAATATTTTTCGTGGAGTCGCGGGCGGCTCGGTCGGGATGGACCGCGCTACCGCCGACTACATGGGCATGCTGGCCACCGTGATGAATGCGCTGGCCCTGGCCGATGCCATGGACAAGCAGGGCCTCGTGGCCCGCGTGATGTCAGCCATTGCCATCGAGCAGGTCGTAGAGCCCTATGTCCGCCCCAAGGCCTTGCAGTATCTCGAAGAGGGCAAGGTTGTCGTTTTTGCGGCCGGAACGGGCAACCCGTTCTTCACCACCGACACGGCAGCGGCCCTGCGCGGCGCAGAAATTGGTGCAGAGGTTGTTCTCAAGGCCACCAAGGTTGACGGCGTTTATACTGCCGACCCGCACAAGGATCCCACGGCAACGCGCTACACAAAACTCAGTTTTGACGAGGCGATGTCGCGCAACCTGGGCATCATGGATGCAACGGCGTTTGCGTTGTGCCGTGACCAAAGGTTGCCCGTGCGCGTGTTCTCCATCATCAAGCATGGAGCGCTGAAGCGGGTTGTTATGGGTGAAGACGAAGGCACGCTGGTTTATGCCTGACCACCAGGTTCCACCTGCCGCCTGCCTGCCCTGAGGAGAAACAATGACGATTGCCGACATCAAGAAAAACGCTGAAACCAAGATGGACCAGTCTATCGCTGCGTTCAAGAACAACCTGCAGAAAATTCGCACGGGTCGTGCCAATCCGGCGCTGCTGGATACCGTGCAGGTGGAATACTACGGCTCGTTCGTGCCGTTGAGCCAGGTCGCCAACGTGGCGCTGCTGGATTCGCGCACCATCAGCGTGCAGCCCTGGGAAAAGGGTATGGGCGCCAAGATTGAAAAAGCCATCCGCGAAAGCGACCTGGGCCTGAACCCCGCATCGATGGGTGACCTCATCCGCGTGCCCATGCCGCCCATGAGCGAAGAGCGCCGCAAGGAAATGACCAAGCTGGCGCGCAACGAAGGCGAAAGCGCCAAGATTGCGGTGCGCAACCTGCGCCGCGATGCCAACGAATCCGTCAAGAAGCTGGTCAAGGACAAGCTCGCGTCCGAAGACGACCAAAAGCGCGCTGAAACTGAGGTGCAAAAGTTCACCGACAAGCACATCGCCGAGATCGATTCGCTGGTGGCGGGCAAAGAACAGGAAATCATGGCGGTCTGAGCCCCGATTCACGGCGCTCATCGTTTTACATGTCTGTACCACTGGTGGTGCCACACCACATCGCCATCGTCATGGATGGCAACGGCCGCTGGGCCACGCGCCGGTTTTTGCCGCGCCTGGCGGGCCACAAACAAGGGGTTGATTCGCTGCGCCGCTGCGCACGCGCCTGCGTGCAGCGGGGTGTGGCGGTGTTGACCGTTTTTGCTTTTTCATCTGAAAACTGGAATCGTCCGGTCGATGAGGTCTCGGGTCTCATGGAGTTGCTGGCCATGGCGCTGGCCCGCGAAGTGCCGCAGCTCAAAAAGGATGGTGTCCGCGTCTGTTTCGTAGGTGAGCGCGCGGGCCTGTCGCCCAAAGTGCGCGACGGCTTGGCGCAGGCAGAGGCCGCCACGGCGGAAAACACGCGCCTCGTTCTCAATGTGTGCTTCAACTATGGCGGCCGCTGGGACATTGCCCAGGCGGCTGCATCGCTGGCGGCGCGCGGCGAGCCCATTACCGAGGCCAGTCTGAATGGCGCGATGGCCCTGGCCCATGTGCTTGATCCGGATCTGGTGATCCGCACCGGGGGCGAAATGCGGATCAGCAACTTCCTGCTGTGGCAGGCCGCATACTCCGAGTTGTTTTTCAGCGACCGGCTGTGGCCGGATTTCGACGAGTCGGCGCTGGACGAGGCGATTGCCGCCTTCAACGGTCGCGAGCGCCGTTTTGGCAAAACATCCGAACAAATCCTGTCCGCGCATCCTGCCCCGGTGCACGGCTGAAAAGGCCCCATGCTTCTACAGCGTGTCATCACCGCTCTTGTCCTGCTGGCCATTTTGCTGCCAGCGCTTTTCTACCCATCCACGGTGCCGTTCACGTTGGTAGTGCTGGCGCTCATGGCGGCTGGTGCGTGGGAGTGGGGGCGGCTGAGCGGATATGGCCAAGCCGGTTCGCTCGCCGTGGGTGCAGCCTGCGTTGCCCTGTGTGGAGCGTCGTGGGCGCTGGGCTGGATTGACCAGCCGCTGACCGCCCTGTGGATTGTTGGCGGCGGCCTGTGGGTGCTGGGCGCCGCATGGCTTCTGCATGCCGGTGTGCCGGGCTGGGCGCGTATTCCTGCCGCGTTGCGCCTGGTGGCGGGAGTGCTCGCGCTGTGGCTTGCCTGGCTTGCCGTGGTGCAGGCGCGCCATCTTGGTGTCAATTTCCTGTTGTCTGTGCTGGTGCTTGTGTGGGTGGCCGACATTTTTGCCTATTTCGCGGGCCGTGCCTTTGGCTTGCGGTTCACCAAGAACAAGCTGGCGCCCTCCATCAGTCCCGGCAAGAGCTGGGAAGGTGTGTGGGGCGGGCTGGCGGGCGTGGTTGTGCTGGCATTTGTCTGGACAGCCGCAGATGCCCACTGGCAAGCCGCTGTGCCCAGTTTCTACAGCCGTCTGGCACAGCAGGGTGGATGGCTGCTGGTGATCTCGGTTCTGTTCATGGTGGCCATGAGCGTGGCGGGTGACCTGGTGGAGTCGCTCATCAAACGCAGCGCAGGCGTGAAAGACAGCAGCGGCCTGCTGCCGGGTCATGGCGGAGTGCTGGACCGGGTGGATGCCTTGTTGCCAACGCTTCCACTGGCCCTGATGCTGACCCGCCTCACAACACCTCTATGAAACAACGACTCACTGTTCTGGGCTCTACCGGTTCGATTGGAACCAGCACACTCGACGTGGTGGCGCGCCACCCCGACCGTTTTGAGGTGTTTGCCCTGAGTGCCGCCACCCAGGTCGATCTCATGCTGGCGCAGTGCGCTCAATTCAGTCCGCGCTTTGCGGTGATGGCCAGCGCTCCCCATGCCCGCCTGCTGGCCGAAAAAATCAAGGCAAATGGGCTGAAAACCACCGTCCTCCAATCGTCAGATGCTCTTGAAATAATAGCATCCAACGACGATGTGGACACGGTCATGGCAGCCATTGTTGGGTCGGCAGGGCTGGCGCCTTGTCTCGCTGCGGCATGGGCAGGAAAGCGTCTTTTGCTGGCCAACAAGGAAGCGCTGGTGGTGGGAGGCGACGTGTTTCTGGACGCGGTGCGCGAAGGGGCGGCCACGTTGCTGCCGATCGACAGCGAGCATTCGGCCATTTTTCAGTCCCTGCCCGAAGATCCGGCCACCTGGACGCAGCGGGTAGAAAAAATCATTCTGACTGCATCGGGGGGGCCGTTTCGTACCCGCACGCCTGATTCGCTGCGTGATGTCACGCCAGAGCAGGCCTGTGCCCATCCCAACTGGAACATGGGGCGCAAGATTTCGGTGGATTCGGCGACCATGA
The DNA here is from genome assembly GCF_000526295.1 of Acidovorax sp. JHL-3. NCBI lineage: Bacteria > Pseudomonadati > Pseudomonadota > Betaproteobacteria > Burkholderiales > Comamonadaceae > Acidovorax > Acidovorax sp. JHL-3. The sequence continues at coordinate 2,087,360 of NZ_JAFU01000001.1, forward strand.
TGAACAAGGCGCTGGAGGTGATTGAGGCGCGCTATCTGTTTGGTCTGGCTCCGGTGCAGCTGGATGTGGTGATCCACCCCCAAAGCATCATCCACTCCATGGTGCAGTACCGCGACACCTCGGTGGTGGCGCAGCTGGGTACCCCCGACATGCGGGTGCCCATCGCCTATGGTCTGGCGTGGCCTGAGCGGGTTGAGTCAGGGGCCGCAGCGCTGAATTTTCACGCACTCTCGGCTATGACTTTCGAGGCCATTGATAGCCATGGGCATCGCGACAGGTTTCCTGGATTGCAGCTGGCGTGGGATGCCTTGGCGGCTCCGCAGGGCACCACAGCGGTCCTGAATGCGGCCAACGAGGTGGCGGTGGCGGCCTTTCTAGAGCGTCGTATCCGGTTTGATCAGATTCACCACCTCAATATTGCAACTTTAGAGGCGGTTTCTCCCTCGAACCCCGATTCGCTCAATGCCTTGTTGGCCCTGGATGCCCAGGCGCGCAGTGTTGCCGAGCAGGCCATCGGCCGACTGGCGGCCTGAGTGCGGTTGATTCACGGAGTTTTCGCATGCTGCTGACCCTCGTCGCTTTTGTTGTTGCCCTGGGCTTGCTGATCGCTGCCCATGAGTATGGGCATTACCGGGTGGCCGTGGCGTGCGGTGTCAAGGTATTGCGGTTCTCGGTGGGTTTTGGCAAGCCTCTGCTGCGCTGGCAACCCAAGGGCTCGCCCACCGAGTTTGTTTTGAGCGCGTTTCCGTTGGGCGGCTATGTGCGCATGCTCGATGAGCGTGAGGCGCCCGTGCCCGAGGCCGAGCGGCATCTTGCCTTCAACACGCAGCCCTTGCGCTCGCGCGCAGCCATCGTGGCGGCGGGCCCCATTGCCAACCTGCTCTTGGCAGTGCTGTTGTATTCGGTGGTGAACTGGAGCGGTGTCCAGGAGCCCAAAGCGCTGCTGGCCAGCCCGGTAGCGGGCTCGGTAGCGCAGGCTGCAGGTCTGCGTGGCGGGGAGCTGGTGCACGGTGCGGCCCTCGGTTCGGGCGAACTGGAGCCAGTGCGTTCTTTTGAAGACCTGCGCTGGTTGTTGACCCGCGGCGCCCTGGAAGGCGAACGGGTCCGGCTGGAGGTTGAACCGACGCCTGGAGCTCTGCACCGCGAGGTATTGCTCGACATGGAGCAGATCGATGCGCGCGAAGCAGATGCGCAACTCTTTCGCAAGGTGGGGCTTCTAGGCCCCTGGACACGGCCCGTGCTGGGTGAAATCATGGCCGATAGCGCTGCGCAGCGCGCGGGACTCCGCCAGGGCGACGTGGTACAGAAAATAGGCGCAGTGGAGGTGGTGGATGGCCAGCAGCTGCGTGAGCTGATTCGCCAGTCCGTGCGCGCCGACTCGGCCGTAGTGCAGCCCTGGCGTATCGAGCGCGGCGGCCAGCAGATGACCGTGGACGTGATGCCCGACGTTCACAAGGAACAAACCGGCAGTGTGGGCCGCATCGGCGCCTATGTCGGCGCGCCGCCCGAGTTTGTCACGGTGCAGTACGGCCCGCTGGAAGGGGCGTGGAACGGCATAGCGCGTACCTGGGATGTGTCTGTCCTGACTCTGCGGATGATGGGCCGCATGGTCGTGGGTCAGGCGTCGCTGAAGAACCTGAGCGGGCCCCTCACCATTGCCGACTACGCGGGCCGCTCGGCCAGCATGGGCTTTACACAGTATCTGGTTTTCCTGGCGCTCATCAGCGTCAGCCTTGGGGTGCTGAACCTGCTGCCCTTGCCTGTCCTCGATGGTGGGCACCTGATGTATTATCTTTGGGAGGGCGTGACGGGCCGGAAGGTGTCGGATGCGTGGATGGAGCACCTGCAGCGCGGTGGCGTGGCGGTTCTTCTTCTCATGATGTCCATTGCCCTGTTCAACGATATCACCCGGCTCTTTGGCTAAACTTTTTGCTGCATTTCCCTGCGACTTGCGGCTCCCGCTTCACTCATGAAAAAACACATCAATCGCCTGGGCGTGCGCACTGCATCGGCCGTTGCCGCCATGGTTTTGGTCGCCAATGCGGCGTGGGCCCTGGAGCCCTTCAAGGTGCAGGACATTCGGGTGGAGGGGCTGCAGCGTGTGGAGCCCGGCACCATCTTCGCATCCATGCCACTGCGCGTGGGCGATGACTACAACGACGAAAAGGGCGCCGCCGCCATTCGGGCCCTGTTTGGTCTGGGGCTTTTCAAGGACGTCCGGCTGGAGGCCACGGGTAACGTGCTGGTCGTCGTGGTCGAAGAGCGTCCCACCATTGCCGATGTCGAATTTGCGGGCACCAAGGAGTTCGACAAGGAGGCCCTCAAGAAGAGCATGCGCGACGTGGGGCTGACAGAAGGCCGGCCTTATGACAAGGCACTGGCCGACCGGGCCGAGCAGGAGCTCAAGCGCCAGTACATCAACAAGAGCCTGTACGGGGCCGAGGTGGTTACCACCGTGACGCCCATTGAGCGAAACCGTGTCAACCTCACCTTCACGGTGGTGGAGGGCGAGCCGGCGCGCATCAAGGAAGTGCGCATTGTGGGCAACAAGGCTTTCAGCGAGTCCACGCTCAAGGGGTTGTTCGACCAGGACACCGGCGGCTGGCTGAGTTGGTACACCAAGTCGGACCGCTATGCCCGCGCAAAGCTCAATGCCGATCTGGAGACGCTGCGTTCCTACTATCTCCAGCGCGGATACCTTGAGTTTCGCGTGGACTCCACCCAGGTGGCCATCTCGCCTGACAAGCAGGACATTTCCATTGTGGTCAATGTCTCCGAAGGCGAGCGGTTTGTGGTGTCGGGAGTCAAGCTCGAAGGCAACTACCTCGATCGTGAAGACGAGTTCAAATCGCTGGTCGCCATCCGTCCCGGCGAGCCCTACAACGCTGATCAGGTCACCGAAACCACCAAGGCCTTCTCCGAATACTTTGGTCGATTCGGTTTTGCGTTTGCGCGTGTCGAGGCGGTGCCGGACATTGACCGCGAAAACAACCGCGTGTCGCTGGTGCTTCAGGCCGAACCGGCCCGCCGGGCTTACGTGCGGCGCATCAATGTGAGCGGCAACAACCGCACCCGTGATGAAGTCGTGCGCCGCGAATTCCGGCAGTATGAGTCTTCGTGGTACGACGGCGAGAAGATCCGCCTGTCGCGGGACCGTGTGGACCGTCTCGGGTACTTTACCGAGGTGGGAATCGAAACCCAGGAAGTGCCCGGATCGCCGGACCAGGTTGACCTTGTGATCAGCGTCGCCGAAAAACCCACCGGGTCTTTGCAGCTCGGTGCGGGTTTCTCCAGCGCTGAAAAGGTGTCCTTGTCATTTGCCGTCAAGCAGGAAAACGTATTCGGTTCAGGCAACTACCTGGGGGTGGATGTCAACACCAGCAAGTACCGCCGTACTTTGGTGTTCAGCACCACCAACCCGTATTTCACACAGGATGGCATCTCTCGAACGCTGGACCTTTACTACCGCACCGACAAGCCCTATGAAGACCAGGGTGGCAATTACCAGCTGGTCACTACGGGTGCATCCATGCGTTTCGGGGTGCCCTTCAGTGAGACCGATACCGTATTCTTCGGGGGCGGCATAGAGCAGACCAAGATCAAGCCTGGCACCAACATCCCGGCCGCGTACCTTGCCTACGCAGACACCTACGGCTTCAGCAGCAGCTCCATTCCCCTGACCATCGGTTGGTCGCGCGATGACCGTGACAGCGCGCTGGCTCCAAATTCGGGTCGTTACCAGCGGCTCAATTCCGAATGGTCTGTGGCGGGTGACGCGCGCTACCTGCGGGCGAACTACCAGTACCAGCAATACATCCCGTTGAACAAGCGGTTCACGGTGGCCTTCAATGGCGAGCTGGGTTATGGCAAGGGCATGAATGGTCGTCCGTTTCCGGTGTTCAAGAACTTCTACTCCGGTGGCCTGGGTTCAGTGCGTGGTTTTGACCAAGGCACCCTGGGACCGCGCGATGTGACGGGCGCCTCTTTGGGCGGGCCGAAGAAAGTTACGCTCAATGCCGAGCTGATGGTGCCGTTTCCAGGCGCTGGCAATGACCGCACGCTGCGCCTGTTCACCTTTGTGGATGTGGGCAATGTGTATGGTGAAAATGACAAGGTCAGTTTCAGCGACATGCGCGCGTCAGCGGGTGTGGGCTTGAGCTGGATTTCTCCCTTGGGTCCGCTGCGTCTTGCCTATGCACAACCGGTGCGCAAGTTCGCCGGCGATAGAATTCAGAAACTTCAATTCCAGATTGGTACGTCCTTCTAATGAAATCACTTTCCCGTCATTTCACACTGGCCCTGCTGCTGAGCGCGCTGGCCGTGGCTTCCCCTGCGCTGCAGGCACAAGAGTTCAAGGCCGGTTTCGTCAACACCGACCGCATCTTCCGCGAGGCCACTACCGCCAAGGCGGCCCAGGCCAAGCTGGAGCAGGAGTTTTCCCGTCGCGAGAAGGAACTGATCGAGTCGGGTAATGCCCTGAAGTCCGCCACCGAAAAATTCGAGCGCGAGGCTCCCACCATGGCCGAAAGCCAGCGCACCACGCGCCAGCGTCAGCTGGTGGACCAGGATCGCGAGTTCCAGCGCAAGCGCCGTGAGTTCCAGGAAGACCTGAACGTGCGCAAGAACGAAGAACTTGCCCAGGTTCTCGAGCGTGCCAACAAGGTGGTCAAGCAGGTTGCCGAAGCTGAGAAGTACGACGTCATCCTGCAGGAAGCCGTCTATATCAACCCCAAGCACGACATCACTGACCGGGTGATCAAGGCGCTGAATGCTGCAGGCAAGTGAGCTGCGGCGCAGGGTGGGTGGCGCGTGAGCTTGCTCCTTGGGAACATTGTTGACGCGCTGGGCGGATCGCTGGAAGGAGGGCTGCGGGACACCGCGGTGCTCCGGATCGCGCCGCTCGAAACCGCCGGCCCAGGGGACATCAGTTTTCTGAGCCACCCGCGCTACCAGCAGCAACTGGCCGCCTCCCGGGCGGCCTGTGTCATTGTGGCGCCCGCCATGCGCGAGCCTGCGCTGGCGCGGGGGGCATGCATTGTGGCGGACAACCCCTACGTCTATTTCGCACGGGTCACGCAGCTTTGGCGGCAGCACCATGGTGCTGCCGTGCAACCCGGCGTGCATCCCAGCGCCGTGGTGGATGTCGGCGCGGTCGTGCATCCCAGTGCGTCGGTGGGCCCGCTGTGCGTTGTGGAGCGCGGCGCGCACATTGGTGCAGGCACGGTGCTGAAGTCGCGTGTGACGGTGGGCGAAAACTGCCACATTGGCGCGCGCTGCATTGTGCACGCGGGTGTGGTGATAGGCGCCGATGGCTTTGGCTTTGCGCCACAGGGCGGTGAATGGATCAAGATTGAACAGCTGGGTGCGGTGCGCATTGGCGACGACGTGGAAATCGGCGCCAACACCTGCATTGATCGTGGTGCGCTTCAAGACACCGTCATTGAAGACGGCGTCAAACTCGACAACCTGATCCAGATCGGCCACAACGTTCACATTGGCAAGCACTCGGCCATGGCCGGGTGCGTGGGGGTGGCCGGTAGTGCCACCATTGGCGCGCACTGCACTGTCGGTGGCGGCGCCATCGTGCTGGGCCATCTCGAACTGGCCGACAACGTGCACATCTCTGCAGCCACGGTTGTCACGCGCTCGCTGACCAAGCCGGGTCAATACACCGGTATGTTTCCCATCGACGACAATGCGCGCTGGGAAAAAAACGCTGCCACACTCAAACAACTGTACAGCTTGCGAGAGCGCGTCAAGGCGCTGGAGCAGGCTCTCAAGGCAGCATGAACGGAAGAACAACTCGATGATGGACATTCACGCAATTCTCAAGCAACTGCCTCACCGCTACCCGTTTCTTCTGGTGGACAAGGTGATCGAGCTTGAGAGCAACACCCGCATCAAGGCGATCAAGAACGTAACGTTCAACGAGCCTTATTTCATGGGGCACTTTCCCGGACACCCTGTGATGCCGGGGGTGCTGATCCTGGAAGCGCTGGCGCAGGCGGCGGGTCTGCTGGCGTTTGACGCCATGGGCAAGGTGCCCGATGAAAACAACATCTACTATTTTGTCGGCATCGACGGTGCGCGTTTCAAGCGCCCGGTGGAGCCCGGTGACCAGTTGATCCTGGAAATCACGATCGACCGCGTGCGTGGTGGCATCTGGAAGTTCAAGGGCGTGGCGCGTGTGGGCGAGGAAGTGGCCTGCGAGGCCGAACTCATGTGCACGATGCGCAGCGTTGGCTGAGTGCGCCTTTGCAAGCCGTGAGCAACATCCATCCCACAGCCATCGTCGATCCGCGCGCTGAAATCGACGCGACGGCCAGCATCGGGCCATACAGCGTGATCGGTGCCCATGTGGTCATCGGGGCGGGCACCACCGTGGGCCCGCACTGCGTGATCGACGGGCGCACCACGCTGGGCCGCGACAACCATATCTTCCAGTTCAACTCCATTGGCGCGATTCCCCAGGACAAAAAGTATGCGGGCGAACCCACCGAGCTGGTGATTGGCGACCGCAACACCATCCGCGAGTTTTGTACCCTGAACCTCGGGGTGCCCCAGGCCGGCGGCATCACCACGGTGGGCAATGACAACTGGATCATGGCCTACACCCACATCGCCCACGATTGCCATGTGGGCAACCACACCACGCTGGCCAACAACACCACGCTGGCCGGACATGTGCACCTGGGTGACTGGGTGACGGTGGGCGGCCTCACCGGCATTCACCAGTTCGTAAAGATCGGGGCACATGCCATGGTGGGATTTGCCAGCGCGGTGGCGCAAGACGTGCCGCCGTTCATGCTGGTGGACGGCAACCCGCTGGCCGTGCGCGGCTACAACCTGGTGGGGCTGCGTCGCCGGGGCTTTTCTGCCGAGCGGCTGGGCGCTGTCAAGCAGATGCACAAGATGCTTTATCGCCAAGGCCTCACGCTGGAGGCTGCGCGTGCGGCCATCGCGGACCTCCTGCAGTCGGTGCCCGAGGCCGCTGGCGACGTGGCGATGATGGAGCAGTTCCTGGCCGACGCCACGCGCGGCATCGCGCGCTGAAGGGCCGGTGATGAGTGCATCTCCCCGGGTCGCCATGGTGGCGGGCGAAACATCGGGTGATCTGCTGGCAGGGCTGCTGCTCGATGGACTGCAGGCCCAGTGGCACGGATTGCAGGCGCAGGGCATTGGCGGGCCGCAGATGCAGCGCCGGGGCTTCACGGCCTGGTGGCCCAGCGAGCGGCTGGCGGTGCATGGCTACAGCATGGAGGTGCTGCGCCGGTTGCGGGAAATCATGGGGATTCGCAAGCAGCTGCGAGCGCGCCTGCTGCACGATCGGCCGGATGTGTTCATTGGCGTGGATGCACCCGATTTCAACCTGGGCCTCGAAGCCGACCTGCGCGCTGCCGGCATCAAGACCGTGCATTTTGTCTGCCCTTCGATCTGGGCTTGGCGGGCTGATCGGGTCGAAAAAATCCGCCGCAGTGCAGACCATGTGCTGTGCATCTTTCCCTTCGAGCCGCAATTGCTGGCCCAGCATGGCATTGCCGCGACCTATGTGGGGCATCCGCTGGCAAGTGTGATCCCCATGGTGCCAGACCGCCATGCCGCCAGGGCGCAACTGGGGCTGCACGATGGCGATGAGGTGCTGGCCATTTTGCCGGGCAGCCGGTCGGCCGAGGTCGAATACATCGCCTTGCCCTTCTTTCGGGCTGCAGCGCTTATCCTTAAAGCGCGTCCAGCTATTAAATTAATAGTACCCGCCGTGCCCGCCCTGCGGGAGCGCATTGAGCAGCTGGCCCATGCCAGCGGACTGGGCGATGCCCTGCAAATCGTCACCGGCCAATCCCACACCGTGCTGGCTGCCTGCGATGTCACGCTGATCGCCAGCGGCACGGCCACCCTGGAGGCTGCGCTGTTCAAGCGCCCCATGGTGATTGGCTACCACATGCACCCCTTGAGCTGGTGGCTCATGCGGCGCAAGCAGCTGCAACCCTGGGTGGGGCTGCCCAATATTCTTTGCCGCGATTTTGTGGTGCCTGAGCTCATTCAGGATGCCGCAACGCCGCAGGCGCTCAGCGCGGCCACGCTGCAGTGGTTTGACGCCCGCGTGCACCAGCGTGAAAAAATCACCGCGCTTGAGCAACGTTTCACCGCCCTGCACGAAAGCCTGCAGCGCGACACGTCCCGACTGGCTGCCGATGCGATCCGCAAAATCCTCGCCGCCTGAGCAGGCCCGCCTGCCCTGGCACGCCCCCGGCCTGGTCGCCGGGGTGGACGAGGCTGGCCGTGGCCCGCTGGCCGGGCCCGTGGTGGCTGCTGCGGTCATCCTGGATGACCTCCATCCCATTGCTGGCCTGGCCGACTCCAAAAAGCTCACTGCCGCGCGGCGCGAGGCCCTGTTTGACGAGATCCGCGCCCGGGCGCTGTGTTTCAGCATTGCCGAAGCCAGCGTCGAGGAGATCGACCGCCTGAATATCCTGCAGGCCACGCTGCTGGCCATGCGCCGCGCCGTGCTGGGCCTGCGGCTCAAGCCGAAGATGGTTCTGGTCGATGGCAACCGGCTGCCCACGCTGGACATCCCCGCCGAGGCCATTGTCAAGGGTGATGCGCTGGTGCCCGCCATCTCGGCCGCCTCCATCCTGGCCAAAGTGCACCGCGACCGTTGGTGTGTGCAGGTCGATGAGCAGTACCCTCAATACGGCTTTTCCGGGCACAAGGGCTACGGCACGGCCGTGCACATGGCTGCGCTGCGCGAGCACGGCGCTTGCATTCACCATCGGCGCAGCTTTGCACCCGTGGCCAAGGTGCTGGTCTGAGTTCCTTGTTGCCGCTTGCCTTTTCATTGCCCGCCCCGGACACCGCATGACCTCCGCTCCCCTGACCGTCATTCACTCGCGTGACAACGCTTTTGTCAAAGACTTGCGTCGGCTGTCGCAGGACAGCACGGCCTACCGCAAGCAGGGCCGGGTCTGGCTGGAGGGCGACCACCTGTGCAGCGCCGCCCTGCAGCGCGGCGTGCAGCCCGCCATTGCAGTGTTTTCAGAGTCTTTTTGGCCTATAGCCCCCGCTGTATATGCGAAAGCAGCTATTAAAGTAATAGTAGTTGCCGATGCCTTGTTTGCCGATATCAGTGGTCTGGAGTCGCCGGCGGCCATGGGTTTTCTGGTGGACACCGCCGCGCCAAGGGCGCTGCAGTCGGGTGTGGCCACGGTGGTGCTGGACCGCGTGCAGGATGCGGGCAACGTGGGTTCCATCCTGCGCAGCGCATCGGCGTTTGGCTTTCGGCAGGTGGCGGCGCTCAAGGGCAGTGCGGCGCTGTGGGCCCCCAAGGTGCTGCGCGCGGGCATGGGCGCGCATTTTGCGCTGGATCTGGTGGAGGGGCTCGCGTTGGATGATTTGCACGCTCTGGATGTGCCGCTGCTGGTTACCAGCTCGCACGCCGGGGATTTTTTGCACCGCGCCGCATTGCCCTGGCCTTGCGCCTGGGTCTTGGGCCATGAAGGGCAGGGCGTTTCCCCCGCGCTGGAGGCGCAGGCCGCCCTGCGCATACGCATTGCGCAGCCGGGCGGCGAGGAGTCACTGAATGTGGCCGCCGCCGCAGCCATTTGCCTGCATGCCAGCGGCGCCGTGCGCTGAAATTTGAACTTTGCCGGCGGGTCAGACTGGAAAAGGAAGCACGTTGGGCGCAGTGCAGCAGCCCGCGCGCAGATGCTGCACAGCGGCATGAGGGCATTCGGAACGGAGTGTCGCCGGGTATAATCAGGGGCTTTTCTCGCAACAGCGTCGCCCGATCGCACCCAAAGCAACAACCCATCTGAGAGCAGCCGCCGGCATTCGTTGCGCGAGCGGCCTGCAGGCACCGGGCGACCGTAACCATCCGGAGAATCCAGTGCTTTTGTCTCTACAGGGAAAATTCCCCTCCGCCATCCTGGCGCTCGCAGACGGCACGGTCTTTATCGGCAATTCGATTGGTGCCACCGGCACCACCGTCGGCGAAGTGGTGTTCAACACCTCCATCACCGGCTACCAGGAAATCCTCACCGACCCCAGCTATTGCCAGCAGATCGTGACACTCACGTATCCGCACATCGGCAACTACGGCGTCAACACCGAGGATATCGAAGCTGACAAGGTCCATGCCGCAGGCCTGATCATCAAGGACCTGCCCCTGCTGGCCAGCAATTTCCGACAGACCGAAACCCTCTCGCAGTACCTGGTGCGCGAGCAGACAGTGGCGATTGCCAACATCGATACCCGCAAACTCACCCGCCTGCTGCGCAGCCAGGGCGCGCAAAACGGCGCCATCGTCGGCCTGGCGGCCGGTGAAACCGTGACGCAGGCGCACATCGACGCCGCGCTGGCCGCTGCCAAGGCGGCGCCCAGCATGAAGGGCCTGGATCTGGCCCAGGTGGTCACCACCGCCGCTGCATATCCCTGGGAACAGACCGAGTGGAAGCTGGGCACGGGCTACGGCAAGCAGGAGTCGCCCCGCTTTCATGTGGTGGCCTACGACTTTGGTGTGAAGCTGAACATCCTGCGCATGCTGGCAGAGCGCGGTTGCAAACTGACGGTGGTGCCTGCCCAAACGCCAGCCGCCGAAGTGCTGGCAATGAACCCCGACGGCGTGTTTCTGTCCAACGGCCCTGGCGACCCGGCGCCTTGCGACTACGCCATCACCGCGGTGCAACAGATCATCGAGAGTGGCGTTCCTACCTTTGGTATCTGCCTGGGTCACCAGATCATGGCCCTGGCCTCGGGCGCCCGGACGTTCAAGATGCAGCACAGCCACCACGGCGCCAACCACCCGGTGAAAGACCTGGACACGGGCCGCGTCAGCATCACCAGCCAGAACCACGGCTTTGCGGTGGAGATGGAGTCGCTGCCCGCCAACCTGCGTGCCACGCACATCAGCCTGTTCGACGGCACGCTGCAAGGCTTGGTGCGCACCGACAAGCCGGCGTTCTGCTTTCAGGGTCACCCCGAGGCTTCGCCCGGCCCGCATGATATTGCCTACCTGTTTGACCGCTTCACGGCATTGATGGCCACGGCCCAGGAGAAAAAATAATGCCAAAGCGCACCGACATCCAAAGCGTCCTCATCATCGGCGCCGGCCCCATCATCATCGGCCAGGCCTGCGAGTTCGACTACTCCGGCGTGCAGGCCTGTAAGGCGCTGCGCGAAGAGGGTTACAAGGTCATCCTGATCAACAGCAACCCCGCCACGATCATGACCGACCCGGCCACTGCCGACGTCACCTACATCGAGCCCATTACCTGGCAGACGGTCGAGAAGATCATCGCCAAGGAGCGCCCCGACGCGATTCTGCCCACCATGGGTGGCCAGACCGCGCTCAACTGCGCGCTCGACCTGTGGCACAACGGTGTGCTCGACAAATACAAGGTCGAGCTCATCGGTGCGACGCCTGAAGCCATCGACAAGGCCGAAGACCGCTTGAAGTTCAAGGACGCCATGACCAAGATCGGTCTGGGCTCCGCGCGCTCCGGCATCGCCCACAGCATGGACGAGGCCTGGGCCGTGCAAAAGAGCGTGGGCTTCCCCACCGTCATTCGCCCCAGCTTCACGCTGGGCGGCACGGGCGGCGGCATCGCCTACAACCCTGAAGAGTTCGAGACCATCTGCAAGCGCGGTCTGGAAGCCTCGCCCACCAACGAGCTGCTGATCGAAGAGTCGCTGCTCGGCTGGAAAGAGTATGAGATGGAAGTGGTCCGAGACAAGGCGGACAACTGCATCATCATCTGCTCCATCGAGAACCTGGACCCGATGGGTGTGCACACGGGCGACTCGATCACCGTGGCCCCTGCGCAGACGCTGACCGACAAGGAATACCAGATCATGCGCAACGCCTCTTTGGCGGTGCTGCGCGAGATCGGTGTGGACACGGGCGGCTCCAACGTGCAGTTCTCGATCAACCCCAAAGACGGCCGCATGGTCGTGATCGAGATGAACCCGCGCGTGTCGCGTTCGTCCGCGCTGGCCTCCAAGGCCACGGGTTTCCCGATTGCCAAGGTGGCGGCCAAGCTGGCCGTGGGCTACACGCTCGATGAGCTCAAGAACGAAATCACGGGTGGCGCCACGCCCGCGTCGTTCGAGCCTTCGATCGACTATGTGGTCACCAAGATCCCGCGTTTCGCGTTCGAAAAATTCCCCACGGCCGACAGCCGCCTGACCACGCAGATGAAATCGGTGGGCGAAGTCATGGCCATGGGCCGCACCTTCCAGGAATCGTTCCAGAAAGCCCTGCGCGGCCTGGAAGTGGGCGTGGACGGCATGAACGAAAAGACCCAGGACCGCGAAGTGCTCGAAAAGGAACTGGGCGAGCCCGGCCCCGAGCGCATCTGGTATGTGGGCGATGCATTTGCCATGGGCCTGTCGGTGGACGAGGTGTTCGACCTCACCAAGATCGACAAGTGGTTCCTCGTGCAGATCGAGCAGATCGTAAAGATCGAACTGGAGCTGGACCAGCTGGCAGTGGAAAAGGGCGATGCAGCCCTGGCTGCACTCGATGCCGCCACGCTGCACACGCTCAAGCAGAAGGGCTTTTCCGACCGCCGTCTGGCCAAGCTGCTCAAGACCACGGAAAAGGCCGTGCGCGAAGCGCGCCGCGCGCTCAAGGTGCGCCCTGTCTACAAGCGCGTGGACACCTGCGCCGCCGAGTTCGCCACCAACACGGCCTACCTGTATTCGACCTACGAGAACGCCGCTCACGGTGGCGTCGCAGAATGCGAAGCCGAGCCGACCAACGCCAAGAAGATCATGGTGCTGGGCGGTGGCCCCAACCGCATTGGGCAGGGCATCGAGTTCGACTATTGCTGCGTGCACGCGGCCCTTGCCATGCGCGAGGATGGTTATGAAACCATCATGGTCAACTGCAACCCTGAAACGGTTTCGACCGACTACGACACCTCGGACCGCCTGTATTTCGAGCCCGTCACGCTGGAAGACGTGCTGGAAATCGTCGACAAGGAAAAGCCGGTGGGCGTGATCGTGCAGTACGGCGGTCAGACGCCGCTGAAGCTGGCACTCGATCTGGAAGCCGCAGGCGTGCCCATCATCGGCACCAGCCCCGACATGATCGATGCCGCCGAAGACCGCGAGCGCTTCCAGGCGCTGCTGCACAAGCTGCAACTGCGCCAGCCGCCCAATGCCACGGCGCGCACCGAGCCCGAGGCCCTGGAAAAGGCCGCCGCACTGGGTTACCCGCTGGTGGTGCGCCCCAGCTACGTGCTGGGCGGCCGCGCGATGGAAATCGTGCACGAGCAACGCGACCTCGAGCGCTACATGCGCGAGGCCGTGAAGGTGAGCCATGACTCGCCCGTGCTGCTCGACCGCTTCCTCTCCAACGCCATCGAGTGCGACGTGGACTGCGTGCGTGATTCGACCGGCGTGACATTCATTGGCGGCGTGATGGAGCACATCGAACAGGCCGGCGTGCACAGCGGCGACTCGGCTTGCTCGCTGCCGCCGTATTACCTGTCCAAGGCCACGGTGGATGAAATCAAGCGCCAGACGGCCGCGATGGCCGAGGGCCTGAATGTGGTGGGACTGATGAATGTGCAGTTCGCCATTCAGGAAGCCGACGGCAAGGACATCATCTACGTGCTCGAAGTGAATCCGCGCGCCTCGCGCACGGTGCCCTTCGTGAGCAAGGCCACGGGCATCCAGCTGGCCAAGGTGGCGGCACGCTGCATGGCAGGCCAGACACTGGCCTCGCAAGGCATCACCAAGGAGGTGACGCCGCCATATTTCAGCGTGAAGGAAGCCGTGTTCCCGTTCGTCAAATTCCCCGGTGTGGACACCATCCTCGGCCCCGAGATGAAGTCCACCGGCGAAGTCATGGGCGTGGGCAAGACCTTTGGCGAAGCCTTCGTGAAGAGCCAGATGGGCGCGGGCACCAAGCTGCCCACCTCGGGCAAGGTTTTCCTCACCGTGAAGAACAGCGACAAAGCACGCGCCGTGGACATCGCACGCCAGCTCGTGGCCCTGGGCTTCGAGCTGGTGGCCACCAAGGGCACGGCGGCGGCCATTGAGGCGGCTGGTGTGCCGGTGCAGGTGGTCAACAAGGTGACCGAAGGTCGCCCGCACATCGTGGACATGATCAAGAACGACGAGATTGTCATGGTTATCAACACGGTGGAAGAGCGGCGCAACGCCATTGCCGATTCGCGTGCCATTCGCACGTCGTCGCTGCTGGCGCGCGTGACCACGTTCACGACCATCTTTGGTGCCGAAGCCGCCGTCGAGGGCATGAAGTTTCTCGACAAGCTCGATGTGTATTCGGTGCAGGAGCTGCACGCCCAGCTGGTGGCCTGAGCCCCGGCAAACGCGGCATAATCTGCCGCTGACCAGACACCGCCGCGCGGCAACGTGCGGCGGTTTCCTTTTGTAGGGTCGCCAGTGGCATTGGCACGGAAATTCCGTGGCCATGTCGGGTGACTGACCGGTGGGGCTGCTGTGCCGCTTCACCGTTTTGATTGATGGAGACTCAACAGAATGGCCACCATTCCCATTACCAAGCGCGGCGCTGAAAAGCTCAAGACAGAGCTGCATCGCCTCAAGACCGTGGAGCGGCCCGCCGTGATCACGGCCATTGCCGAAGCGCGAGCGCAGGGCGACCTCAGCGAAAACGCCGACTACGATGCCGCCAAGGACCGCCAGGGGTTCATCGAGGGGCGCATTCAGGAAATCGAGGGCAAGCTCTCGGTCGCGCAGGTCATCGATCCGAGCGGCGTGGACGGCGGTGGCAAGGTGGTCTTTGGCGCCACGGTCGAGCTGGAAGACGAAGAGTCTGGCGACACGGTTAAATACCAGATCGTGGGCGAGGACGAGGCCGACCTGAAGCAAGGCCTGATCAATATCTCCAGCCCGATTGCCCGGGCCTTGATTGGCAAGGAAGAGGGCGACACGGCGGAAGTGCTGGCGCCGGGCGGTGTGCGGCGCTACGAAGTGGTGGCTGTCAGCTACCTGTGACGCCAGGCGCCATGCTCAGCCGCCTTCCTGCACTTTTGGCCGCCCTGTGGTGGGGCAGCCTGACAACGATCGGGTTCTTGGTCGTGCCGCTGCTGTTTGCGCACTTGCCTTCTCCCGCAATGGCGGGCGGCATGGCGGCACGGCTGTTTGCCGCACAGACCTGGGTGACGGTGGTGTGTTGCGTGCTGTTGCTGCTGATGTCAAGGCCAAAAGGCGAGGTAACCCAATATCCATGGGCGCAAGCAGCTATGGTTTTTATAGTTGGCGGGTTGCTGCTGGCCTTGCTGGTCCAGTTTGGTGTGGCGCCTCGCATTGTCGCCCGGCAGGATCTGCGCCTGTGGCACTCGGTGGGTAGCGTGATGTATGCCCTGCAGTGGTGCTGTGCCCTGGTGGTGCTCTGGCGAACCTTGCGGGCCACGCCAGCACCCACCTGACAAGGCCCGGTTCAGGGCCTTTTCAGGCGGCAGCAGTCTCTGCCGCCGTGTTCCCCGGTCACTCGTGCCAGTGCTCGGCCACCCAGGTGGCGGGGCGGATGTAGCGAAAACGGCGATTGCGCCGTCCTGCCAGCGCATCCGGGGGGTTGCACTCCCCATGAAAGATCACGATGCGCGCGCCTGGCGGAACGAAGGGGGCCTTCCAGTAATTGGTGGGCCAGCGGGGAATGCCGTGGTATTTGAAGCTCGGACACCATGCGGCGGGCCAGTACTGCAGCTTGCCTTGTTTGTGCAGAAAATCTGACAAGTAAGCCTGTTCGTTGCGAAACTGCTGGCGAATGGTGTCGAAATGGCCCCGAAAATATTCCAACACGTCTGGGTGGGCGCCCAGTTCGAACCGGTACACAGACGAGTTGCCGGTGATGCGCCAAGGCCGCTTGTAGTCGTGGATGATCAAAAACTCACCGGGCTGGGTGAAAAACTCATCCAGGCTACCGGTAATCACCACATCCACATCCAGGAACAGCGCAGTGCCCCGCAGTCCGTGCAGATCGGCGCTGAACGTGGCCAGCTTGGTCCAGCCCCGTTCCGGAATGCCGGCGGGCAAATCCAGGGGCGGGATGGGCAAACACTGCACTTCGCTGCGTATGCCTGTGCTGTCGTCCGTGAGGCAGACGAAACGGAAGTCCCCGCTCAGGTGGCGTCGCACCATCGCGTAAAGGCGATTGACATATTCGGGGCCGTATTTCGTGCCCCATTTCATGCAGATGACGTGGCGCTCATGCGCCGATACTGCGGCTGTCATGCGGCTCAGTCAGCCTGGCGTTTCTTGACCGATTTGAGTTTGGGCTTCTTGGCCCGCTTGATCTGCCCTCCGGGCGTGAGGCGTTGGTTGCCCAACACGCGCAGTTGCTTGATTTCGGGTCGCTGGCCACCGCGCTTGCTGTATTTGAGCACCTTGACGTCGCGTGGGCCGGGCATGCGGTCTTCGTCGGGCGTGCGTTCCTTGGGGGGCTGCGGACGCCAGAGCACCAGAAGCTTGCCGATGTGCTGGATGGGTGCGGCGTTCAGATCTGCGGCGAGCTGCTGGTAAATCAGCTCTCGGGCGGCCCGGTCGTCGTTGAATATGCGCACCTTGATCAGCCCATGGGCGTTAAGGGCGGCATCAATTTCTTTTTGCACTGCGGGGGTCAGGCCATCTCCTCCCACAAGGACCACGGGGTCGAGGTGGTGGGCATTGGCGCGATGTTCCCGGCGTTCTGCGGGAGTCAGTTGAATTTGGGACATGGCCGTATTATGTCTGCGGCTGGTTGCGGCGCATCTTCGTGTCGCTTCGCGAAATGAGCCCCGGACGCAATCGGCGGTACCGATTGTCGAGAGACAATGGAGCCGTATGAAAGTAAAAACCCAAAGCAAGAAGGTCAACAAGGCCTGGTTGAACGACCATGTCAATGACACCTACGTCAAGCTGGCCCACAAAGAGGGTTATCGGGCCCGCGCGGCCTACAAGCTCAAGGAGATCGACGAGCAGCTGGGGTTGATCAAGCCGGGACATACGGTGGTGGATCTGGGTTCAACCCCGGGCGCCTGGAGCCAGTATGTACGCAGGCGCCTGTCTCCTACCGGTGCAGCTGCCGGGCAACTCAATGGCTGCATCATCGCGCTGGACGTCTTGCCGATGGAGCCGGTCGAGGGCGTGACCTTCCTGCAAGGAGACTTCCGGGAGTCCGAGGTATTGCAGCAGCTGGAAGGCGCTTTGCAGGGGCGGCCGGTGGATGTGGTGGTGTCCGACATGGCGCCCAACCTGTCCGGAATTGATTCGGCTGACACGGCGCGCATTGCGCATCTCGTGGAGCTTGCCGTGGACTTCGCCTGCCAGCACCTGAAGCCCGAGGGTGCGCTGGTGGTCAAGCTGTTCCACGGTAGCGGTTATGGCGAGTTGGTAGTGCTTTTCAAGAGCCGTTTCAAAACCGTCAAACCGCTCAAGCCCAAGGCATCGCGCGACAAATCCTCCGAAACTTTTCTGGTGGGCATGGGTCTCAAACCACTGGCTTGAGGTAAACCGCTCCATCATTTTTTGTGCCATGGGGCTTAAAGCCCGCGCTGAGTCCATGGCCGGGAGGGGGAATAAGCCTCCTCCCAAGGCTTGAAACACATAAAATGGTCCACACGTATGCCATGACGGCTTCGTGACCGTTTTTTCCGCGACTGGAGTCCTGCTTGAACAATCAGTGGTTTTCAAAAATTGCCGTGTGGCTGGTCATTGCCATGGTGCTGTTCACTGTATTCAAACAGTTTGATACCCGCACAGGCGCCAGTGCTGGCCATGTCGGCTATTCGGAGTTCCTGGAGGAAGTTCGAAACAGTCGCATCAAGAGTGCCACCATCCAGGAAGGCCAGGGCGGCACCGAGATCATTGCAGTCACCAACGATGACCGCAAAGTGCGCACGACTGCCACCTACCTCGACCGCGGCCTGGTCGGCGACCTGATTGCCAACAACGTCAAGTTCGACGTTAAGCCCCGCGAAGAAGGTTCCCTGCTCATGACTCTGCTGGTCAGTTGGGGCCCCATGCTGCTGTTGATCGGCGTGTGGGTGTACTTCATGCGCCAGATGCAGGGCGGCGGCAAGGGCGGCGCATTTAGTTTCGGTAAGAGCAAGGCGCGTTTGCTGGACGAGAACACCAATACCGTGACCTTTGCCGACGTCGCTGGTTGCGATGAAGCCAAGGAAGAAGTGAAGGAAGTCGTCGACTTCCTGAAAGATCCACAGAAATTCCAGAAACTCGGTGGTCGTATTCCCCGAGGCTTGCTGCTGGTAGGGCCGCCCGGAACCGGAAAGACCCTGTTGGCGAAGTCAATTGCTGGCGAAGCCAAGGTGCCGTTCTTCAGTATTTCGGGGTCCGATTTTGTGGAAATGTTCGTTGGCGTGGGCGCATCCCGTGTGCGCGACATGTTCGACAACGCCAAGAAGAACGCCCCCTGCATCATCTTCATTGATGAGATTGATGCCGTGGGCCGCCAGCGTGGCGCTGGCCTTGGTGGTGGCAATGACGAGCGCGAGCAGACCCTGAACCAGATGCTGGTCGAGATGGATGGTTTTGAGACCAACCTGGGTGTGATTGTTGTGGCTGCCACCAACCGCCCCGACATCCTGGACGCCGCCTTGTTGCGCCCCGGCCGCTTTGACCGCCAGGTGTATGTGACGCTGCCCGACATTCGTGGCCGCGAGCAGATTCTGAACGTGCACATGCGCAAGATCCCGATCGGCCAGGACGTGGCCCCAGGCATCATTGCCCGTGGCACGCCCGGTATGAGTGGCGCCGACCTGGCCAACCTGTGCAACGAAGCTGCCCTGATGGCTGCGCGCCGCAACGCACGCACCGTGGAGATGCAAGACTTTGAAAAGGCCAAGGACAAGATTCTCATGGGTCCCGAGCGCAAGAGCATGGTCATGCCCGAGGAAGAGCGCCGCAACACGGCCTATCACGAGTCTGGACACGCCCTTATTGGCAAGCTGCTGCCCAAGTGCGACCCCGTGCACAAAGTCACCATCATTCCCCGTGGCCGTGCCCTGGGTGTGACGATGAGCCTGCCTGCGCAGGACCGCTACAGCTACGACCGCGAGTACATGCTCAACCAGATCAGCATGCTGTTTGGTGGCCGTATCGCCGAAGAAGTGTTCATGAACCAGATGACCACCGGCGCCAGCAATGACTTTGAGCGCGCCACGCACATTGCCCGTGACATGGTTACCCGCTATGGCATGACTGACGCCCTGGGCCCGATGGTGTACGCCGAGAACGAAGGCGAAGTGTTTCTGGGCCGTTCGGTGACCAAGACCACCACCATGAGCGAGCAGACCATGGAAAAGGTGGACATGGAAGTGCGCCGCATCATCGACGAGCAATACAACCTGGCCCGCCGTCTGATTGAAGAAAACAGCGACAAGATGCACGCTATGGCCAAGGCCTTGCTCGAATGGGAAACCATCGATACCGACCAGCTTGACGACATCATGGCCGGCAAGGCGCCTCGTCCGCCCAAAGACTGGACGCCGCGTACGCCTCCGTCCTCGGGTGACGGCCCCAGCGGCGGATCGCCTGCCGTTGCCACAGAGCCAGCCCCCACCGTCGCCTGACGCCGGGGAGCGTGTTCACTACAAAAACGGGGCTTGCGGCCCCGTTTTTGTTTGTTTTTATTGGAAGCCCATGCTCTGGCAAACCACCCGTTTCACCATAGACCTGACACGCCCGCAGACCATGGGCATTGTCAATGTGACGCCAGACTCCTTCTCCGACGGGGGACGCCATGGCTCGACGGCCTCTGCTTTGCGCCACTGTGAGCAGCTTTTGAAGGATGGTGCCGATATCCTGGATATCGGCGGCGAATCCACCCGCCCTGGCAGCCCGGCTGTGGAGCTGGAGGAGGAACTGGCGCGTGTGCTGCCCCTGGTGCGCGGTGCCGTTGGCTTTGGTGTGCCGATTTCAGTGGATACCTATAAACCCGAGGTCATGCAGGCTGTGCTCGACCTCGGTGCCGATATCGTCAATGACATTTGGGCTTTGCGCCAGCCAGGTTCCGCGCAGGTGGTGGCGCGGCACCCGCGGTGCGGTGTGTGCCTGATGCACATGCACGGCGATCCGCAGACCATGCAGGCAGCGCCCATGGCGGGTGATGTACTGCAACAAGTGCTATCATTTTTGGAGCTATTAGCGCAAGCCATGCAAGCGCTAGGGGTCGAAAAGACTCGAATTGTTGTGGACCCGGGCATTGGTTTTGGCAAAACCGTCGCGCAAAATTTCACGCTGCTGGCGCGCCAGCGCGAACTGCTGGCGCTGGGCTATCCCGTGCTGGCCGGCTGGTCGCGCAAGTCATCATTGGGTGCAGTCACAGGGCTGGATGTGGACCAGCGGCTGCAGCCCAGCGTGGCTGCGGCGCTGCTTGCAGTGGAGCGCGGTGCGCGCATTGTGCGCGTGCATGACGTGCGCGAAACAGTGCAGGCCCTCGCCGTATGGCGTGCCATGGAGTCGAGCGAGGCGGTAGGGGCGCCATAGTGTTTGCTCCCGTGGACGCTGAAAGGCCATTTTTCAAGGATTTTTTTGCCTTGTCTGTCATGGCCCTTTTGACCGGAGTAGTGCATTAGCTCATGCTGGCAGGGCAGCACGGCTTCGCTGATGTTGGGCGGGACAAAGGCGAGTCCAGCGGTGCTGTAATACTTCCTTGAAACGCCCAGTCCCGATTGGGGCCCTTGCTTTCCGGCCAGCCTTGGGCGTCAAGCCGGGATTGGACTGATGTGGGCTCGCAAGGCGGCGGCTGCGCCGTGCGCTAGACTCAAATGTGAAATAAAACAGCAGCGTAAAGTCGACTCCCATGACTCAAAAATATTTTGGTACCGACGGCATTCGCGGCACCGTTGGCCAGGCGCCCATCACCCCTGACTTTGTCTTGCGTCTGGCGCATGCTGTCGGGCGAGTGCTCAAACAGACTGAAGAGCGCCCCACGGTGCTGATCGGCAAGGACACTCGTATTTCAGGCTACATGCTCGAGAGCGCACTGGAGTCTGGTTTTAACTCGGCGGGGGTCGATGTGGTGCTGCTGGGGCCCCTGCCCACTCCGGGTGTGGCATATCTGACGCGGGCGCAGCGCGCCAGCCTGGGAGTGGTCATCAGTGCCAGTCACAACGCGTACCCGGACAACGGCATCAAATTTTTCAGTGCACAGGGGACCAAGCTGCCGGACGCGTGGGAGCTGGCGGTAGAAGCTGCGCTGGAGGAGCCGCCCAAGTGGGCTGACTCTGCCACGCTGGGCAAGGCCCGCCGACTCGACGATGCAGCAGGGCGGTACATTGAGTTTTGCAAGAGCACGTTTCCGTCGGATCTGACCCTCAAGGGCCTCAAAATTGTGGTGGATGCGGCCCATGGCGCTGCCTACCAGGTGGCCCCCAAGGTGTTTCATGAGCTGGGTGCTGAGGTGCTGGCGATTGGGTGTGCTCCTGACGGCGTCAATATCAACCACGAGGTCGGTGCCACCCATCCGGACGCGCTGGTGCGTGCTGTGCGCGCCAATCATGCTGACTATGGCATCGCACTGGACGGCGATGCCGACCGTCTGCAGATGGTGGACGCGACCGGGCGTCTCTACAACGGTGATGAGTTGCTTTACCTCATGGCGGCCGATCGCATGGGACGTGACGAGCATGTGCCCGGCGTGGTTGGTACCTTGATGACCAACATGGCCGTTGAAGTCGCGTTGCAGGCGCGCGGTGTGAAGCTTGTGCGGGCACGCGTGGGCGACCGCTACGTTTTGGAGGAACTGGCCCGCCACCACTGGGTGCTGGGTGGCGAGGGCTCGGGGCATCTGCTGGCGCTGGACCGCCACACCACGGGTGACGGCATCGTCAGCGCCTTGCAGGTGCTGCAGGCGTGCGTGCGCAGTGGACAAAACATGGGGCAACTGCTGGCCGATGTGGTGCTCTATCCGCAGGTGCTGCTGAATGTCCGCCTGGCGCCGGGGCAGGACTGGAAGGCCAACAAGTTGTTGGCACAAACGACCCATGCCGTTGAGCAGGAACTGGGTAGCACCGGGCGGCTCCTGATTCGTGCAAGTGGCACCGAGCCTTTGCTGCGTGTGATGGTGGAGGCGCGCGATGCGCAAATGGCCAGTGCCTGCGCCCAGCGGCTGGCCGATGCGGCGCGTGCGGGTTAAGTGGCTCGGGCCGACTCAGAATATCCGGACGGGCGGGGGTGGATTTGCCTGCTTAGCCCAGACGCTGGCGGATGAAGGTTTCCACCTCGGGCGCCGGCAATGGATGGCTGAAGTAGTAACCCTGGGCTTCATCGCAACCTTGCTCGCGCAGGAAGGTGAGTTGACCTTCGGTTTCCACCCCCTCCGCGATGGTGCGCATTCCCAGCGCCTGTGCCATGCGGATGACGGCACTCACGATGGCGCGGTCGTTGGCGTCGTGTTCCAGGTCTCGTACGAATGATTGGTCGATTTTGAGCTTGAAGATCTGGAACCGCTTGAGCTGGCTGAGCGACGAGTAGCCCGTGCCAAAGTCATCCATCGCCATCCGCACACCACGCGCATGAAGCTGGTCCATCGTGGCGGCTGCCGCCTGCGGATCATCGACCGCCACGCCCTCGGTCAATTCAAGTTCTAGCGCCTGGGCAGGAACGTCACAGGCTGCAAGTATTTGGCCCACCATTTCAGGCAGTTGCGGCTGGCGAAACTGAACGGCCGAAAGATTCACGGCCACGGTCAGACCGGTGATGCCGCTCATACGCCAGGCCTTGAGTTGCGTTAGTGCAGTGCGCAGCACCCACTCACCGATCGGAAGGATCTGCCCGCTGTCTTCTGCAATGGGGATGAATTCGGAGGGCGCAATGGTGCCCCACTCGGGGTGCTGCCAGCGCAGGAGGGCTTCCACGCCGTGCACTCTTCCCGTCGGCAGGTCCACCTGGGGTTGATAGTGCACGCTGAGCTGGTTGCGTTCAAGCGCCCGGCGCAAGGCATTTTGGAGTTGCAGCACCCGCACTGACTGCGCCTGCATTTCGGGCGTAAAAAACCGGAAGGTGTTGCGCCCGTCCAACTTGGCCTGGTACATGGCTACGTCTGCCGACTGGGTGAGGGTGTCGAAATCTTCTCCATCGCCGGGGAATAACGCGATGCCCATGGACGGGGCCACGGTGAGTTCGTGGTGGTCGATCTCGTAGTGGTGGCGAGACGCTTCCTGTAGCTTTCCGGCGACGTGGGCTGCGCCATGGGCGCTAGCGCCAGGCAGCAGCAGGATGAACTCATCGCCGCCCAAACGCGACACTGTGTCCTTGTCGCGCACCACAGCCCGCAGCCGCGCTGCAATTTCAACCAGCAGGGCATCCCCCACGCGATGCCCCAGCGAATCATTCACATGCTTGAAATGGTCAAGATCCAGAAAAATCACCGCCAACGGCGTGCCGGCCTCCTTGGCCAGGCGGATGGCGCATTCTGCGCGCTCCGCCAGCAGTGTCCGGTTGGGCAGACCGGTGAGAGGGTCGTAGTGGGCGAGCCAGTAAATGCGTTCCTGGTCCGCTTTGCGGTCGCGGATTTCGCTGTGCAGGCTGTCCACGGTGTCGCGCAGTTCACGCGTGCGGTCCTGCACCTGTTGCTCAAGTCGCTCGTGTGCCATGGCAAGCGCTGCCTGGGCTTGCTTGCGTTCGGTGACATCCATGGCGATCCAGACCGAGCCTTGGGACGGGTCGTCAGGGTCAAGGGATTTGCTGCGCACCTCGCACACCACGGGCGTGCCGTCCTTGCGGCACATTTCCACCTCCCCCTCGAAGGCTTGGCCAGCAGCCAGCATTGGATAGCACCTTCGGCCAACGTCTTCCCACACCGCATCACTGGCATACCAGCGCCTGGATGGGCCTTGGGCCAGTTCACCGGGGGCGTATCCCAGCATTTGCTCGAAATGGCGGTTGCAACGCGTAAGGTGCCGTTCACGAAGAAAAACAATACCGACCATGGCATGGTCGAACAGCAGCTGTTTTTCTCGTAGCGCATCGCTCAGTTGTGCCTGGGCCCGCTTTTGCTCATCAATGTCATCCAGTATCCAGATGGATCCCTCGGTCGTGTCCAGGGGGTTGATGAGGCGGCCTGTCAGGTTGCCCCAGAACAGTTCTCCGTTGCAGCGGCGCATCTGGCGCTCCACGCGGTAGGTCTGGCCCCGTGCCATGGTGGGATAAGCGCTGCGCCCCAGTTCGCGAAATTCCTCACGGCTCGGGTAGAGGACTTCGCTGCTGAGCCCAATGATCTGCTGCGGTGACGCATAGCCAAAAATCTCGGCGTAACGTTGGTTGCAGCGCACCAGTACCCGCTGTCGCATGAAAACGATGCCCACCCCTGCGCTGTCCAGCAGGATCTGCTGTTCGCGCAGGGTGCGCTCAAGTTGCGTGTCAGGCACCGCGCCGAAAGACTGCAATTCTGGGGTGCTGTGCGGGGAGGGCATGAAACCGTGATGGTCAAGGAGCCAGGAGGCCCACAAATCTGTTCCAAAGTGTAGCAGCAGCCATTCAAGCGGTGTATTGATGGCAATCCAGCGTGCGCCATGGTTCCGGTGGCTGGCTAAAGGGGGAGCAGGGGGTCAGATACCGAAGCGGGGCATTGCCACCTCTCGCCGTCGGTGTTGTATTGCCTGCGGAGAAAACCCTGCAATGCCAGTGTTTGCGGAGTCCATGCGTCACGGTTCCGACATGGCGCAGACATGGCCTTGTCACAGCAGGCTTTCAGACTGCACTGCGAGGAAGCGATGCCTGTCCATGGGTAGCGATTTCCGGAAAAACCCCCTTCCTTTCCCTAGGAGCCGTCCCATGAATGAGTCGCCCAGCCTGCATCTGCCGCTTTTATCGGCTTCCCTGTCAGCAGGGGAGCCTGGTCGCACAGACGGCAAAAGCAGCGTATCTCCGTTGGTGCAGGTGCAGGGGAATGTGCAGGTGGGTTGGGCACGGCACCTGGACGAAGTGCGTCAGGCACAGCGGCTGAGATTTGATGTTTTTGCTGCAGAAATGGGTGCGCGTCTGTCAACGACCTTGCCCGGCCACGATATCGATCTGTTTGACGACTACTGTGAGCATCTCTTGGTGCGCGATGTGACAAGCCAGCAGGTGATTGGCACCTATCGCGTGCTCACCCCGGCGCAAGCGAAGCGGGTGGGGGGCACCTACAGCGACAATGAGTTTGACCTGACCCGGTTGCGCAGTTTGCGGCCCCGCATGGTTGAGTTGGGCCGCAGCTGCGTGCATCCGGATCACCGCCATGGGGGTGTCATCTTGGCGTTGTGGGGGGCTTTGGCTGACTTCATGGTGCGCAATCAACTCGACACCATGATTGGTTGCGCCAGCATTCCCATGCTGCACAACGGTGTTGTGAGCGGCGACGCTGCGGCAAGCATCTGGCAGCAGTTGCGCCAGACCCATATGGCGCCGATTGATTTTCATGTGCGGCCTCGGTTGCCATTGCCGGTGGAACAGCTCGACGGATCTCTGCTGATCGAACCACCCGCCTTGATCAAGGGCTACCTGCGTCTGGGCGCCCGGGTTTTGGGGGCGCCTGCCTGGGACCCGGATTTCAATACCGCCGACCTTCCGATGCTGATGCGCATTGCCGATTTGCCGTCCCGCTACCGCAAGCATTTTCTGGGGGCCTGATGCGCGCGGCGTTTGACGCCTTGGGGGCTTGGGGCGCTGCCGCCGGAATGGCGGAGGTCACCAGCAACGCAGATGAATCGCATGTGCCAGAACCGTATTGTTTCAGGGCCGTGTTTATTTCCGATTTGCACCTGGGAACGCCAGGCTGCCAGGCAACGGCCCTGCTGGATTTTCTGAAGCACCACCCCAGCAAAACGCTGTATCTCGTGGGAGATATCGTGGACGGGTGGCAACTGCGTCGCCGATGGTTCTGGCCACAGGCGCACAACGATGTGGTGCAAAAATTGTTGCGCAGTGCCCGCAAAGGGTGCCGCGTAGTGTTTGTGCCGGGCAATCACGACGAGTTTGCCCGCGCGTTCGTGGGGCATTCATTTGGCGGGATCGAGGTGGTTGAAGATGCCGTGCACCTGACAGCCGATGGCCGGCAGCTCTGGGTGACCCACGGTGACTACTTTGATGGTGTCATCCAGTGCGCCAAGTGGCTGGCATATCTGGGGGACAATCTGTACGAGTTCACTCTCAAGCTCAATCGGTATCTCAATTCGTTGCGGGCGCGCATGGGTCTGCCGTATTGGTCGCTGTCTGCATACCTCAAGGGCAAAGTCAAAAAGGCGCTCAACTATGTGACGGATTTTGAGGTGGCGGTTGCAGCCGAGGCGCGCCGGCGTGGACACCATGGCGTGGTGTGCGGACACATCCACCGCGCGGAGATGCGCGAGATCGACGGTATTCTGTATTGCAACGATGGCGACTGGGTCGAGAGCCACACTGCGCTGGTCGAACACATGGATGGTCGACTGGAGTTGTTGCAATGGCCCGTCCTTTGCAGGGCGCTGTCCACCGCCCCGATTGTGGAAGTGGCCACATGAAGATTGCGCTGGTGACCGATGCGTGGCATCCGCAGGTGAACGGAGTGGTGACCACACTCGTGGAGTTGGTGCGGCACCTGGAGGTATTGGGGCATGAGGTGCATGTGATCCACCCTGGCCAGTTTCGGACCCGCCCGTGTCCAGGCTATGCGGGCATCGATCTTGCAGTGCGACCGGCAGGGCCTTTGGGTCGAGCCATGGACACCATACGTCCAGACGCTATACACATTGCCACGGAGGGCCCCCTCGGATGGGCCGCCCGTGGTTACTGTCTGCGGCGCAAGCTCGCCTTCACTACGGCATTTCACACGCGGTTTCCTGAAATCCTGAATGCCGCCTTGCGTGTTCCGCTGGCGTGGGGATATGCGTTATTTCGGCACTTCCATCGCCCATCTTCGGGAATCATGGTACCCACCCAAGGGGTCCTGCAGATGCTGGAGCACCGTGGCTTTCGCAATTTGCGCCAGTGGACACATGGCGTCGATACGCAGGCATTCCCGTTTCAGGGGGAAGCTGTGCCCAGTCCTCTGGTGGGTGCGCTGGCGCATCCTGTGAGCCTTTTTGTGGGGCGAATATCGTACGAAAAGAACCTTGAGTCCTTTTTGCAGATGAAGATGCCTGGCACCAAGATTGTGTGTGGCGTGGGTCCACTTGAGCGACGGTTGAAGGAGCGTTACCCCGAGGTGCGCTGGGTCGGGCTTTTGGATCGGCAATCCCTTGCTGCACTGTATGCCGCTGCGGATGTGTTTGTGTTTCCCAGCCGCTCGGAAACCTTTGGGCTGGTCATGCTGGAAGCGATGTCCTGTGGGACCCCTGTTGCTGCTTACCCGGTGGATGGGCCGCTGGAGGTTCTTGGGGCTTTCGAGCCGCAAGGTGCGCGGGGTGGTATTTTGAACACCGATCTGCTGTCTGCTTGTCAGGCAGCGTTGGCGGTGCCCCGGCACGAAGCGCGTCGCCGTGCAATGGATTTCACGTGGACAAAGGCGACCGGGCTCTTCGTTCAGTATCTGGTGCCAGCCCGTTCAGGCGGGTTGAGTCGCCTTGTGTCTGTCATATAAGGTGTCACAGCGCTGTCATGTATGTGTTAAATACTGAAAGGGTTTTGTACAACCAGATATTGCGCGCCCATGTCTCCACTGTCCCATGAAGCTGCCGTGGCCTCGCTGGTCGCCAACCTGCCTGTCGTTAAGACAGGTGCCGGCGCCGCACAGACGCCCGACAGCAAGTCTGGAACGCAATCAGGACAGCAGCCGCCGGTAGAACTCCTGGACAGGGATCACAGCATTCTGGCTTTCAATGAGCGTGTTTTTGATTGGGCCGTTCGCACCGATGTGCCGCTGCTGGAGCGGTTGCGCTATCTGTGCATTGTGTCTTCCAATCTGGACGAGTTTTTTGAGGTGAGGGCTGCGCCGCACATCACCGCGGCCAAAAACGGTGAGACCAAAGGTCTGTATACAGAAGCATCCTTTGAAGCCCTGTCAGCCCAGGCGCACGATCTTGTTGCGCGCCAGTACGCTCTGTACAACGAATCGCTGGTTCCCGCTTTTGCAGCACAGGGCATTCGCATTGTTCCGCACGGTGAACGGTCTGAGGGCCAGAAGCGCTGGGTTCATGACTATTTCATGCGCGAAGTGCGGCCGTTGCTCATTCCCGTGGGGCTCGATCCTGCCCATCCGTTTCCACAGGTCGCCAACAAGTCCTTGAATTTCATTGTGCGCCTCAAGGGCCGTGATGCGTTTGGTCGCGAAAACGAAATCGCCATTGTGAAGGTGCCCCGTGCCTTGCCGCGGCTGATTCGCATGCCGCCCAAGGTTGCTCCCAAGGAGGCCTTGTTCGTCAGTCTTTCCAGCATCGTGCGGGCGCATCTGCACGACCTGTTTCCGGGGCGTGAGGTCACCGAGTTTTCGCAGTTCCGCGTTACGCGCCACTCCGATCTGGCGCTCGACGAAGAAGATGTCCGCAACCTGAGAACTGCCTTGCGCCAGGGCTTGCAGCACCGCCACTACGGCCAGGCAGTGCGTCTGGAAGTGTCTGCCGGTTGTTCTGTGTTTCTCTCGGACTTTTTGCTGGAACAGTTTGACTTGCCGGGTGCCGCGCTTTACCGTGTTGGTGGGCCGGTCAATCTCGTGCGGCTAACGCAGCTGGTGGATCTGGTCAACGACCCCGCGTTGTTGTTTCCGCCCTGGCGCTCCGTCTGGCCGCGGCAGATGCAGCCCGGTGTTTCGATCCTTGAGCAATTGCGCCACCGGGACATTTTGATGCACCAGCCGTTCGAGAGCTTTGACGGTTTGCTGGCCTTTTTGCGCGAGGCAGTCAATGACCCCCAGGTCCTGGTGATCAAGCAGACCATTTACCGCACGGGTTCAGACTCGGAGCTTATGGATCTGTTGACCGAGGCGGTGCGGCGCGGCAAAGAGGTCATGGCGGTGGTGGAGCTCAAAGCCCGCTTTGATGAAGAAGCCAATATCAATTGGGCCGAAGCGCTTGAGTCCATTGGTGCCCAGGTGGTTTACGGTGTGGTGGGGCTCAAAACCCACGCCAAAATGCTGCTGGTTACGCGACGGGAAGGACGTCAGTTGCGGCGCTACGGGCATTTGTCCACGGGCAACTACAACATGCGCACTGCACGGCTGTACACCGATCTGAGCTATCTCACTGCGGATGAGGAAACCACCGCAGACATGGACGGGGTGTTCAACCATCTGGCCAGTCAGAATCGCCCGCCCAAGTTGCGCCGGCTGCTGCTGGCGCCGTTTCACTTGCAACGCCGCATGGTGGAAAAGATCGAGCAGGTGGGTCTTGCGGCCAGTCGTGGAGAAGATGCACGCATCGTTGCCAAGATGAACGCCCTGACCGACGAAGCCTTGATCCGGGCGCTGATTCTTGCCGGTCAGCGGGGGGCACGGATTGACCTGATCGTGCGGGGCGCTTGCATGTTGCCGGCCCAGTTGCCCGGTGTCACCGACAACATCTGTGTGCGTTCGGTGATTGGCCGGTTTCTGGAGCACACGCGGGTGTTTTATTTCCGATCAGGGGAGCAGGAGGATTTGTATCTTTCCAGCGCCGACTGGATGAACCGCAACATGATGCGTCGAGTGGAACTGGCGTGGCCGGTTACAGATCCGGTGCTGCGCCAGCAGATCGTGGATGAGTGCCTGGTGGCCTATCTTCACGACGACAAGGACGCATGGACGCTCAATGCAGATGGAACCTATGAGCGTGCTCGCCATCCCGTAACCGGTCGGGGTGCCCAGAATGCGCTGATGGGGCGATACAGCGCGCCTTCGCCTGCAGGGCGAACTGATCAGGGGCTGGCATGATGGACCTCATCCTCTGGCGTCATGCAGAAGCCGAAGAAGCGGCAGATGGAATGGACGATACAGCCCGTGCCCTCACCCCTAAGGGCGAGAAACAGGCGGCCCGCATGGCCGCGTGGCTGGACAGGCAACTGCCCGAAGGTTTGAGGGTGCTCTCAAGCCCATCGCGGCGAACGGAGCAGACGGCCAGGGCACTGGGACGCAAGTTCAAGATGCGCGCCGAACTTCTGCCCGGCGGCAGCGTAGAGGAATTGCTGGAGTTGGCCCAATGGCCACGCGCGCGTGGGGCAGTGCTGATCGTTGGTCATCAACCCGTGCTTGGGCAGACAATTGCGCAACTGCTGGGTTTGCAGGCACCGGAATGCGCCGTACGCAAAGGCGCCGTGTGGTGGCTTCGCCAACGCGAACGGCTGGACCGTTGCCAGACCGTGCTCATGACGGTGCAGTCCCCCGAATTCCTATGACTCTCGGTCTTGGATGGCGCTGGAACACTCTCCAGCAGGCTCAACTTACTTGCGGGTAGTTTTGGTCGATGGTTTCGTGGCAGGGGCTTCAGCCTTGGGGCGGCCCGTTTTGATGGAGGGCACCGCCTGCAGTGCCGAGCGCAATGCTGCATCTGACAGCCCCGCCAGCATCTTCAACCCGGCGCGCAGCAACTCGCTTTTCTTGACTGGTTGGGCGAGCGCGTTTGCCCGTTGCTTCAGGGCCTCAATTACTGCGTACTCATCCTTGGGGATGGTGAAACTGTCGCGCACCAGTTTGGGCTTTTTGGCGCGGACTTCCTTGGCTGGCAGCGCTGGCGCAGGAGCAGCAGCCTTCGCCTTGGCGGGGGCGGTATCTGCGGGACGCTTGGAAGGCTTCTTTGCCGGCGCTTTAACCACTGTCTTGGTTTCTTGCACCACCGCTTTTTTTACCTTGGAGGCAGCTGGCGCTGGATGTGTGCCCGCCGTAGTGGTTTTGGCTGCCTGTTGGGCGGTCGTTGAAGCAGCGTTCTGGCTGGGGGTCGGGTTGGATGTGGTCATGGTGAATGGATGAATAAACGATATAAACAGTTTATATCGTTTTTTGCGCCCAGTCATCCCAGATTGAGCTCCAGCTCCCAGGGCGTTTTTTGCCAGGCCACAATTTCTTCGCGCAGCAGGTGGGCAGATTGCGGGTAGGCGGCAGCCCACCCTGCACGGGTACTGATCGTGTGGCGTGAGCCCAATGCCCGCAACGACAGGCCATCCACATCCGGGTCTCGACGGGCGTGGCACAGCGCAACCGCCACGCGAAGACTCAACAGTTGCAGGCAAAACCCTGGGTCATTGATCAGTTCGATTTCAAGCTTGCGGACCTTTCCCCGCTGTCCCAGCACCAGTGCGCCTAGCCTGTGCAGCTCTGAAACCGCAAACCCCGCCGCATCGGCGTGGTCAAGAATGTAGGCGCCATGGCGGTGGTAGTCGCTGTGCGAGATGATGCCGCCAATCTCATGCAGGCGAGCGGCCCATTCCAGCTTGCGTGCGGCACGCTCACTGGTCTGGGGTGTCGCCTGCGTGAAGAGGGTTGATGCAACACGGGCCACCCGTTCGGCCTGGGCTATGTCCACCGAGAAGCGCTGCATGAGGCCGTTCACCGTGGTGGTTCTCAAGTCGGTCTCGGGCTGCTCGCGGTCCAGCAGATCGTAGAGTGCCCCTTGGCGCAGCGCGCCTTGCGCTACATGCATCTGACGGATCTCCAGGAGGTCGAACACTGCCCGCAGCACACTGATGCCACCGCCAATCACGGGCCGCCGGTCTTCCTTGAGCCCCTCCAGTCGCACGCGGTCCGCCTGGTGTGAGCGCAACAGGCGGTCCTGGAGCCAGTCGAGGCCCTCCGCCGTGATGAGCCCCTCAGGGCCGCCCGCAGCTGCGAGGATGTCGCCCACCGCTCCAGCGGTACCGGAAGACCCGTAGGCCACATCCCAGGTGTCCGGTCGGAAGGTGCCAAGAGCCTCATCGAGCACCGCCTTGGCGGCAATTTCAGCGGCAAGAAAGGCCTGCCTTGTGAACTGCCCGTCGGCAAAGTAACGCGTGGACCATGCCACGCTGCCTACCCTGAAAGAGGCCACGGTGTGGGGCCTGAATTGCTGGCCAAGAATGAACTCGGTGGATCGGCCACCAATGTCCACCACCAGACGGCGCTCGTCTGACTGAGGAAGCAGGCGCGCAACCCCCTGGTAGATCAGCCGGGCTTCCTCGGGGCCCGAAACCACATCGATGGGGTAACCCAGAATTTCACCGCCACGGGCCAGAAATTCTTCTCGATTGCGGGCTTCACGAAGGGTCTGCGTTGCCACGGCGCGCACCTGGGCGCGCTCAAAACCCGCCAGCCGCTCTCCAAAGCGCGCCAGGCAGTCCCAACCGCGCTGCATGGCTTCCCGTGTCAGATTGAACTCTTCGTCAAGACCATTGCCCAGTCGCACGGTTTCCTTGAGATATTCCATTCGCTGGATGTGGCCATGCTCGAAGCGGCCGATTTCAAGGCGAAAGCTGTTGGATCCCAGATCTACAGCTGCGAGCAGTGTTCCGTTGTGCATGTTTCTGCGCGTGATGCGCTTGATCTCAAGCGGGCAGCATAGCACCCGCATACCGGTGTCCAGAGCGGTGTCAGCCGATGATGCGGCCGTCCTGCGTCAACATGCTTTGCGTCACGTAGGCGTTGGACCGTTTTTTCCCTTGGTAGGCCACCACATATCCGCCGACGTTCACATCATTACGCCGCTGCAACGCCGCGAGCATGCTGGCGCGGGTGATGGGGCCTGAAATGCCGCCAAGAATTTCAGCGGTGTAGCGCGCCGCAATGAACCCTGCCAAGCCTTGCGGCGAGGGGGCTTCATCAAAGAAGCGGCTCAGTGCGTCACGGTAAGCGCGCACCACGGGCAGGCTGGAGGTGATCAAAGGAACTGCCTGGGTGGCGATGATGGACGTGCCCTTGGGCATGCCCCCCATCTGGGCGAGCACCTGCAGGTTCACATCGGCCAGCGCCACAACAAAGCACTGTCGACCCGGTGGGGCGACCAGGTTGCTGGTAAACGCATGCAGCTCTGGCGTCCCTCCTACAAACAAAATAATGGTCTGTGATGGGTTGGTAAGCTGGCTGTCCGCAGGACCACCTGCGCCCGGCAGTGGCAGTATCTGGGCTTGCAGATCCAGGTTTCTCGCGGCCTGGAGGACATAGGCTTGCGACTGTTGTTGCACCTGTGCGGTGGCAAAGACCACGCCGATCTGCTTTACGCCCAGGGACGCATGGGTCTTGATGGCGTGCGCAATCTGTAGCTGGTGGTCGGGGAATACCTCAAATGTCGCCTCGGCTTGGGCGTCCGTCACCGCGTTGTGTAACCACGGGGCAACCATTGCCAGGGGCGAAGCCACGTCGGCCGAAGACTGCAAGGCGACAAGCCCTGCGGCGGCGGTGTTGCCCACACAGCCCGACAATGCCATGCAGCCAGTTTGTCGATGGGCCGCTTGCCACGCGGCTTTAAGGCCTGCTGGCGTGCCATCGGTTTCCAGGGTGACATGCTGCACAGCACGGCCACGCACGCCGCCGCGCGCATTCAAGTCCTGCCAGGCAGATCGGGAGCCGACCAGAAAGTCACGGCTGACGTCCTGTTGGCTGAAAGTCAAATCCACTATTTGAGCCACCACCAGCGAGCTTTCCCCCTCTGCGTTGCGGGGGGCGCTGGCTGGCAGGGGCTGGGCCATGGCTTCGCCGGCCATCATGGCGCTTGCGGCAGCGGTCCAACCAATCCATTGGCGGCGATTCAGCGAAGCCGCTGGGCAATCGGGAAGATACATGGCGATTCGATGCGCTAAGAAAGGTTATTTCTTCTTGGGCGGCATCATGACGCGGTCCACCACATGGACAACGCCATTGCTGGCGGCGATGTCAGCTTGCTCCACCATGGCATCCTCCACAGTGACAAAATTGCCGGCGCGCGCCAAAGCGATCATTGCGCCTCCCAGAGTCTTGACGTTGCCTGGCTTCACGTCTTTGGATTCCATGCGTGATGGCACGATGTGATAGCTCAGCACAGACTTCAGCATGGCCTTGTCTGCCTTGAGTGCTGTCAGCGTCTTCGCGGGAACCGCCTTGAAGGCTGCGTCAGATGGTGCAAAAACGGTGTAAGGGCCTGCAGCCTTGAGCGTTTCCGTCATGCCGGCTTCTGCCACCAGGGTGTTGAACGTCTGCAACGAGGAAGTCTTGGCAACCGTTTCGGCCAAGGTCTGGGGTGCGGGGGCGCGGGTGGCGCAGGCGCCCAGGGCGGTCACTGCCACCAGGGCGAGTGCAGATTGAAGTGCATAGCGGCGAAACATGGAATTCTCCTGAAAGTGGATAGCCGACGCATGTCGGTCGCCGCAGACTACGCAGCAGTCGTGACAAAGATGTGACGATTTGATTCAATCTCCCATCTGAGACTCGGAGAAATGGGTGTGTGACAGACGGGGATAATTGTCACGACAATGTCATATCGGAAATCTAGAGTCGCGACATCTCAACTTTTTCAACCCAAAAGGTATCTTCATGAAAATGTCCGTGATTCGTGTTCTGGTGGCTGGTGTGGCTTCTGCTGGAGCATTTTCTGGTGCCATGGCGCAGCAAGAGGTTACGGGCGCTGGCGCCACGTTTCCGGCGCCGCTGTATTCCAAGTGGGCTTCTGACTACAACAAGGCCACTGGCGTGAGGGTCAACTATCAGTCGGTGGGCTCGGGTGCTGGTTTGCGCCAGATTGATGCCAAGACCGTGGCGTTCGGTGCCTCCGACATGCCCCTGAAGGACGAGGATCTTGAAAAGAAGGGTCTGGTGCAGTTCCCTACCGTGATTGGTGGTGTGGTGCCGGTGGTCAACATCAAGGGCATCAATCCGGGGCAGATCAAGCTGACGGGACAGGTGCTGGGTGACATCTATCTGGGCAAGATCACCAATTGGAGCGATCCCGCCATCAAGGCGCTGAATCCTTCGGTGCCGCTGCCGGATGCCACCATTGCGCCAGTGCGTCGCGCTGACGGTTCGGGCACCACCTTTGTCTTTACCAACTATCTCAGCAAGGTCAATCCAGAGTGGAAAACCAAGGTGGGTGAGGGTACGGCGGTGAATTGGCCCGTGGGTGCCGGTGGCAAGGGCAACGAAGGCGTGGCCGCTTTTGTGGGCCGCCTGCCCAACTCCATTGGTTACGTGGAGTATGCCTATGTCAAGCAAAACAAGATGACGTACACGCTGATGCAAAACGCAGCGGGCAAGTTTGCCACCCCGGACGACGTTGGTTTCAAGGCCGCGGCTGCTGGTGCTGTCTGGCCCAAGAACTTCTACCTGATTCTGACGAACCAGCCTGGTGATGCCACCTGGCCCATTACCAACCCGACTTTCATCCTGATGCACAAAGTACAAGAAAAGCCAGCTGATGCCGCCACAGCGCTGAAGTTCTTTGACTGGACTTTCAAGTCGGGTGACAAAACGGCTGCGGACCTGGATTACGTGCCCATGCCTGACATTGTCAAGGCCAACATCCTGAAATCCTGGGCTGACATCAAGGACACATCCGGCAAGGCTGTGTCGTTCAAGTAATCAATCCCCGGGCCGGCACAGTGCCGGCCTTTTTGATTTCACTTTTCAAGGCTACCAACGTGTCCACTACGATGCCGGTCCGCCAGAGCCCACCCTCCGAGGTGGCCTCTGGTACCCAACGGACCACACCTCCACCTAAAAATTCGTTGATATCGGGCATGTTGGCGGACCGTATTTTTGGATGGCTGGCGCGTGGCGCTGCCATTCTTACCTTGCTGTTGCTGTTCGGTATCCTGGCTTCGCTGGTGGCGGGGGCATGGCCCTCCATTTCCCACTACGGCCTGAGCTTCCTCACGCGCAGCGTTTGGGACCCCGTTCAGGACGAATACGGCGGCCTG
Organism: Acidovorax sp. JHL-3; assembly: GCF_000526295.1. Lineage (NCBI taxonomy): Bacteria > Pseudomonadati > Pseudomonadota > Betaproteobacteria > Burkholderiales > Comamonadaceae > Acidovorax > Acidovorax sp. JHL-3. Next base: position 2,123,066 of record NZ_JAFU01000001.1, read on the forward strand.
GTCATGATTTATGGCACGCTGGCCACGTCATTCATTGCGCTGTTGATTGCCGTGCCCGTGAGCTTTGGTATCGCGCTGTTTCTCACAGAGCTGTCTCCTGCGTGGCTGAAACGGCCCCTGGGGACTGCAATTGAATTGTTGGCCGCTGTGCCCTCAATTGTTTATGGCATGTGGGGTCTGATGGTGTTTGGCCCCATCCTCGCACGCTTTGTGCAGCAGCCCTTGCAGGCCATGTTCGCTGACATCCCTTACCTGGGAGCGTTTGTTTCCGGGCCTCCGGTTGGCATTGGTATTTTGTCTGCGGGCATTATTTTGGCCATCATGATCATTCCGTTCATCGCGTCCGTGATGCGCGATGTTTTCGACGTTACGCCGGCGCTGCTCAAAGAATCGGCCTATGGTCTGGGTTCCACGACCTGGGAGGTGATGTGGAAAGTTGTGCTGCCCTACACCAAGACGGGCGTGCTCGGCGGCATCATGCTGGGACTGGGGCGCGCACTGGGTGAGACCATGGCGGTGACGTTCGTCATTGGCAACATGAACCAACTCGATTCGCTGTCCATGTTTGAGGCCGCCAACAGCATCACGTCGGCACTTGCGAATGAATTTGCAGAGGCTGGCGAAGGCCTCCATCAAGCATCCCTGATTTATCTGGGGCTGGTGCTTTTCTTCATCACCTTTGTGGTGTTGACCTTGTCCAAGATATTGCTGTCACGCCTTCAAAAGAATGAAGGAGCCCGCACATGACCACCTCGCAGCGTCTTATTTCGGCGGCTGATGTCAATCAGGCGCGGCAGGCTCGCTACAACAGTCGCAAGCGGGTCAACCAGATTGCCCTGACCTTGTCGCTGGCCGCCATGGCGTTTGGCCTGTTCTGGCTGGTGTGGATTTTGTGGGAAACCGTGCGCCTGGGGGTGGGTGGGCTGAACCTGGCGCTCTTCACCGAATCGACGCCGCCGCCCAACGAAGCCGGGGGCATCGCGAATGCCATCTACGGGTCGCTGGTGATGGTGTTTTTGGCCACCTTCGTGGGCACCCCCATCGGCATCATGGCGGGCATTTACCTGGCGGAGTACGACGTGCGCAGCTGGCTGGCATCCACCACACGCTTCGTGAACGACATTCTGCTGTCGGCGCCCAGCATCGTGATCGGCCTTTTTGTCTATGCCGTCGTGGTGGCACGCTTCAAGAGCTTTTCGGCCTACGCCGGGATTTTTGCACTTGCATTGATCGTGATTCCAGTCGTTATCCGGACCACCGAAAACATGCTGATCCTGGTGCCAGCCAGCCTGCGTGAGGCCGCTTATGCCCTGGGTACGCCCAAGTGGCGCGTGATCACCATGGTGACCCTGCGGGCGGCTCGGGCTGGTGTGATCACGGGGATATTGCTGGCAGTGGCGCGCATTGCCGGTGAGACGGCGCCTTTGCTGTTCACGGCTTTGAGCAACCAGTTCTGGAACTCGGATTTGTCCAAGCCCATGGCCAGCTTGCCTGTCACCATTTTCAAATTTGCCATGAGCCCCTACGAGAACTGGCAACACCTGGCCTGGGCGGGAGTGTTCCTGATCACTGTGGCCGTTCTCGGACTCAATATCCTCGCACGGGTTTTGACCCGGCAGAAATAAGCAAGGAAGACTTTCATGCCCTCCAATCTCAAGAACTCGCCCCCCGGACCTTCCAAGATCACGGTACGTGACCTGAACTTCTACTACGGCAAGTTCCATGCCCTCAAGTCCATCAACCTGGATATTCCCCAGAACAAGGTGACGGCCTTCATTGGCCCGTCGGGTTGCGGAAAATCCACCCTGCTGCGCACTTTCAACCGCATGTTCGAGTTGTATCCCGAGCAGCGCGCCGAGGGCCAGATCGTGCTGGATGGGGAAAACCTGCTGACCACCAAACAGGATGTGGCGCTGGTTCGGGCCAAGATCGGTATGGTGTTCCAGAAACCCACGCCTTTCCCCATGTCCATCTACGACAACATCGCCTTTGGTGTGAAGCTGTTTGAAAGCCTCAGTGCCACCGACATGGATGACCGCGTGGAGTGGGCCTTGCGCAAGGCAGCGCTGTGGAATGAGGTCAAGGACAAGCTCAACCAGAGCGGTTCCAGCCTGTCAGGCGGGCAGCAGCAGCGTCTGTGCATTGCCCGCGGCATCGCCATCAAGCCGGAGGTGCTGTTGCTAGACGAGCCGTGCTCGGCCCTTGATCCGATCTCTACTGCCAAGATCGAAGAACTGATTGCAGAGCTGAAGGAAGACTACACGGTGGTCATCGTCACGCACAACATGCAGCAGGCGGCACGATGCAGCGACTACACCGCGTACATGTATCTGGGAGACCTGGTGGAGTTCGGGGAAACAGAACAGATGTTCTTCAAGCCCCAGCGCAAGGAAACCGAAGACTACATTACCGGCCGTTTCGGCTGAGGAGGCAAATAGATGGCTGATAAACACCTTTCATCGCAGTTCGACAGCGAACTCAACGGCGTTTCTGCCCGCGTCATGGAACTGGGCGGCCTGGTGGAGTCGCAAATTCGCCAGGCCATTTACGCCCTTTCGCATTTCAGCCTCGAAGCAGTAGAGCAGGTAGGTTTGATTGAGCAGCGCGTAAATGGTATGGAAGTCGAGATCGACCACGAACTCGCATCCATCATTGGCCGGCGCCAGCCCACAGCCCGCGATCTGCGGCTGCTGCTGTCGATTTCCAAGGCCACCGCCAATCTGGAGCGCATGGGTGACGAGGCCAACAAGATGGCCCGCATGGTGAAGTCGATTATTGAAAGTGGTGCCGCCCGTTCGCTGCCATCGAGTGACCTGCGCGTTGCCGCCGACATGGCCTCGGGCCTGCTGCGCAAGGCGCTGGATGCTTTCGCACGGCTGGACACCAAGGCGGCGCTGGCCATCCTCAAGGAGGACGACCTTATCGACAAGGAGTTCGATGGCTTTGTGCGCAAGCTCATCACCTACATGATGGAAGACCCCCGCACGATCTCTGCCAGCCTGGATCTGCTGTTCCTGGCCAAGGCTATCGAGCGCATTGGCGACCATTCCAAGAACGTTGCCGAGCTCGTCATTTACCTCGTCAAAGGCAAAGACGTGCGGCATACGACGATGGATGAAATTGAATCTGCTGTGCTTTTGTGACCGATTGGCGTTGACATGAAAAAGCTACCCCGCGTATTGATTGTCGAGGACGAGCCGGCAATTGCCGAGCTGATTGCCGTCAACCTGCGCCACAACGGTTTTCAGCCGATCTGGTCCGAAGACGGCGAATCGGCCCAGCGCGAGCTCGATGCCGTTCTGCCCGACGTAATCCTGCTGGACTGGATGCTGCCAAGCCAAAGCGGCCTTGTGTTGGCGCGCAAGTGGCGTGCGGACAGCCGCACCAAACCCATTCCCATCCTGATGCTGACAGCGCGGGGGGACGAGCCCGACAAGGTGGCGGGGCTTGACGCCGGGGCGGACGACTACATCACCAAACCGTTTTCCACCCAAGAGCTTCTGGCACGCATCCGGGCGGTGCTGCGGCGCCGTGCACCCGAGCAGGTGAGTGACAGCGTCACCATCGGAGATCTGGCGCTGGATGCGGGCACCTACCGTGTCACCTTTCAGGGGCAGCCACTCAAGGTGGGGCCTACCGAGTTCAAGTTGCTCCATTTCTTCATGAAGCATTCCGAGCGCGTGCACAGCCGCTCGCAGCTGCTCGACAAGGTTTGGGGTGACCATGTTTTCATCGAGGAGCGGACGGTGGACGTGCATGTGAAGCGGCTGCGCGAGGCCCTGGGAGCCGCTGGCGTGATGGTGGAAACCGTGCGCGGCGCGGGTTATCGCCTCACGGCGCAGCCGCCTGCACTGTTACGGGCCTGACTGTTTCAAGCGGGGGCGCAACGGCCTCTGTGACTACCGGGAAAGAGTGAGTGCGCATATTCTGGCGTTTTGGGTATTTTCTGGCCTTGCAGCTTGCCGGGGGGGCGCTCGGCTGGTGGCTGGAGGGCCCCTGGGGCGCTGCGGCAGGGGCTGCGGTGGCCGCCTGGTTCTGGTTTGGCGGCGATTTGTGGCGGGGCGCGCGTGTGCTGCAGTGGCTGCGTTCGGGTAACCTGTCAGCGGTGCCGTCCATATTTGGCATGTGGGGTGAGGCCACGGACCGGGCGCGGCGCCTGCTGCGCCAGCACCAGGCGCAGGTCAGGGACAGCGATCAGCGCCTGCAGGAAATTCTGGCGGCGCTTCAGGCCACGCCCAACGGCGTTGTCTTGCTGGACGCCGAGGGGCGCATTGAGTGGTGTAACCAGATTGCGGCGGCGCAGCTCGGGTTCGATGCCCAGCGCGATGTCATGCAGTCCATTGGCAACCTGGTGCGCGACCCCGATTTCAGTGCTTACTATGCCGCCCAGGATTTCACCCACGAGGTGGTGCTGCCGGGGCGGGACAGCACGCCATCGCGGCCTGTGCGCATTTCGGTACACCTGCATCCGTATGGCGATGGCCGCAAGCTGCTGCTGACCCGGGATGTCACGGCCCTGGAGCAGGCCGACGCCATGCGCCGTGATTTCGTGGCCAATGTCTCGCACGAAATCCGCACGCCGCTCACGGTGCTCACCGGTTTTGTGGAAACCCTGCAAACCCTGCAACTGGACGCAGAAGAGCGTGCCAGGTATCTGGCGATGATGGCCCAGCAGGCGGCGCGCATGCAAAGCGTGGTGCACGATCTGCTGACGCTCTCGCGCCTGGAGGGCAGCCCCTTGCCGGGCATGTCCGAATGGACGCCGGTGCAGGCCCTGATGCAGCGTTGTGAAGAAGAGAGTCGGGCCCTTTCGGCCGTGTTGACGCAAAACCACCAGCGTCACCATGTGCTCCAGTTTCCTGCTGCGCAGGATTTGCGTGCCGCGGGCGATATTGCCGGCGTGCCGTCCGAGTTGCAAAGCGCGCTGTCCAATCTCATCAGCAATGCCGTGCGCTACACACCTGCAGGGGGCACCATCACCGTGCAGTGGCGCTACACGGCCGACGGCAACGCCATTTTTTCCGTGAGCGACACCGGGCCAGGCATTGCGCCAGAGCATATTCCGCGCATCACCGAGCGGTTCTACCGCGTGGACCGCAGCCGGTCTCGGGAAACGGGTGGCACAGGCCTGGGGCTTGCCATCGTCAAACATGCAGTGCAGCGCCATGGCGCCACGCTCGATATCACCAGTGCGCTCGGCAAGGGATCGGTCTTCTCGGTCACGTTTCCCGCGAACCGGCTTCGTCGCCCTGCGCTGCCGGACGGATTGCAACCCACAGCATCAGCACAAACAGCCCTGCCGTGATGGCCAGCGCCAGCGCGCTGGCCGCCCAGAACGGCGCCGGAGACCCCATGGGCGCCCATGGGCCAAACCCGTGGTACGCCAGCACATAGCCACCGCCCAGTCCGGCACCCCACAGCAACAGGCAATACACCACCAGGGGTGCGATGGTGACGCGATAACTGCGCAGCACAAAGACACACAGGGTCTGCACGGCGTCGGCAGCGTGGTAGGCCGCAACCCACAGCAGCAGCCCGCCGGTGACGCCCACCACGGCGGCGCTACTGGAATACAGGCCTGCCAAGGCCTCGTTTGCTATTAATAATATAGCTGTTAGCGCAACACCCATAAGGGCTGAAAGCCTAAAACCTATAAAAACGACGCCGCGGGCCTGGGCTGTGTTGCCAGCCCCCAGCCAATAGCTCACCCGCGCACTGGTGGCAATGGCCAGCGACAGTGGCACCATGTACAGTACGGCCGCCACGTTGGCCGCGATCTGGTGTGCTGCGGTGGCCACGGTGCCCTGGCGCGCAATGAACAGGGCCATCAATGTGAACGAAGTCACTTCTACCAGGATGGCAAGCCCCGCAGGAACGCCCAGTCGGGCAAAGCCGAGGATGGTGGGCCAATGGGGGCGTTCCATGCGTTGCCAGATGCGCAGTGGTGCGTAGAGGTCCTGGGTGCGCAGCAGCCAGAACGCCAGCACCAGCATGCTGACATTGACCACCAATGTGGCCCATGCACAGCCCACAACGCCTTGCGCCGGCAGGCCTGCGCCCCCAAAGGTGAACCATATCGACAGCGGCAATTTGATGAACAGCGAGCCCACCTGAAGCCAGGTCACCAGTTGCGGGCGACCAATGGCCTGGTTCAGTGTGCTGTAAATGCGAAAGAGCAGTGCGGGCGGCAGCGCCAGGGCGAGCACCGCCAGGTATCGCCCCACATCGGTGCGCAATGCCTGTGGCACCTCGGTCCAGCGCAACAGCGGACCGGGCGACAGCAGGATGAACATGCCCACTGCCGATGCCACAGCACACAGGTAAAGTGCCTGGCGCAGCGATTTTCCGATGGCACCGGGGTTGCGCGCGCCCCGCTGTTCGGCCCAGACGGGCAAAAGGGCCTGCAAGATCCCCATCAGTGCAACATAGACGCTGATGAAGATTGCCGAGCCCACCGACAGAGCCGCCAGGGAGGCTTCGCCATGGCGTCCGGCCACGACGGTGTCGGTCACGCCAAAGGCCATTACGGCCAGTTGCCCCGTCAGCACGGTCAGGGCGTGGCGGGAAATGGTGGACGACTCCGACATCAGTCGGGCGATGCTGCTCTCCGGAACAGCAAGATGAACTCTTTCCTGTCGGTGGGGCGACCGATGGTGGCTTCCCGTGTCCAGAGGTCAGGGTTCACCAGATTTTCGGGCGCTGGCCATGCTTCGTTGTCTGCCACCAGCCAGGGGCAGTCGGTGTTCCTGCTGGCCGGCTGCAGGCGCAGCTTGGCGTGGTATTGCAGCGCGGCCACCTGGGCCCTGCTCAGGCCAACCATCTGCACGCAGCTCGGTTCGGGGCCCAGTGCGGATGCGAGTTGGCTCGCCTGGGGGGCATAGCTGCGGGCGTAGTCCAGCAGCGGAAGCCACAGGGTGGTCAGCAACAGCCAGCCCAGCGCCGCCCCGCTGGCAGGCAATACCAGGCTTTTCCAGATGGCGGCGCGGTTGCGCGCCGCGCGCCACCACACCAGCCTGCACCAGGCCAGCGATGCCGCCAGTGCCACCGCCAGCGCGAGCCATGAGAACTCGGGCGTGAACCCCGGAGCAAGCTTGGCCACGTTGGCTGCGGGCTTCGACGGCACGCCTGTCTGCATGGCAAACCAGATCACCCAGATGGCCAGGGCCGAGATGCTGAAGAACAGCAAAGTGAACCAGTCGATCAGCGCCGCCATGCTGCTGCGGAATGTGGGCAGCGCAAATGCCGCCAGTGTGGCGATGGCCGGCAAGCCCACCAGCAGGGCCCGGTCTGCCGGTTGTGTGGTGAGCGTGGCGCCCACCGAAACAATTGAGAACCACAGGGGGAGCCACAGGTGGCGGTGCACCTGGCGGTTGAACAGCTGTTTGCGCCAGCGCCACAGCGTCCAGGCGGCCATGGGCCATGCAGGCCACCCGAACCACAGCAGCAGCCGCGCCAGGCTTTTGAACTCTTTGCCCTGGGTGGCCGTGTCGAGCAGGCGCCAGCGCCACAAATCCAGTTGCCACGCCAGCATGGCCGCCAGCACCGTGACGATGGCCAGCATCACCGCCCAGCGCAGACGCCGCTCAGAGGGGGTGGCCGGAGCAAAAGCCACCAGCGCGATGCTGCCCACGCCCAGCAAGGTGGCGAGTGCGGGCGCGCCGGCCAGTGTGAGCCCCGCCATGCCCGCCACCATGGCCACGGCCGGTGCCACGGTGTGATAGGGCAGGGTGGCCACGGCAAAGAAGATCAATGTTGCGCATGCAAGCTGTGCCAGATAGCCCGTGGCTTCGTGCGAAAGCTGTGCCAGACCCAGGCAGGCAATCAGGGCCAGCAAGGCGCCATCGGCGATGGCGCGGGAGTAGTCCGAGGGCTTGGCCTCGCCGCCAAAGGCAAACGCCACCGGCTGGGCACCCGGACTGCGCGCCAGGTAGTAAACGCCGTACCAGGTTGCTGCCAGCGTCAGCACCAGCAGCGCCATGAACGGCAGTCGCGCCGCCATTTCGGGGGGCATCAGCCAATCGGGTGTGATCTGGATGGCCCAGGCGCCCAGCCAATACGGCAGCAGACCGTCGGTTTCGGGGGGCATGCCGCCCAGTAGTGGCCGCAGCCATGCGGTGTGCCCGTGCGCCAGCTCTTGCATGTAGCCAAAAGCCGCAACATCGGCGTTCTTCCAGGGGCCCCTGCCCACAAAGCCCGGCACGACATAAGCCAGGCACAGCAACAGCAAGGCCCAGCGGGGAAGCGGGCGAGCGGCGTTCTGGGTAACGATGGCGGGGGTGGGAGAGTTCACGCGTCAGAGGAAGGGCAATGGCTGACTGCCGAGAATAAAGGCAAATCCAAACAAAAAGGCAGCGCGGTTGCCCGTGCTGCCTTCTTGGCGGAAATGCGGCGAATTACTTGGCTGCAGTCTTGCCGAAACGGTTGCGGAAACGCTCCACGCGGCCGCCCATGTTGTCCACGGACTTTTGCGTACCGGTATAGAAAGGATGCGATTCGCTGGAGGTGTCCAGCTTGAACATGGGAAGCTCACGACCGTCGTCGGTCTTGCCCATTTCCTTGGTGTTCGCGCAAGAGCGGGTCACAAACTTGAAACCGTTGGACAGGTCCACGAACAGAACTTCGCGGTAGTTGGGGTGAATGCCTTCTTTCATGATCAATCCTTGTCAAGTGCGGGAGCCGTGCGGGACCCGAGGCAACCTTTGCCTCGTGAAACATCCAGCGTACTTTCCGCAGAAAAAGCCCACGATTATGGCATAGACGCGGTTGACGTCATTTTGGGTGGATTGCTGCGCCACTTTTCCCGTGGCGCTTAACTCCGAGCCGCGCTCATGCCACTGCCACCGTGGAACTGGCTCTGCCAGGCCACCGGTGGCGCCCCCCCTGGGGGGATGACGCCGGTGGCGGCTCAGGGGGCTTACCCGCCTCTTCGCATCATGTCGAAAAACTCGACATTGCTCTTGGTGGCCTTCATGTTCTTGATCATCAGTTCCATCGACTCGATCTCGTCCATGTTGTACATGAACTGGCGCAGGATGCGGGTCTTCTGCAGAATCTCTGGCGCCAGCAGCAGCTCTTCGCGGCGCGTGCCGCTCTTGTTGAGTTCGATGGCGGGGAACACGCGTTTTTCGTACAGGCGGCGGTTCAGGTGGATTTCGCAGTTGCCAGTGCCCTTGAATTCTTCAAAGATCACTTCGTCCATGCGGCTGCCGGTATCGACCAGCGCCGTGGCGATGATGGTGAGCGAACCGCCTTCTTCGACCTTGCGCGCCGCGCCAAAGAAGCGCTTGGGGCGCTGCAGTGCGGCGGCGTCCACACCACCCGACAGCACTTTGCCGGATGACGGCACCACGTTGTTGTAGGCGCGGGCAAGGCGGGTGATGGAGTCCAGCAGGATCACCACGTCTTTTTTCAACTCGACGAGGCGCTTTGCACGCTCGATCACCATCTCGGCCACGTGCACGTGGCGTGCAGCGGGCTCGTCGAAGGTGGAGGCGATGATCTCGCCCTTCACCGTGCGCTGCATTTCGGTCACTTCTTCAGGGCGCTCATCCACCAGCAGCACCATCAGGTGCACGTCGGGGTTGTTGGCCGTGATGGCGTGGGCGATGTGCTGCATCATCACCGTCTTGCCGCTTTTGGGCGGAGCGACGATCAGTGCGCGCTGGCCACGGCCGATGGGGGCAATGATGTCAATGATGCGGCCGGTGATGTTCTCTTCGCTCTTGACGTCGCGCTCCAGGCGCATCTGCTCCTTGGGGAATAGGGGCGTCAGGTTTTCGAACATCACCTTGTGCTTGTTCTGCTCCGGTGAGCCGCCGTTGACGGAGTCGAGTTTGTTCAGTGCGAAGTAACGTTCACCGTCTTTGGGTGTACGGACTTCACCTTCGATCATGTCGCCGGTGTGCAGGTTGAAACGACGCACCTGGCTGGGACTGATGTAGATATCGTCCGTGCTTGCCGTGAAGCTCGTGTCGGGGCTGCGCAGAAAGCCGAAACCGTCGGGCAGAATTTCCAGCACGCCGTCGGCAATGATTTGTTCCCCGGTCTTGGCCCGCTTCTTGATGATCGCAAACATCAGCTCCTGCTTGCGCATGCGGCCCGTGTTTTCGATTTCGAGTTCTTCGGCTTGCTTCAGGACTTCAGACACATGCAGTGCCTTGAGTTCGTTTAAGTGCATGGAGTGACTCCTTGGCGGAGCTGGTGTGAATCTTGGGGGAGAGGCGGAAGCTGGGAGAGCCGCTGTTTGCAGCCCCGGCTTGCCTGGGGATCTCGAACCGGTTGCCAATGCGTGCAAGCCGGTGATCTGGTGAAATTATGACAGGAAAAAAATCCGTGCCGACCGCGATGCACAACGATGGCGGTGTCAGGCAAAAAACAAACAGGGCCTTGACCTGGCCAGCGACCCCGAAACCAGGGCGCTGGCAGGCAGTCCGGAATCAGGCCAGTTGCTGATCAATGAATGCGGTGAGCTGGGCCTTGCTCATGGCGCCCACCTTGGTGGCGGCGAGCTGTCCGTCCTTGAACAGCATCAGCGTGGGGATGCCACGGATGCCGAACTTGGCGGGAATCTCGCGGTTCTCGTCCACATTCATCTTGGCGATTTGCAGCTTGCCCTGGTAGGTGCCTGCCACTTCGTCCAGGATGGGGGCAATCATCTTGCAGGGGCCACACCATTCGGCCCAGTAGTCCACCAGCACCGGGGTGCTGGCCTTGAGCACATCGGCTTCGAAGCTGGCGTCAGAGAGATGTTTGATGAGTTCGCTGGCCATTGCGGATTCCTTGATTTTGAGCGGGTTGCGACCGGTGTACGTTTAAAGTCTGGGCATTGTGACAGAAACCAATCCCACGTTCACCGGTGTGGCCGGGCCTTGCGACGCTATGACAGTCATAGCGAAAAGCGATCAATGCGCGGCGTTGTGGCTGCGCGTGCTGGCACAGGTGCAGGCGCACCTGCACGGGCTGGCGGCCCATCCTGCGCGCACGGTGGTGCTGGTTCCCTATGCCCAGCTCATGCCATGGGCGCAGCGTTACTGGGCCTTGCACCACGCCGACGGATTTGCGCCCCGCTTTGAAACCACGCGCAACTGGGCCCGCCAGTTGGCCGCCTTTGTGCCGCAGGGCGATGATCTGGCCGGGGATGTGGCACGCGACACCCTCACTGCCCGCACCTTGCTCGATCGTGCCGGCCTGGCCGCGCAGCGCGATGTGCTGGCAGTGCCGTTGCAAGAGGCGGCCACCCAGCTGGCGGCTGCAGTGGCGGCCGTTGCGCCTGCGCAGCGCGAGGCCTGGGGCATCCAGGCACGCAGCCTCTTGCCAGAGCCCGACGAAGGCAGCACCCTGCGTTTCGAGGCCGTGGTGGCCCGCATTGCGCTGGAATGGGTGCTGGCCTCGCGCCATGCCACCGATGTGCTGTTCGAGCCCGGCGTGCGCCAGTCGGTCGATGCCCTGGTGGTGCTGCAAGGCTTTCAGGTGGAGCCGCTGGCGCAGACTCTGCAGGCCCATTGGGGCGACAAGGCGGTGGCCCTGGCGTTGCCGCCTGCGGCAACGGATGGCGCGGTTTCCGCCCACATCGCCCTGCACGCGGCGCAGGATGCCGAAGACGAAGCCCAGTGCGCCGCTGCCTGTGTGCTGGCCCATGTGGTGGCCGGCCGCACCCCGGTGGCGCTGGCGGCCAACGACCGCGCCCTCACGCGCCGCATTGGCGCGCACCTGGCCAGCAGTGGCGTGGCGGTGCGTGATGAAAACGGCTGGACGCTTTCCACCACGCGGGCGGCCTCGCAATTGATGGCCGCGCTCAAGGCCTGCGCCTGGAATGCATCGGCCGATGAGGTTCTGGACTGGCTCAAGCACACGCCGGTGATCGAGTCGTCGACCCTCAATGCCCTGGAGCGTGCGCTGCGCAAGACCGCAGTGGCCTCGTGGACGGGCGCTGCTGCGCGCGACTGGGCGGACAAACCCGCCCTGGCCGCCTGCGTGGAACTGGCCCAGGGCTGGCGCGAGGGCCTGCGTGCGCCGCGCCCTCTGGCGCAGTGGCTGCAGGCCTTGCGTGCCCTGTTGATGGCCAGTGGCCAATGGCCGTTGCTGGAGGCGGATGCCGCAGGCGCCCGTGTGCTGACGGCGCTGCGCCTGCAGACGGGCCAGGAGGCCGAGCTGGAGGACTGGAGTAGCGCGGGACGCCGCATGTCGCTTGCCGAGTTCACCCGCTGGGCCAACGAGGTGCTGGAGGCTGCGCGTTTTGTCCCCGCCCTGGACGGGGACGCGCTGGTCATTGTTCTGCCCATGCCCCAGTTGCTGGCCCGGCCATTTGCCGCTCTGGTGCTGCCTGGCTGCGATGAAAAACGCCTGCAGCCCTCGCCCGAGCCCCTGGGCGACTGGACCCAGGCGCAGCGCCAGGCCTGGGGCCTGCCCACGCGCGAATCGCTGGAAGCCGCCCAGCGCGCCGCGTGGCAGTACGCGCTGCAGACACCGGCGGTGGATGTGCTTTGGCGCACGGGCGACGAAGGCGGTGAGCCCTTGCTGGCCAGCGCGCTGGTGCTGGCGCTGCACCTCGATGGCACGGTCAGCAAGGGCGCGGATGGCCGCAGCCAGCGCGCGGTCGTGGCCCACCCCACAGCGCGGCCCTTGCCTGATGGCAGCGCGCTGCCGGTGGTGCGCCTGTCGTCCACCGCGTACTCCGACCTGCGGCATTGCCCCTACCGCTTTTTTGCACTGCGCCAGCTGGGCCTGCAAGAGGCCGACGAACTGGCGGCTGAAGTGGACAAGCGCGACTTTGGCAACTGGCTGCACGCGGTGCTGCAGCACTTTCATGAGGAACTGCTGGCCCACCCGACGGACGACGCTGCCACCCGCGTGGCCCGCATGGACAGCGCGGCGCAAGCCGTCACGCGGCAGCAAGGCCTGGGAGAGGGCGATTTCTTGCCGTTCGCCGCAGGCTGGCCGCAGGTGCGCGATGGCTATTTGCGCTGGCTTGCGCAGCATGAGCAGGCCGGGGGGCATTTCCGGCAGGCCGAGGTGCAGACCACCCAGCCGCTGGGCGCCCTGCAGCTGGTGGGCACCATCGACCGCATCGATGCCGTCTCGTCCACCGGTGAGCCCACGCCGCTGGTCATCGACTACAAGACCGAGAACGATACCGTCACGCGCAAACGCATTGGCGCGGGCGCTGAAGACACCCAGCTCGCGTTCTACGCCGCCTTGCTGAGCCACGACACGCTGCGCGCCGCCTATGTGAATGTGGGTGAACGCGGCGAGACGCAGATGCACGAACAGGACGAGGTGGTGCACCTGCGCGACCTGCTGGTCGAAGGCATCCAGCACGACTTCGCTCGCATTGCAGCAGGTGCACCGATGCCCGCCCTGGGCGAGGGCGCCGTGTGCGACTACTGCGCCGCGCGCGGCCTTTGCCGAAAAGACTTCTGGAATGACTGAACAAGCCGCGTACGAACACAACGGCCAGCCCGTCTCACGCGAGGCGTTTTACGCCATCGCCTGCGACCCCGCGCGCAGCGTGGCGGTGGAGGCTTGCGCGGGCGCGGGCAAGACCTGGATGCTGGTCTCGCGCATGCTGCGGGCCTTGCTCGACGGTGCCGCGCCGCACGAGATTCTGGCCATCACCTTCACCAAGAAGGCGGCGGGCGAAATGCGCCAGCGCCTGCAGGAATGGCTGGAGGCCTTTGCTGAAGCGCCGCTGGATGAGCTGACGCGTGAGCTGGTTGCAAGGGGAATCAGCCCCCAGCGCGCTCTGGATAAGCGCGAGGCGCTACAAAATTTATACCGCCAGATGCTGGCCAGCGGCCGCCCGGTGCAGATCCGCACCTTCCACAGCTGGTTTGCCGCGCTGCTCGGCACGGCCCCGCTGGCGCTGCTGCAGGCGCAGGGCCTGCCCGCCAACTTTGAGCTGCTCGAAGACGATGCCGAGGCCGTGCGCGAGGTGTGGGGGTCGTTCCTGCACGCCGTTGCCACCAGCGCCAGCCTGCGCGCCGACTACGAGGCCGTGGTGGCCCGCCATGGCCGGTCGCAAATGCACAAGGCGCTGGCAGCGGCGCTGTCCAAGCGGGTGGAGTTTGACCTGGCCGATGGGGCGGGTGTGGTCGATGCCTCGGTGCCGCCGTTCCAGGTGCACTGCCCGGAACTGGGGGCTTTCAACGAGCCCGCCGACGCGCTGCAGAGCGACGCCTGCCACCAGCGCTGGCTGGCCCGCGCCAAGGCGCTGGGGGCCGAGGCCAACAAGACACCGCAGAAGGCGGCCGACGCCATCATCGATGCGCTGGCCTGCGGCGACCTGAACCAGCGCCTGGACATGCTGCGCAAAGCCATGTTCGTCGCCAAGGAAGACCGCCTTTCCAAGAACCTCGAAAAATTCCCCGCCGCGCAGGAGGCCGAGCCCGAGCTGCAGCGCCTGCTCACCGCGCGCCGCCAGCACGACGCCTGGCAGCACCAGCAGCGCATGGCCCGGCTCGCGCGCTGCCTGATTGCAGAGTTTGCCGCCGTCAAGCAACAGCATGGCTGGGTGGACATGAACGATGTGGAGCGCACCGCGCTGGTCATGCTGGCTGACCCGATCCTCTCGGGCTGGGTGCAAGAACGGCTGGATGCGCGCATCCGCCACCTGCTGGTGGATGAGTTTCAGGACACCAACCCGCTGCAATGGCAGGCGCTGCATGCGTGGCTGTCTGGCTATGCGGGCTCGGGCGGCGGCGCCAGTGGCCAGAAGCCGCCCAGTGTGTTCATCGTGGGCGATCCCAAGCAGAGCATCTACCGCTTTCGCCGTGCCGAGCCACAGGTGTTCATTGCCGCACAGGCTTTTGTGCGTGACGGGCTGGGTGGCGACCTGCTCAGCTGTGACCACACGCGCCGCAACGCGACGGGCGTGATCGCCGCCGTGAACCACGTGATGGGCGCGGCCCAGGCGCAGGGCGAGACCAGCGGGTTCCGCGATCACACCACCGAATCCAAAGACCCCGGCGTGTTGCTGCGCCTGCCCGCCATCCTGCCCCCGGATAGCGCCGGTGGTGGCAGCGCCGACCCGTTGGCCTGGCGCGACAGCCTGACAGAGCCGCGCCATGAGCCCGAAGAAACCCAGCGCATGCGTGAATGCACACAGGCCGCCGCCTGGGTGGCCGCGCAAATCGCCGCCGGCACGCCGCCCAACGAAGTGCTGGTGCTGGCCCGCAAGCGCGACCGGCTCGCCGCCATGCAGGATGCCTTGCGCGCGCTTCA
Source organism: Acidovorax sp. JHL-3 (assembly GCF_000526295.1). Lineage (NCBI taxonomy): Bacteria > Pseudomonadati > Pseudomonadota > Betaproteobacteria > Burkholderiales > Comamonadaceae > Acidovorax > Acidovorax sp. JHL-3. The sequence goes on from NZ_JAFU01000001.1 coordinate 2,138,285, forward strand.
CCTTCCCTGCGTGCAACCCGAAAAGGCCGATTTGTTCGACGCGCCCGAGGTGCAGGACATCGTGGCGCTGCTCGATGCGCTGGTGTCCACCGGGCACGACCTGTCGCTGGCCCGCGCGCTCAAGTCGCCGCTGTTCGGCCTAGGCGACGACGCCCTCGTGGCGCTGGCCGCGCTGCGCCGCCAGCCTGAGCACGCAGGCAGCAGTTGGTTTGACTTGCTTCTAAAAAGTGAGCTACTAGCGCTTGATACGCAAGCGCTAGCGGCCAATTTGGCTCAATACAAGGCCTGGGTGGATACCCTGCCGCCGCACGACGCACTGCACACCATCTACCAGCATGGCGACGTGCTGGCCCGCTTTGCCGCCGCCGCCCCGGCGGCGCAGCGCATGGCGGTGCTGGCCAATCTGCGCGCGCTGCTGTCAGCCGCGCTGCAGCACGATGGCGGCCGCTACCTCACGCCCTACGCCTTCGTGCGCGCCATGAAAAAAGGTGGCGTGCGCGCGCCCGGCCGGGTGGATGCGCAGGCCGTGCGCCTGCTCACCGTGCACGGCGCCAAGGGGCTGGAGGCGCGCTGCGTGCTGCTGCTGGACACCGACACCCGCCCGCAAAAGGCCGAGACCATGGGCGTGCTGGTCGATTGGCCCGGCGAAAAGACCGAACCCGCAGGCTTTGTCTTTCTGGCCAGCGAATCCAGCCCGCCGCCCAGCGCCGAAGCCGCCCTGGCCGCTGAGCAGCAAGCCCGCCAGCGCGAAGAACTCAACATGCTCTACGTGGCCATGACGCGCGCCAAACACTGCCTGGCGCTGTCGTCCGTGTTGCCCAGCGTGTCAGCGCCGGGCAGTTGGTGGAACCGGCTGGAGCCGCTGCTGGCGGATGCGCAGGTGCTGGGCGTGGCGGGCGCGGCTGAGGTGCCTGGCGGCGACGGTGATGCGGTTGCGAGCGGGGCGCACGACCATTTCACCCTGGCCGAACTGCCCGTGCTCCCGGCGCACTTGCGTGCCGCACCCCGTGCCGTGGCCGAGGGTGTGGACGAAGGCTTGGATGCGGCCGACTCCGGGGCATCCCTGTCCACCCCATCATCACGCCTGGGCGAGGCCATGCACCAGTTGCTGGAGCAGGCCGGTGTAGCGGGGGCCCCGCTGGCCGACCTGCGCAGCCAGGGCTGGCCAGCGGCCCGCGTGGCGCGGCTGGCGCAGGACTTTGACATCACGGCGGGCGCCGCGCGCACTGCCGCCCAGACCGCCCAGCGCATTCTGGCGGGCGAGGGCGCTTGGGCCTGGGATGCCACCATGGTGGACACCACCATCAACGAAGCTCCGCTGCGCTACCAGGGCCAAAGCCTGCGCATCGACCGCCTGGTGCACTGCCACCAGCCGCCCGAGCGCGCGGGCTGGTGGGTGCTGGACTACAAAAGTGCCGCCGAGCCCGAGCGCCAGCCCGCTTTGATGGCCCAGTTGCAGCGCTACCGTGCGGCGGTGTCGGGGCAAGTTCCTGGCGAGCGCGTGTGGGCAGCCTTTCTGACGGGCGACGGGCGCATGGTGCGCGTGCATGGCGATGCCGGCCCCGCCGACGAGGGTGCCCTGGTGGCGGGCACCGGGCAGGGGGCGGGGAGCGTGCGGCATACTCTCGCCCCCGCTGCGCAGTCCACTGCGGCGGCATCCACACACGCGCCACCGGCCGCGCCCGGCATGGACGGCGCAGGTGGTGGCCCATCTCAGAGCGCTGTTCAGGGCTCGCTGTTCTGAACGCTGCGCGTTTTCGAATGATTCAAAGGTTTTCTCATGAATGCTCCTTCCGACCTGACTCCTGATGTGGCCTCCCATCTGCGCTGCGACGTCGCCATCGTGGGCGGCGGCCCGGGAGGGCTGATGGCGGCCGAGGTGCTGGCGCAGGCCGGTGTGGCCGTGCACCTGTTCGATGCCATGCCCTCGGTGGGCCGCAAGTTTTTGCTGGCGGGCAAGGGCGGGCTCAATCTCACGCATTCCGAGCCGCATGAGCCTTTTGCCAGCCGCTATGCCGGGCGCCAGCCGCAGATCGAGCCGCTGATCCGGGCGTTTGGTGGCCCCGAGGTGCGGGCCTGGGCGCAGGGGCTGGGGGTGGAAACCTTCGTGGGCACATCGGGCCGCGTGTTCCCGGCCGACATGAAGGCCGCGCCCCTGCTGCGCGCCTGGCTGCAGCGCCTGCGCGCGCAGGGTGTGCAGTTCCACATGCGCCACCGCTGGCTGGGTTGGGCCGATGGCGGTGCGTTGCGTTTTGCCGCGTCTGCAGGCGAGGTGCAGGTGACGGCCAGGGCGGTGGTGCTGGCGCTGGGCGGTGGCAGCTGGGCACGCCTGGGGTCCGACGGCGCCTGGGTGCCGCTGCTGGCACAGCGCGGCGTGGCCGTGGCGCCGCTGCGTCCGTCCAACTGTGGCTTTGATGTGTTGCGGGCTGATGCGCCCGTGGGTGAAACCCGCCGTGCGTTTTTTCAGGAGCTGATCGGCCGCACGCCCACACCCGCAGTGGGCTGGTCGCCGCATTTTGCCGAGCGTTTTGTCGGCCAGCCTTTCAAGACCGTGGCGCTCAGCTTCACCGACAGCCAGGGCCGCAGCTTCAACCGGCGGGGCGAGTTTGTCGTTACGGCCACGGGGGTGGAGGGCAGCCTGGTCTATGCCGCATCGCAGTTGCTGCGCGACGAGATCGAGGCCCATGGCCACGCCACGTTCCATCTGGATCTGTTGCCCGACCACAGCCCCGAGCGTGTGCTGGTCGAGGTGCGCCACCCGCGTGGCTCACGCTCGCTGTCCAGCCACCTCAAGAGCCGTCTGGGGCTGGATGGCATCAAGGCGGGCGTTTTGTACGAACACCTGGGCAAGGACGGCATGAACGACCCGGTGGCGCTGGCCCACGCGATCAAGGCATTGCCCATCACCGTGGTGGCCACCCGTCCGCTGGACGAGGCCATCAGCACGGCGGGCGGTGTGGCGTTCGAGGCGCTGGATGAGCACCTGATGGCCACTGCCGCGCCCGGCGTGTTCTGCGCCGGCGAAATGCTCGACTGGGAGGCGCCCACCGGTGGTTACCTGCTCACAGCCAGTCTGGCCAGCGGCGTGCAGGCAGGGCGCGGAGTTTTGGCATTTTTGGGCTCTGGCGCTTGATGGTAAAGCGCTAATAGCTATAAAAAATATAGCATTCGATGCGGGGGCAGACGATGCGCCCGCACCGGTGCCGGACGGGCCCATCGCAGGCGCAGTCACCTCGCACCTGACATGACCGCGTTGAGCCGTTGATGGGGCTGGCGACCAGGCCTACCAGCGGCGCACCGGGCCCGTGTCCACATGCACGAACTGCTCGCGCGGGTAAAACCCCACGCCGCCCATGCCCAGCGACAGCGCCGCATCGCGCAAGTCGGCCAGCGGCACGCCGGGCAGGCGCACGTCGATGGCCTTGCCGTCCATGTGCAGGCTGCGCTTGGCCACACCACCGCCCCGCGTGGTGCGCAGGGTGTGGTTGGTCGCAGGGCTGCGGTAGCCGGAGATCACCTGGAACGGCTGCTGCACCCGCAATTCCTGGCGGATCTGGTGCAGCAGGTGGAACAACCGGGGGTCCATCAGGCCCGCCTCGCCACTGTAATGGTCGCGCAGGAAGTGGTTGAGACTGGTCAACGCCTCGGGCAGAAACTGCTCGCCCAGGGCATACACGAGGGCCAGGCGTTCGCTGGTGTGGGTGTGGTCAAACGCCAGGCTGCGCGCACCGGGCAGGCTGGCCAGGGCGGGCTGCGCCAGCGGCAGCAGGGCCCCGGTCATCAGCCAGCGGCCGCCCGTGCCCAGAAAACGGCGACGGCCGGGTTTCAGGGGGGCAAGAGGCTGTGTCATGGCATGTCCCAAAAAATCGGTGAAACCTGTTTGTACATTGTGCAGTGGCTCACAGGCCGGGCCTGGCGCGCAGGCGACGCTGTTCGGACTGCTGGCGCAGGGCCCGGTCGAGCAACTTGTCCTGGCCGTACAGGTCGGCAAAGAAGTGTGTCTTTCCCTGCTTGACGATGGCGGTGCTGTAGGCAATCACCACAGGCAGCGGATCGGCCAGGCGCAGCGTGGCCGACTGGCCGCGGGCCATGGCCTCGCGGATGCGTGGTTCGGGCCAGGCAGGATCGTTGTGCAACACAAACCGGGCGAGCGCCACAGGGTCTTCGATGCGGATGCAGCCATGGCTGAAATCCCGCCGGTCGCGCTGGAACAGCAGCGGCGCGGGCGTGTGGTGCAGGTAAATATGGTTGTTGTTGGGAAACACGAACTTGATGTCGCCCAGCGCGTTTTTTGGCCCGGGACGCTGGCGGATGCGCATCTGCCCGCGCAGCACGGCGTCCAGGTGCTCGGCTGCCAGCGTGGTGTGCACCTGCCCATTGGCGCCCACAAACTCCATGCCTTGCTGCTGAAGATAGCCGGGGTCGCGCCGCAGCCGGGGAATGGTTTCGCTGCGCGCGATGGACGGCGGAATGTTCCAGTAGGGGCTGAATTCGATGAAGCGCATGTCCTCGTCAAACAGGGGCGTGCGGGTGTCCAGGGCCTTGCCCACGATCACCTTCATGGCCAGTTGCAGCGATACCCGGCCGTCTTGCACCTCGTAGGCGCGCAGCATGAACTCGGGGATGTTGACCACGATCATGCGTGGACCGCGCAGCAGGGGCGTCCAGCGCAGGCGCTCCATGGCCAGCGCAATCTGGTGTGCGCGGGCTGCGGGCGAAACGGCCAGTGCATCCAGCGTGCCCTTGCCGATCACGCCGTCGGTGGCCAGGGCGTGGCGCTCCTGAAAGGCCTTTACGCCGTTTTGCAATGCTTCGTCGTAGAGGGCGGGGGCCTGTGCGTCCGGTGGCAGGTCGCCCAGCACCACCAGGCGCTGCGTCAACTGCGCAAGGCCCGCCCAGGCCTGGCCTGGTTCGAGCTTGCGGCCTGGCAGCGGCGGCAGGGGCGTGTCCCAGGCGGCAGGATTGCTCAGGGCCCGGTAGCGGGCCAGCTCGCCGCGCAGGCTGGCATACAGCGGCACCTTGGGTGTGGCCGCACGCACGGCATCGGCCAGTGCGGGGGGCGGTGCGATAGCTTCCTGCACGGCAGTGGCGGGCGCGGAGACCGGGAGCGCTGTGGGGGTGTAGTTCTGGTGAATCTGGCGCGGATCGATCCGACCCGAGCGCAGGTCACTGAGGTAGCTCTGCACGGCGGTGGTGAGCGCGTCTTCGAGCTGCAGCGCAGCGTCAGCACCCAACGCGGGGCCCTGGGCCGCCCCCGCCACGGCCTGTGCCAGCCATGCGGCCTGGTAATCCTCGGGTTGAAGACCTTCGGCGGCGGCCGCCGCCAGCATGTTCACGGCCTGCTGCGCGGCGGGCGCGGGGCGCCCATCCACCAGCCAGGGTGTGGCGCCCAGCATGGGGGGGAACACTGCCAGCCATAGCGCCAGCAACGCTGTGCACAGATTCGCAGGGGTTCCAGGGCAGCGGGGCAAGGCGGACGAAATAACCAGCAAGGGGCTGCAAACACGACGCATCGTTGTCAATGGTCACTCATTCCGGGCCACTCGCCGACCAGGCCGCAGGCCGGACACTGTGCGTAGAGACTGGCATTGACGTGAAACTTGGCTTGATGCTTGTCGGTCTCCGGCGCCTTGTCATGGGCTTCTCCGTCGATTTCCACCAGCCCTGTGGCGTGGCAGCGGGGGCACTTGGCAACGGCCAGGGCCGCCAGGGGATTGAAGTTGTCTGCGAACACGGGCACCTCGTCGGTTGTGTGGTGGCTTCAGGGTTTGGGCAACCCTGCCTGTCGCATTATCTGAAATAAGTTGACGAGCCTTACCCCCGGCACTGGCTCCACAGTTAGGGCTGCTTGGTTCCCCACCTGACCCGGTTGGCCGCTTCACCATGCGGGGAGGCCCGTCAGGATGAGATTCTACCCCCTGAATGGCTGCGCCGTTCGGTGCCCGCCGCCAGAGGCGGGGATCTTCAATCTGTCCAGGCAGGCTCAGGGCCGCAGTCTTCAGCCCTTTCTCTCGCGCTTCGCAGGGGAAGGGGGACGAAGTCGCCGCGGCGAGGCGGCCCATACGCGGCATCCCTTGCATATTGCGCGCCAGTGTCGGGTGGCGGAAGGCGTAAGAGGTTGCGGGGAGCCGTACCAAAACCCAACTGGTCATGGGCCGTAGAATCGCCGGCATGTCCTACATCGTGCTCGCCCGCAAGTACCGCCCCCGCAATTTCACCGAAATGGTGGGGCAGGAGCATGTGGTGCAGGCCCTCACCAACGCGCTCACGCAGCAGCGCCTGCACCACGCCTATCTGTTCACCGGCACGCGCGGTGTGGGCAAGACGACGGTGTCGCGCATCCTTGCCAAGTCGCTCAACTGCCAGGGACCGGACGGGCAGGGCGGCATCACGGCCACGCCGTGTGGCGTGTGCTCGGCGTGCACGGACATCGACAGTGGCCGCTTTCCCGATTACACCGAGCTCGATGCCGCATCGAACCGGGGCGTGGACGAAGTGCAGAGCCTGCTGGAGCAGGCGGTCTACAAGCCGGTGCAGGGCCGCTTCAAGGTCTTCATGATCGACGAAGTGCACATGCTCACGAACACGGCGTTCAACGCCATGCTCAAGACGCTCGAAGAGCCGCCGGAATACCTCAAGTTCGTGCTCGCCACGACCGACCCACAAAAGGTGCCAGTCACGGTGCTGAGCCGCTGCCTCCAGTTCAACCTGCGCCCCATGGCGCCCGAAACCGTGCTGTCGCACCTCACGCAGGTGCTGGCCTCCGAGAACGTATCCGCCGAGCCCCAAGCCCTGCGCCTGCTCTCGCGCGCGGCGCGGGGCTCCATGCGCGATGCGCTGTCGCTCACCGACCAGGCCATTGCCTTTGGCAGCGGCCAGTTGCAGGAAGCCGCCGTGCGCCAGATGCTGGGGGCGGTGGACCGCTCGTATGTGTTCCGGCTCATCGATGCGCTGGCCCAGGGCGATGGCAAAACCGTGGTGGAAACCTCGGACACGCTGCGCCTCAATGGCCTGTCGGCCGCCTCCACGCTGGAAGAGATGAGCGCCGTGCTCCAGCGCATGGCCGTTTACCAGGCCGTGCCGCAGATGGCGGGCGCGGTGGACGCCGATGACCCCGAAGCGGCAGAAACCGCGCGCCTCGCAGCCCTGATGCCAGCCGATGAAACCCAGCTGCTCTACAGCCTGTGCCTGCATGGGCGCGGCGAGCTGGGCCTGGCGCCCGATGAATACGCAGCGCTGACCATGGTGCTGCTGCGTCTGCTGGCATTCAAGCCCCAGGGCGAACCGGCTGAAAAAAAAACTCTGACGCGGCCTGAGACGGCTCGTTCCGGCCCGACACCGGCGGTCTTGGCGGTGCCCGCAACCGTTGCCGCCGCCTTGACAACGCATTTGGTCCGAACGGTGACGGCTCCTGCACCGCAGGCTCTTGCGGCAGCCGCAGCACCTGTGCCTGCGGCGCAAACGCTTCCAGCAGCAACGGCCTCAGAGCGGGCGCCGTCATTGGTGCAAGACACATCCTCCAAGTCTGCCGACTCCTCTGAGCCGCCTCCCTGGCCGGGCTCGGACGAGCCGGGCGCTTCGGCGTCCACTGCGTCAGTCACCACAGCGCTGCCGGTGCGGACAACTGGAAGATTTGAACAAAATCAACGCTCAACGCAATCAGTACAAGCGCAAAGTGCTCCTGAATTTGTAGCTATCCCGGTGCGTGAATCGCCCGAGCCCGGCGAGCGGCTGCAACCGCTGCCGCTCTCTGCGCCCATCCCCGTCTCTGCACGCTACACCCCCACCGAAGAAGGCGAGGTGTGGCACAGCGCGGTGCAGCAGCTCGTGGCGGCCGAGGCCATTTCTGCCCTGGTGCGCGAACTGGCCTTGCAGTCCCAGCTGGTGGCGCGCGATGCCGGGCACTGGCTGCTGCGCGTCGAGCGCGAATCGCTCAACCAGCCGCAGGCCCGCGAACGCCTGCGCGCCGCACTGGAGGCTGCGGGCCATGCCAGCCAGATCAGTGTGGAACTGGGCGTGGTGATTGACAGCCCCGCCCGCCGCAACGCCGCCGCCGCCGCCGAGCGCCAGCGTGTGGCCGAAGACATCGTGATGAACGACCCCTACGTGCAGTCGCTGGTGCGCGACTACGGCGCGAAAATCGTGCCGGGCAGCATCAAGCCTGCATGACCGACCACCATTCAACCCATTCAACAGAAACTGAAAAGGAAACCACACCATGTTCAACAAGGGACAACTCGCCGGCCTCATGAAGCAAGCCCAGGCCATGCAGGACAATCTCAAGAAGGCCCAGGACGAACTGGCCTTCATCGAGGTGGAAGGCGAATCGGGCGCTGGCCTGGTGAAGGTGCTGATGACCTGTAAGCACGATGTCAAGCGCATCACCATCGACCCCAGCCTGCTGGCCGAAGACAAGGACATGCTGGAAGACCTGGTGGCGGCTGCGTTCAATGCAGCGGTGCGCAAGGCCGAGGAGACTTCGCAGGAGAAGATGGGCAAGCTCACGCAAGGCATGCCAGGCCTCCCCGGCGGCATGAAATTCCCGTTCTGAGGCTGGCTACCGAGCGGGCGATCTGCGTCGTTGGGCGGTGCTCGCCATCCTCACGTACAGGAAGTACGTTCCGGTGGCTGCGCTCCGGCCGCCTAGCAGCTCATCCCGCTCGCTACGCCCTTGAGGGTGGGGTGTGAAGGCGGGGAGATTTTTTTCTCACTCTCGTTCGGGCTGAATCAAGCCGGGGCTGCAACACTCCATCGGTCGGGCTGAGCTTGTCGGAGCCTGGTTCCGCATACACCTCCCAATGTCACCCGGATTGCCTGCCCACCCATGTCCTCCACCAACGCCCTTGAAGTCTTGATCCAGGCGCTGCGCCGTTTGCCGGGGGTGGGGGTCAAATCTGCGCAGCGCATGGCGTTTCATTTGATGCAGCATGACCGCGATGGGGCAGAGGCCTTGTCGATGGCGCTGCACCATGCGGTGCAGAACGTGCATCACTGTGCACGCTGCCACACGTTCACCGAAGACGATATCTGCAGCACCTGCCTGGACCCGGAGCGGGATGCGACGCGGCTGTGCGTGGTCGAGACACCGGCGGACCAGTCGGCGCTGGAGCGCACGGGCGCCTTCAAGGGGCTGTATTTTGTGTTGATGGGGCGGCTCAGCCCGCTTGACGGTATCGGTCCCAAGGAAATTGGCTTGCACAAGCTCATGGAGCGCGCCTCCAACGGCGTGGTGCAGGAGGTGATCCTTGCCACCAACTTCAACGCTGAGGGCGAGGCCACGGCCCATGTGATCAGTGAGACGCTCAAGAGCCGGGGCCTGCATGTCACGCGGCTGGCACGGGGCGTGCCCGTGGGCAGCGAACTCGAGTATGTCGACCTGGGCACCATCGCCCATGCACTGGTAGACCGCCGATAGCCCTTTGGTCGCTAGAATACTCCCGAATTAATAGCGGACAGCGCTTGTCGGTGCTGCGCTAGATCCGTCTAAGGGCAAAAATGAATTCCTTGCATGTGGCGCGTTTCACGGTGGCCTACTGGTGCGTTTTCGTCGCCGTGCTGCTGCCCCTGGTGTGCGCCTGGCTGGCCAAGAGCGGCGGCTTTGGCAAGCCGCGCCGCGAGGGTGGCTATGACAACCACGACCCGCGTGCCTGGATGGCCCGCCAGACCGATTGGCATGCCCGCGCCAACGCAGCCCAGGCCAACAGTTTCGAGGCGCTGCCGTTTTTTATGGGCGCCGTCATCATTGCGCACCAGTTGAGGGCAGGGCAGACCTTGCTCGATATCCTGGCGTTCTTGTTCGTCATGCTGCGCATTTTCTACATCATGATGTATGTCTCCGACATGCCCAAGGCCCGCAGCATGGTCTGGGGCGCGGGCTTCATGGTGAACATCGCCATTTTCTTCATCGGCTACCGGTAAAGCGTGCGGGCTGCGGCCCGCACCGGGGTACGTAGAAATCCCAGGGGGTAGACCCTGATGCGCCCATGCGGGGGTTGCGGCACGATTGTTGCATTGCAGCAATACGCCCTTTCTTTCGATTCCCATGGTTTTTCCTCCTGTCAGCCGCCGAGCCTTTGGCGCCCTGTCTGCTTTGTCGGCAGTGGCGGCGTGCACGGGCGCATCGTGGGCGCAGGCGCCAGGTTCCACTGGTGGGCGCATCACCATTGCGGTGGGTGGGCAGGCGGTGCTTTACCACCTGCCCCTGACCATTGCAGACCGGCTGGGTTTTTTTCAGGCCGAGGGGCTGGATGTGCACGTGCGGGACTTCGCTGGTGGCGCGCTGGCGTTGCAGGCGGTGCACGACGGCGCGGCCCATGTCTGCTCGGGGGCCTATGAGCATACCCTTCTCCAGCAAAGCCAGGGCCATGATTTCCGCGCCTTCGTGGTGCAGGGTCGGGCGCCGCAGCAGGCGCTGGGTGTGTCGGTGCGGGCACAGCCGGGCTATCGCCGGCCGGCCGATCTGCGTGGGCGGCGCATCGGTGTTTCGGCACCGGGCTCGTCCACCCAGGTGATGGCCAGTGTGCTGCTGGCGCGAGCGGGTGTGGATGCGCGCGAGGTGTCTTTTGTGGGCGTTGGAACGGGCGCTACCGCCGTGGCGGCCCTGCGCACGGGTCGCGTTCATGCGTTGTGCCATGCCGATCCCATCATGTCCCTGCTGGAGCACCGCGGCGAGGTGCGCCTGGTCAGTGACCTGCGCACGCTCACTGCCGCGCAGGAGGTGTTTGGCGGGGCCATGCCCGCCAGCTGCCTGTACGCACCCCAGGCATTTCTGCACAAGGAGCCCATGGTGGCGCAAGCGCTGACCAACGCCATCGTGCATGCGCTCAAGTGGCTGCAGACCGCTTCGCCGGCCGATCTGATCAAGGCGGTGCCAGCGAGCTATGTTCTGGGTGACAGGGCCGTCTATCTGGCCGCGTTCAATCGGGTGCGCGAGACTTTTTCGCCCAATGGGCTCATGCCCGAGGATGGCCCGGCAACAGCCCTGCGGGCATTGGCCCAGGCATATCCGCACATGGCCAGCCCACGGGTCAGCCTGCCGCGCACTTTTACCGATGACCTGGCCCGCAAGGCGCGGCAAAAATTTGGGGTGTAAACCGTGCGTGCCATCTGGCACGCCATGGCGGTGCGGGGTGGGGATGGCGGGCGGTCACAGACTGCGTTGTGCCGACCGCTCTTGTCCTGCGCACGTTGCGCGGTGGGTGAGAATGCAGGGCGCCGTGGTTGAACGCGGCGCCTGCCATTTCCTTTCACTGTGTTTCAAAGGACTTTCTCATGTCGCTGAGTCTCAGCATCGGCCCCCTCGTCTCCCTGATCGCCGGCATCCTCATCCTGGTCATGCCGCGTCTGCTCAGCACCATCGTGGCGCTTTACCTGATCGTGATCGGTGTGCTGGGGTTGCTGGGCATGCACAGCCTGCGCTTGTAAGTGCTTAGTGCAGCGCCGCAGCACGGTGCGGCGCGCACTCGCTCAGCGGCGCTTTCTGGCGGGCTTGCCGCCCTTGCGCGTGGGGGCGGGTGCTTTTTTGCCGGCCATGCGATTGGTCGAGCGGCTTGCCGACGGGCCCTTGCCCATGCGCACTGGCAGGTAAACCACCACCTGCTGGCCCGCCTTGAAAGCCGCGCTGGCCTTCACATCGTTCCAGTCCGCCACATTGTCGGCGCTCACCCGGTAGCGCTTTGCAATGCTGCGCACGGTGTCGCGCTTGCCGGCGCGCACGGTGGCGCGGCGGGTGACTATTTCGGGCGTGAGGGCAATCTGTCCGTTGTCTGCCAGGTGGGCCGATACGTCCTGGCGGGTGGTGGTGGTGCGCGGCACCATCAGCGCCGATCCCGCCTTGATCAGCATGCGTGGCGGAATGTTGTTGAGGCTGCGCAGGTCGTTTTCGCTCATGCCCGTGCGCTGGGAGGCGTCGGCCACGCTCATGGTGGTGGGCACCGTCCACACCGTCCAGCTGGCGTATTGCCCCTGGTTTTTGGCTTCCAGGTTGCGCTGGAACACCCGTGCGTTGTCCCATGGCAGCAGGATCTGGGGGGTTCCTGCGGCAAAAATGGTGGGCCGGTGAAACGAGGGGTTCAGCGCACGAAAGTCTGCTTCGCGCACACCGGCCAGCTGGGCCACCAGCGCTACATCGATGTCGTGGGTGATGTCCACCGTCTGGAAATAGGGGTGGTTTTCAATCAGCGGCAACTCGGTGCGAAACGCGTCAGGGTTGGCCACGATGTTCTTCACGGCCTGCAGCTTGGGCACATACATGCGGGTTTCGGCCGGCATGTTCAGGTCGGTGTAGCGGGTGCCCAGTCCTGCTTTCTTGTTGCGGGCAATGGCCCGACCCACGCTGCCTTCGCCCCAGTTGTAGGCAGCCAGGGCCAGGTGCCAGTCGCCAAACATGCGATGGAGTTTTTGCAGGTAGTCGAGCGCGGCGCGGGTCGAGGCGAGCACATCGCGGCGGTCGTCGCGAAAGGCGTTTTGCTTGAGGTCGAAATAATTGCCGGTGGCGGGCATGAACTGCCACATGCCGGCGGCCTTGGCGCTGGACACCGCCTGTGGGTTGAAGGCACTCTCGATGTAGGGCAGCAGCGCCAGTTCGGTGGGCATGCCCCGCAGTTCGAGCTCTTCAACAATGTGGAACAGGTATTTGCTGGAGCGCTCGGTCATGCGCTGCATGTAATCGGGGCGGCTGGCATACCACTGCTCGCGGTCCTGCACCAGTTCGTGCTGCAGGTCGGGCATGGCAAAGCCCCGGCGAATGCGGTCCCACATGTCGGCGGGGGTGGACAGCGAGGCCACTTCGCTGCCTGCGGCCTGGCCGGCCGTGATCGGGCGCAAAGGCCCGTTGGGGATGACGGGGGTGTGGTTGGTAGCGCCTGATGAAGATTCGTTGTTGAACGGGCCGTTGCCAGAGGTACCTGGGGTGCCATTGGTTGCGCAGCCGGTCAGCCAGAGCAGACCTGCCAGGCAGGCGAAGTGCAGAATTTTCATCAGAAGTCGTTTTTCCATTGGCGCAGGGCGGCAAACACCGCCACGGCGTCTTGTTGTGGGACCCGGGCATCAAAGCCCTGGGCGGCTGCAGCGACCGCAGTTTCGCGGACCCGCAGAAAGGGGTTGATGTCACGCTCCAGCGCCATGCGCGAGGGCAGCGTGGGCAGTTGCCGGGCACGCAGGCTTTCGCAGTGGCTGCTGTAATGGAGCAGCGCCTGGTTGCCAGGTTCCACCGCACGCGCAAATCGCAGGTTGGAGAGCGTGTATTCGTGGGTGCAGCATACGCGGGTGTCACCCGGCAGGGCGGCGAGCTGGTCGAGGGACGCCAGCATTTGCGCGGGCGTGCCCTCAAAAAGGCGTCCGCAACCTCCCGAGAAAAGGGTGTCGCCGCAAAAAAGCAGGGGTGCGCCCTGCATGTCGGGGCAGTAATAGGCGATGTGGCCGGCCGTGTGGCCCGGAACATCCAGCACCGAAAACCGCAGTCCCAGCACCTCCACGGTGTCGCCCTGCGCCAGGCGCATCAGCGGCTCGGGGATGCGTTCGCGCGCCGGGCCGAACACCTGGGCGCCGGTGGCCGCGCGCAAGGCATCCACGCCGCCGACGTGATCGGCATGGTGGTGCGTGACTAGAATGGCCTGCAGTTGCAGTCCCTGTGCCTGCAGTGTTTGCAGCACGGGCGTGGCGTCTCCGGGATCCACCACAATGGCCTGCCGCGCGTTGTGCAGCATCCAGATGTAGTTGTCGGTAAAGGCGGGCAGCGGCAGCAAGTTCATGAGCAATCAAATTATAGGTTTGCACCACTGGTTCGACTCCCCGCCTGGCCGCTACCTGCTGGCGTGGGAGCAAGAGCGCTTTGACGAGGCGGTGGTGGACATCTTTGGCTTCCACGGCCTGCAGCTGGGCATTCCGATGCTGGACGGCCTGCGCGCCAACCGCATGCCGCACCACTGGCTGGCCCTGGGCGAAGAAGGCCTGGCCATGTTGCCGGGTGCTGGCGTTGCATCCCGGCCGACCACCGATGCCGTGGCCGGGCCCGATTCCCTGCGCCTTCTGGCCCTGCTGGCCGACCCGGTGGCGCTGCCCTTTGCGGACAACAGCCTGGACCTCGTCCTGCTGCCCCACACGCTGGAGCAGAGCCTGGACCCGCATGCCGCGCTGCGCGAGGTGGAGCGGGTGCTGGTGCCCGAGGGGCGGGTGGTGATCAGCGGGCTCAATCCGGTCAGCCTGTGGGCATTGCGCCAGCACCGGGCGCGCCTTTACCAGCGCATGGGACGAGGCCGGCTGTATCTGCCGGATGCGGGCGAGTTCATCGGCTACCACCGTCTGCGCGACTGGCTGCGGTTGCTGAGCTTCGAGGTGGAGTCGGCGCGCTTTGGCTGCTACCGGCCTGCCGTGCGCAGCAACCACTGGCTGGAAAGATTTGCCTGGATGGACCGCCTGGGTGAGCATTGGTGGCCGATACTCGGGGCCGCGTACTTTCTGGTGGCCGTCAAGCGCGTGCATGGCATGCGCCTGCTTGAACCTGCCTGGCGCACGGCACCGCAGCGCTCTGCCGCGTCGGTGCCCGTGACCAACCGGGCCACCACCCAAAAACCCTCTCAACGCACCAGCCTGGTACCCGCCGCAGTGGCGGGCACCACAGACAGGAAAAAAGTTTGAATCAGATCGAGATATACACCGATGGCGCCTGCAAGGGCAATCCGGGTCCCGGCGGCTGGGGCGTTGTGCTGCGCTCGGGCACCATCGAAAAAGAACTCTTTGGCGGGGAGCTTGGCACCACCAACAACCGCATGGAACTGATGGCCGTCATCGAGGCACTGTCTGCGCTCAAGCGGCCTTGCGCGGTGACGCTGTACCTCGACAGCGAATACGTGCGCAAAGGCATCACCGAGTGGATTCACGGCTGGAAAGCGCGGGGCTGGCGCACCGCCGCCAAGCAACCCGTGAAAAACGTCGAGTTGTGGCAGCGGCTGGATGCGCTGGTCACCAACGCCGGGCACCGCATTGACTGGCGCTGGGTGCGCGGGCACTCGGGTGACCCGGGCAACGAGCACGCCGATGCCCTGGCCAACCGCGGCGTAGAACAGGCCCTGGGGCGCCGCTGAAGTTCTCGACCAGATCCGGCAGGTATGCCCTGCCAGCGTTGCGTCTAATGCTATGAAAATAATAGCTTCTCGCGCTCATGGATAAAGGGCTGGAGGCGATTTTTACCTGAAACCCCTGGCGTGTGATCCACCCACCGGTGGCGCAGGCTTGCGCGATTCGGGTAGGCAGGCTGTCGGTGCTGTGTTCTGATGGTGGCTGGTGGTCCTCTGCAAAGGAGTGAACATGAACCCGCTGACCAAGATGGCGCTGGGGCTGATCGGGCAGTTGCGCCCCGAGCCCCCCACGGGCGATGGCAGCCCCGTGCTGGCACTGCCGCCGCCACGGCAGGGTGGCGGCCTGCCGCTGATGCAGGCGCTGGCCCGGCGCCAGTCGCAGCGCGAATTCGACCCCGTGGCCCTGCCGCTGCCGGTGCTGTCGGACCTGCTGTGGGCTGCAGCGGGCGTCAACCGGCCCGACAGTGGTGGGCGCACCGCGCCCAGCGCCATGAACGCACAAGAGGTGGACCTGTATGTGGCCCTGCCCGAAGGCCTGTACCTCTATGACCCCCATGCCCACGCGTTGCAGCGCACGGTGGCCGCCGATGCGCGGCGTGTCACGGGGTACCAGGATTTTGTGGACAGCGCGCCGCTCGATCTCGTCTATGTGGCCGACCATGCGCGCATGAAGCTGGTGCCGGCCGAGCAGCGCAGCACCTATGCCGCGGCTGCTGCGGGTGCCATGGCGCAAAACGTCTATCTGCAGGCGGCCTCTGCGGGGCTTGCCACCGTCATCCGGGCCTGGCTCGACCGCCCTGCGCTGGCGCAGGCCATGGGGCTTGGAACCAACCAGCAGGTGTTGCTGGCGCAGACCGTGGGCTGGCCCGCCGGAGCGGCACCGCAATGACCACCGTGTTCGACCCGCTGCGCATGTCGGCGGTGTCGCTGGATGTGATGGCGGTCAACCGTGATTCGGCCCAGGGCGTGGCGCGGCGCCAGCAGGCGCGGCTGGCGTTGCTGCTGGATGCGGCTCTGGCCGGCTCGCGCCTATACCGGCAGCTGCTGGCCGCCCGCACCACGGCCCGCACACCGCTGCAGGACTTGCCGGTGGTGACGCGCGGGCAGCTGATGGATCGCTTTGATGACTGGGTGACCGACCCCTGCCTCACGCTGGATGCGCTGCGCGCCTTCACTGCCGACCCGTCGCGCATCGCCCAGCCCTGGCAGGGCCGCTACATGGTGTGGGAAAGCTCGGGCACCAGTGGCCAGCCGGGCATTTTTGTGCAGGACGCGCAGGCCATGGCCGTGTACGACGCGCTGGAGGCGCTGCGCCGCTGCGCACCGCGCCCGCTGGCGCGCTGGCTGGACCCGCTGAGCCTGGCCGAGCGCATTGCCTTTGTGGGCGCGACCAGCGGGCATTTCGCCAGCTATGTCTCGGTGCAGCGGCTGCGCGCGCTCAACCCCTGGCTGGCGGGCAACACGCGCAGCTTCTCCATCCAGGTGCCCACGCCCGAGCTGGTGGCTGCCCTCAACGACTTCGCACCCACGGTGCTGGCCACTTACCCCACTGCAGCGGCGCTGCTGGCCGACGAGGCGGGCAGCGGCGCCTTGCGCATCGCACCGCGAGAGGTGTGGACCGGTGGTGAAACGCTGAGCCCCACCGTGCGCGCGCACATCGCGCAGGGGCTGGACTGCCCGGTGCGCAACAGCTATGGCGCTTCAGAGTTTTTCACCATGGGCTGGGAGTGCGCCCATGGCCACATGCACCTGAACGCCGACTGGGTGATCCTGGAGCCGGTGGACGAGCACCAACGCCCCGTGCCCCCAGGCCAGCCCTCGTGCAGCGTGCTGCTGACCAACCTGGCCAACACCGTTCAGCCCCTCATCCGCTACGACCTGGGCGACCAGGTCACGCTGCAGGCCGGGCCCTGCGGATGTGGTTCGCCGTTGCCGGTGATACGGGTGCAGGGGCGCCAGGACGACGCTTTGCACATGGCGGGGCGGGGCGGCCGGCCGGTCACGCTGCTGCCAATGGCTTTGTCCACTGTGCTGGAGGATGACGCAGGCGTGTTTGACTTTTATCTGCGCCAGCAGGACGACCACACGTTGGTGCTGCGCCTGCCTGCGGCGGGCGAGGCCGGGCAGGCGGCCATGGACCGGTGCTGCACGGCGCTCAAGGCCTTTGCCAAGGCGCAGGGCGTGCCCCGGCTGCGCGTGCTACCCGAGCTGGGCCTGCCCGTGCCCCGGGGGCGCAGCGGCAAGGCCCGCCGCATCGTGGCGTGCACGGCCTGAGTTTGCTATTGAAATAATAGCTGCAAGCGCTTGCTGAATAAGCGCCAGAGCCTTTTTTTATCAAAATTCAGGTGACTTTTGCGCGCGCACCCCAAGGGCGCAGCAGGCTCAGGGCATCGACGAGACATAGGCCACCACGGCCTCGATGTCGGCATCCGACATCAGCTTGGTGTTGGGGGTCATGATGGAGTTGGCGCGCACCCCGGTGCCCGCGCGGTAGCGCTGCAGCGTCAGGCGCAGGTAGTCGGGCTGCTGCCCCGCGATGCGGGCGATTTGCTCATTGCCCCGCCCTCCGGTGCCATGGCAGCGAAAGCAGGTTTTCTCGAAATACTCCTGCCCCTTGGCGGTCAGCGCGGGGTTGGCGGGGGTCTGGTGGGCCACTTGCTGCGCTGCATAGAACAGCACCATGCCGATTTTTTCGTCGCTGTTCATGGCGCGGATCATGCCTTCCATGAACTCGTTGCGGCGCCGGCCGTCGGCAAACTGCCGCATCTGCTCCAGCAGATAGGCGGGGTTCTGCCCGGCCAGGTTGGGAATGGAGGGCTTGGTGCTGGTGCCGCCCTCGCCATGGCAGTTGGCACACACGGCGGCCACCTTGCGGCCCACCTTGTAGAGGTCATCGGCCAGCTGGGGGCTGGTTTGTGCTTCCTTGAAGCGGGCGTCCAGGTCCACGTTGGCCGTGGCGCGGGCCTTGGCAGGCTGGGCCACCACGGGCTGGACCGCGAGTGCAGCCATCATTGCAGCCATCAATGCGGTCGTCAGTGCTGTGCGCTGGATCATGGAGGTAACCACTTTAATGAAAAGGTCATTCTAGACCTCCGGGCGCGCCTGCGATCGCGTGGGCGGTTGGGGTCCAGGTGGTGCTGGATCAAACAGTGTGCGTTGGGGTGCGCGGGCATGTAGTTTGTGGCGCAGCTGCTGCAAGGGGCCGGGTGTCGCGGGGGTGCGGGCACGCTGGGGGGTTGTTCGTAAAATGACCGGCTGGGTGGTGACGGTCGTGGCCAGCAACGCCGTCTGCGATCCCCTGCTTCAGAATGCCATGTGCGCCCGCAGACCGCGTGCGGCACTCGCAGTTTTTCCAATCTCTTCGCATCCTTTTTCCATCGACGAACGCAGCGCTCTCGGGGCCTGCCGGTCTCTCCATTCAACACTTATGCAACGTCATTGGCCTCCGTTTGCCTGGGTGTGTTTTGCCATGTGTGTGGGAGTCATGGGCACCGCCCTGGCCAGCCCGCTGTATCCGCTGTACCAGGCGCACTGGGGCTTGCAGCCCAGCCACATCACCGGCATCTATGTGGCCTATATGTTCGGGGCGCTGGCCAGCCTGCTGTTTCTGGGGCGGCTGAGCGACCGGTTTGGTTTTTTGCCGGTGCTGCGCCATGGCCTGGTGCTGGTCACGGCCGGCGTGCTGCTGTCGGCGCTGGCCTGGAGCGTGGCGTCGTTCGTGGTCAGCCGCGTGTTGATCGGCATTGCCTCGGGAATGATCACCACCTCGGCGTCGATCGGCCTGACGCAACTGAACCGCAGCAGCAACGTGATGCGTGCCTCGGCCATGACCAGTTTTGCCATGGCGCTGGGTTTTGGGCTGGGGCCGCTGGTGGGCGGGTTGATGGCCCAGTGGGTGCCGCAGCCGCTGGTGACGGCCTATGCACCCAGCGTGGTGCTGGGGGGGCTGGCGATTTATGCATTGCACCAGGTGCAGCTGCCCCGCCCGGCTTCTGCCGCCGCGCCAGGGCGGTTTGCCTTGCATGACTGGCTGCCGCGCATCACGCTGCCGCAGCCCGCCCTGCGCCGCCCTTTTCTGATTGCCAGTCTGGGGGCGTTCAGCACCTTCGGCATCTTTGGCCTTTATGCATCGCTGGCACCGAGTTTCATGGCGCTCATGGTCCCCTGGCACGGGCCGGCCGTGAGTGGCCTGTCGATTGCCATGATCTTGTTTCTCTCTGCCGGCTTTCAGTGGCTGGCCCGGCCGGTGCACACCAAGACCTGCGCCATCGCGGGGCTGGGTTTGCTGGCGGTGTGCAATTTCTTGCTGATAGCCACCACCTACACCAATCTGCCGCTGCTGTTTGTGCTGAGCGTGCTCACCACGGCAGCGGGCCACGGTCTGGTCAACCTGGCGGGCATTGCCATCGTGAACAAGGTGGCTGGCCCGCAGAACCGGTCAGGGCTGTTGTCCACGTATCTGGTGGTGGGGTATCTGGGCACCATCGTGCCCATTCTGGGTGTGGGCTGGCTGTCGGACCACCTGGGCCTGACGGTGGCCATCGTGATTTTCTGTGGGGCAATGGCGCTGCTGACCGGCGCACTGGCCTGGCTGGCGCACCGCACCCCGGTGATCGAACAGGCCTGAGCGGGCTGCAGCGTGGCGCCGATGTGGTGCCGGCTTGGTGCCCTTGCACGGTGGTGGCTGCGGGGCAGGGCCTTGGTGTCAGGCGTCACCCGCCGCACTGGCGCTGTGCAGCGGTGCTTGGATGGCGCGGGCATCCTGGGGGCGGACCACGCGCGCCATTTCCGTCCCATCGCGCAAAAACACCAGCGTGGGCCAGAGCTTCACGCCAAAACTGCGGCCCAGGCGCTGGCCGGGGCCGTCCTCCACCTTGACGTGGACCACATCAGGCCGGTCGCGCAGGGCCTGCTCGATGAGGGGCTGGGCGCGCTGGCAGTGGCCGCACCAGGGTGTGCCGAATTCGAGCACGGTGGTGCCGGGCAGGCTGTCCACCTCGGCGCGGGTGGGGGCTTGTGCAAGGTGCTGGGCGGCGTAGGGCATAGGTGCGAAGATTTCTGCAGAAATGCGAAGAGATCCATTGTGCTGCGCTTCACCCGCTCGGCGTGCAAGCGGCGCGTCCCCGGCCAGGGACGCCGAGCAAGGGCCGCCCCGCAGCGAGGGCGTCGTCCCCCTCTGGGGGAAGGCGCGAAGCGACACAGGGGGGTTAAATGACACCGTCAAACACCATCACATCCACGGCGTCACCCGGCGACACGTTGCCCTGGCCGTGGTGCAGCACGATCAGGCCGTTGGCCTGCACCATGGAGCTGAGCACGCCCGAGCCCTGGTTGCCCGTGGTGCAGACCTGCAGCGTGCCGTCGGCTGCCGTGGTGACGGTGCCGCGCTGGTATTCGGTGCGGCCAGGTTTCTTGCGGATGGCTTCGGTGCTCACGGCGCGCAGCAGTGGCGGTGCGGCGCGGGTGCAGCCCATCATGCGCAGCAGGGCGGGGCGCACAAAGGCGAGAAAGGTCACCATCACCGCCACGGGGTTGCCAGGCAGGCCAAAAAGAACAGCGCCGCTTGCCGCTGACGCAGTATTGTTTTGATAGCTGCTTGCGCTTTCTGCATAAGGGCTAGAGGCACTTTTGGCTTGAAATCCTGCGCTGGCGATGCGCCCCACGGCCATGGGCCGACCAGGGCGCATGGCGATGCGCCAGAAGGCCACGTCACCGAGCTGCTTCATCATGGTACGCGTGTGGTCGGCCTCGCCCACGCTCACGCCACCGCTGGTGATGATGGCGTCGGCCCTTTGCGCAGCATCGCGAAAGGCGGCCTCCAGCAGGGCGGGTTCGTCGCGCACCACGCCCAGGTCGATCACCTCCACGCCCAGGCGCGTGAGCAGGCCAAACACGGTGTAGCGGTTGCTGTCGTACACCGCGCCCTCGCGGGGCGGCTCGCCCAGGCTCAGGATTTCGTCGCCGGTGGAGAAATACGCCACGCGCAGGCGGCGGTACACCGTGATGGTTTTCAGACCCAAACTGGCCACCAGGCCAAGAGCAGCGGGCGTCAGTAGCTCACCTTTGGATAGCGCCACGCCGCCTTCCATGAGATCTTCCCCCTTGAAGCGGCGGTTGTCACCCAGGCGCAGCACGTTGGCGGCGATGGTGATGTGCCCGTCGGCGCTGGTGGTGAACTCTTGCGGCACCACGGTGTCCAGGCCCGGGGGCATGATGGCGCCGGTCATGATCTTCAGGCACTCGCCTGCGCCCACAGCGCCAGTCCAGGCCTTGCCAGCCAGTGCGGTGCCCACCACGCGCAGCGTGAGCGGCTGACCCGCCACCAGTTGCGCGCCAGCCAACGCATAGCCATCCATGGCCGAGTTGTCGTGGGGCGGCACGCTCAGGGGCGAGACCACATCGCGGGCGAGCACGCGGCCCAGGGCCTCGAAAATGCCAAGCTCTTCGGTGGCTGTGACGGGCAGCGCCAGCCGTTCAAGAAAGGCCGACACCTGGTCGGCGCTGAGCGCCTGCGGGTCGTAACCCTGCAACTCGGCGGCAATCTGGGCAATGGATTTCATGGGAGAGTCAAAACAGAAGGGGGAAGGAGCCGCACCATGTGCAGCTGGTCGTAACCTGCGCCCTGCACCACGATGGCACGGGGCAGCAAGCCCCAGGCGCGAAACCCGGCGCTCTCGTACAGGCGCACCACATGGTGGTTGGACGCGGTGACCGAGAGGGTCAACTGCTCCAGCCCGGCCACCTGCGTGGCCTGGTCAATGCAGGCGGCCAGCAGTTGCTGCCCGATGCCGCGGCGCTGCGCAGCGGGCGCCACCATCATGCTGACCAGCCGGGCACTGTGCTGCTGCTGGGGCAGCAGCTCGCGTTCGCAGCCAATGCAGCCCAACAAGGGGCCATCGGGGGCGAAGGCGCCCAGAAAAAAATGGCCCGATGCGGGGGCACCAAAGCGCGGGGCGTAAGCGCTGGCGGGCCGGTTCACCGACGCGGCATGGTCAGAGCTGAAGGACTCGGGGGCGCATTCAAGGGCTTCGTCCCGCAGCGACTTGTAGGGGTGCACGTCCGCAGCCGTCAGCGGGCGGATGAGCCAGGTCATGGCGCGCCAGAACCCTCAAGGCGGTGCAGCTCGGCCAGCGTGTTGGCGTTGAAGAACGCCAGCGGGTCGTCGCCCGGCTGGTCAAACGGCACCACCACCTGCTGGTGCTGGGCGGTCCAGGCGTCAATCTTGCGGCCACCTGCCTGGGTGAAGGCGACCAGGCTTTCAAGCAGGTCCACGCGCAGCAGGCTGAAAACGGGCTGGGGGCGCACGGCGGTGCCGCCCGCGCCATCGTCTTCCGGGGCGGCGGCCATGGCAATGTCGGCGCCCGCCTGGTCGGCGGCAGTGGCCAGCCGCGCGGCCAAGTCCAGCGGAAACAGGGGCGTGTCGCAGGGTACGGTGAGCAGCCAGGGCGTTTCACAACGTTCCAGCCCGGTCAGAAAACCGGCCAGCGGGCCGGCATAGTCGGCCAGTACATCCGGCCAGACCGGTGCGCCAAAGGCCTCGTAGGCCGCCAGATTGCGGTTGGCATTGACCATGGTGGCGCCCACCTGCATCTGCAGGCGCATCAGCGTGTGCAGCGCCAGCGGCAGGCCGCGAAAGTTCTGCAGGCCTTTGTCGACGCCGCCCATGCGGGAGCCGCGACCGCCGGCCAGCACCAGGCCGGTGATGTCTTGGGTGTCAATCATGTTTTGAAAGGTGAGTGCTCATGCAGTGAGCGCCGCCCAGGCCCGGGCAGCCAGGCAAGGGCCGCCCCGCAGCGAGGGCTGCGTCCCCCTTCCCGCGCGCAGCGCGAGAGGAGGGGGAAGGCGCTGAAGGCGACTGAGGGGGAGGTGTCACGTGCTATCCGCCGATGTAGCTCATCTCGACGCGCCGCGCTCCACCTTGCGTGGTATCCGCAGGCAGGCTGCTGCGCAGCTCCGAATAGCGGTCGGTGCGCTGCTGCCAGATGGGGGCGATGGCCGATGCAATGGCTTCGTCGGTGGCGCCGCCGCGCAGCAGCGTGCGCAGGTCGTAGCCCTGGGTGGCAAAGAGGCACAGGAAGAGCTTGCCTTCGGTGGACAGCCGCGCGCGGTTGCAGTCGTGGCAGAAAGCCTGGGTCACGCTGCTGATCACGCCCACTTCGCCCAGCGCCGGGTCGTGCTGGCCTTGCGCGTTGGTGTAGCCCCAGCGCTCGGCGGTTTCGCCGGGGTTGGTGGGGCTGAGCGGCACCAGCGGCAGCTCGGCGCGCAGGCGTGCAATGAGCTCGGCCGAGGGCAGCACTTCGTCCATGCGCCAGCCGTTGGTGGCGCCCACATCCATGAATTCAATGAAGCGCAGCGTGGTGCCCGTGCCGCGAAAATGCCGCGCCATGGGCAAGATCTCGTGGTCGTTGGTGCCGCGCTTGACCACCATGTTGACCTTGATGTGCGACAGGCCCGCTGCGTGCGCGGCCTCGATGCCCGCCAGCACATCGGCCACCGGAAAATTCACATCGTTCATGCGGCGAAACACCGCGTCGTCCAGGCCATCCAGGCTCACGGTGACACGGTTCAGGCCCGCATCCTTGAGCGCCCGCGCCTTGCGCGCCAGCAGCGAGCCATTGGTGGTGAGGGTGAGGTCGGGTGGCAGGCCGTCGACCGTGCGCAACTGGGCCAGTTGCGCCACCAGTTCTTCCAGGTTCTTGCGCAGCAGGGGCTCGCCCCCGGTCAGCCGGATCTTGCGCACGCCATGCGCCATGAAAAGTCGTGCCAGCCGCGTGATTTCTTCAAAGCTCAGCAGGGCGTTGTGCGGCAGGTAGGCGTGGTCCTTGTCGAACACCTCCTTGGGCATGCAGTAGTTGCAGCGGAAGTTGCAGCGGTCGGTCACGCTGATGCGCAGGTCGCGCAGCGGGCGGCCCCGGGTGTCGGTCAGCAGCCCGGTGGGGGCGGCAGCCTGCGCGGGCACCTTGGCCGCCAAAGCGGCGATGCGTTGGTCCACCAGAGGAATCACACGTTCAGCCATGGCGTGATTCTGCCGCATCGGCCCCGCCATCGACGGCTTGCCCCTACCGGCGGGGTTGACACGCATCAACCGTGCGGGTCGGGAGGTGCGTTTTGCAAGTGTCCGGCGAATGGCACTTGCTTGACTTGGCTCATGGGGTGCACATGCCGCATCACAACAATCACGGGCACACAGTTTCAAGGATATGACATGACGAATGCGACATCGACAGCACAAGCGCTGCCCTGCCAGCGCCGGGTGGCCGTGCAGTGGGTGGCGGCAGGCATCCTGCTGCCCACCTGGGCCAACGGGGCGCAGGCGCAAATTGCGCTGTCGGGGGCCATCAACCACGCGGGGCGTTTTCGGGCGCTGTCGCAGCGCATGGCCAAGGCGTATTGCCAGCAGCATCTGACGGTGATGCCTGCCGCCGCCGTGGATGTGATGGCCCATGCGCGCAAGCTGGTGCAGCAAGGCTCTGCCGAACTGGCGCGGGGCTCGCAGTCGGGCCAGTGGCCTGCCGATGTGGTGCGCCAGCTGGACGAAGTGCAAAAACAGTTTGCCTTGCTAGACGAGTTGACCGCGGTGCCCACGTCGCGGGCCGCCGTGGTGGCGGTGTCCGAGCAGTCCGACCGCACGCTGCTGGTGGCCCAGGCGGTCACCGAAGCGATCGAAAAAATGGCGCGGGTGGCCAGCGCGCGGCTGGTGAACCTGGCTGGGCGCCAGCGCATGCTGTCGCAGCGCATGGCCAAGAACTATTTTCTGGTGGCGGCCAAGGCCGACTCCAAGCTGGTGCTCGCGCAACTGGCGGCAGACGCCAACGATTTCCGGCAGGCCATGCAGTCCCTGGTGGCGGCACCGGTGTCCACGCCCGCCATTCGCGGCGAGCTGGAGCTGGCGGCCTCGCAGTGGGTGTTTTTTGAATCAGCCCTGCGTCGGCCCGCCGACGAGCAGGGCATGAGCGCGGTGGCCACCACCAGCGAACGCCTGCTGAGCGTGATGGACCGCCTCACCGGCCTCTACGAAGCCGCCTTGCGCGAAGTGCTGGGCTGACCACGCAGCGTGCAGCGTGGCGTGCCCGTGCGCAGGGTGTTACTCCAGCCAGCGCACGTTCTGCATGACTTCGTCAAAAAAGCTGCGCAGCGTTGACGTGCTCATGCTGTAAGGGTCGAAATCGACCGAACTGGAGTATTTGAGGAACAGTTGCCGGTTGGTGTCCAGCGAGGTCAGCAGCCCCATGGACCAGCTGGTAAAGCGCCGGTGCGGAATTTCACCAAAGTCGAGCACGGCAGTGTCGCGGTGGCGCGTGTCCTTGAGCAAGCGGTGGTACAGCGCATTCACCGCGGTGCGGTCACCTTCAAGCTGCTGCAAAAAGATGCCATGGTTCAGGCACAGCGCGCCAGTGATGCCCGCACGGGCATTGTTGCGCTGCGATGCGCCCAGAATATCCTTGATGTCCGCAGGGCCCAGCACGCGCGAGGTGCGGCTGGCGTAAGTGAGTTGTATCAACATGTTTATCTCCTGAGAGCGCAGTGTCTCAGGTTCGGCGCACCAGGGTGCGTGGGTGCGCCAAAGGCCCTGCAGTCCGGGCGTATGGGATGCGCCGCCCGGATTTCGCAGGTTTTCCGGTGTCGGTCAGACGCAGCGTGCGCCGTCCACCTCGATGCACACGCCGCTGACAAACGCCGCCTCATCGCTGGCCAGGTACAGCGCGGCGTTGGCCACATCCAGTGCGGTGGAAAAGCGGCCCAGGGGAATGGTGGCCAGAAACTTCGCACGGCGGGTTTCGTCCACCGGGCCGCCCGCAAACTCGGCGGCCAGCCCCGTGTCGGGGTTGAACACGGGGTTGATGCAGTTCACACGGATGTTGTCGGGCCCCAGCTCGGCCGCCATGGACTTGCTGGTGGTAATGACGGCGCCCTTGGAGCCGTTGTACCAGGTCAGGCCCGGGCGAGGCCGCAGCCCGGCGGTGGAGGCAATGTTGATGAAACTGCCGCCACCGGCCTGGCGCATGGCCGGCACCGCGTGGATGGCCGAGAGGTAAATGCTTTTGACGTTGATGGCATAGACCTTGTCGAACTCTTCCTCGCTCACTTCGAGCATGGGGCGGTTGCGGTGCGTCCAGCCCGCGTTGTTGACCACCACATCCAGCCGGCCATGCAGGCGCAAGGCTTCATCGACAAGGGCCTTGACGTCGGCGGATTGCGTTACGTCGGCCTTGAAAAACGCCGCCGTACCGCCCGCAGCCATGATCTCGGCCACCACGCGCTGGCCTCCGGCCTCGTTGATGTCGTTGACGATGACCTTGCCACCCTCGGCGGCCAGGCGCTTGGCAATGCCTTCGCCAATGCCGTTGCCAGCGCCGGTGACGATGATGGATTTGTGCTGCACGCGCATGGTGTTGTCTCCTGGCTGTTTAAATTTGATAGCAGCTTGCGCTTGATGGATAAGCGCTTGGGGCCATTTTCATATATTTTTTTTGCCCCATGACGCGCGCCAGGGCTACCGCCCGGTATGCGCGTCGGCCGTCGGGCTTTGTGTGGCGGCCCGGTCCTCCGGCACTGCCAGACCGTCGGGGCTGCGGCGGTAGAACTGCGGAAAATACTCCTTCACACCGTTGCCATGGAAGTCCCAGCCGGTGCACTGGCCCAAGTGGCGGGGCGGCTCGTCCTCGTTGGCCGACGAAAACACGGCGGGCACCGACTGGAAAGCCGCCGTGGCCAGGTTGAACAGCAGCTCGCGCAGGTGCGTGCAACTGGCCACGCCGCCCAGGTTCTTCTGGATGGCCTGGCGCCAGCCGCGTGCCATGCTGCAGCCCACCATGGATTGCAGCGCGGGCTGGGCCTGGGGGCAGTCTTTGAGCGGGTGGGTGTCCATGGCCACGTCAATGGCCTGCACCACCAGCTGGCGGTTGACGGTAACGCGCAGCCACATGTGGTGGATGGGTTCACCGGCACGGCGCATGCCGGCATCGCGAAACGAGGGGGCGTCGTGCATCTTGCTGTCGTGCAACTCGCCTTCGATGTCCCACAACCCATCGTCGCGTTCATAGCCTTGGTAATTGACGCGGCGCTGGTGCCGGGCGGTGCGGGGGGCAGGGGGGCTCAGGGGCATGGAGAAGAAAAAACGTCGTGCAAAAGTGAAAGGGGAAGGGCAGAGGCAACCATGCTAGCGGCACACCGCCGCGCCGTCGTGCACCGGCGTGACAGGGCCTGCCGCAGTCAGCCGTGCTGAATGGCCACTGTTTTGAGCGTGGTGAAGCCATACAGCGCCTCCAGGCCCTTTTCGCGCCCGTAACCACTGGATTTGACGCCGCCAAAGGGCAGTTCCACACCGCCTGCAGCGCCGTAGTTGTTGATGAACACCTGGCCGCTGTGCACGCGCCGTGCCATGCGGAACTGGCGGCTGCCGTCGCGCGTCCAGATGCCCGCCACCAGCCCGAACTGCGTGGCGTTGGCCAGCTCTACGGCATGGTCTTCGTCCTGAAAGGCCATGGCCGACAGCACGGGGCCAAACACTTCTTCCTGCGCCAGACGGTGATCCACCGGCACATCGCGCAGCAGCGTGGGGGCTTGGTAAAAGCCGGTTTCGGGCGCCTCGTCCACGATCTGGCCCTGGGCCACCATGGGGATGCCGGCCACCTGCGCGTCGGATAAAAAGTCCCACACGCGCTGCTGCTGCGATTGGCGGATCAGCGGGCCCACATCCAGGTCCATGGCGGCGGGGCCCACGCGCAGCGCCTCAAAGGCCGTGCCCAGGCGCTCCAGCAGCGGCTCGTAGATCAGCGAGTCAATCAGCACGCGTGAGCCGGCCGAGCAGGTCTGCCCGGCGTTTTGCACGATGGCGTTGATGACCACCGGCACGGCAGCGTCCAGGTCGGCATCGGCAAAGATGATCTGGGGGCTTTTGCCGCCCAACTCCAGCGTCACCGGGCAGTGGCGCTCGGCGGCCACCTGTTGGATTTGCGTGCCAATTTTGGGGCTGCCCGTGAAGCTGATGTGGGCAATGCCCGGGTGGCGGGCCAGCGCGTCGCCTACCTCGTGTCCGTAGCCGGTGACGATGTTGAGCGCGCCCGACGGAAACCCCACCTCGGCCGCCAGCTGTGCCACGCGGATCAGGCTCAGGCACGCGTCTTCAGCGGGCTTGACTACGCACACATTGCCCGCCGCCAGGGCGCCGCCCACGCTGCGGCCAAAAATCTGCATGGGGTAGTTCCACGGAATGATGTGGCCCGTCACGCCATGGGGCTCGCGCCAGGTCAGCACGCTGTAGCCGTTGGGGTAAGGAATGGTCTCGCCGTGCAACTTGTCGCAGGCGCCCGCATAAAACTCGAAGTAGCGCGCCAGCGCCAGCGCATCGGCCCGCGCCTGTCTGGTGGGCTTGCCGCAGTCGCGCCGCTCCAGGGCGGTCAGCTCGTCGGCGTGCTCCAGAATTTTTGCCGAGAGCTTTTGCAACAGACGGCCACGGTCGGCAGGCGCCATCTTTTGCCACACGGCGTGGTAGCACTGGCGCGCGGCATGCACGGCGGCATCGATGTCGTCGGCCGTGCCGCGCTGGATCTCGTCAAACGGCTGGCCGTCGGACGGGTCGATCACCGGGATGGTGCGGCCGGAGGCGGACGCAACGGAGGCGTTGGCGATGAAGTGCAGTTGCATGGCCAAATTGTGCGACAAAAACAATGTGTTCTTATGGTTTTCAGGTCAAAATGGCCTATAGCCCTTATGTATAAAGCGCTATTAGCTATTAATATAGTAGCGTTTGGAGGCGGTTTGCGCTGGGCGGCAGGTGGCGCAAGGGGGCCGCTAGCGGCCCAATAAGGCCAAAAAAAGGCCCGCCGCAGCGAGCCTTTGGAGATGCGTGGGGCGCAATCAGCCGCCGTGAAATTTGACCACCAGCGGCACGATCAGCAGCGCCACGATGTTGATGATCTTGATCAGCGGGTTGATGGCGGGGCCGGCGGTGTCCTTGTAGGGGTCGCCCACGGTGTCGCCGGTGACGGCGGCCTTGTGCGCCTCGCTGCCCTTGCCGCCGTGGTGGCCGTCTTCGATGTACTTTTTGGCGTTGTCCCACGCTCCGCCGCCCGTGCACATGCTGATGGCCACGAACAGGCCCGTGACGATGGTGCCCATCAGCAGGCCGCCCAGCGCCTTGGGGCCAAGCGCCAGGCCCACCACGATGGGCACCACCACGGGCAGCAGGCTGGGGATCACCATCTCCTTGATGGCGGCGGTGGTCAGCATGTCCACGGCTTTGCCGTATTCGGGCTTGGCCGTGCCCTCCATGATGCCGGGAATGTCACGGAACTGGCGGCGCACTTCCACCACCACAGCACCAGCGGCGCGGCCCACGGCCTCCATGGCCATGGCGCCAAACAGGTAGGGGATCAGCCCACCGATGAAAAGACCCACGATCACTAAAGGATCGCTCAGGTCAAAGCTGATGGCGCGGCCATAGCTTTCGAGCTTGTGGGTGTAGTCGGCAAACAGCACCAGCGCGGCCAGCCCGGCCGAGCCAATGGCATAGCCCTTGGTGACGGCCTTGGTGGTGTTGCCCACGGCGTCCAGCGGGTCGGTGACGTCGCGCACGCTGCTGGGCAGCTCGGCCATTTCGGCAATGCCGCCGGCGTTGTCGGTGATGGGGCCATAGGCATCCAGCGCCACCACGATGCCCGCCATGCTCAGCATGGACATGGCCGCCACGGCAATGCCGTAAAGGCCTGCCAGCTGGTAGGCCGAGAGAATGGCCAGGCACACAAAGATCACGGGCCAGGCCGTGGAGCGCATCGACACGCCCAGGCCCGCAATGATGTTGGTACCGTGGCCCGTGGTCGATGCCTGGGCGATGTGCTGCACGGGCGAGTATTGCGTGCCGGTGTAGAACTCGGTAATCCATACCAGCGCTGCCGTCAGCACCAGCCCGGTGGCGCACGCGCCAAACAGCTTCATCTGGCTGCCGGTGGCGGTGATGGCGTTGTCCGGCATGATCCAGATTGTCACGAAATAGAAGGCGATGAGTGACAGCACGCCCGCAATCGCCAGGCCCTTGTACAGCGCAGGCATCACGTTCTTCATGCCGGGCGAGGCCTTCACGAAGAAGCAGCCGATGATGGACGCAATGATGGACACGGCCCCCAGCGCCAGCGGGTACACCACGGCGTTGACGGGCGCGGTGGCCACCAGCAGCGCGCCCAGCACCATGGTGGCGATCAGCGTCACGGCGTAGGTTTCGAACAGGTCGGCGGCCATGCCGGCGCAGTCGCCCACGTTGTCGCCCACGTTGTCGGCAATCACCGCGGGGTTGCGCGGGTCGTCTTCAGGGATGCCCGCCTCGACCTTGCCCACCAGGTCGGCGCCCACATCGGCGCCCTTGGTGAAGATGCCGCCGCCCAGGCGCGCAAAGATCGAAATCAGCGACGAGCCAAACGCAAAGCCGATCAGCGGGTTGAGCAGATTGGCCAGGTTGGCCGTGGGCGTGAGATTGCCGTTGCCCGCCAGAAACCAGTAAAAGCCCGTGACGCCCAACAGGCCCAGCCCCACCACCAGCATGCCGGTGATGGCCCCGCCGCGAAACGCTACATCGAGCGCCGGGCCAATGCCGTGCGTGGCGGCCTGCGCTGTGCGCACGTTGGCGCGCACCGACACGTTCATGCCGATGAAGCCGCAGGCGCCCGAGAGCACCGCGCCCACCACAAAGCCCACGGCCGTCGTGCCGTCGAGAAAAATGCCGATGAGAACCGCCAGCACCACGCCGACGATGGCGATGGTCTTGTACTGGCGGGCGAGGTAGGCAGCAGCCCCGGCCTGGATGGCGGCGGCAATCTCCTGCATGCGGGCATTGCCGGGGTCCTTGGCAAGAATCCATCCCCGGGCCCAGATTCCATAGGCCACCGCAATCAATCCGCAAACCAGAGCCAGTATCAGAGGGGCAGTCAGCGCTGTATTTCCAGCCATTCGTCACTCCTTGAAGTATTGAGATGCACGGAAGGAAACACAACGCATCGGTGTGCTTCCGCTGCGTTGCTTCCTCGCGCTCTAGCGTACTGGAGTCGATTGGCCAACAGACCCAATTTACAGCCAAACGCCAGATTGCAAGCGCGCAGAAAGGGGCGTGTGCCTAAAATCAGGGTTAATCCCGACGCGTCGTGCTGCGTGGATTGTCTTCAATCAACTTTTCATACAAGACATGTCTCTCAACAACGTCCCCCCAGGCAAGAACGTTCCCGATACCTTCAATGTGGTCATCGAGATCCCGATGAACGCCGACCCGATCAAGTATGAAGTGGACAAGGAATCGGGCGCCATCTTCGTGGACCGTTTCATGACCACGGCCATGCACTACCCAACGAACTACGGCTATGTTCCGCAAACCCTGTCGGGCGACGGTGACCCGGTGGACGTGCTGGTGATCACGCCTTACCCCCTTCATCCCGGTGTGGTCGTGACTTGCCGCCCCCTGGGTATCCTGATGATGGAAGACGAAGCCGGCGTGGATGGCAAGGTCATTGCGGTGCCCACCTCCAAGATCCTGCCCATGTACGACCACTGGAAGACCATCGACGACGTGAACGCCATGCGCCGCAACGCCATCGCTCACTTCTTCGAGCACTACAAGGACCTGGAAAAAGGCAAGTGGGTCAAGGTGCTGGGCTGGGAAGGTATCGACTCGGCCAAGAAGGAAATCAGCGACGGCATCGCCAACTACCAAAAGAGCCTGGGTTGAGCCGGTTCAACCCCTTTTTTGAATCAAATGGTGCCGCAGCCCTTTACCAATAAGCGCTGACAGCTATCAAAAACAAAGCATGTACCCCAACGGGGTGCATGCTTTGTTTCTGGCTGGTGGGCAGCTGGGGAATGCTGCCGCGTCGGCCAGACGGCCAACGCAGCGCCAAACGCCCGTGGCCCCGCACGGAGTCCGTCCATACTGCGCCATCGGTCCGCGCCACGCTGGCAACGGGGTAGTTGTGAGCAAATGCAACTGAAGACTGCTATGCTCTGCCGATATGCGCAGGCCCGGCGCAGTCGCCAGCCTGCCCGAACCGATGTTTTCAAGGATGCGCACATGATTTCTGCCCCCACTGCAACCCGTTCCGAGGCGTCTTCGCGCACCGCTGCCGCAGCCCGCGCGGCGGAATATCTGACCTTCCGCCTGGGGGAGGAGGAATACGGCATCGATATCCTGCGGGTGCAGGAGATCCGCTCGTACGAGCAGCCCACGCGCATGGCGCATGCGCCCGACTTCATCAAGGGTGTGGTGGATTTGCGCGGGCGCATCGTTCCCATCGTGGATTTGCGCCTGAAACTGCACTGTCCCCAGGCCGAGTACACCGATTTCACCGTCGTCATCATCCTGAATGTGGGTGGCACCGTGCTGGGTGCGGTGGTGGATGCCGTGGCCGATGTGGTAGCCCTCACGCCCGATGCCATCAAGCCGGCGCCACAGTTTGAAAGCCAGGTGGACTCGGCCTTTGTGACCGGCATTGCCACCGTGGGCGACCGCATGCTCATCATGATGGACATTGAATCCTTGCTGAGCAGCGCCGAAATGGGCCTGGTGGCCCAGGTCGCGCAGTAAGCGGCACCGGCGAATCAGCACTCCTTTTCTCGGGCAGTCCGGGGGGCGCGGCCCTCACTTCTTCAGCAGGGTGAAGGCCGGGCAACGCTGCGGCGGAGGGCAGGGCTGCCTCGCACAAAAAACCTCAATCGCTGATGCCCTGACGGTCGGTAACTGCCGCCGTGCAGCGGCAGAGCATTGCACGCTTTTTAGCGGCTTGCCCTGCGCCACCGTTGTGCTGTCAAAGTACTTTTTGCGCCGCAGCGCGTGTGGCGGATGTTGTGTTGGCGAGCGTCACGCATTAATATTCATGTAAAATGAATCTTATAAATTTCTGCTGCTTGCGTCGTTCCGGCGCAGCGGGCCGCACCGCATGAAACCCATCTCAACACCTGTCGTCTCCACCGCAGGCGTGGCTCCGGCCTCTGCTTTGCAGGGTTTGCCATTCCTGCGTCTGGGTTTTCGCCCGTTTTATCTGGGCGCGGCCTTTGTGGCGTGCCTGACCGTGCCGCTGTGGATAGCTTCCATGCTTGGGTGGCTTGCGCTCGATCTTCCGGTCGCTCCCCTGCTGTGGCACGCCCACGAAATGCTGTTCGGGTTTGCCGCCACCGTCATCATCGGGTTCTTGCTCACGGCCGTGAAGGCGTGGACAGGGCTGTCCACGCCGCGCGGTGCGTTGCTGGGGGCGCTGGCACTGCTCTGGCTTGCCGCCAGGGTGGCTGCCGTGGTGGCCCCCTATGCGGTCTATGCAGCGCTGGACATGGTCTTGCTGCCGGTGGTGGCGGGCATTTTGCTGGCGGTGCTGCTGCGGGCGCGCAACCGCCGCAATTTGCCGCTGATGGGGGCGCTGGTGCTGCTGTCGCTGGCCAATGTCGCGTTTCACCTGGCGGTCATGGGTGTTATCAGCCTGCCGCCCGTGCAGGCGCTGCATGCTGGCCTGGCGCTCATTGTGCTGATTGAATGCGTCATGGCCGGACGCGTGGTGCCGGCTTTCACCATGAGCGTGAACCCGGGGCTCAAGCTGCAGGCGCAGCGCCCGCTGGAACTCACCACCATGGCCGTCACGGCCCTGGCGCTGGTGTCGTGGGTGTGTGCTCCTTTTGGCGTGGGCGCGGTCACGGCGGTGCTTGCCGGGCTGGCGGCGCTGCTGCACGGCGTGCGCATGTGGCGCTGGAAGCCCTGGATCACCCGCAACCGTCCCATCTTGTGGATTCTGCACGCGTCGTATGCCTGGATTCCTGTGGGCTTTGCTCTGCTGGCCTTGGCGCAACTGGGTGTTGTGGCCGTGTCTGCCGCGGTGCATGCCTTTGCCGTGGGTGTCACGGGGGGGCTGATCATCGGCATGATCACCCGCACGGCGCGCGGCCACACGGGTCGGCCGCTGCAGGCTTCCCGGCTGGAGGTGCTGGCCTATGGGCTGGTGATGGGCGCCGCTGTTTTGCGTGTCCTTGTGCCGCTGGCCGCACCGCAGTGGTATGCCGCCACACTGGTGGTGGCCGCGCTGGCCTGGTCCACGGCTTTTGCCATTTACCTGGGCCTCTTTACCCCCTGGCTGTTCCAGACCCGGCTGGACGGCAAGGACGGCTGATGGCGCTGTGCGCGGGCGGTGTTGTTGCAACGCCTTGCCAGCGCCTCAACGACTCAGCGCCGGGGCCGAGGTTGCCAGTCTGAATCATTTTTCGTTGCTCTTGTTCACTTCCCCTAGAAAGGCTTTGCCATGACTTCCACCCAGAATTCCGTCATCGATGTACGCGAAATTGCGCCCCGCGAGCGCCACGCCCTGATTTTTGGCCGCTTCGATGCGCTGTTGCCCGGCGAGGCGCTGCAATTGGTCAACGACCATGATCCACAGCCACTGCGCCAGCAATTCGAGGTCCGCTCTGCGGGCGCGTTCAAATGGGCTTATCTGCAGCAAGGCCCCGATCTGTGGCGTGTACAGATCAGCAAGACCGAGCCCGCCGCAGCCACGGGCGGTTCTTGCTGCTCGGGTGGCGCCTGCGGCGGCTGAGGCCCCGCAGCGTCGGCGGCGCAAGGCCGCCGGGTTTTGGCCCCGCCATTGTGTGAGGCGAGGTGTCAGGCCGCCCGAAACGGGCTGCGTGCCTGCAGATGGTCCAGATACTGCTCTACCCCCGCAACTTCGCGTGCCAGAAACCGGTCCACCGCATCGGCAAATGCCGGATTTGCCAGCCAGTGCATGCTGGTCGCCGGAACGGGCAGCAGGGCGCGGGCCATTTTGTGCTCGCCTTGCGCGCCGCCTTCGAATCGCTGCACGCCATGCGCAATGCACCATGCCAGGGGCTGGTAGTAGCAGGCTTCGAAATGGAGGCAGTCCACCCGCTCCAGCGCACCCCAGTAACGGCCGTAGGCGGTGCAGCCGGCATACTTTGAATGATATTGGCCTCTGGCGCTTGATGGCTGTGCGCTGATAGCTATCAAACTACTAGCAATTGGACGGCCTTCGCGCTCTGCAATAAACAGCAGCCAGTGTTCGGGCATGCGATCGGCC
The DNA here is from genome assembly GCF_000526295.1 of Acidovorax sp. JHL-3. Taxonomy (NCBI): domain Bacteria; kingdom Pseudomonadati; phylum Pseudomonadota; class Betaproteobacteria; order Burkholderiales; family Comamonadaceae; genus Acidovorax; species Acidovorax sp. JHL-3. Next base: position 2,173,410 of record NZ_JAFU01000001.1, read on the forward strand.
ATCTGCTGAAAGAATGCCCGCGTGAGGTAGGGCGGGTTGCCGTGTTCCAGATAGGTGCGTTCGTAGCAACGGTAAAAGAAGTTCCAGTCGTCCGCAGTGATGTCAGCCCCCAGTGCCCAGCGAAAGGTGACACCTGCCTCGGCCACGCGCCGGCGTTCCTGGCGGAATTTCTTGCGCTTTTCCTGCGTGAGGTGCGCCAGAAAATCGTCGAAATCGCGGTAGGCAAGCGTTCCGGCTGCCGCCGAGCCGCTGTCGCAATGGCTTTCGACCGCTGCGAGGACGCTCTCTGTGGGCAGCAAAAACCCGCCCGTGCCGAGCGTGGGGGCCGCACCCGAGCCGCCGCCGGGCCGCCCCAAGGCGGCGAGAGCCCCCTCGGGGGGCAGCGAGGACACGTCAGTGCCTAGCGTGGGGGCCACATTCTTCCAATGAAACTGCACCGTATGCCGCAGCATCAGGCCTTCGCGGGCGCCGGTCAGCACATCGTCGTCGCTGGCGAACAGCACATGCAGTGACGAGATGCCCTCGTCCTCGCACCACTGGCACAGCGCCTGCACCAGCCACTGGCGGGCTGCGGCGTCGCGCGCCATCAGCCGGGTGCCGGGCACGGGCGTGAAGGGCACCGCCACCACGGCCTTGGGGTAGTAGGGGACGCCGTGCTGCTCGTAGGCACTGGCCCAGGCCCAGTCAAACACGTATTCGCCGTAAGAATGGCTTTTGAGGTACAGCGGGCAGGCTGCCACCAGCAGGTCGCCCTCCCACAGGGTCATGAACCGAGGTGTCCAGCCCGTGTGGGGAACAGCGCTCTCGCTCTCATGCAGGGCGGCCAGGTATTCGTGGCGCATGAACGGGGTGGGGTGCGATTGCAGTGCCAGCAGGGCGTTCCAGGCAGTGGCGTCCACCTCCAGCGGCGATGCCAGCACGCGCGCGATAATGGCGCCTTCAGCCATGCTGCCTCCGTGGACCACCGTTTTGCACGGGGCCGTTGTGGGCTGTGGTGGCGGTGTCCAACCCGGCTACAAAAGCCGATTCCAGTTCCATGATGCTCTCCATTTGCACCGCTCAGCTCAATTTTGTCGTGGGCGACATGCCCGGCAATGCGCAGAAAATCATCGCAGCCGCGCATGAAGCTCACGCGCAGGGCGCGCGTCTGTTGCTGACGCCCGAACTGGCCATCTGTGGCTACGCGGCAGAAGACCTGTTCCTGCGCCCCGCGTTTCTGGCGGCCTGTGATGATGCCGTGAAAACCGTGGCCCGCGAGACCGCGGGGTTGAATGGCCTTGCGATCGTTCTGGGCCATCCGCAAAAGCTGGCTGCCGGCGACCCGGCGTTCAGCCCGTGCCTGAATGCGGCCAGCGTGCTGCGGCATGGCCAGATCGAGCAGACCTATGCCAAGCGCGAGCTGCCCAATTACCAGGTGTTCGATGAGCGCCGCTATTTCGTTGCCGGCCAGTCGCCCTGCGTTTTCGAGGTGCAGGGCGTGCGGGTCGGGGTGCTGATCTGCGAAGACGCATGGTTTCCAGAGCCTGCACGCGCTGCTGCCAGCGCGGGGGCGCAGCTGCTGGCGGTGATCAATGCATCGCCCTTTCACCTGGGCAAGAGCGCCGAGCGCGAGCAGACCATGCGCGAGCGCGTGGCCGAGACCGGCCTGCCACTGGTCTATGCCCACCTGGTGGGCGGGCAGGACGAGGTGGTTTTTGAAGGCCGCTCGTTTGCCCTGAATGCAGATGGCTCGGTAGCGGGGCGCGCCCCAGGCTTCAAGGAAAAACTGGTGTTTGCGCATATCCGGCAAGCGCAAGCAGCTATCAAAATAGAAGCAGAGGTGGTGCCCGAGTGCAGCCTGGAAGCCGACCTGTGGGATGCGCTGGTGCTGGGCGTGCGCGACTATGTGGGCAAAAACGGCTTCCCGGGCGCCTTGCTGGGTTTGTCGGGCGGCATTGATTCGGCGCTGGTGCTGGCCATTGCGGTGGATGCCCTGGGCGCCGACAAGGTGCGCACGGTGATGATGCCGTCGCCCTACACGGCGGACATCAGCTGGATCGATGCGCGCGACATGGCCGAGCGCATGGGTGTGCGCCATGACGAAACCTCGATTGCGTCACAGTTCGAGGCCTTCAAGGCCGCGCTGGCGCCGCATTTTGCCGGCCGCGCCGAAGACACGACCGAAGAGAACCTGCAGGCGCGCATCCGCGGCATGCTGCTCATGGCCTTGTCGAACAAATTCGGGGCCATTGTGCTGACCACCGGCAATAAGAGTGAGCTGGCCACGGGCTACTGCACGCTGTACGGTGACATGGCCGGCGGCTTTGCGCCCATCAAGGACGTGGCCAAGACCCGGGTGTTTGCCCTGGCGCGCTGGCGCAATGCCCACGACCCGTATGGCACCGGGGCGAACCCCATCCCCGAGCGCATCATCACGCGCCCGCCCAGTGCCGAGTTGCGCCCCGACCAGAAAGACCAGGATAGTTTGCCGGCTTACGAGGTGCTCGATGCGATCGTGGCTCGCTACATGGAGAATGATGAACCGATAGAGTCCATCATTGCAGCCGGGTTTGAGCGCGCCGATGTCGAGCGCGTCACACGGCTGATCAAGCTCAACGAATACAAGCGCCGCCAGGCCCCTGTGGGCGTGCGCGTGACGCGCCGCAGCTTCGGCAAGGACTGGCGTTACCCTATCACCAGCAAATTCAGGGCCTGACGGGCATCCGCCAGGCCCGCCGCTTTTTTAATTCCCCCAGGAGACCCCCCATGAAAATGATCACCGCCGTCATCAAGCCCTTCAAGCTCGAAGAAGTCCGAGAAGCCTTGGCCGAATGTGGCGTGACCGGCCTCACCGTGACCGAGGTGAAGGGTTTTGGGCGCCAGAAAGGCCACACCGAGCTGTACCGCGGGGCCGAATATGTGGTTGATTTCCTGCCCAAGGTGAAGGTTGAGGTGGTGGTAAAAACCGAAGACCTGGAGCGCTGCGTGGACGCCATCGTGAATGTGGCGCGCACGGGAAAGATCGGGGACGGCAAGATTTTCGTGACGGCCGTGGAGCGCGTGGTGCGCATTCGCACCGGCGACCTGGATGACGCAGCGATCTGATCCGTGACGCTCCCCGCAGGCGCGCTGCGTAGCTCGCTGTACGCCTTGCGCGGTGGCCGATGCTGAGGTTTGCGCGACCGGGGGCTTTGGTTCTTAAATCACCGAGCGCAATGGCATGGATGCCTGATCGGGACCGGCCTCCTGCACCAGCGTGCGCAGCAGGGCCTCTACATCGGTGCTTGCGTGCAGAAGGTCCATTTGCCAATTGCCCATGAATCCGTTGGCCACGCTGGATTGCAAGAAGCCCAGCAAGCCGTCGTAATAGCCGGCCACATTGAGCAGGCCCAGCGGCTTGTCGTGATAGCCCAGCTGGCGCCAGGTCCACACTTCAAACAGCTCCTCAAAGGTTCCGATGCCGCCGGGTAGCGCAACAAAGGCGTTGCTGCGCTCCGCCATCATGGCTTTGCGCTCATGCATGGTCTGCACGATGTGCAACTCGTCGCACTGTTGGTTGGCCAGCTCCTTGTCGACCAGGGTTTGCGGTATCACGCCCACTACACGGCCACCGGCCAGGCGCGTGGCTTCGGCCACCGTGCCCATCAGGCCGCTGCGCCCGCCACCGTAGACGAGTTGGCCGCCATGCGAACCAATCCACTGGCCCACGGCCGCAGCCGCCTGGGCAAACGCCGCGCTCTCGCCGGGGCGCGAGCCACAGTACACACAGATCGAAAATGCGGGCTCAGCCATGAAGAAACCTTTGAAGAATGGCGGCAGACCAGATGCTGATGCACAGCAGCAGCGCCAGCAGTACGGCAGCGCTGCCCATGTCCTTGGCCCGTTTGGAGAGGTCGTGCCACTCGGGGCCGATGCGGTCGATGGCTGTCTCGATGCCGGTGTTGAGCAGTTCAACAATCATGACGATCACCACTGAACCCGCCAGCAGCGCCACTTCGACCCAGCCATGACCCAGCCAGAACGACAGCGGAACCAGGACGACGGCCGCAAGGGCCTCCTGGCGAAACGCTTTTTCGTTCCAGCCGGCACGCAGCCCTGCGATGGAGTAACCGGTGGCATGCCAGATGCGGTTCAGCCCGGACCGGGCCTTCTGGGGGTTGGCAGGTGCGTGGTGTGACGGGTCGGATGATTGCATGCCGCGATTGTCGGGGGAGGATGTGTCCGGAACGGGTCGGTCCGAACAGGGCTTACTTTTTTGCAGGTTCGTAGTGCACCAGGCGTGTGCCCGCCAGTGCGTCGTGCCAGAACTGCTGCTGTGGGTGAAAACGGCTCAACACCGCCCACACGGCGACCCAGCCCAGTACGATCACCGTGGCTTCACCGCCCGGCAGCGAAAAAGGTGCCAAAGCGGCCAACGGCGGCAGAAACCACAGCCAGGAACAAACGTAGCGCAGCAGTGCGCGCCGCTGGGTGAGCGGACGGCCATCGCGATCCACGACACGGATGTGCCAGGTCTTCATGGCCAGCGTCTGCCCCTTGGCCCAGAACCAGGTGAAGTAGATGCCAAACACCACGAACAGGAAGGCCTGCAGCGCGTGGCGGTTGTCCATGGCGTTGCGGGTCTGGCTCAGGGTGCCAAACAGGTAGCCGGCGATGAAGACCACGCCGAACATCAGGATGCCTTCGTACATCCAGCATGCCATGCGGCGGATCAGGCGGGGGGCTTGCAGATTCAGGGGTGCTGCCACAGCGGCAGGCAGTGCGTCAGGGGAGGGCAAGGCAGACATGCAAATTACGGGGGAGCATGCAGGGGCGCATCGTGCCCCCCTGGGGCAAGGTTATGGGCGGGCGGTGTGGCCGACAGGGGCGGCAGCGTGACTGGCTCGGCCACAGGCACGTTGACCGGGCTGGTTTCCACCACAGGAGCCGGCGCCGGTGCAGGATATCCAGGGGCGCCGGGCGCGGCCGCCGGGGCGGGCTGCACCGGCGTTGCAGCGCGCGGCGACAGGCTCTTCACGGGCGGAATCTTGGGCTGGTTGGGGCGGTTGGGGTTGACCTCCGAGGCCGCCGGAATCTGTGCCAGCTTGCGGGGAGAAACCGGTTTGATCGCCGGGGCTGCGCCCTGTGATTTGGTTGCCGCGCGGGCAGCCAGCTTGCGCTTTTCTTCGTCACTCAGCGCCTGATAGGCTTGCCATTGGGCGAGTTTGTTGTCGCGGGCCAGGCGATTGGAGTCGGCATAGTTGAGCCTTGCCTGATTGCGCTGCTGCGCGCTGAGGCTGGCCCATTCCGTCATGCGACTGTGCAGCTTTTCCTGCTCGGTTTCAGGCAGCGTCGGAAAATTCTGGGCGAGGGCGAGCCAGCGCCGTTTTTGCAACTCGCTGAGAAGTGCCCAACGTTCCGCCAGTGGGTAAAGTGCCAATTTTTGGGGCGTGTTCAGAACTTCCCAGCCCGGGCCGGCATGGGTTTGCCGGGTCGGGTCGGTCACAGTGCCGGGGGCGCCCTTGCCACCAGACTTGGGTGCCAGCGCAGCGGCTGGAAGCAGGGTGCCGGGTGCCATGCGCACCTGATTGAGCACTGACACGCCGCCTGCCGCGAGCGCGCCTAAAAGCACCAAAGCCAGCACGAAGGCTGGCATGGTGAGGCGGGCGTCAGGTGAACTTGAGTGCATGCAGTAAAAAAGGGCGCAATCAGTTGCTGGAATGGGCTGTTTTCAGGAACTGTACAAAACCGGGGTCGGAATAGGCTGCAGGGGGGAGATCATCGGTCAGCAATGCAGCGTCGACTTCTGCCACTTCGTTGGTGCCGATTTCGTCCTGGGAGTCATTGATCACCACAAGTCCCACCAGCAGGGCCATTACCGGGATGGCCGAAACCAGCGCACTCCACCAGCCACTGCGTTCGTTGCCACCGCCGAGCACCGCCGTGTTGCCTGAATGCAGAACGGCAGGGGCTGCACGCCGGACCTGCACGACGACTTTGCGCTTGGCCAGTGCCTGCATGCGGGCGGCGCGCAGCCGCTCGGAAATATCGTAGGGCAGGTCATCCGTTCCACTGGTCAGTCGCGCGGTGACGCGGCGGGCGAAACGATCTGCCGCCATTTCGGTGGGGAGAGTGTTTGCTTTGTTCATGGCTCGATTCCTTTTGCCTTCAGTGCCTTGCTGAGGGCCTGTACTGCACGAAAACAGTGTGTTTTGACGCTGCCTTCGGAGCAGCCCATGGCGGCTGCTGTTTCTGCGACATCCATTTCTTCCCAGTAACGCATGAGAAACGCTTCCCGTTGACGTGCTGGCAACTCCTCAATCTCTGCTTCGATGTCCTTGAAGGTCTGCGCGCGCCGCGCCAGATCTTCCGCGCTTTCAGCCCGCTCCCCATTGTCGGGGCCGGCATAGGCTTCAAGCAGATCAAATTCTGCGCCATCGTCGCCCGGTCCATCAAAGTCGCTCATGCTGGAAAACAGCGCATTGCGCGTCTTCTGGCGACGAAACCAGTCCAGCGTGCAGTTCGACAGAATGCGCTGAAAGAGCATGGGCAGCTCGCCCGGGGGCTTGTCGCCGTAGTGCTCGGCCAGCTTGAGCATGCTGTCCTGAACAATGTCCAGGGCCGCTTCCTCGTTGCGGACGTGATAGATCGAGCGCTTGAATGCGCGCTTTTCTACACTTTTGAGGAAATCGGAGAGTTCTTGTTCTGTTGCCAAGAGGAGTCAGCCCGGGAGGGTCGATGTCGTGCGAGAACGCACGATAGAGCGGTCATAGCCATTCAATTATCGCATTGGGCGCTGAATTTTCCGCGAATAGCTGGTTTTGTTCGTGTTGCAGTGCGATAATTTCGTTTGCAATTCAAAAGGCAAACGGGTCACGGTCCGGCGCGGCAATCATCCCGCCCATGTCCTTGGCCTCAAGTTCCGAGCTGGCTTCACGAGAGTCCATGCGAGGAGCACCCAAGGTTTTTCGTCAGAGAAATTCACAAAGGTTGATCATGGAAATCACAAAGGCTGAACTCACATCGGCAGCCGCTGCCTCCCAAGGCAACTTCCCCGCCTCCGGCTCTCAGGACCTCATGGGTTCTGAAATTCTCGTCAAGTCGTTGCAGGCCGAAAACGTTCAGTACATCTGGGGCTACCCAGGCGGCGCAGTTTTGTACATCTACGACGCGCTGTACAAGCAAGACACCATTCAGCATGTGCTGGTGCGCCATGAACAGGCAGCAGTGCATGCGGCAGACGGCTACGCACGAGCCACCGGCGAGGTGGGTGTGGCGCTGGTCACTTCAGGCCCGGGGCTTACCAATGCCGTGACCGGCATTGCCACGGCCTACATGGACAGCATTCCCATGGTGATCATCTCCGGCCAGGTGCCCACGGCGGCCATCGGTCTGGATGCGTTCCAGGAATGCGACACGGTGGGCATCACGCGCCCCATCGTGAAGCACAACTTCCTGGTCAAGGATCCACGCGATCTGGCCATGACGCTGAAAAAAGCCTTCCACATCGCACGCACCGGCCGACCTGGCCCCGTGGTGGTCGACATTCCGAAGGACGTTTCGTTCAAGAAGGTGCCTTACTCCGGTTATCCCCAAACCGTGGAAATGCGCTCCTACAACCCGGTAAAGAAGGGCCACGGCGGCCAGATTCGCAAGGCGCTTCAGTTGCTGCTGGCGGCCAAGCGCCCCTATATCTATACTGGCGGTGGTGTGTTGCTGGGCAATGCCACCAACGAGTTGCGTACCCTGGTCGACATGCTGGGCTACCCCGTGACCAACACGTTGATGGGCCTGGGTGCCTATCCGGCGTCGGATCGCAAATTCCTGGGCATGCTGGGCATGCACGGCACCATCGAAGCCAACAATGCCATGCAGAACTGCGATGTGCTGCTGGCGGTTGGCGCGCGGTTTGACGACCGCGTGATCGGCAACACCAAGCATTTTGCGCAGAACGAGCGCAAGATCATCCATGTGGACATCGACCCGTCCAGCATCTCCAAGCGCGTCAAGGTCGATATTCCGATCGTGGGCGATGTGAAAGACGTGCTGACCGAGCTGATCTCGATGATCCGCGAAGGCAGCACCCGCCCCGACACCGGCGCGCTCGCCGCCTGGTGGGACACCATTGAAGGCTGGCGCAAGCGCGATTGCCTCAAGTACGACATGGGCAGCGGCGATGTGATCAAGCCGCAGTATGTGGTCGAGACGCTGTGGAACATGACCAAGGACGCGGACACCTACATCACGTCCGACGTGGGCCAGCACCAGATGTGGGCCGCGCAGTACTACCGCTTTGACGAGCCGCGCCGCTGGATCAATTCTGGTGGCCTGGGCACCATGGGCGTGGGCATCCCCTATGCCATGGGCATCAAGCTGGCCAAGCCGCAAAGCGAAGTGTTCTGCATCACGGGCGAAGGCTCGGTGCAGATGAACATTCAAGAACTGTCCACTTGCCTGCAGTACAACACGCCGATCAAGATCTGCGCATTGAACAACCGCTATCTGGGCATGGTGCGCCAGTGGCAGGAGATTGAATACTCCGGCCGCTACAGCCACAGCTACATGGACGCGCTGCCCAACTTCGTCAAGCTGGCCGAGGCCTATGGGCATGTGGGCCTGCTGATCGAACACCCCAAAGACGTGGAGCCCGCGCTGCGCGAGGCGCGCAAGCTCAAGGACCGCACCGTGTTCATGGACTTCCGCACCGACCCCACCGAGAACGTGTTCCCGATGGTGCAGGCCGGCAAGGGCATTACCGAAATGTTGCTGGGGTCGGAAGATCTTTAAGCCAAATCGGCCTCCAGCGCTTTTCCATCAAGCGTAAGTAGCTATTAATTTAATAGCATTCAATTTTTGACGAATCTATTGCCTGCCAAGCCCGTGCATTACCGTGCACGGGGGAGGGCAGCAAAAAGAGGAATCTGGACACCATGAAACACATCATTGCCGTTTTGCTCGAAAACGAACCCGGCGCGCTGTCGCGCGTTGTGGGCCTGTTCTCTGCCCGGGGTTACAACATCGAGTCGCTCACCGTGGCGCCTACCGAGGATGCGTCGCTCTCGCGCATGACCATCCAGACCACGGGCTCCGAAGACGTGATCGAGCAGATTACCAAGCACCTGAACCGTCTCATCGAGGTGGTGAAAGTGGTGGACCTGACCGAAGGCGCTTACACCGAGCGCGAGCTCATGATGGTGAAGGTGCGTGCGGTGGGCAAGGAGCGTGAGGAGATGAAGCGCATGGCCGACATCTTCCGCGGCCGCATCATCGACGTCACCGAAAAGAGCTACACCATCGAGCTCACTGGCGACCAGTCCAAGAACGATGCCTTTTTGCAGGCGATCGACCGCACGGCGATCCTGGAAACCGTCCGCACCGGTGCCAGCGGCATCGGGCGCGGCGAGCGCATCTTGCGCGTGTAACGGATTCGCCTTCAACCAGCTAACGGTGCTGGGTCGCCTTGCCGTGCCAGAGCACTGTTTGCGGTTCCCCGCCTGGTTATCCGGTTGACGTCGAATCCTATGTAAGACAATCGACTGTTTAGTTTTCAACCCCCAACAACGCATTTCAACCGGAGCGACCCATGAAAGTTTTCTACGACAAAGACTGTGACCTGAGCCTGATCAAGGGCAAGACCGTTGCCATCATCGGCTATGGCTCGCAGGGCCACGCCCATGCACAAAACCTGAACGACAGTGGCGTGAAGGTCGTGGTCGGTCTGCGCAAGGGTGGTGCCTCATGGGACAAGGTCGGCAAGGCTGGCCTCACGGTGATGGAGGTCAACGACGCCGTGAAGGCTGCTGACGTGGTCATGATCTTGCTGCCCGACGAAGACATCGCTGGCGTCTACAAGAACAATGTCGAGCCGAACATCAAGCAAGGCGCATCGCTGGCCTTCGCCCACGGCTTCAATGTGCACTACAACCAGGTCGTTCCCCGCGCCGATCTGGACGTGTGGATGGTGGCCCCCAAGGCTCCTGGCCACACCGTGCGCAACACCTACACCCAGGGCGGCGGCGTGCCCCACCTGGTGGCGGTGCACCAGGACAAGACGGGCAAGGCCCGTGACTTGGCCCTGAGCTACGCGATGGCCAATGGTGGCGGCAAGGCCGGCATCATCGAGACCAACTTCAAGGAAGAAACCGAGACCGACCTGTTCGGCGAGCAGGCCGTGCTGTGCGGCGGCGCCGTCGAGCTGATCAAGATGGGTTATGAAACCCTGGTCGAAGCCGGCTACGCGCCTGAAATGGCCTACTTCGAGTGCCTGCACGAGCTCAAGCTCATCGTGGACCTGATCTACGAAGGCGGCATTGCCAACATGAACTACTCGATCTCGAACAACGCCGAATACGGCGAGTATGTGACCGGCCCCGAAGTGATCAACGCCCAGTCGCGCGAAGCCATGCGCAACGCCCTCAAGCGCATTCAGAACGGCGAATACGCCAAGATGTTCATTCTGGAAGGTCGCACCGGTTACCCCAGCATGACCGCGCGCCGCCGCAATACGGCTGACCACTCCATCGAAAAGGTGGGCGGCCAGTTGCGCGCAATGATGCCCTGGATTGCCAAGAACAAGCTGGTCGACCAGACCCGCAACTGATGCTTCATTTCTGAAGCATTCCAAGGCCACTTCGGTGGCCTTTTTTGTGGCCGGGGTGCTGTGTGGGCAGGCGCTACACTGCTGCCTTCGCCTTGGGCGCACGCGGTGGTTTGCCTGTTTTGCGGGTGATGACTGAATACTATAAATTTGAGAGCTGCTTGCGCATGATGGGCAAGGGCTGGAGGCCTATTTGATGCATGATGGCAGTGAATCTACTGAAAATCCTGGTGTGATGGTGCGCAAACGGCGCAAGGGCATCTACATCCTGCCCAACCTGTTCACGCTGGCGGCATTGTTCGGTGGGTTCTATTCGATCGTGATGGCGATGAACGGCCGGTTTGACATGGCCGCCGTGGGCGTTTTCTGTGCCATGGTGCTCGACAGCCTGGACGGCCGGGTGGCGCGCATGACGAACACGCAAAGCGCCTTTGGCGAACAAATGGATTCGCTGTCCGACATGGTGTCGTTTGGTGCGGCGCCGGCCCTGATTGCCTACGAATGGTCGCTCAGGGGTCTGGGCCGCTGGGGCTGGATTGCCGCGTTTGTCTATTGTGCGTGTGCGGCGCTGCGGCTGGCGCGGTTCAACGTCAACACCAGCGTGGTAGACAAGCGTTATTTTCAGGGGCTGCCATCGCCCGCTGCGGCCGCGCTGGTGGCGGGCTTCATCTGGCTGATGACCGAGCTGGGGGTGCGCAGGGGTGAGGACCTGTGGCTGACCTGGAACCAGGTTACCTGGATCATGTTTGCCTTTACCTTGTATGCGGGGCTCACCATGGTGACCAATGTGCCGTTCTATAGCTTCAAGGACGTGCAGATGAAAAAGAGCGTGCCCTTCGCTGTCATCGTGCTGATTGCCCTGGGCATTGCAGTCATCAATATCCACCCGCCGATTGTCATGTTTGGCGTTTTTGTTGTGTATGGCATGAGCGGCTATGCCGTGTATGCATGGCGCAAGGCCAAGGGGCAACACAGCAGTGTGATCAGCATGTCAACCGACGAGCCCGACGAACGGGGACTGCACCGGTGACGGCTGCAGGGCGTAAAAAACTGTGCTACATTGGATCGCATGAATATGTTTGCACTGGCTCTACTGCTATCTCCCCACGGGCGGAGACGGTAGGCGCACGCGCACACTTTTTCCACAAAGGCCCGTATGCACCCGCAACGGGCCTTTTGTTTTGGGCGCCAGAATTTCGACGTTGCGGGCCACCCCATCAGTATCAGGAGAGACCAAATGGCTGACAAACTCATCATTTTTGACACCACCTTGCGCGATGGCGAGCAATCGCCCGGCGCATCCATGACCAAAGACGAAAAGCTGCGCATTGCCCGCCAGCTTGAGCGCCTGAAGGTGGATGTGATTGAAGCCGGTTTTGCAGCCAGCTCCAACGGGGATTTTGAAGCCGTCCAGGCGATCGCCAATGCGATCAAGGAATCGACCATCTGCTCACTGTCCCGCGCGAACGATCGCGATATCGCGCGCGCAGCCGAGGCCCTCCAGGGTGCGGCCAGCGCACGGATCCACACCTTTATCGCGACGTCGGCGCTGCACATGGAAAAGAAGCTGCGCATGACGCCAGAGCAGGTGCTGGAGCAGGCCAAGCAGTCGGTGCGCTTTGCGCGCAACCTGGTGGGCGATATTGAGTTCAGCCCCGAAGACGGCTACCGCAGCGACCCCGATTTTCTGTGCCGTGTGATCGAGGCGGTGATTGCCGAGGGCGCCACCACCATCAATGTGCCAGATACCGTGGGCTATGCCGTGCCCGAGCTGTACGGCCAGTTCATCAAGAACCTGCGCGAGCGCGTGCCCAACAGCGACAAGGCCATTTGGTCGGTGCACTGCCATAACGATCTGGGCATGGCAGTGGCCAATTCGCTCGCTGGAGTGAAGATCGGCGGTGCGCGCCAGGTGGAATGCACCATCAATGGCCTGGGTGAGCGGGCTGGCAACTGCTCGCTTGAAGAGGTTGTCATGGCCGTCAAGACGCGCCGCGACTATTACGGGCTGGACGTCGGCATCGACACCAAGCACATTGTGGCCGCCAGTCGCATGGTGAGCCAGACCACGGGTTTTGTGGTGCAGCCCAACAAGGCCGTGGTGGGCGCCAATGCGTTTGCCCATGCCAGCGGCATCCACCAGGACGGCGTCCTGAAGGCCCGTGACACCTATGAAATCATGCGTGCGGAAGACGTGGGCTGGAGTGCCAACAAGATCGTTCTGGGCAAGCTGAGCGGACGCAACGCTTTCAAGCAGCGCCTGCAGGAACTGGGCGTGCAACTGGAAAGCGAAACCGATGTCAACAATGCGTTCGCAAAGTTCAAAGAGCTGGCTGACCGCAAGAGCGAGATTTTTGACGAGGACATCCTGGCGCTGGTGAGTGACGAAAGCGTGACCAGCGAGAAAGAGCAATTTGGGTTTGTTTCGCTTTCTCAGCACAGCGAAACGGGCGAGCGCCCCCAGGCCACGATCGTGTTCACCGTGGATGGCAAGGAGGTTCGCGGGCAGTCCGATGGCAATGGTCCCGTGGATGCATCGCTCAAAGCCATCGAGTCACATGTCCAGAGTGGTGCGGAAATGGTTCTGTATTCGGTCAACGCCATCAGTGGATCGACCGAAAGCCAGGGCGAAGTCACGGTGCGTCTGCAAAACAGCGGTCGTGTCGTGAATGGCGTGGGATCGGACCCGGACATCGTGGTTGCCTCCGCCAAAGCCTATCTGAGCGCGTTGAATAAATTACAAAGTAAAGCTGACCGTGTGGCCGCACAAGGTTGAGGCGTGAACCTATAATTCACTTACTTTATTGAAAAGTCGTGCAAGCTGTTGATCTTGCGCGACTTTTTTCAATTCTGTACACTGCCTACACCTTTTACCGTTTGGAGCACTTTGATGCACCATCGCCGCCGCACAGCAGTGAATCCTTTCCTTCAGTTTTTTGGTCTCCTTGTTGTGAGCGTTGCGCTGGTGTTTCCAGCCGCCCATGCAGCGGAACGAAAAAAAGCTTCGGTCAAAAAGCCCCAAACCCAGTCCGTCAGCGCCAAGCGTTCGGTGGTACTGCGCAAGGCTGCCGGTGCGGGCAAGGCGGTGCGCGTTACAGCGCGAACCGCCAGGGCGCCTACGCGGGTTGCCTACGTGCCTGCCAAGCCTTCTTTCGCCCAGATGGCTGGACTTCACCAGGTCAGCGACCCCCTTGATCTGAAGTCCAGCGTGGCCTTCGTGATCGACCAGGACACGAATGAGGTTCTGATCAGCAAGAACGACCATGCGGTGTTGCCCATTGCATCGCTGACCAAGCTCATGACGGGCCTCGTCATCACCCAGGCCCGTCTGCCCATGGATGAGCTTGTGACCATTACCCAGGATGACGTGGATACGGAAAAGGGCAGCCGCTCGCGCCTGAGCGTAGGCACCACCTTGACCCGTGGCGAGATGCTGCATCTGGCGCTTATGTCCAGTGAAAACCGTGCGGCGCACGCACTGGGGCGCACCTACCCAGGCGGGCTCAATGCGTTTGTAGCCCTGATGAACAGCAAGGCCCGCTCATTGGGAATGACCGACACCAACTATGTCGAGCCCACGGGTCTGTCGAGCCGCAACCAAGCGAGTGCGCGCGATCTGGCTCGACTGGTGAATGCGGCCCATGGAGACCCGGTGATGCGGGAGTTCTCCACCTCTCCCGGATACGAGGTCGCAGTGGGTGAAAGGACCTTGCAGTACAACAACACCAATGGGCTGGTGAAAAACCCTGAGTGGAATATCGGACTGCAAAAGACCGGTTACATCTCTGAGGCGGGCCGGTGCCTGGTGATGCAGACACACATCGCGGGGCGCAAGCTCATAATGGTTTTTCTTGATTCCGCGGGCAAGTTCAGTCGGCTGGGTGACGCGCAGCGTGTGCGCAATTGGGTGGAGGCCCTGCCTGCACTGGGTTCCCAACTCCAGGCGACCCGGTCCAGTCCAGGCTAGTCCGCGCTTGTTTCGCCTGGGGCGACGATCCGCAGGATTCCGGGTCTTTTCTACACATTCGCAGGGCTGCTGCCCGCGTCTTTGGTGGCCAGGTAGCCTAGCGCCAAAGAGATCTCTTGGGCTGTGGCCTGCAGCTTGGGCAGCCAGCCTTCATCCAGGCGATCGGCCGGGGCCGATATCGACAGGCCCGCTACCAGCTTGCTCTGGTCGTCATAGACCCCTGCCGCCATGCAGCGCACTCCCAGTTCCAGTTCTTCGTTATCACGGGCAATGCCATATTGGCGTGCCTTGGCAAGTTCGCGCTCAAGTATCGGCAGTTGGGTGATGCTGTTGCGGGTGTGTCCTGCCAGCCCTGTGCGCGTGGCATAGGCGCGCACACGTTGCGGGTCGTCGAGCGCCAGAAACAGTTTGCCTGTCGACGTCAGGTGCAGCGGAGCACGCCCACCGATGGCGCGCACCACCTGCATTCCAGAGCGTTCACTGTAGGCGCGTTCCACATAAACAATTTCGTCACCCTGGCGCATGCTCAGGTTCACGGGTTGCTGAATGAGTTTGTGCAGATTGCGCATGGGTGCAAGTGCCGCATCGCGCACACTCAGGCGAGCCTTGACGAGATTGCCCAGCTCCAGCAGCCGCATGCCCAGCCGGTAGCTGCCTGATTCGGGCCGATCAACAAACCGTCCAATGGTCAGGTCGTTGAGAATGCGATGGGTCGTGGAGGGGTGCAGTCCGGTCTTTTCGCTGATTTCCTTGAGGGAAATGGCTTCTTCGCGCGAGGCCAGGACATCGATCAGCGTGAACATGCGTTCCAGCACCTGAACGCTGGGTTTCACGGGAATGCCTGGATCTTTTTTCTTCATGGGATGGTGCGTGACGGGAATGTGCGCATTTTATCTTGTGAAATTTCGATGATGCGATGGGCGACCAGATGCTTGATGGTCCGGCGGGCAGATCCATGTGTTTGCTACCCGTATCTCATGGGGCGTAAACCGGGCTTTGTAGTTCATCTTGGTGCTTTCCTGGATCCAGTAACCCAGGTACACATGGGGCAGCCCCAATGACCTTGCCTGTTCAATCTGCCACATCACGTTGTAGGTTCCGTAGCTGCAACCTGCATCCGGCGCATAGAAGGTGTAAACGGCCGAGAGGCCATCGTTCAGGACATCCAGGATGGACACCATCTTCAGAGCCCCTGCATCACCAGATGCATCGAGTTCGCGAAACTCCACGAGACGGGTGTTTACCCGGCTTTGCAGCAGGAACTGTGTGTACTGGTCAATGCTGTCGTGGTCCATGCCACCCCCAGGATGGCGGGCGTTCTGATAAGACCGGTACAACTGGTAATGCTCTGGAATGAAACACAACCTCAGCACCCGAGCCTGCAGGTGCCCGTGTCGCGCAACTGCTCTGCGCTGGCTGCGATCGGGCTTGAAATCGTGGGCTTTGATACGCAGCGGGACACATGCCTGGCACCCGTCACAATAAGGGCGATAGGTGAACATGCCGCTGCGCCGGAACCCCTGTGCCACCAGGCCTGAGTAAAGATCGCTTTGAATGAGATGGCTCGGGGTGGCGACCTGCGACCGTGCCTGCCGATCGGGCAGGTAACTGCAAGGGTAAGGGGCCGTTGCGTAAAACTGCAGCGTTTGCAGCGGGAGGTCGTTGAGTTGCGTCATGCCGTGGGCGCCCGGGTATTACAGCAATTCGTTCCAGTATAGGGGCTCGAAGTGCCACGGAATGGGCGGCTGGGAGCTCTGGTCTTTTACATGCTGTATGAACGTTGTGCGCGGTATTTCATGTGCACCGAGCGATGCCAGATGCACTGTGTTTTGTTGACAGTCAATCAGTTCGACACCGTTGCGGCGGCACAGGCAAACCAGAGCTGCCAGTGCGATTTTGGAGGCATTTGTCGCGTGGGCGAACATGGATTCTCCGAATACAGCGTGTCCGATCGCCACGCAATACAGTCCACCTGCCAGCTTTCCGTCCACCCATGTTTCCACGCTGTGCGCAGTGCCTTGTGCATGCAGCGCTTCATAGGCTGCCACCATGGCAGGGACAATCCAGGTGCCGTTCTGCCCTTCCCGCGCGGTGCTGGAGCACGACCGGATGACCCGGTCAAAAGCGGAGTCGATGCGTATTTCGCAGGCCGCATCGGCGCGAAACCGATTCAGCGTCTTTCTTAGTGACCGGTGCAGCCGGAACTCGGCAACTTTCAGCACCATGCGCGGGTCTGGTGCCCACCACAGAATGGGCTGACCGGCGCTGAACCAGGGAAACGTACCCTGAGCGTAGGCTGCGCGCAGTTGGGGCACTCCAAGGGCTCCGCCCGCTGCCAGCAGTCCCGGGGCCGGGCTGTCCCCTCCCCATGCGGTGGAAGGATCGGGTAACGGGTCCTCTGGTTCCAGCCAGGGCAGTTGAGGAGGCATATCGCGCTGAGTCAGGAAAGCATTCGATTGTGCTGCAAAGCGCCGTTCACGTGGGCCCAGCGCGAGCCAGGGCAACGCGCTCTTCTTGCGAGCATCATGCTTTCGCGGGTTGCTTCACCAATACTGGCATTGTCTCCGCTGGAATGAGGCCATGTTTGGCACATGTGCTCGCGATCATGCCGAGCTCTTGCTCAATCTCTTGAAATGATGGCCGACTTGACGGGATATCGGAAAGGCACCGGGCTTTCAACTGGTGGAGTGTTGTCAGTCTGTCGTCCGAGTCTGCAGGCATATCGCTGCGTTCGACCAACTCTTCCAGAAGACAGCCGAACGCACGCACTTCGAGCTGTTGCAGTCTGCTGTGAAGCGCTGAGGGACCGGGTGGATACAAAGAAGCCGCCCCAAAATCGCCGAGCAGCGCACGGCCTTGTTGTTCATGCAGGATGTTATGCGCGTAGAGGTCGCCGTGGATGATGCCTTGCTGGTGCAGATGGTGGGCCGCAGCGGCAATATCGAGCGTGAGGCGCAATATGGCGGTCAGGTCAAAGCGCACGCCTTGCGCATAAACATCACGTGTGCACGATTGCAGGCTGGGTGGGGCGGCCAGGTTGCGAAAACGGGTGTCGATCAGCGACATCACCAAGCCATTGGCACCGGCAGGATGGTGCGCAATCCGGCCCAGGACAGGGATCAGGCCGGGGTGCTTGCCCGCTTGAATGCAGGTCGTCATTTCGGACATAGGCAGGCCGTCACTGGTGATGTCGCCTTTGAATATCTTGACGGCAACCGGTTGCACCTGATCACGGTGAAAAAGCTCGGCCATGTAGATGACCCCTGAGGCGCCTTCTCCCAGTGAGTGCACGATTCGCAGTCGATCCCAGGGGATCGAAGTGATAGGCGTGGCAACTTGCGCAGAACGCCCCGGCGCTTCACAAAATGGATTTCCGGCGTATGCCAGCCACGACAACCGGGGCATTGTCATGAGCCACTCCGGCAATTCAGACAGCTGGTTGGCAGGAACGCGCAGCAGTTCTAGGCGCGAGCATCGGGACAGCTCGGGGGGCAAGGTTTTCAGCTGATTCCCTGAAAGCATCAGCTTTTGCAGTTGGGTGCAGTCTCCGATTTGGGCTGGCAATTCGTTAATGCGGTTGTCGGTCAGAATCAGCCAGCGCAGCAGCGGAGGAAGTCCCTTCTCCGATACTGTGCGGATTTGATTGGCCCTGAATCCCACCATGCTCAGCTGCGGACACCGGCCTAACACCTCGGGTAACTCTGTGAACTGATTGTCCGAGCAGAACAGGATGCGCAGCTTGCTCAATCGATTCAGATCGTCCGGCAAGGAAGTCAACGCATTGCCGGATAGATCCAGGATCTCCAGCGTATCTGCCAATTCAAATAGTGCCTGCGGAAATGCCGTCAAACCGCAGGCCAGTTTGACCTGGCGAGCACCTCGGAGGTCGCCGCAATGCAGTTGATCCAGAGTGTTCATGGCAGGCAATGACAGTTCATCGTGATGGAGTGTTGGCCGAACGTCGGTGTTCTCGACACCGCCCGAAGGTCGATGCGTTGCGACACTGGTGCGTGCGGCAACCCTTTTCGGCTGTTTGCCATTACAACAAAGCAAAAAGGCTACCCGGAAGGGTAGCCTTTGCTGCCAATTGATGGCTCCTCGACCTGGGCTCGAACCAGGGACCTACGGATTAACAGTCCGGCGCTCTACCGACTGAGCTATCGAGGAATGATCGGTATGTAAAAGGCCCTGCGTGCACATGCAGGGCCAGAAAAATCTTGGCTCCTCGACCTGGGCTCGAACCAGGGACCTACGGATTAACAGTCCGGCGCTCTACCGACTGAGCTATCGAGGAACAAGACTTAGATTATATACATAAAAACAGAGCAATTCCCCGTGGCCTGCGCTCATTAGGTGCGCTTGTCTGTGGGCTCGGGCCTGCGCCACAGCCATGCCAGCACACAGGCCATACAAATGCAGGCGAGAGCCACAGCCCAGCGAGGGGCTTCAGTGAAAGCCAGAATGGTGCCGCTCACGGCCATCATCACGGTGGCGCTCCATTTGGAGCGGCGACTTACGCGGCCACCGCTGGCCCAGTTGCGCAGCATGGGGCCGAACAGCGGGTGGAGCCAAAGCCATCGGTAGAGCCTGGGTGAACTCCGGGCCGCCGCCCATGCGGCCAGCAATATGAAAACGGTGGTTGGCAACCCGGGCAAAAATATGCCCACAATGCCCAGAACCAGGCACAACAGCGCAAACACTGTCAGTAACCAACGCAGGGGCCGCGGTAGCTCCTTGGGCATCGGTGTGTCAGGAGGGTTTTTGGTAGGCAAAGCCATTGGCCTTGATTGTGCATGGATGCCATGCGATGGCATCGCGCTCGCGCTATGCTTGTCAGCTTTCCTGTGAATGCGGTGAACTGCAGCAGTTTTCTGGCCCGGCCTCATGACCATCCACTCCATTTTGAAAATGGGCGATCCGCGCCTGTTGCGCATCGCTCAGCCCGTGCAGAGTTTTGATACCGACGAGTTGCATCTGTTGGTGCGTGACATGTTTGAAACCATGCAGTCTGTCCATGGTGCGGGTCTGGCGGCCCCCCAGATTGGCGTTGATTTGCAGGTGGTGATTTTTGGCTCGGGCACTCCCAATCCACGCTACCCAGAACGGCCCTTGGTCCCGCCCACTGTGCTTGTCAATCCGGTCATAACGCCGCTGGGTGAACAAGAGGAGGAGGATTGGGAAGGGTGTCTTTCAGTGCCTGGATTGCGTGGCAAGGTGCCGCGCTGGCTGCGCATACGGTACACAGGGTTCGACCCTTATGGCGACCCTATCGACCGCACAGTGGAGGGATTTCACGCCCGCGTCGTGCAGCACGAATGCGATCACCTCATCGGAAAGCTTTATCCCATGCGCGTGCGCGATTTCACCCAGTTTGGCTACACCGAAGTGCTCTTTCCGGGTATCAGCGCCGCAGAGGAGGACTAGCAGCGGGCAAGGTGTGTGGTGCACGGAACGGTTGGTGTAGCCGTTCGCTGCATGTTCTTAGACCATTCGACGGTACTGTCCCTCCCGCAACACTGGACGGCACTCCGTGAATCAACCCCCATGCAAAAAGTCCCTGATTCTTGCGAATCAGGGACTTTTATTTGGTGCCGGAGAGATGAATCGAACACCCGACCTTCTCATTACGAATGAGGGGATTATTGTATTTGCCCCTGTTGATTGACGTGGGTATACTTTATACAAATCAACATGTTACGTAGAAATTATGCGCTGAACTGTTGATTTGCACATAGGTATATATTGGGAGTTTGCCTACAGATTGCCTACAGATTTTCAAGGGGTGCCATGAGTGGAATGAAAAGCAGGGTTCGTTTGACCGCAGGCCGGGTTGGTGACTTCACTTGCCCACCCGGTAAGTCCCAGACTTTCCTTTGGGACACCGAAGCCCCCGCCTTGGCGCTGCGCGTGACGCCCACGGGTCGTAAGACCTACGTATTTGAATCGCGCCTGAGCGGGGCAACCCTCCGCCTAAACATTGGTACCGCTGCCGATTGGCCGATTGAAAAAGCCCGAGGCGAGGCGCAGCGCTTAAAGGTGCTGGTGGACAGTGGCATCGACCCCCGAGAGCTGGAGCGCCAGCAACAGGCAGACAAAGCCGCGGCGAAGGACGCAGCAACTGCCAAAGCCTTGACGGTGGGCGATTTGTGGCCCCTGTATCTGGAGAATGGCAGGCCCAAGCGCCGGGATACATGGAAGCCGCGTTACCGTGCCGACCTTGAGGCAATGGCCGCACCTGGTGGCGAAAAGAAAAAGCGCGGGCAGGGTGTGAAAAGACCAGGGCCGCTTTTTCCGCTTATGGCGCTGCCGTTAGCCGGGATAAACGAGGATACGCTGAAAAGCTGGTTCGATCGTGAAGCCCTGAGCGGCAAGCACCAAGCTGCCAGAGCCCTAATGATGTTCAGGGGGTTCCTACGCTGGTGTGCCGCCCGTCCTGAATATCGGAGCTTGACCGATCGGGATGCTGGCAGGGCTCCCGCCATTTTGGAGAGTCTGCCACCGAACACCCGCCGTGTGGACAAACTGATGTCGGAACAGATCGCCGGTTGGTGGGCCAGTGTTGAGCAACTCCATAACCCTGTTCATTCAGCATATCTGCGCGCGCTGCTTTTGTCCGGTGCCCGCCGTGAGGAGATTGCCACACTTGAGTGGAGTCGCATCGATTGGCGATGGAAAACGATAACGATCGCCGATAAGTTCGAGCTGACCCGAACCATTCCGCTGGCTCCATACATGGCGTGGTTGCTAGACGGTCTTCCACGTCAGGGGAAGTACGTTTTTCATAGTTCTGGGCAACACGGCTATGTGAAGGACGCGCGATCAAGTATGGAGAGGGTATTAGCGGACTGCAGCGTAGACCACTTAACGTTCCATGGCTTGCGCCGGACGTTCACACAGGTGGCGCGGCGAATTGTGCCGGGTGGGGTGCCTGCTCAAATTTCAGGGCACAAGCCGAGCGCGACTGCCGAGGGCTACAACATTTTGACGCTGGATGAACTGCGGCCCTACATGGCACAGATTGAGGCCAAATTCTTGGAGGTTGCAGGTGTGCAGTTTGACGCACAGGCCGCGCCCGGTGTGCTGCGCGTGGTTGCCGGATAGGTCAACCAAGATCAATAAAAATACAAAATTCTATATAATTTGACGATGAAACCAATTGAGTTTCGAGGCACTGCACTTGATGACCTGCGCAGCTTTCCGCAGACCGCCATGCGTGAGGCCGGGTATCAACTGGACAGGGTGCAAAACGGCCTGGCACCTGATGATGCCAAGGCCATGCCCGGCATCGGGGCCGGTGTGGTGGAGTTGCGTATATGGGACGAAGCGGGCACCTTCCGCGTGGTGTATGTCGCCAAGTTGGCCGATGCCGTGTATGTGCTGCACTGTTTTCAGAAGAAAACCCAGCAAACCGCCAAACGCGATATTGAACTGGCCCAAAAGCGACTCAAGGCATTGATGAAGGAGATTGCACCATGACCGACAAACAGCGATTTTCCAGTGTATGGGACGCCATCGAGGACACTCCCCAGAACGCCGCGAGCATGCGTGCCCGATCGGACTTGATGATGAGCCTGACGGAAGTCATTCGCCAGCAAGGCATGACACAGGCACAGGCCGCTGTCTTTTTCGGCGTAACCCAGCCGCGCATATCTGACCTGATGCGAGGTAAGGTCAATCTGTTTTCGCTGGACACTCTGATTGACATGGCCGCCACCGCTGGTATGGGGCCAACTGTCAAGGTTTCCATGCCCAGGGCAGCGCCAGTAAAGCGCCCTGCGCGCAGGGTTGCAGCGCCCGCCTGACCGTTTTTGCCCCAGCTAGACAGGGCTGCAATCCTGCCGAAAAGCCAGTGCCTCCCGCTGGCCTGCTGGGGCTCCGAACAAGGGAGCAGCGTCCGGGAGGGATGCGATGCAGCACCGCACTTTTGAAGCCGTCACGGGCCGTCAGCTTGACCCCACGTTCGTGGCGCTAGAGTCGCCCCGTCAACTGCTTATGTACCAGGCCATTGCGGCAGAGACAGAAAGCACGCGCGTCGCCCTGCGAGGTAAGCCGAATTGGAATTTTCCTGTGGCACAACCGGTACGCGGCTTTGTTCCAGCAGCCAAACGCCAGCGCCAACCTGAAACCACCTTAGCAGACCTGCTGCCCTGGTCGGCTTTGCTGACATTGGAAGGCTGTGCCGAGAATGCAGCCCAGCGCGCAGGCTGCACCAAGCAAGAAATCCTCGAATTTGCACTAACCATTTGCCCCTTTGAGCACATTGTGACTGTGCTCAATTTCATGGCGCTGGACAAGGGTAGTGCCGATGTCGCCAAAATTTTGAGCCCTCTGATCCGAGGCCTCAAAGCCAAAGAGGCGCGAATCAAGCAAGGTGCCAGCGTCGGGGGCAAGAAATCTGCACGTACGCGTCAATCGAATGCCAAGACCCCAGGCACCACCGAGATCTTGCAGAAACGTGGGCGTCTCCTTGATTCAGGCAGGGAAGCCAGTGACGTAGCGGGTATCTTGGCCCAACGCTATGGGGTTCATCCCAACACCATCCGTCGCAAGCTTCACGCGGCAGCCAAGGCGCAGGAGGGTTAGCAACCTTCCAAAAGAACGTGCATGAAGGGGGTTCGTGCACGTCGCCCCCGGAACAGTGCCGGTCATCTTCAACAAACCCATGAGGTTTTGAAATGGCCGCAAAGACTGTTCAACTCACCCCGCTGGCGCTGGAAACGCGCACTGCACTTCCAACACCCGAGGCAGCCGGGCACCTGAATCGTGCGCAACAAACGCTCCGCATTTGGGCGTGCCGCGAGGATGGCCCCATTCGCCCCATCCGCATCAATGGCCGCTTGGCGTGGCCTGTGGCGGAACTGCGCCGCGTCCTCGGGGCGTAACTATGGTCGCCGCCATCAACCACATCCTGCTGCAGGTCTGGTGCGCAGCACCCTCTCGCTGGTTTCGCAAGGGGCGCTGCACATGATCGCGCTCAACACCACCAACGAGTTCCTTGGCGCTATCCAGGCAAGCCTGGGTTATGCACCACAGTACCTGGAGCCCGGCCGCTTCTGCCGCTTTGGTCCGCGGAAATCTGGCTGGGCCAAATTGTTCTCCGATGGCTTCGGAGGCGTGTTTGGTGACCACCGTCAGAGTGTGAGCAGCCACTGGAGCGCCTGCCCGCCACAGCACCAGTCTCCTGCGGAACTGGCGTCTATGCGGCTCCAGATTCGTCTGGCGGCACTGGAACGCGAGGCGGAACAGCATGCTCAGTGGGACAAGAACGCCCAACGTAACGCTGCCTTGTGGACTGCTTCAGCGCCAGCAGGGGATGCAGTGCGCAGCTACCTGGCAGCACGCGGTCTGGCACATTGGGCTATCCCGAATTGCATCCACCAGCACCCTGGCCTGGCGTACTGGCACGCGGATGACAACGGGGAGTTGCACATGCTGGGCAGCTACCCCGCGATGCTGGCTCCCATCGTGTCTGGCGGCAAGCTGCTGGCCATCCACCGCACCTACCTGGGCGAAGGCTGCAAGGCTGATGTGCCCACACCCAAGAAGCTGACGGCAGCAGTCGGGCAATTGGCGGGTGCGTGCATTCCGCTGGCTGCGCCCCGTGGTGGCGTTCTCGGTATCGCCGAGGGCATCGAGACCGCCGCAGCCGCTTCGCTGGGCTCGGGCTTGCCGGTGGTGGCTGCCTACTGCGCAAACGCCCTGGCGGGGTTCACCTTTCCGCGTGGCATCCAGCGCCTGGTCATCTTTGCGGACCACGACCCCGCAGGCCAGCAGGCCGCCGTCGGCTTGGCGCACCGCGCGACCCGGGCCGGTCTCATTTCCAAAACATTGACGCCATCGAAACCCGGCAGCGACTGGGCCGACGTGTGGCTGGAGGGTATGCAATGAGCAGCGACTTCAACATCCTGGCCGACGCGGCTGATGACGACAGCTTCGACAACCACCGCAATGCGCCACGCCCTGACCCTGCTTGTCTTTATGGGCTGATGGGTGACGTGGCCCGTGCGGGCAGCGAGACCACCGAGGCCAATCCCTATGCAGTAGCGGCAAACTTCATCGCCTTCATGGGCTGCGCGGTAGGCCGTGGACCTTACATGCCGGTGGGCAACACCTGGCACCACGCCCGCCAGTTCATGCTGCACATCGGCCGCTCGGGTCGGGGCCGCAAGGGCGATGCGGTATCGCTGATCAGCCGTATTGAGCATGCGCTAAGAGCACTCAGCCACGACGCCACCCCGAAGGTTCACCGAGGCGGCTTGTCTAGCCGTGAGGGCCTGGTGTACTTGATTCACGATGGCTTCATGGATGGAAAGGAGGAAGTACCCGCCATCCTCGACAAACGCCTGCTGGTGGTTGAAAGCGAGTTCGCCAACGTGCTGCATCAAGGCAAGCGTGAGGGCAACACCTTGTCTGCGGCGCTGCGCGACTGCTGGGACGGCGTGAGCATGAAACCCGCCACAAAAAGCAACCGGCTGTGGGCCACGGATCCGCATATCGCCATGATTGGCGCCGTGACGCCTTCGGAGCTGCTGGGGTTGATGGCTTCCCGTGAACTCACGAACGGCTTTGCAAACCGCTTCATGATGTTGTGGGCCGAGCGCCCCAAGCTGATGGCCTTCCCCCGTGCCACGCGCCAAGAGGATGTGGACGCCTTGGCCGAGCGTGTGCTGGAGGTGCTGCAGTTTTGCCAGGCCGAGCGCTGGGCTGACAAAGACCACATGCGCGTGGAACTGTCTCAGGACGCCCGCAAACGCTATGAGGTGCTCTATTACGGCGAACTGAACGATAACTCTGCAGGCGAACGCATCACCGCCTTGATCGAGCGCCGCGCCCCCATGCTGCTGCGCCTGGCGATGTTGTTTGCTCTGTGCGACAAGACCACCACCGTGGAGGCGCACCACATCAACGCGGCGCTGGCCTGGGTGCGTTACTCAGTGGAAAGCGTCAAGTTCATTTTTGCAAGCGCAGCCGACGAGGTGGAAGTGGCCGAGGTCAACGACACCGTGCAAAAGATCGTGGACTTCCTGACGGTGCACAAACGTGTGACGCGCAAGCAGATCACGGTGGATTGCTTCGGTGGCCATGTGAACAAAACCCGCATTGATGCGGCGCTCGATGAGCTGTTGTCTTGCAACCCGCCGCGCATCACCGTGCAGGAGGATCGCAGGGGACAAGGACGCCCCACCAAATTCTACGAATTGGCTGCGAACAAATCGAACTATGCGAACAACCAGCACTCATGCGGCTTAGCGGCCGATTTTGAGACTCACGAACAAAGCGAAGTATGCGAACAAACCACCCAAGGTCCGGAATTAGTTCGCCAAGTTCGCATAGTTCGCGAAGCCTTCAAATCGCCCGAAATCCGCGCCAGCATTGATTGTTCGCATTCATCGCATAGTTCGCAGGACGGTGTGAAAAGCGAGGTGTTCTGATGCCCGCCTTTGTCCTCTATCTGGCGCTACACCATGCTGGCCTCACTCTGGAAACCGATGGGCACATGCTAACAGTAACGCCATCCGACCTCCTGAACAATGAGCTGCGTGTGGGCATACGGCAGTACAAGCCTGCCCTGATCGAGCTACTTCAATCGGCACACCACACCACGGGCCGCCTGTTGGACTGGATTGTAGATCTCGACCCGCACACCACTGCAGCGACTGCCATCAGGTTCAGAACCGCATCCCTTGCGCTCGACCAACAGGCTCCAGCACCAGCCAACAACCTTCTTGATAAAGCAGGAGAAGAACAAGAATGACCACACCCCCCAAAAAACGCCCTGGCCGCTGGAAACCCGGCGAATCTGGGAACCCCGCAGGTCGCACACCCGGCTCGGGCGAGGTTGCCAAGGTGCGTGCCGCCATTGCCACGCGCATCCCCGAACTGCTGGAAGCCATGATGCAGCGCGCGCTCGACGGTGATGTGGGCGCCGCCCGCCTGTTGTTGGAGCGCACGGTCGCGCCGCTCAAAGCGACCGATATGGCCCAACCGCTCAATCTGCCGGATGGCACGCTGACCGAGCAAGGCCGTGCGGTGATGGCGGCCGTGTCTTCTGGCGAACTGGCTCCCAGCCAAGGTGCTGCCTTGGTGGGGGCGCTCGGTGCGCTGGCCCGCGTGGCCGAGGTGGATGAGCTTGCCGCCCGTGTTGCGGAACTGGAAAAGCACCATGGCAAGTCTTGAAAGTCGCATCGCCAAGATGGAGCAGGCTGCTGCCCATGTGGACCTCAAGGCCATGACAGACGACGAGCTGCTCACCTATGCGGGCAAGTTCCCTATGTTCTCCAGCGAGATGTATGCGGCGATCGTTACCCTGGTGCTGCGCCGACCGAGTGCGTTTCCCGTGGTGTACGACGACCCTGACTACGAATCGAAGGACTATTAAGAGTGAAACATGGCATCCATCAAAACCCGTGTTGCGGGCCTGGAGCAGGCAAGCAAAGCAACTGTACAACGCCAGCTGACCGACGCAGAGCGTGCGGTGCGTGTGGCCTATATCCTCAACAACCCGGAGTCTTCGCCGATTTACAGGCCACTGACTGAATTCATGAAACGGGCGTTGATCAACAAGGCTCAACCTGAAGGTTATGTACACGCATAATCAATGAGCAGGCCGGGGAGCTGCCCCCCGGGCCACAACAAGAATCGACGCATGACCGCCAACGCATTCCACAACATCACCCAAGTTGAGACCAGCCTGTGGGAGGCCGCCGACCAGCTTCGCGCCAACTCCAACCTCACCGCCACCGAATACTCCATGCCGGTGCTGGGCGTCATTTTTTTGCGCCACGCCACCAACCGCTACCAGGCCGCGCTGCAAGCCATTGAAGCCGCCCAGGCCGCAGGCACCATGCCCAAGCGCCCCTTGGCGAAGGCCGACTTCATCAAGCGCCGCGCCCTCATGCTGCCCGAGGCCGCCCGGTACGACACCCTGCTGAACCTGCCTTCTGGCGCCAGCCTGGGCGCGGCCCTGGTGGCCGCGATGAACGCCATCGAGGCCGACTTTCCGCCGCTGCAAGGCACCCTGCCCAAAGACTACGACCGGTTCGACAACAAGCTGCTTGAAGACTTGTTGCGCTGCTTTGACAGCGAAGCCCTGCGCACCGCCACGGGCGACGTGTTTGGCCGCATCTACGAATATTTTCTGATGAAGTTCGCCATGCAGGGCGCACAAGACAACGGCGAATTTTTTACGCCTCCGTCCCTGGTGCAAATGCTGGTCAACGTGATCGAACCTGACCATGGCGTGGTGGCGGATTTGGCCTGTGGCTCGGGTGGCATGTTTGTGCAGAGCAGCCATTTCATTGAGCACGAAGGCTTCGAGACCATGAAGCGGGTCACCTTCTATGGCCAGGAAAAGACCATCGCGACCATTCGATTGGCCAAGATGAACCTGGCCGTGCATGGCCTGGAGGGCGATATTCAGGAGGCCAACACCTTTTACGTAGACGCCCACCGCCTGCAAGATGGCCGCCCGCTGTGGGGCAACGTGGACTTCATGATGGCCAACCCGCCGTTCAATGTGGACAAGGTGGATGCCGAAGCCGTGAAGACCGACCGCCGCCTGCCTTTTGGCCTGCCTGGCGTCAACAAAGATAAGCACGTCTCCAACGGCAACTACCTGTGGATCTCGTACTTTCACAGCTACCTGTCACCCACAGGCCGGGCGGGCTTTGTCATGTCGTCCCAGGCCAGCAGCGCCGGGCACGGCGAAAAAGAAGTGCGCCGCAAGCTGGTGGAGACGGGCGATGTGGACGTGATGGTCGCCATCCGTTCCAACTTCTTCTACACCCGCACCGTGCCATGCGAGTTGTGGCACTTTGACCGCTCCAAGCCCGCCGAGCGCAAAGACCAGGTGCTGATGCTGGACGCCCGCAATGTGTACCGCAAAGTCACCCGCAAGATTTACGACTTTTCGCCCGAGCAGCAGGCCAACCTGACTGCCATCGTCTGGCTGTACCGGGGGCAACAAGAGCGGTTCTTGGGTCTGGTGCAAAGCTACATCACCCGCCTGGGCACCGAGGCTGCCGCCGTGGATGCCGTGCTGACCGTTTTGGAGGCTGTGCTGACCGACAGCCGCGCCCCCCTCGCGGCATTCATGGCCAGCGTGCAGACCATCGAAACCCTGCCGCAGGAAAAACGCCATGGGCTGACCGACGCCTTGGCGGAGTGGACCAGCGCCGCCACCGCCTATGCCGCAGACCGCGCCGCTTTGGTTACGGGGCTGGCCGCGTACTGCAAGCACATTGCCAAGCCACCGCAAACCAACAAGGCCCAGCACACCGCCCGCAAAACCTTCGACCCACTGGCCGAATCGACGCGAGGCCTTGTCAAGCAGATTGACCTGCTATACAAACTGGCCGCCCGTGCGGCACAGCTTGTGCAAGAGTTGGCCAGCCATGAGGAGGCCGCCGGGTTCTACGACCGCCGCGCCCTCAACAAGCTCATCAAACAGCTCGACGAACAACGAAAGTCAGGGGTCGAACAGCTCAAAGAGTGCACCTACCTGCACCGCCAGATCGTCTGGCTGCAAGACCGTTTTCCCCAGGCTCAAATGGCAGACGTGCCCGGCCTGTGCAAGGTGGTTACCCGTGCCGAGATCGAAGCCGCCGACTGGAGTCTGACCCCGGGCCGCTTTGTCGGCGTGGCACCGGCCGAGGTGGATGAAGATTTCGACTTCGAGCAAACCCTGCGCGACATCCACCTGGAGCTGGCGGACTTGAACCGCGAGGCGGTGGATTTGGCGGTAAAGATTCAGACCAACTTTGAGGAGTTGGGGGTATGAGGGGTACTGATGGCTACGATTTCGATAGCTACTTGCGCAACTTTTGTAATCGTTGCAGGCAATTTTTACTCATAAACCCTGATACAGAGGCGCTTTCGCAATGAGCTGGCGAACCTGCCGTCTGGGCGACGTGTTAACCCTGAAACGTGGTCATGATTTACCTGAGCATTCACGTCAGGAGGGGGATGTGCCAGTTGTCTCGTCTTCCGGGATCACCGGTCGCCACAAAGAGGCAAAAGCTATGGCACCGGGCGTCGTTACTGGGCGATACGGAACGATTGGGGAAGTGTTCTACCTTGAGGAAGACTACTGGCCGTTAAACACGGCTTTGTATGTGATCGACTTCAAAGGGAATGATCCGAAATTTTCGGCTTACTTCTTACGCAATGTGCTCAAGGGATATCAGAGCGAAAAAGCAGCAGTCCCAGGGGTTGATCGGAATGTACTGCACGAGATCAAGGTCCGAGCGCCGTCGCCTGACATCCAACTCCGCATCGCCGCCACACTCTCTTCCTACGACGACCTGATCGAAAACAACCGCCGCCGCATGGCCCTGCTCGAAGAGTCTGCCCGGCTGCTCTACCGCGAATGGTTTGTCCGCTTGCGCTTCCCCGGCTATGAACACACGCCCATCGTAGATGGCGTGCCGCAGGGGTGGGAGCGCAAGACACTGGAGTCAGTTTGTTTGCGTGGAAACGGCATTCAAACCGGTCCCTTTGGAAGCCAACTTCATCAAGCAGACTACAGTGAAGAAGGAGTGCCGGTGGTCATGCCGAAAGACATCATTGACTTCCGCGTGTCCGTGGCATCTATTGCCAGAATCCCAGAGGGTCTAGCGGACTCCCTCGGCCGCCACCGAATGATTCCGGGAGACATCGTTTATGGGCGGCGAGGTGACATTGGACGCCGTGCATTCATTGGCAAGCGTCAACAAGGTTGGTTTTGCGGTACAGGCAGTCTGCGACTACGACCAGACCCGCAAGCCATCAACCCACTCTATTTGTTTGACCACTTGGGCACACCTGCGGCTGTTGGGGACATAACAAATCGTGCCAAGGGTTCCACCATGCTTAATTTGAGTGCGGCAGCGTTGAAGCCAGTACCCGTTCTCGTGCCTTCGCGCACTTTGCAAGAAATGTACGCTGAGCAAATTGAATTTGTCCGCGAGATGGTTGAAGTTCTCAACGAGCAAAACCAAAAACTCCGCGCCGCCCGCGATCTGCTGCTGCCGCGCCTGATGAGTGGAGCCTTGGCGGTATGAGCCTCGAAGACCAGCACACCGACCTCAAGTCCCTGCGCACCGTCACCGGCAAGTCGGCGGACTGGGAGGCGCTGGCCAGGGACTGCGTGTGTTTTGCCAATGGCGCGGGGGGCCGCTTGCTGATTGGCATTGAAGATGGGCAGGCCTTGCCGCCTGCGGGCCAAGTGGTGCCGCCCGAGGTGCTGGACCGCCTGCGCAAGCGCATGGGCGAGCTGACGGTGAATGTGCAGGCGCTGCCCAGTGTGCAGCGGGCGGCCAATGGCGGCGAATTCATTGCCTTGGTGATTGACCGGTCCCCCAGCGTGGCATCCACCAAAGATGGCCGATACTTCCTGCGCGTGGGCGACACCTGCCAGCCGGTGCTGGGCGACGATGTGCTGCGCCTGGCCAACGAGCGCCCCGGCCGACCCTGGGAGGCCATCGACAGCGGCGTGCCGCGTGGCGCCGCGGATGCCGACAAGCGGGCCGCTTTCGTCCAGGGCATTGCCGCGTCGGACCGGGTCAAAACATCGGTCAAAGAGAAAGGCGCAGATGCCCTGCTGACGCACTACGGTTTGGCCCACGGCCCCGCCTTGACCCACCTGGGCGTGCTGCTGCTGGGCAGCACCGCCGACCGCCGCGCCTTGGGCACCGCCCCCTTGGTGCAGGCCATCAAATACGACGAGCAGGGCCAGAAAATCAACAAGTGGGTGTGGGACGACTGCGCGCTGTCGCCCGTGGAGCTGGTGGATGCCGTGTGGCGCGAGGTGCCCGATTTTCGCGAGAGCTACGAGGTGGCCGAGGGCCTGTACCGCCGCAGCGTGCCTGCCTATGACGAGAAGGTGGTGCGCGAGCTGCTGGTCAATGCGCTGGTGCACCGGCCCTACACGCAGCAGGGCGACATTTACCTCAACCTGCACCCGGAGCGGCTGGAGGTGGTCAACCCCGGCCGCCTGCCGCTGGGGGTGACGCCGCGCAACATGCTGCACGCCAGCCGCCGCCGCAACGAGGGGCTGGCGCGGGTGTTTCACGACCTGGGCCTGATGGAGCGCGAGGGCAGCGGCTTTGACCTGATGTACGACCGGCTGTTGTCGCAAGGCCGCCCGGCCCCGGTGCCCGAAGAGGGCGCGGACTGGGTCAAGGTGACGATTCAGCGGCGCATTGCCAAGCCCGATGTGATGCGCCTGCTGTCCGAGGCGGACGCTCGATTCCAGCTCACCCAGCGCGAGCGCATCACCCTGGGGGTGCTGGCACAGACCGAGGGCATGACGGCGCGGGAGCTGGGCACCCTGCTGGAAACCGAAGGTGGCGATGCTTTGGCTGTGTGGCTGGGGCGCCTGGTGTCAACCGGTCTGGTGCGCTCCACGGGCAAGACGTCGGGCATGCGTTACTTTGTGGCGCCCGATTGGTTGCGTGGCGCACAGCTCGACCGCAAGACCACCCTGAGTCGCATCACGCCGCACCGCCTGCATGCGTTGATATTGGAAGACTTGGCGCGGTACCCGGATTCGTCCAGCGCCGACATCAACCGGCGCATCGGGCTGGAGATCTCGGCCAAAACCGTGAAACGGGCTTTGGATGGAGCAGTGGACACTGGGGAGGTCGCCTATTCCGGCGATCGCCGCTGGCGGCGTTACCGTTTGACGGGCGCTGGGCCTCAAGGACAAAAGGGAGGGTAGTTTTGATGAACTCTATGAGCCTTGGGTCGCTGCACCCGCCTAACCCGTTGATTTGCATGATGTTTTATAAAGGACATGCGGTGCATTTGTCCTTTATGACCCCTGGTTCTGTCCGATAGAACCCATGGCATACACCGACATCAACAGCGAAGACCGCCTGGTGCAGGCCACCTTTGCGGAGCATCTGGAAACAACGCTGGGCTGGGACAGCGTGTATGCCTGGAACCAGGAAACCTTTGGCCCCACGGGCACCCTGGGGCGCACCCATGAGCGCGAGGCGGTGTTGGTGCGCGAACTGCGCGCTGCGCTGTGCCTGCTCAACCCCCAGCTTCCGCCGCCAGCGATTGAAGAGGCCATCACCCAGCTCACGCACCACGACTTTTCCCGTTCGCTGTTGCAGCACAACCAGGCCTTTCACAAGCTGATCCGCGATGGGGTGCCGGTGAGCTTTCGCAATGCGCAGGGCCAGCTGATCCATGCACAGGCGGCGGTGGTGGACTTTCGCAACCCTGCGAACAACCGTTTCTTGGTGGTGCGCGAACTCAAGCTCACCGGCTTGCGCACCCCCAACTACAACCGCCGGGCCGACCTGGTCTGTTTTGTAAATGGCCTGCCGCTGGTGTTCATCGAGTTGAAGGCGGTGTACAAAAACATCCGCGCGGGCTTCGACGGCAACTTGCGCGACTACATGGACGAGAACGTGGTGGCCCATGCCTTCCACCACAACGCCTTCCTGATCGTCAGCAACGGGCACAACGCCCGCTTTGGGTCCATCACCAGCACCTGGGAGCACTTTGGCGAATGGAAGCGCCTGCACGAAAGCGATGTGGGCAATGTGGCCGCAGAGGTGCTGCTGAACGGCATGCTGGCCAAAGACCGCCTGCTCGACATCCTGGAAAATTTCATTCTGTTTGACGCCAGCAAGGCGGGCGCCGTGCGCAAGGTGGTGGCGCGCAACCACCAGTTGCTGGGGGTAAACCAGGCGGTGGCTTCTGTGGTGCACCAGGAGGCATTGAAGCGCGAGTTTCCGATGGCCAAGCGCCTCAAGTACCGCACGATTGAGCTGCCCTACGCCGAGACGGACAAGGCCGCCAACGAGCCGCAGGGCGCATACCCCATCGCCGCCGAAGCGCCGCCGCCCCAATACCTGCAAATCATCGAGCGTGCCCACCCCGACCTGGGCCGCCTGGGCGTGGTGTGGCACACCCAGGGGAGTGGCAAGTCGTATTCCATGGCGTTCTTTGCCGAGAAGGTGCGGCGCACCGTGCCGGGCAATTTCACCTTTGTGCTGATGACCGACCGGGACGATCTGGACGGCCAGATCTACAAGACCTTCATCGGCTGTGGCGTGGCGGACGAGCGAACCCCGCGGGCCAGTTCTGGCCGCGAGCTGCAGCGCCTGTTGTCTGAAAACCACCGCTATGTGTTCAGCCTGATCCACAAGTTCAACCAAGACGTGGCGCCCGATGAGCCCTACAGTGCGCGCGACGACATCATTGTGGTGTCCGACGAGGCGCACCGCACCCAGTCGGGCAAGCTGGCCCGCACCATGCGCATGGCGCTGCCCAACGCGGCCTTTATCGGGTTTACCGGCACGCCACTGTTCAAGCACGACCAGCTGACCAAACGGATTTTTGGCGACTATGTATCGCGCTACGACTTCAAGCGCAGCGAAGAAGACGGCGCCACGGTGAAGCTGGTGTATGAGAACCGGGGCGAGAAACTGGGTCTGGCCAAACTGGATTTGAACGAAAAAATTGCGGCGGCGGTGGATGCAGCCGACCTGGACCCGGATCAAACCGCCTTGCTCGAAAAGCTGTTGGGCAAGGATTACGAAGTCATCACCGCCGATGAGCGGCTGGCGCGCATCGCCACCGATTTCGTTGAGCACTGCAGCACCCGATGGGAAGCGGGCAAGGCCATGCTGGTGTGCATTGACAAGATCACCTGCGCCCGCATGCTCAAGCTGATCGGGCCATTGTGGAAGGCCAAGGCCGCCGCCGTGCGCGCCGAGGCGCACGCCAAGCTGGCGGGCATTGGCACCACCGCTGACGACGAAACCCGCCAGGTGCTCCATGCCCAGCGCGACCGGCTCCTGGCCAAGGCCGCGTGGATGGACGACACCATCATTGAGCTGATCATCAGTGAAGCCCAGAATGAAGTGGCTGACTTCAAACGATGGGGCTTTGACATCATTCCTCACCGCTCGGTGATGAAGCTGGGGTTTGAGACTGCCGACGGGCAGCGCGTGGATGTGGAAACCGCGTTCAAAAACCCGAAGCACCCGTTCCGTATCGCGGTGGTGTGTGCCATGTGGCTCACCGGCTTTGACGTGGAGTGTTTGTCCACGCTCTATATCGACAAGCCCATGCGGGCGCACACGCTGATGCAGGCCATCGCCCGCGCCAACCGGGTGTACCCCGGCAAAGACTTTGGCCTGATCGTGGACTACAACGGCATGCTCAAAAGCCTGCGCGAAGCGCTGGCGCAGTATGCCTTGGGCGACGATGGGGGGCCCGCCGAGATCGTGGCTCCGATTGAGGAACGGGTCGCTGCCCTGGCCGATGCCATTGCTGTCACCGAAGCGCATTTGCTTGGGCTGGGCTTTGATGCCAGCACCCTGCTGGGCAGCAAAGGGTTTGGCCGCATCCAGTTATTGGCCGATGCGGTGGATTCGGTCTACACCAGCGATGAGGCCAAGCGACGTTACGAAATTTTGTGTCGCGTGGTGTTCGGCCGCTTCAAGGCATTGCTGGTAGAGCCCTCGGCGCTGATATACGCAGAACGCCACGACAACCTGGAAGCCATCTACAAAAAGCTGAATGAACGCCGCGACACTGCCGATGTAAGCGCGTTGCTCAAGGTACTGCACCGCATCGTCAACACAGCCATTGCTGCCCAAGGAGTGGGGAGCGACCAAGCCAGCGGGTTGACCGTAGATCTCTCGCAGATCAACATGGAAAAGCTGCGTGACGAGTTTGCCAAAAAGGTGAAACGCAAGGCCACGGTGATTGAGGACATCCGACAGATCGTGGAAGAAAAACTGGCGCAGATGCTGGCTCGCAACCCGCTGCGAATGAACTACGAGAAGGTCTACCAGAACATCATCTCCGCCTACAACCAGGACAAAGACCGGGCCACGGTGGAAGACACTTTTGCCAAGCTGACAGCCCTGGTGAGCGACTTGACTGCGGAGCAAAGTCGGGCGATAGCGGAAGGGCTCAGCGAGGACCAATTGGCGTTGTTCGATCTGGTGCACCGTGACGGTCTGTCCAAGACTGACCGGGAACGAATCAAACAGGCCAGCAAGGATCTGTTGGCAGGTGTGTTAGCGGTCATCGCCCCACTGGACCGCTGGACAGAAAAAGAGCAGACCCAGGCCGAGGTGGAAACGTTCGTTTTGGATCAAATCTATCAAACGCTACCTGAGCCGCCGTACTCCCCGGATGACAAGGCGAGCCTGGCACAGTTGGTGTACCGGCACATTTGGCAGCAGAGTATGCGGAATCAGTTGCGAAGCTGAGTTCAGTATTTTTAACGCAGTCGTGATGGGGGCACCGTGCAGCAAATGGACCTTTTGGAAACCGAAGCGGCCCGGGCTCTTCTGGATCAACTGCTGGCTGATTCACGGCTGTATCGAGCGGGCAAAGACTATCGCGCGTTGCTCGATTTTGTTATTCGACTGCGCAACTTTGCGCCGTTCAATGCCATGCTTTTACAGGTGCAAAAGCCTGGGCTGCTGTACGCCGCATCACGGCTGGATTGGGGTGAGCGATTCAACCGCACCGTAAAGGACGGAGCACGGCCACTGCTAATTCTGTGGCCGTTTGGCCCAGTGGCCCTTGTCTATGACGTGGCCGATACCCAAGGTGATCCTTTGCCAGACGGTGTTTCGGCATTTGCTGCCCACAGTGCAGTGGACGCCGCCACCTTGGCAGGCTACGCCTCAAAAATGGCCAAGAAGCACATCGTATGGAATGAGATGGATGCAGGCGACGGCAAGGCGGGATCGATCAAGGTGGCTAGGCTTGGGCCCGACTGGGACATTCAGCCCGGGGATCTGGCTTGGGCTTGCAACGACCGAGACTGGAATGACGTTCTTTGCGACTTGGTGAACTTTGCCAAGAAACCGCTAAACCTGCTGAAGCGTTGGTTCAGGACCTGATGCCGCCGTCATCTGACGTACCTCTTGCAAGGACTCGAAGACCTGACCGCAGCGATCAAACGGATCTGCATGGTGGTGAGCGCTGAAGCGGCCGAGGTCGAATTGAACGGGTTTGAAGCTGGTCTTTTGGGACAGAGTTTTCCTACAGCGCTGCGCTACTTTCGTTTCGGACGCAAAGATCCTGCCCGGTGTCAGCCTCCGCGCTGCACGAAGGAACGCGCGACATCGATAAAGCCATTGCGAATCACGGATTTCACGCCGCGATTCCAGCCTAGCGCCAATTCCAGTTGCGGCCCGCCGCCGACCAGATTGCGCAACACTAGGCCGTTCATGCGAATGCTGCGCGACGACGATGGTACAAGTGCCACACCCATCCCGCACGAAACCAGCATCAACATGGTCGGAATGTCGCCGACTTCTTGCACCACGCGCGCCTGGAAGCCAGCGTCATGGCAAGTCTGAAAGATCAGGGTCTGCAACGACGAAGTGAGCGAGCGGGAAAAGCAGATGAAACCTTCCTGCGCCAAGTCCTTCATGTTAATACGAGCGAGGGATGCCAGCGGGTGGGTTGCCGGCAGCGCCAGCACCAGGCGCTCGTTTGCAATGGTCAGTAGCTCGATATCGGGAGACTGGACTGGGGGCCGCAAGCAGCCGATGTCCATGTGCTTATCAACCATGGCATCGATTTGCATCGGCGTCAACATGCTGTCCTGCAAGACCAGTTCCACCTTCGGGAACTGGTGCCGATAAGCCATCAATATCTTCGAAAAATTACTGTAAATCGCCGTGTTGGTGTAGCCGATTACCAGACGGCCGACCAGTCCCTCTTCTGCCCGCAAGACCGAACGTTTGGCCTGCTCGGTCGCAGCCAGGATCGCCTGCGCTTCCAAGATCAGCGCCCGCCCGGCGTCGGTCAGCTCGACTTTGTGTTTGGTGCGCTGGAACAGCACAACACCAAGACTGTCCTCAAGCAGTTTAATTTGCCTCGACAGCGGAGACTGGGCAATGTGCGCCCGCTCTGCGGCACGGCCAAAATGAAGCTCCTGGGCTACCGCCAGGAAGTAACGCAGTTGTCGCAGTTCCATTTAAAATGTTATCGGGGCTTCTTCGGATGCAATTTGCAGCAAGCATTAATTCACACGTTGATGCGTTGGCGGACTGTAGCAAGTTGGCCCGCAGGGATTCAGTTTGTTGCGTCCGGCATAGCTCCGAGATACTCGCGGCGCAGGCGCAGCTTGTCAACCTTGCCGGCGCCGTTTTTGGGGAGCGTTTCCCTGAATATCATGAGCCGTGGCTGCTTGTAGCGCGCCAGGCGACCGTCCAAATTTGCCAGCACATCCTTTTCGGTCACGCTGAAGCCGGTCTTGATGCTGAGAACCGCGCATACCGTCTCGCCCCAGCGGGCGTCCGGCAATCCGATTACCGCTGCCTCTAGTATCGGTGCATATTCCACGAGGCGCGACTCCACCTCGGTCGCATAGACGTTCTCGCCACCGGTAATTATCATGTCCTTGAGTCGGCCGGCAACCCGCAGATAGCCGTCCTTGTCCACCTGCCCGAGGTCGCCGGTGGACAACCAGCCGTCATGCATGACGGCCCGAGTATCGGCCTCGCGCTTCCAGTAGCCTTGCATTACATTGGGTCCACGAACCTCGATTTCGCCGATCTCGCCTGCGTTTGCCACTGTCGCGGCGGAAGACTCTAAGCCACCTTTGGCCTCGCTGGCACGGATCCGAAACTCGCTGAACAGTGGCGACAGACCGGTGCTCATCTGCTTGCTCGGCGGCGCTGTCGGCGACAGTGCCGCAACCAGCACGGTGGCCTCGGTAAGCCCATAACGATGAATCACGGCAACCTCGCGCCGACGATACTCGGCGATCAGGGCTTCCGGCACCGGCGCGCCGCCTACGATGACGGCGCGCAGCGAACTGAGGTCGGTGGATTCGAATGCCGTATGGGCTGCCATGGTCTTGTACATTGCCGGCACCCCGGCGATCAGGGTAATCTTTTCATTGGCGATCCGGCGCAGCACCTGGCTCTCGTCGAATGCGCGTTCAAGATGGATGCAGGCACCACGCAGGAAGCAGTCCATAAAAGTGGCGACCGGGGCAGCATGGAATAGGGGCGCGGAAATTAGCACCTTGTCAGTGGCAAAGCCGCCCTGCAGCAGAACGATATTGAGCGTGTTCCAAAATAGGTTACCGTGGCTGAGCATCACGCCTTTCGGATGGCCGGTGCTACCTGAGGTGTACAGCAACCACGCTGTCTCGTCCCAGCCGGCCATGCGCAGCGTCGTTGCCGCGTCACCCGGCACGGCCTCCATCATTGCCTGCAAATCGTCATCCTGCTCCCGCCCTGAACGTACGAACTGCGGACATGCGCAGCCCTGTTGTACGGCATGGCGAATGGGCTCGAAACGATCACCGTATATCAGCATGCTAGCGTCGCAGTCATTGATGATCGCGACCACCTCCGGCGCGCTCAACCGAAAGTTGACCGGCACGAAAATTGCGCCGACACGAGCAGCCGCGAACATGACGACGGCAAAACGGGCATCGTTGTAATCTAGGAAAGCGACGCGGTCTCCAGCCTTGATGCCGCGCCGTTCCAGTTCGACGGCCAGGCGAATCGCGCTTTTCTGCAACTGCCCGTACGTCCACCGCTCCGCGCGCTCCGCCTCGTGCCAGTACACGATGCATTCCAGCTCAGGTTGCAAGTGCGCGCGCCGCTCCAGCCAAGAGGCAGGGCTCGGATTGACGGACATCGGGGTATTCGTGCTCGGCATGGCTGGTCTTATCTGTTTCTGTTGAAGGAGGTGCCGAATGTGGCGCGGACTCAGGGCTTTGCGGCGGGTGACGGTACGGTGCGCAGCGACTTTTCCTGCTCGCTGCGGGCCTTGATTCGGCTGCGCGCTGCCACCCATTGCTCATCACTCCAGTCCGCGTATTGGGTGAAGTAGGAGCCGCGTGCAAGGTTATAGGCACCATCAATGGCAATCGTTTCCCCGCTCAGCCAAGCGCAGCCCTCGGCCATCAAGAAGGCGGCCAGGTTCCCGAGTTCGTCCATGTGCCCAAGGCGGCGCATTGGGTTTTCGCGAATTTCCAGATCATGCGGATTGTCCCCGGGCCGCAGGCGAGCGGTAGCGCCGGGAGTCGGGAAAATGCCGGGGGCAATTGCGTTGAGGCGTATGCCGTAGCAGCCCCATTCGGTCGCGAGCGATTTGGTCATCGCATCAATGCCGGCCTTGGACATGGCAGAAGGGACGACGTAGGGAGATCCGGTGCGAACCCAGGTGGTAACAATCGAAAGCACCGTGCCCTTCAGTTGCTGGGCGATCCAGCGCTTGCCGACCGCCTGCGTCACATAAAAAGTACCATGCAAGACGGTATTGGCGATGGCGTCAAAGCCACCTGGCGACAAATCCTCGGTGCGGCTGACGAAATTTCCGGCCGCATTATTGACCAGGCCGGTCAGCGGGCCGCTCTCCCACAATTCACTGATGCAACGATCAACCGCGTCGGCATCGCGCAGGTCAAGCACCACGGTTTGCACGGTACCGCCGTGCTGCTCCATCAATTCTCGTGCGGTGTCCAGTAAGACGCTTTCCCGCCGGCCGCAAATGCATACGGTAGCGCCCAGCGATAGCAGTCGCGCCGCGATCTCGCGGCCCAGCCCAGTACCGCCACCGGTCACAAGTATGCGGTGTCCTTTGAACAGCTCTGGCTTGAACATGTGTCTCCTCGCTGGCCTGCCAGCCTTGTACTCGAATCTGCTTTTTGCAGTGGCGAAGTATGTGGGCGCATTGGGCTTTGACGCCAACACTAATTTGGGAATGCGTAAGACCCATAAAGTCTTGAAGCCTCGCGCGCACAGGCCTAACATCTGCCGCACTAAGACCGCAGAGACACGGCACAGCGCCGAACGGGACCCAGCGATGAACTTTGACGAATTGAACGAAGATCAGCGCCTGCTGCGCGACAGCCTGCAGCGGGCGATGACGAAAATACTCACTCCCGAATACCTTCATCGCATGGACCAAGAAGGCCGTTATCCTTATGAAGCCTATCAGGCGTGGGTCGATCTCGGCCTGGCTGGACGCGGCATTCCCGAGGAATACGGCGGTTATGGCGGCACCATTGAAGACTTGGCTTTGATTGCCGAGGACTTGGCCGCCTGGAGTTACGACCTGTCGACTGCGTACACAGTGCCGCTGTTTACCGGGCAAACCTTGCTCAAGTGCGGCCGGGAGGAGCAGAAAACCGAATTCCTGCCTCAACTGGCACAGGGAAAAATACGCATGTCCGTCTGCATCAGCGAACCGGCTGCCGGATCGGATGTCGCAGCAATCCAGACCCGTGCTGTGGCCGACGGAGACCATTGGGTCCTCAACGGGCAGAAAGTGTGGATCACGGGCGCCGGCGTGGACAACACCCTGTTGCATGTCTATGCCCGTACCGACAGCACAGTGACGGCACGCAAGGGTCTGTCGATTTTCCTGATTGAAAACACGCACCCCGGGATCGAATTCTGCAAGCTGGAGATGCTCGGCCGGCGTGGCGCCGGCAGCTACGAAGTTTTCCTGAGCGACGTGCGGGTGCACAAGAGCCGCATACTGGGCGAAGTGAACCGTGGCTGGGAGTACCTGCTGGCAGGCTTGCAAGGCGAACGCGCCTTGACCTCGGCAGGTTATGCCGGTGCCAGCCAGAGCGTGGTCGACCTCGCCGCCAGCCATGCGCGTGAGCGCAGGCAATTCGGCAAATCGATAGCCGAGTTTCAGGCAATTTCACATCTGCTGGCCGACATGCAGACCGAGGCCAGCGCTGCGCGCCTGCTGGCATTTTCTGCAGCGGCAAAGTTGGCCCGTGGGCAAGACGCTCTGCGCGAAGTGTCGATGGCCAAGCTGTTTGGCTCCGAAACCTATATCAAGCTCGCCAACCAGGGCATGCAGATCATGGGCGCTTCCGGCTACAGCCTGGAGTACCCAATGCAGCGCCATTTCCGCGACGCCCGCAGCACCACCATAGGTGCCGGTAGTTCGCAGATGCAACGCAGCACCATTGCCTCGACTATGGACCTGGTACCGGCGCGCTAGCGTTACGTCGAGTCTGGAAGACTCATCTGCATGCATCAACCATATTCATCAACCATAAAAAGGACCAGAGACATGACCACTCCATTACGCCGACTTTTTCTTGCTCTGGGACTGGCTGCCGCCTGCGCCAGCGCCCACGCCCAATATCCCACGCGCCCAATCACGATGGTGGTGCCTTTCCCTCCCGGCGGCACCTCGGATTCGCTTGCACGAATCATCGCGAAAAATGTCGGGGAAAACCTGGGCCAGTCGGTCGTCGTTGAGAACAAGCCTGGCGTCGAAGGACAGATCGCAGCACAGGACATCGCGAAGTCCGCGCCTGACGGCTACCGGATCGCGCTGGTCACGTCCGGCAATTTTTCCGTACTGCCGGCGATGCGCAAGAATCCACCGTATGACGTGGTTACCGACTTTACCCCGATCGCCGATGTCGGCCGCTATGCGTTTTTCCTGTACGTGAATCCATCCGTTCCTGCGAAGAATATGCGCGAATTTATCGCCTATGCGAAGGCTAATCCGGGAAAAATGAGCTATGGCAGCGGCAACGGGACCGGGGTACTGGTGTTTGCACAGATCAAGAGCTTGTTCGGCATCGACTTGCTGCATGTGCCTTACAAGGGTGAGCCCCCGGCAATGACGGATCTGCTGGCGGGCCGCCTGGACGCCATGATCGCCACCGGCGCCGGCCTTCCTTATGCGGAGGATGGCAAGCTGCGCACCCTTGTAACTCTGCTGCCGACGCGTTCGCCGCTGGCGCCGGAGGTGCCGGTCATGCGCGAGGCCGGCATGAGCGAGTTGCCGGTCGTGATCTGGGCGGCAGTGGTTGGACCGGCTGGCATGCCCAAGGACATTGTCGAGAGGTTGAACAAGGCGGTGCTGGCGTCCCTGGCAAAGCCGGCTGTGGCAGCAAGCATTGAGCAGATGGGTTTTGCCGTCACTCCAGGCACGCCGGAAGTGCTGGGCAATCTGATCAAGACCCAGGTTGGCGCATACACGAAGCTGGTGAAGTCCATCGGTATTCCGCTGCAATAAATCCGGTGAGCACAAACATGCTTGAAATCCTGCCTTTGCAACACCCGCTTCCAGATCACATACCGCCGGTGCTGCGCAAGCTGTCGCTGCCAGTGATTGCTTCTCCGATGTTCACCGTCAGTTATCCCGATCTTGTGCTGGCGCAATGCAAAGCCGGTATCGTCGGCTCGTTTCCTGCGCTCAACGCACGCCAACCGGAACTGCTGGACGAGTGGCTTAGCAGCATGAAGCAAGAGCTGCAGGCATACCAGCGGGACAACCCTCGGGCAATCGTCGGACCGATCGCGGTCAACCAGATTGCGCACACGTCCAACGTGAGACTGGAGCAGGACGTGGCGACCTGCATCCGTCACAAGGTGCCTATCCTGATTACCTCGCTGCGGGCGCCTGCGCCCGAGATCATCGCCGAAGTGCACGCGTATGGCGGAATCATCCTTCATGACGTGATCAATCTGCGACATGCGATGAAAGCCCTCGAAGCTGGCGTCGATGGTCTGATCCTGGTCGCGGCAGGTGCCGGCGGACACGCCGGCACCCTTTCGCCGATGGCGCTGGTGGGTGAAGTGCGCAAGCGATTCAAGGGACTGCTGGCGCTGTCGGGCTCGATCGCCACCGGTGACGCAATCCTGGCGGCACAGGCGATGGGTGCCGACTTCGCCTACATGGGCACACGTTTTATCGCCAGTGTCGAGGCCAATGCTAGCGAGGAATACAAGCAATCGCTGTTGCGGGCCGGCGCATCGGACATCATCTACAGCAACTTGTTCTCCGGCGTGCACGGCAACTATGTACGCGAGAGCATCGAACGCTCCGGGCTGGATCCGGACAATCTCGCAGTGGCCGACAAGAGCAAGATGAGCTTCGCCGACGGTCGCTCCAAGGCCAAGGCGTGGAAGGACATCTGGGGCGCAGGCCAAGGCGTTGCCGTGATCGACGATCTGCCGACCACCGCAGAAATCGTCGCGCGGCTCAAGCGTGAATATGCTGCCGCGCGGGAACGCATTTTTTAATCGTAGTTATAGACTTGGTAGTGGTGTCCGGTTTATCTGGCATAGATTGGTGGCGGCTCCAATGTTGATGTGGGTTCCAGGGGATTCATAGGTGTCCACAATTTGAATGTCGTTTCGTTCATTTGCGATGCTTTCGGGTTTATACGATCCGGGATGGCGCATGAATATGAACAAGACGCTATTCCCGAAGGGTTATGGAGTTCGTACTTTGGAAAGCCTTCTCGCGCATCATTGAGCGGCACAACGGCGACGCGGGCGTTTGCACCCTGGGGTGCGCGG
Organism: Acidovorax sp. JHL-3; assembly: GCF_000526295.1. NCBI lineage: Bacteria > Pseudomonadati > Pseudomonadota > Betaproteobacteria > Burkholderiales > Comamonadaceae > Acidovorax > Acidovorax sp. JHL-3. The sequence continues at coordinate 2,217,208 of NZ_JAFU01000001.1, forward strand.
ACCTGTTTCGCGTCATGACGTTTTCTCAACTCACATGGCGCGAATCCCTGCGCGACATCGAAGCCTGTCTGGCCGCCAATCGAGGAAGCCATGTTTCAAATGGGATTGAATGCGCCGCCGGAATGCTCGACGATAGTCGACGCACAATGAGGTTTGGAGGCCAGCGTCGACTGGACCAGTTCTCACTGGTCGCGCGTGACGATGGTTTCGTGCTCGCCCGGGTAAGCAACCCCATTGTGGCGAATGCCATGGAAATAGATCGGATTGTTCAGAATTCTGCACAGAGCCACTTTGTCGATCAACTTGCCAGCGCGTTCCTTGCCCCTTTGGGAAATTCTCATGGGCCAGCAGGAGCTGTTTTCAGCGCCAGTTGGCGCGCTGGGCCGGTGCGCTCCCAAAGTTCTCATCTCATTCAGAGCCTCTATGCCAAACCAGCCAGAACGCCAAGGCACACCCACTGGGCCTGTTGAGGATGTGACGCACTGGAATTTCGGTCCACCTAGTCGCAAGCCCGAAGTTCCAATAGACGACACACGGCGCGACCTGAATTGGTACAAGCGGGATACCGAGCAGAGACCGCGAAAGCCTGGGCTGCTGGCACGACTGCGTGAGGTGTTTCGGTAGAGACCGGATTTGCCCGGAGTGAAAGGGCAGGCACCAGTCGGTATGCGATCAGGATTTGCCCGACCAGCAAAGAGTCTGGGATGGCGCAGTATTTGAATTACTTGCCTACAGATTGCCTACAACCTCACCAAAGAAAAAAGGTTCACTGCTATTTTGATAGCAATGAACCTTTATCTGTATTGGTGCCGGAGAGATGAATCGAACACCCGACCTTCTCATTACGAATGAGCTGCTCTACCGACTGAGCTACACCGGCGTAAGCCTGTGATTATAGCGTGGAATGGTAGCTTGTCACGCGCTCCACCTCGTTTTTTGAGCCGAGGATCACGCTGACGCGCTCATGCAGCTGCGTGGGCTGGATGTCGAGGATGCGCTGGCGGCCGTTGGTGGCGGCGCCGCCGGCTTGTTCGATGAGCCAGCCCATGGGATTGGCTTCGTACATCAGGCGCAGCTTGCCGGGTTTGTTGGGTTCGCGCTTGTCCCAGGGGTACATGAAGATGCCGCCGCGGGTCATGATGCGATGCACGTCGGCCACCATGCTGGCGATCCAGCGCATGTTGAAGTCCTTGCCGCGCGGGCCATCTTTGCCTTGCAGGCATTCGTCGATGTAGCGCTTGACGGGCTCATCCCAGTGCCGCATGTTGCTCATGTTGATGGCGAATTCCTTGGTGTCTTCGGGAATGCGCACATTTTCCTGTGTCAGCACGAACGAGCCCTGTTCGCGGTCGAGGGTGAACATGGCCACGCCGTCGCCCACGGTGAGCACCAGCGTGGTCTGCGGGCCGTAGACGCAGTAACCGGCGGCCACTTGCTGGCTACCCTTTTGCAGGAAGTCGCCTTCGTCCACGCCGCGATCGTCTTCGGGCATCTTGAGCACGCTGAAAATGGTGCCAATGCTCACGTTCACGTCAATGTTGCTGGAGCCGTCCAGGGGATCGAACAGCAGCAGGTATTCGCCCTTGGGGTAGCGGTTGGGCACCACGTAGATGCCGTCCATTTCCTCGCTGGCCATGCCGGCCAGGTGGCCACCCCATTCGTTGGCCTCGATAAGCACTTCGTTGGCGATGATGTCGAGCTTTTTCTGGATTTCGCCCTGCACGTTCTCGCTCTCGGTGCTGCCGAGCACGCCGCCCAGCGCGCCTTTGTTGACGGCGTGGCTGATGCTCTTGCAGGCACGCGCCACCACTTCCAGCAGCAGGCGCAGTTGGCCGGGGATGAGGCCGTCCACACGCTGTTGTTCGACCAGGTAGCGGGTCAGGCTGATTTTGTTTGCCATGAAAGTTCTCCTTATTCGGCCAGTGCGCGGGTGACGACCTCGCGCACGTCGTTGCTCAGGTCAGGGCGAGCGGCCACGCGGGCGATGGCCTCGCGGGCGCCACTGCGCCAGGGTTCGGCCAGCTTCTTCCAGCGGTCGAGGGCGCGCGCCAGGCGTGCGGCCACTTGCGGGTTGATGGCGTCGAGTTCGATCACCCGGTCGCTCCAGAACACATAGCCTGCCGCATCCGCCCGGTGAAAGGCGCCGGGGTTGGCACTGCAATAGCTGAAGATCACACTGCGCGCGCGGTTGGGGTTTTTCAGGCTGAAGTCCGGGTGCTGCATGAGCTGGCGCACGGCGGGAAGCACGTTACCGCCGCGGTCGGGCGCGCCCGCCTGCAGGGCAAACCACTTGTCGATGACCAGGGGCTCGTCTTTGAACAGCGTGTGAAAGCGTGCCAGGGCAGGGGCTGCCAGTTCGCTGCCGCTGGCGACCAGGGCGGTGAGGGCGTTGAAGCGGTCGGTCATGTTGGCCGCCACCTTGAAGCGCTGGTAGGCCTTGCCAGGCCAGACCACATCGCCGGTGCGCCGGGCGGCAATGCACAGCATCTGCAGCGCCAGGCCACTTAGGGCGCGGCGGCCCGACGAAACCGGGTCAGGGCGGTAGCCACCGGTGTCCTGGTTTTGCTCCCAGGCCCATTCCCAGTCGGCTTGCAGGGCCAGCGCCAGTTGCTCACGCATGGCTTCGCGCACGGCATGGATGCGCTGCGGGTCCACCACGTTGAGCTGCTCTGCGATGTAGGTTTCGGAGGGCAGGGTGAGCACCAGCTCCTTGAAGGCCGCATCGAGTGCCGGGTTGCGCAGCACGGTGCGCATGGCCTCGATGAAGTCGGCATCAAGAAATTTATGGTCAAAAGTGCCATTGGCGCTTGCCTGATAAGCGCTGTCAGCTATTGTATTTATAGCAATTCGCAGTGCCAGGCGCTGGCCTGCTTCCCAGCGGTTGAAAGCGTCCGCATCGTGCGCCAGCAGCGTGAGCAACTGGGCGTCGGTGTAGTCGATGTCCAGTACCACGGGGGCGCTGAAGTTGCGCAGCAGCGAGGGCACCGGCTCGGCATCCACATGCACGAAGGTGAGCGTTTGCGTGGGCTCGGTGAGTACCACGGTGCGCGATGCGGCGCCCGGGGTGCTTTCGTTCGCCATCTGCAAGGGCAGGGCGGCGCCGCTGGCGCTGAGCAGGCCCAGCTCCACTGGAATGACGAACGGCTCCTTGGCGCTCTGGCCAGGCGTGGGGGCGCAGCTTTGCGTGAGCGTGAGCGTGTAGGTGCGGGCAGCCGCGTCGTAATTGCCGGTGGCGTGCACATGGGGCGTGCCGGCCTGGCTGTACCAGTGCTTGAACGCGGGCAGCAAGCGCGCCAGGTCGCTGGTGGGGTTGGCGTCGGCAATGGCGCTGGCGAAGTCGTCACAGGTCACGGCCTGGCCGTCGTGGCGCTCGAAATACAGCTTCATGCCCTTGGTAAAGCCTTCGCGGCCCACCAGCGTGTGCATCATGCGCACCACCTCGGCACCCTTTTCGTAGATGGTGACGGTGTAGAAGTTGTTGATCTCGATGTAGCTGTCGGGCCGCACCGGGTGGGCCATGGGGCCGGCGTCCTCGGGGAACTGGGCGGTGCGCAGCACGCGCACGTCCTCGATGCGCTTGACGGCGCGCGCCGATGGGCTGCCGGCCAGATCCTGGCTGAATTCCTGGTCGCGAAAGACCGTGAGACCTTCTTTCAGGCTGAGCTGGAACCAGTCGCGGCAGGTGACGCGGTTGCCCGTCCAGTTGTGGAAATACTCGTGGCCGACCACGCTCTCGATGTTGGCGAAGTCGGTGTCGGTGGCGGTGGCTTCGCTGGCCAGAACATACTTGGTGTTGAAGATGTTCAGGCCCTTGTTCTCCATGGCGCCCATGTTGAAGTCGCTGGTGGCGACGATCATGAAGCGCTCCAGGTCGAGCGGCAGGCCAAAGCGCGCCTCGTCCCAGGCCACGCTGTACATCAGCGAGTTCATGGCGTGCTCGGTCTTGCCCAGGTCGCCGGGGCGTACGTAAACCTGCAGCAGGTGGTTGGAGCCCGAGCGGCTCTTGATGAGCTGCTCTCGCGCCACCAGCTTGCCGGCCACCAGCGCGAACAGGTAGCAGGGTTTCTTGTGCGGATCAACCCATTTGGCAAAGTGACGGCCATCGTCGAGCGCACCGCTGTCCACCAGGTTGCCGTTACTCAGCAGCACGGGGTAGAGTGCCTTGTCGGCACGCAGGGTGACGGTGTAGCTGGCCATGACGTCCGGCCGGTCGAGAAAATAGGTGATGCGCCGAAAGCCCTCGGCCTCGCACTGCGTGAAGAACGTGCCCTGGCTCACATAAAGGCCCATGAGCTGCGTGTTCTTGGCGGGCGCGCAGGTGGTGAAGATCTCCAGATCGAAGGACTCGGTGTCTTCGGGCAGGTTTTCCAGCACCAGCTGGTTGCCATCCATCTTGAACGAGGTGCCGCCGCCGTTGACCATGACGCGCGCCAGGTTCAGCTCTTCGCCGTCCAGGCGCAGCGGTTGGGCCGCCACGTCCGGGTTGCGGCGCAGCCGCATCTTGTTGAGCACGCGGGTCTTGGCGGGGTCCAGGTCGAACGTCAGGTCGACGGTGTCGATCCACCAGGCCGGGGCCTGGTAGTCGGCGCGGTGAATGGCGGGCGCCTGGGCCTGGCCGTCACGCAGTAGCAACATGGGTTTTCCTTAAACGCCCTGCTTGAGGGAGGCTTCGATGAATGCGTCGAGGTCGCCGTCCAGCACCTTCTGGGTGGCAGAGATTTCGACGTTGGTGCGCAGGTCCTTGATACGGCTGTTGTCCAGCACATAGCTGCGAATCTGGTGGCCCCAGCCGACATCGGTCTTGGTGTCTTCCAGCTTTTGCGCTTCTTCCTGGCGCTTGCGCATCTCAAAGTCGTAGAGCTTGGAGCGCAGGCGCTGCCAGGCGATGTCGCGGTTGCCGTGCTGGCTGCGGCCGTCCTGGCACTGCACTACGATGCCCGTGGGCATGTGCGTCAGGCGCACGGCCGAGTCGGTCTTGTTGATGTGCTGCCCGCCCGCGCCGGATGCGCGGTAAGTGTCGGTGCGCACATCAGCGGGGTTGATGTCGATCTGGATCGAGTCATCAATCTCGGGGTAGACAAACAGGCTGGCAAAGCTGGTGTGGCGCCCGCCCGAGCTGTCGAACGGGCTCTTGCGCACCAGGCGGTGCACGCCGGTTTCGGTGCGCAGCAGGCCGTAGGCGTATTCGCCCTCGATCTTGATCGTGGCGCTCTTGATGCCCGCCACGTCGCCTGGGGTTTCTTCTTCGACCGTGGTCTTGAAACCCTTGCGCTCGGCGTACTTGAGGTACTGGCGCAGCAGCATGCTGGCCCAGTCGCAAGCCTCGGTGCCACCGGCGCCGGCCTGGATGTCGACAAAGCAGTTGAGCGGGTCGGCCTCGTTGCGGAACATGCGCCGGAACTCGAGCTGTTCGATCTCGGGTTTGAGCTTGGCGGTCTCGGCTTCGATGGTCATCAGGCCCGCTTCGTCGCCTTCTTCCTTGCTCATGTCGTAGAGCTCGGTGTTGTCGGCCAGCTCACGCGTGAGTTTGTCGAGCGTGAGCACCACGCCGTCCAGGGATTTCTTTTCTTTGCCCAGCTCCTGGGCTTTTTTGGGATCGTTCCAGACCGAAGGGTCTTCCAGCGATGCGTTTACCGTGCGCAGGCGTTCAAATTTGGCATCGAAGTCAAAGATACCTCCGTAACTCTTGCGTTCGCACGGCCAGGTCGTTGAGGGTGTTGCCAATGAGGTTGATACGTTCTGCGTCCATGGTGTTGTCCTGGGTGTTCTGTAAATAACCCGTGATTTTCTCATGGGACGCGCTCTGTGCCGTCCAATGTCCCTTGGCAGGCCAGCAACCCGTAGCGGCAGCCGTGTCATTGCCTTAAAACAATCAAAAATGATAGCTTATGGCGCTTGCTGCATAAGGGCTAGCAGTCATTTTGATTAAAAGTCGCCCACAAACTGCTCGATCAGTGCCGCCACCGCCTCGGGCTGGTCGTGGTGCAGCATGTGGCCTGCGTCCGGCACCACGGCAATGCGGCAGTTGCGCACATGGGTCAGGCGCTGGTGGTATTCGTCCAGGTTGTATTTGCCTTTCCACCACTGTCCCAGGCTGTCGTCGCCAGCCTCCACGGCCAGCGTGGGCGCGCTGATGGCTTCGTATAGCGCCAACACTTCGTCCAGGCGAAACAGTTGCGCGCTGGTGATCTTGTGCGCCGGGTCGCCCAGAATGTTCCACTGCCCGCTGGCATTGGGCGCGGCCCAGTGCTGTGCCAGCCAGTCGGCCTTGTCCTGCGAAAGGCGCGGGTTGGTCTTCATGAGGCGCTGGGCCACGCCAGCCGCGCTGTCGTACGACTTGAGCGCCATGGCGCCCTGCTGCAGCTGCTTCATCTCGTCCATCCACTGCGCATAACGGGCGGGTGCCTGGCTGGGCTGGGTGGCTGGCATGCCAAAGCCTTCGAGGTTGACAAGGCGGCGGATGCGCTCGGGCCGGGCTCCGGCATAGAACATGACCACGTTGCCGCCCATGCTGTGACCCACCAAGTCCACCGGCGTGCCTGGCGCGTAGTGGTCGAGTAGCTGATCGAGGTCGGCCAGGTATTCGGGGAAGAAGTAGTGATCGGTGGGCACGGGCGGGGCTGTCAGGCCAAAGCCCCGCCAGTCGGGCGCGATGATGCGGCGGCCGCGCAGGAAGTCCTCGCCGAAGGCCTCCACGACGAACTGGTAGGACGCGGCCACGTCCATCCAGCCGTGCACCAGCACCAAGGGTGGCAGGGTCGAGGTCTCGGGCCCCCACAGGCGCACGTGGTAGCTCAGCTGGCGGATGGCAACGAATTCTCTGCGCGAGGTCTGGCGGGTGACATACATGGCAACGATGTTACCCAGCCGCCGCGCAGGCCATGTCAATCGCGGGACAGCGGGCCATGCCGGGCGATGAAGCCATCAACGCGCGGGGGCTGATGCGAATATGTCGGCCAGGCGCTGGCTGACGATGTGTTCCGCCTCGCTCATGATCCGGTCCATCAGCTCCCGTACCGTGGGGATGTCGTGAATCAGGCCCGCCACCATGCCACAGGACCATGCGCCAGCGTCCAGTTCGCCGTTCTGCATCACCTTGGGATAGACGCCGCCCACCTCGGACACGATGTCGGCAAATGTGATGGCGGCGCCCAGCTCGCGCTCCTTTTCCAGCAGCCGCTCGACCCCTTTGTTGACCAGGACCCGCTCCGTGTTGCGCAGCGGCCGCATCACCAGGCGGGTGTCCAGCTCCGTCGCGGCCAGAATGGCCTGCTTGACGTTTTCGTGCACCGGGGCTTCCCGGGTGGCGATGAAGCGGGTGCCCATGTTGATGCCATCTGCGCCCAGGGCCAGCGCGGCCACCAGAGAGCGTGCATCTGCCATGCCTCCCGAGGCGATGAAGGGAATTTTCAGCTCTTCGGCCGCGCGGGGCAGCAAAATGAAATTGGGCACATCGTCCTCGCCCGGATGGCCGCCGCACTCGAAGCCGTCCACACTGACGGCATCGCAGCCAATGTCCTGCGCCTTCAATGCGTGCCGCACGGCGGTGCACTTGTGGATGACCTTGATCCCCGCTTCCTTCAGCAGGGGCATCCACTGCTGCGGATTGTTCCCGGCCGTTTCTACGATTTTCACCCCGCCTTCGATGATGGCGCGGATGTAGCCGGCATAGTCGGGCGGTGTGCGCACGGGCAGGAAGGTCAGGTTGACGCCGAACGGCTTGTCCGTCATCGACCTGCACCGCGCGATCTCGGCTGCGAGCGCGGCGGGGGTGGGCTGGGTCAGCGCCGTGATGATGCCCAGTCCGCCGGCATTGGACACCGCAGACGTCAATTCGGCGAGGCCGACGTAATGCATGCCCCCCTGGATGATGGGGCGTTCAATACCCAAAAGTTCGGTGATACGGGTGCGCATGCGGTTCTCCTAGAGGAATGTGGTGGGGAAAGGCCGGGTGGCGTGGCCGAGCCAAAAAGCACCGATTGTGGTGCTGAATGATGCTGAAGGCATGCCTTGGCGGGGATTCAAAAACTGCAATGCAGAACATCTAACGGTAAAAGCATCCTCAAAGCCGGACACCTGTTCTGCGCAGTGGCATGATCGGTGCCACCAAGGAGGCATATCGTGACATTGGTGGACAAGCCAGCAGGGGAGTCGCCCCGTCGATCGGGCCCGATCAAGGACGACCGTCACTTCGTAACGGCGCTGGCGCGGGGCCTGGAGGTCTTGCACGCGTTCAAGTCGGGCGAGGAGAGGCTTGGAAACCATGAGCTTGCGGAGCGGTGCAGCTTGCCCAAATCCACTATCACGCGGCTGACCTACACGCTGACCAAGCTGGGTTATCTGCACCACATCGCCGAGTCGGGGCGGTACCGGCTGGGCCTGATGGCGCTGACGCTGGGGGGCACGACCCTGTCGCGTCTGGACGTCAAGGAGGTGAGCAATCCCTTTTTGCAGCAGCTCGCCAATGCGACCGACACCATGGTGGCGCTGGCGATCCGCGACGACCTGTCCATGTTCTACATCGAGAACTGCCGCAGCGAGACGGCCATTCTCACGCTGATGCTGGGCATCGGCTCGCACATTCCGCTGGGCACCACGGCCGCCGGTCGTGGCTATCTGGCCGGTGCGCCGGCGGGGGCGCGCCAGACGCTGGAGGCGCGGCTCCAGACCATCGACCCGGTGGGCTGGCCGATGGTCGAACAGGGCATTCGCCAGGCGATGGCCGACCTCGCCGAGTTCGGCTGCGTGCGTTCGTTTGGCGATTGGCGGCGCGAAATCAATGGCATTGCGGTGCCCGTGCGCCTGGGTTCGGGCCTGCCCCTGATGGTGGTGAATGCCGCCGCCGCGGCCTCGTCGATTTCGGCCGAAACGTTCATGGACGAAGTCCGGCCGAGACTGATTGCCACGGTGCGCGGCATCGAGGCCCAGTACCACGCCAAATAGTGACACCGGTCACCGCGCCACGCCAGCGCGGTGAATGGAGTTTGAGGTCTTACTTGCGGCTCAGGCCGAGGGCGTCGAGGATTTCCTTTTCCTGCTTCATGGTGTCCACCGCGAACTGGTGGAAGTCCTTGGAGCTGCGGTATTCGGGTTCCATGTCGTACCGGGCGAGCGCCTTTTTGAATTCCGGCTGCTCCATGGCCTGCTTGAACACGTTGTGCAGCCGGGTCACGACGGCCGGGTCGGTGCCCTTGGGCGCAATCAAGCCCCAGTGCGAGGTCTGGCTCAGCGGAATGCCGACTTCCCTGAGCGTGGGCACGTCCGGAAAGCTGGCCATGCGCTTGGCTCCCCAGGTCACCAGCAGACGCATTTTCCCGTCCTTGACATGCGGCGCCCAGGCAGAGGTTTCGCCTGCAGAATCGATTTGCTGACCCAGCAGCGCCTGCATGGTCTCACCCGTTCCCTTGTAGGGGATGTGGTTCAGCTGGATGCCCGCCATTCTGGAGATCTGTTCCATCGTCAGGTGGTTGGTGGTCGCAACGCCAGGTGTTCCATAGGTCAGCTGACCGGGTTTGGCCTTGGCTGCTGCCAGGTAGTCGGCCCAGGTCTTGATGGGCGAGGACGATGGAACGACCACGCCGAATGCATACCCGGTCAGGCCGATGACATAGGTGAGGTCCTTGGCCGGGTCCCATTTGAGGTCGGTTGTGTACGGCAGGCGGTACACGCCCAATGAGGCGATGCCGAGCGTGTAGCCGTCGTTCGGTGCCGACTGCATGGCCACCGCCGGGAGCGTGCCACCCGCACCGGGCTTGTTTTCGATGATGACGGGCTGCTTGAGCAGCTTGGAGGCCGATTCCGCCAGCACGCGCATGGGCGTGTCGGTGGAGCCGCCCGGCGCAAAACCGATCACGATCTTGATGGGGCGTACCGGCCAGGCGGTGGACTGGTCCTGCGCATGGGCGGCGGGCAGCACGGCCACGGCGGACAGCAGCAGCGCGGCGAGGAATGGGGGGCGGGAACGCATGGGACTTGTCTCCTGATAGGTTGTGGTTGTAGGGGGAATCGGGTGGTGCTCAGCGGCCTGTGGCCTGCACGATGGCTTCTTCCATGTCGCGCAGCCGGTCTTTGCCAAAGTACATCTCCTGGCCGATGAAGAATGTGGGGCTGCCAAAGGCGCCACGCGCATGGGCCTGCTGGGTGTTCGTCAGCAGGCGTTCCTTGACGTCGGGCTCCTGGCTGGTGGCCAGAATGGCCTGGGAATCCAGTCCGGCGGCGTCGAGTTCGGCCGCGATGACCTGCAGGTCTGCCATGTTGCATCCGCGCTCCCACATGCTGGCGTACACCGTGTCCACATAGCGGTCGAAGCAGTGGAGCTTCTGCGCGGCCACGGCACCGCGCATGATGTGCAGCGTGTTGACGGGGAAGTGGGGGTTGCGCTGGAAGGCTGTCAGTCCGTGCTTGTGTATGAAGCGCTGCATCTCCATGCGCTCGTAGGCGAGCTTGTGGGGGATGTGCGCGTAGGCCTCCACCGGCGAGCGGTTGTTGGCGAGCTTGAACAGCCCGCCAAGCAGGATGGGGACGTACTCGAACTGTGCGCCGGTATTTGCTGCCATCTGGGGGATGATCTTGTGGCACAGGTAGGCGTTGGGGCTGCCGAAGTCGAACAAGAACTCGACGGTCGTGGGGGTCATGGTGTCTCCTTCCAATGATCAAAATTGTCGGGGTTGATCGTTGCCGGGTCCGTCACCATGGCTCCATCCAGGGGCGGATTTCGGTTTCATGCGTCCAGGCGTCGCGCGGCTGCATGTGGATCTGCCAGTACAGGTCCGCGATGTGATCCGGGTTGATGATGCCCCCCTGGTCCCTGGTGGCGTAGCGCTCAGGGAAATTGGAGCGGATGAACTCCGTGTCGATGGCGCCATCCACGACCGGATGGGCCACATGGATGCCCTTGGGCCACAGCTCGCGCGCCATGCTCTGCGCCAGCGCCCTGAGCGCGTGCTTGGCGCCGGCGAAGGCCGCGAACCCGTCGCGGCCGCGCAGGCTTGCCGTGGCGCCGGTGAAGATGATGGTTCCCCGGCCCCGTGGCAGCATGACCTTGGCCGCTTCGCGCCCCATCAGGAAACCGCCGAAGCACGCCATCTCCCAGACCTTGAAGTAAACGCGGGCCGTGGTCTCGGTGATGCCAAAGCGCACGTTGGCGCCGATGTTGAAGATGGCGGCTTCGATCGGGGCGATCTCCGCCTCGATTTTCTGCACCACCGCCACCATGTCTTCTTCCTTGCGGGCGTCGCTGCCGAAGCCATGGGCCTCTCCGCCCTCGCTGCGGATCTGCTCCAGCAGCGGAGCGAGCTTGTCTTCGCTGCGGCGCGTCACGCAGGCGACGTAGCCTTCGCGTGCAAATCGCCGTGCGATGGCACCGCCGGTGGCGTCGCCGGCACCGATGATCAGAACAGCCTTTTTGCTTTCCATGGGATCTCCTGGGGTTTCGAGTGGGGGGGGGGCGGTTTCAGGCGTGCGATGCACGGCCTTGCTCTGCCATCTGCTTGAGCACGTTCTTGAGCAGCTTGCCGGTGGGCGCTGCAGGCAATTGCTCCATGATGTGGATCTCTGCGGGCTGCTTGTAGGGCGACAGCTGTCCGCGCAGGTGGTGCCGCAGGGCCTGTTCGTCGATGGGGTGGTGGCTTGGCACCTCGACGTAGGCGATGACCTCCTCGTTGTGGTCCACGGTACGCCCGACGACGGCAGACTGAACCACGCCCGGAAACGCGTTGATCGCCTGCTCGATCTCCAGCGGATAGACGTTGAAGCCGGAGCGGATGATCAGCTCCTTGGTGCGTCCGGCGATGTGCAGTGCACCGTCATCGCCCTGGCGTGCCATGTCGCCGGTATTGAACCAGCCTTCATGGTTGATCACCTGGCGCGTGAGTTCGTCCTGGCGGTAGTAGCCTTTCATCACATTGGGCCCCCGCACCCACAGTTCGCCGACATCGCCTGGCGGCACGTCGACGCCCCGGGTATCCACGATCCGTGTCTCTATCCCGGGAATCGGCAAACCTACCGCGCAGTCGGTACGTGGTGCCTCGGGTCGCACCTGGGCGATGGTCGGGCCGGTTTCGGTCAGGCCGTAGCCGTTGAGCAGCGGCAATTGAAGCCGCGTCTCCACCCCTGCCTTCAGCGCCGGAGTGAGGGGCGATCCGGCAACGCTGATCACGCGCAGCGTTGGCGCCTGCAGCAGGTGCCCAGGGTCACGCAGCCAGTCGAGCAGGCGGGCATACATCGCGGGCACGCCGGTAAATGACGTGACACCCTGGCGCAGTGCCGCTGCAAGGCGTTCCGGCGAGAAACGGGGTTCGAGCACTACCGAGGCGCCGGCGGCCAGACTGCCCAGCAACTGGGTTGACAGACCCACGACATGCGCCATGGGCAGGACGCCATAGATCACATCGCCCGGCCCGACGCGCCGCAGGTTCGTGCCTGCCACGAAGGTGAGATTGGCGTGTGTGAGCATGACCCCCTTGGGGGCGCCCGAGGTGCCGGAGGTATAGATCAACGCGGCCACCTGTTCGGCGGCGGCGGCATGGCAGGGCTCCGGGGCGGCGGCCTGGTTCAGCGGCCCCAGATGCAGCGGGCCCATGCCAGTCCACTGGCATACCTGTGCGCCGTGGCGCTGGGCATGCTGCAGCGCGTCGGGCGATACATGGGTGGTGTAGATGACGCGCCGTGGCATGGCGTGCGCGATGATGCCGTCGATCTCGCGCGGGCTCAGGCGGCCGTTGACGATGCACACCCAGGCGTCCAGGCGGCTGAGTGCAAAGGCGATCACGCCCGCCGCAGCGCAGTTTTCACCGACGATCAGCACCCGGTCGCCAGCGCGCACGCCCCAGTTGCCCAGCTGCGTGGCAGCGTCCATGCTGGCCTGCTGTAATTGGGCGAAGGTGTAGGCATGGTGCGCATCGGTCAGCGCACTCTGGTGCGGCTGGCGCGCGGCCCAGGGGTCCAGCAAGGCATGGAACCGGGTCGGCCCGGCAGAGGTGGATGTATGCATGAAAACCCGGGGGGCTGGTGAACGATGCGGGCCAGTCTATTGCGATATCCAGTCTTTTGCGCCCGCAAAACACGGTCTGAGCGCAAACGAAAACTGCAGTGCAGTTCAAGCGCGGTGCGCAGGGGCTCACCCTACGCGGGGGGCACGGTCCTCGTAAACTCATGCCCTTGCTTATTTACGGGAGCCTGCATGAAAACCATCCAGCTCGGTCAGTCCGGCCTGCATGTCACCCCCATCTGCCTGGGCACCATGACTTTTGGCGAGCAGGTGGGCGAGGCCGATTCCCATGCCATTCTGGATCGCTCTCTGGAGCGCGGGGTCAATTTCATCGACACGGCCGAGATGTATGCCGTGCCGGCCCGGGCGCCCACCTTTGGCGCCACCGAAACCATCATCGGCAACTGGTTTGCCAAGCACCCTGGGGCGCGCCAGAAGCTGGTGCTGGCCAGCAAGGTGGCCGGCCCCTCGCGCGGCATGCCGTGGATTCGCGAAGGCAAAGGCATGACGGCCGCAGACATCGTCGCCTCGTGCGAGGGCAGCCTTCGCCGCCTGCAGACCGATGTGATCGACCTCTACCAGATCCACTGGCCCGAGCGCCATGTGCCGGCCTTTGGCACCAAATACTACGACCCGGCCAAGGAAACCACGCAGACGCCCATCCACGAGCAGCTGCAGGCGCTGGCCGGGCTGGTCCAGGCGGGCAAGGTGCGCCACATTGGGTTGTCCAACGAAACGCCCTACGGTGTGCACGAGTTCGTGCGCCTGGCCGAACAGCATGGCCTGCCGCGCGTGGCCACGGTGCAGAACCCCTATTGCCTGATCAACCGCAGCTACGACAACGCGCTGGACGAGACCTGCCACCGTCTGAACGTGTCGCTGCTGGCGTATTCGCCGCTGGGCTTTGGCCTGTTGACGGGCAAGTACGACGCCAGCGGTATTGAAGGGCCCGGCACGCCCCAGGGTGCCCGCATTGCCAGCTATGAATCGGTACGCAAACAACGCTGGGGCCGCCCTGAGGCGCTGGCCGCCGCGCGTCGCTACAACCAGCTGGCGCGCGAGCACGGCCTGACGCCCACGCAACTGGCACTGGCCTTTTGCTACAACAACTGGCGCGTGGCCAGCACCATCATTGGCGTGACCTCGCTGGCGCAGCTGGACGAAGACCTGAGCGCCTGGGGCACCACGCTTTCGCCAGAATTGCTGGCGGCCATCGACCAGATTCGCTGGCAGGTGGGTGATCCTGCAATTTAAGATGAAATCGGCCTCTAGTGCTTACAGATAAAGCGCAAGCAGCTATTATTTTTGATTCAATTATGGCCAAAAAGGACGGCAAGGGCGTGCACGTAAGCGAGACCCCCGCCACGCAACTGCTCAAGAGCCACCAGGTGGAATTCACCGAGCACCCCTATGACTATGTGGAGCACGGCGGCACCGCGCACAGCGCGGTCAGCCTGGGGCTTCCTGAGCACACAGTCGTCAAGACGCTGGTGATGCAGGACCAGGATGCCAAGCCGCTCATCGTGCTGATGCACGGCGACTGCAAGGTTTCCACCAAGAACCTGGCGCGGCAGATCGGCGCCAAATCGGTCGAGCCGTGCAAGCCCGAGGTAGCCAACCGCCACAGCGGCTATCTGGTGGGGGGCACATCGCCGTTTGGCACGCGCAAGACCATGCCGGTGTACATCGAAGCATCGGTGCTGGAGCTGCCGCGCATTGCCATCAATGGCGGGCGGCGCGGTTTTCTGGTGCAGATCGACCCGCAGGTGTGCGTTCAGTTGCTGGGTGCCACGCCGGTGCACTGCGCGCTGGCAGAATAGGCCGCCCCGGCGCAGTGCGCTGCGTTGTTGTTACCCCAAGGAGCTGATTTGAACGCCGTTTACCCCGTCCTGGCCACTGTGGCTGCCTACCTGCTGGGCTCGCTGTCGTTTGCCGTCATCGTGACGCGCCTGATGGGGCTCAACGACCCGCGCACCTATGGCAGCAAGAACCCCGGCGCCACCAATGTGCTGCGCTCAGGGTCCAAGGCCGCCGCCATCGTCACCCTGCTGCTGGACGCGGTGAAAGGGTGGTTGCCCGTGGTGCTGGTGCGCTGGTTTGGCAAGCCCTATGGCATGGAAGACGGCACCATCGCGCTGGTGGGGCTGGCAGCTTTTCTGGGGCACCTGTGGCCCGTGTTCTTTCGCTTTGAAGGCGGCAAGGGCGTGGCCACTGCTTTAGGGGTGCTGCTGGGCATCAGCGGCTGGCTGGGGCTGGCCACGGCGTTCACCTGGGTCATCGTGGCCTTTTTCTTCCGGTATTCGTCACTGGCCTCACTGGTGGCTGCGGTGTTTGCGCCGGTGTATTACCTGCTGGTGAGCGGCGTGGTCTGGTATGCCGAGGCCAGCATTGCCGTGGCCATCGGGGTGATGTCTATGCTGCTGGCCTGGCGCCACAAGGAGAACATCGGGCGCCTGATCGAGGGCAAGGAATCCCGCCTGGGCCGGTCCAAGGCAGCCCCTGCGCCCAAACAACACAAGCCCTAGCGCACCACGGCGCCCGGTTTTTCGGGCGCGCGTTTGCGCTGACTGGTTCTGCCCCTGGTGGGGTGCTTACAGGGCTCCGGGCACGGTCACTAGGCCCATCAGCCCCGAGTTGTGCGGGGCCGCTGCATACACCCCCAGCCGCACCATGGTGCGGTGGTTGAGTGCCACCGCCACGGCGGAGCGGGCCAGTGCTGACTGGATGCGCGGCTTGTTCGTCATGCCGGTCTGGTAGATGCCCGGCCGCGCGTGGTGCGCCCCGGCACGGTCGAGCAGGCTGGCCACCAGGGGCTGGTTGGCCTTTTCACCCCGGCGCAGCACGATGGCCGTATCGCCATTGTCCAGGCGCACAAAGGTGCCTGGCGGGCACAGCCCCACCGAGCGCACCAGCGTGTAGCTCACCTCGTCGCGCTGGTCGACTTCATGGCCCACGATGGCGCGCACCGAATCGGTGGCGCTGCGGCCAGCGCGCGACTTGCGAGGGCTGATCATGGCGGCGTAGCGGTCGATGGTGCCCAGGATGCGGGTGAGCCGGTCGTGCGGCTCCTGGCTGGCTAGCGGCACACGGTCGGAAATGCTGGCGTGGTGCTGGCCCACCACGTCCAGCCAGAGGTTGTCGGTGATGAACAGGCGTTCGAGCAGTGCCTGGCTCTCCTGGGGATGATTGCGAATTGCATCCTGCTGTGCTGCCGTGGGTTTTTCCCGCTGGCCGGCCAGCACGTCCTGCAACGCCGTCATGGCTATGTTCATGGTGAGGGCGGCGCGCACCAGGCTGTCGCGCTCGCGGGGAGGCAGCTGTAGCTCTTGCGCCATGATGTGGCACAGGGTGCCGCACACCAGCGCGTGCGATTCGCTGTAGCCCACCGAGGAAGTGGAGGCCAGCTGGAACATCAGGTACAGCGCGGCGTCGATGTCGTGGGCCACCAGGTCTTGCAGCCAGCGGTCGATCTGGCGCACCTTGGCCGGAAAATCCTGCACCCGCAGCGGCGCCGAGAGCACGACGGACAGCGCCGATTCCAGATCGGACCACAGGCTCAGAAGGTCTTCATATTCGCCATCGTGGCGCTGGTTTCCGGGAGGAAGTCGGGCAGCCATGGGCAGTAGGTCAGTGGCGCTTTTCCAGCACCATCTGGTCGTTGGTGCGGGTCATCTGGAACTCGGTCAGAAAGCTGTTGCCCAGCAGCACGAAGGGCATGGACTGGGGCGTGACGATGGCTTCCACGCCAAACACCTCGACATCACCGATGCGCACCGAATCGAGTTTCATGCGCCAGCCCTGGGCAACGCCGTTGGCGGTGCTCATGCGCACGGGCTGGCCGCTCAGGTACTTGAGGCCCATGCGTTCCGCATCGGGGCGCCCGATGGCCACGGTAGAGGCGCCCGTGTCCACCATGTATTGCATGACGCTGCCGTTGATGGTGCCGCTGTTGATGAAATGCCCCCGGCTGTCGGCGGTCAACACCACACGCTTGCCGCCGCTCTTGTTGCCCACGCTCACCGGGGCCTCGCCAAGATGCAGGGTGCGCCGGGCACCCGAGATTTCGACCATGGCCTCGTCCTTGCCAACGGCGACCACCTTCACTCCCTGATGGGACTCACCGGCCCCCACACCCTTGGGCGCACCGTTGTTGACGATGAGCAGCGCCTTGGTGCCCAGAATGCCGCCCAGGGCCACCGATTGAGCGCGCGCAAACAGCGGCGCCAGCAGCGCGGCGGCCAGCAGCGCAGCGGCGGGGTGAAAAAGGTGCTTTTTCATGGTGAATGGCGGAGCCCCAGGGTGCAGTGGGTGTGCGGCGAAACGGGGGCAGGCCCTGTGTTCAGTCGCGAAAATTGTCGAAGGACAGGGGCACGTCGTTGATCTCCTTGCGGATCAGCGCCATGGCCGCCTGCAGGTCGTCGCGCTTGGCGCCCGTCACACGCACCTTGTCCTCCTGGATGGCGGCTTGCACCTTGAGTTTGCTCTCTTTCATGAGCTTTTGCAGTTTCTTGGCCAGCTCGCTCTCGATGCCGTTGCGCACCTTGATGACCTGCTTGACCTTGTCGCCGCCCATTTTCTGCACGTCGCCCATGTCGAGAAAGCGCACGTCCACATTGCGCTTGGTGAGCTTGTTGCGCAGCACGTCCTCGATCTGGGTGAGCTGGAACTCGGCGTCGCCCACCATGGTGATTTCCTTGTCCTTGATTTCAATGCTGGCAGAGGTGCCCTTGAAATCAAAGCGGGTGGTGATTTCCTTGACGGTGTTTTCCACCGCATTCTTCACTTCAACGAGGTTGGCTTCACAGATGGTGTCAAAAGAGGGCATGGCGGTTCTCAATCTCAGGGGAAACGGGAGCAATTCACACAAGGCCGAAAGGGCCCGGTGCGACAATCGGGCTAATGGTAGTCGAGAAAAACGCCCCTTTGCAGCCCTGGAACACCTTTGGCATCGTTGCACGCGCCCAAACCTTCGTGCGCGTGCGCTCCGTGGCTGATTTGCACGCCGTTCTGGCCGATCCGGAACTGGCGCCCGCGCCGAAATGGGTGCTGGGCGGCGGCAGCAACATCATCCTGACGGGCGATGTCAAACCCGTGGTGCTGAAGATGGAGATCAAAGGCCTGCGCCTGGTGCAAGAGACCGATCGGGCCTGGATCGTCGAGGCGGGCGCGGGCGAGGTCTGGCACGACGCGGTGGCCTGGACACTGGCGCAGGGATTTCCGGGGCTCGAAAACCTGGCGCTGATCCCCGGCACGGTGGGTGCGTCGCCGGTGCAGAACATTGGTGCGTATGGCGTAGAGCTGCAGGACCGGTTTGAGTCGCTGGATGCCATCGATCTGGCCACCGGCCAGTCTTTCAGCCTGGATGCCGCGCAATGCGGTTTTGGCTACCGCGACTCCGTTTTCAAGCACGCACCTTCCGAATCGACGGACGGCAGCTCAATGCCGCGTGGCATGGGCCTGGCAGGCCGCGCCGTGATCACCCATGTGCGCTTTCGGCTGCCCAAGCCGTGGAAACCGGTGCTCGGATATCTCGATCTGGAGCGGCGGCGCATTGAGGCGGGGGTCGATCAGCCCACGGCGCAGCAGATTTTTGACTGGGTGTGCGACATTCGCCGCGCCAAGCTGCCCGACCCGGCGGTGTTGGGCAACGCCGGCAGCTTCTTCAAGAACCCCACGGTGACGCCAGAGCAGTGCACCGACATCATCGCCCGCGACCCCAAGATCGTGCACTACCCCATGCCGGATGGCAGCATCAAGCTGGCGGCAGGCTGGCTCATTGATGCCTGCGGCTGGAAAGGCAAGAGCGTGGGCAAGGCCGGGGTGTACGAGAAACAGGCGCTGGTGCTGGTCAACCGCGGCCACGGCCAGGATAGCGTGACTGGCGGCGAGGTCATGACCCTTGCCAAGGCCATCCAGACCAGTGTGTACGAGCGCTTTGGCATCCGGCTGGAGCCCGAGCCGGTGGTGTGGTGACCAGTGAACGGTTGTTTTAGTGCTATTAAAATAGTAGCTGTTAGCGCTTTCTGAATAAGCGCTAGAAGCCAAAAAGACCATAAAAAAACCGCCCGAAGGCGGTTTTTTGTTGCGCGCGGGGTGCGGGCTTACTTGTCGTCGTTGCTCAGTTGCGGCAGCGGCGAACCCTGGCCCAGCGTCAGCAGGCCGGACTGGGCGTAGGTCATCAGCTTGGCGCGCGTGTCCACGATATCGAGGTTGCGCATGGTGAGCTGGCCGATGCGGTCGAGCGGCGAGAAGGGCGCGTCTTCCACCTTTTCCATCGACAGGCGCTCGGGCGCGTAGGTCAGGTTGGGCGACTCGGTGTTGAGCAGCGAGTAGTCGTTGCCACGGCGCAGCTCCAGCGTCACGGTGCCGGTGATGGCGCGCGCCACCCAGCGCTGGGCGGTCTCGCGCAGCATGATGGCCTGGGGGTCGAACCAGCGGCCCTGGTAGAGCAGGCGGCCGAGCTTGAGGCCGTTCATGCGGTACTGCTCGATGGTGTCTTCGTTGTGGATGCCGGTCACCAGGCGCTCGTAGGCGATGTGCAGCAGCGCGAGACCCGGGGCCTCGTAGATGCCGCGGCTCTTGGCCTCGATGATGCGGTTCTCGATCTGGTCGCTCATGCCCAGGCCGTGGCGGCCGCCAATGCGGTTGGCCTCCAGGATCAGCTCGACCGGGTCGGTGTATTCCTTGCCGTTGAGGGCGACGGGCTGGCCTTCGTTGAAGGTGACCGACACTTCCTCGACCTTCACGACCACGTCGTCCTTCCAGAACGCCACGCCCATGATGGGGTTGACGATGCGGATGCCGCTGGAGAGGAACTCCAGGTCCTTGGCTTCGTGCGTGGCGCCCAGCATGTTGCTGTCGGTGCTGTAGGCCTTCTCGGCGCTCATCTTGTAGCCGAAGCCTTGCTGGGTCATGAAGGCCGACATCTCGGCGCGGCCGCCGAGTTCATCGATGAACTGCTGGTCCAGCCAGGGCTTGTAGATGCGCAGCGAGGGGTTGGTCAGCAGGCCGTAGCGGTAGAAGCGCTCGATGTCGTTGCCCTTGAAGGTGGAACCGTCGCCCCAGATGTGGACGTCGTCCTCCTTCATGGCCGACACCAGCATGGTGCCGGTGACGGCGCGGCCCAGTGGCGTGGTGTTGAAGTAGGTCACGCCGGCGGTGCTGATGTGGAAGGCGCCGGCCTGCAGCGCTGCAATGCCTTCGTGGGCCAGTTGCGTGCGGCAGTCGATCAGGCGCGCCAGCTCTGCGCCGTATTCCATGGCCTTGCGCGGGATGGCGTCGTAGTCGGGCTCGTCGGGCTGGCCCAGGTTGGCCGTGTAGGCGTAGGGCAGGGCGCCCTTGTTCTTCATCCAGCGCA
Organism: Acidovorax sp. JHL-3; assembly: GCF_000526295.1. NCBI lineage: Bacteria > Pseudomonadati > Pseudomonadota > Betaproteobacteria > Burkholderiales > Comamonadaceae > Acidovorax > Acidovorax sp. JHL-3. The sequence continues at coordinate 2,237,553 of NZ_JAFU01000001.1, forward strand.
GGGCCGCGCTGGTGTCCAGGCCGCCGGAAAACGCGATGCCGACCTTCTGGCCGAGGGGGAGGTTTTGAAGGATGGTTGCCATGGAATATTTCTTAAAAATGATAGCTGCTCGCGCTTGCTGGATAAGCTCTAGAGGCCAAAAAGACTATAAATTTCAGCCGAAGTGGCAGATGTAGTGGTAGGCCTCGGTCACGCGGATGTCGAACTTCGAGTTGCCGGGCACATTGAATTGCTCGCCGGCGGAGGACTTCACCCAGGCGTCGCTGCCCGCAAGCTTGTACTCGCACGAACCAGCCACGCATTCCATGATCTCGGGCGCGCCGGTGTTGAACGTCAGCGTGGCGGGCAGGATCACGCCCACCGATTTTTTCGTGCCGTCGGGGAACGTGATGCCATGGCTCACGCATTTGCCGTCGAAATAAACACTGGCCTTGGTCGTGACGGACACGCCGTCGATTTTTTCGGTGGTCATGGATGCGCGGGGTAGAAAGAAGGAAACCGGTGATTTTAGGGCAGGGGGCACGGCCTGGGCGCCGTGGGGCACGGTTGCGCTGGCGTTTGCTGGCGCATCGGGGCAAAAAAAGAGCCCCTACGAGGGGGCTCTGGTGACGCAATGCGCTGAAGGCTGCTCAGCGCCAGTGGGGGTTGCGGTGGGTGGGGTAGGAGGGGCGACCGTAGCCGTACTCGATCACCATCGCAGGCGGGCTCACGTAAACGGGTTGATCCGGATAGGCAGGCTGGACGGCGTAGGTGGGTTGCGTGGGGTGCGTCCGATAGGTGGACGTGACCACCCCGGACTGCGAATACACGCCCTGCTGCCGGTAGGGGTCGGGCTGGGTGGAGTAGATCCTGCCCTGGTTGTTGCCCGCCAGGGGCTGAACGCTGAGCGCAATCCACGGTCCCGGATCGGCCTGGGTGCGGGTGTTGTACTGGCGCCCGGCATATTCATACACCACGTCGTAGCCCACGGTGCGGTCCTCGTAATAGGTTTCGGTGGTGCAGCGCTGCACGTTCTGGTAACGGGGCTGGCCGTTGCCTTCGATCTGGTTGCCCAGCACGGCGCCACCGATCACGCCCAGCGCGGTGGCGGCCGCGCGCCCGCTGCCATGGCCCACGGCATTGCCTGCCGCACCACCGGCAATGGCGCCCAGCAAGGCGCCAGCGCCCGAGTTGTGCGAACCGTTGTAAACGGTTTCGTTGCCGCATACCTGCTGCGGAATACCCACTTGTTGCACCACGGGTGTGGCCGACAGCACGCGGCCCTGCTCCTGCGCTGACACGACAGTGGTCACGGCGAGCAAGGCAGTCCATAGGGCGATTTTTTTCATGAGGGAACTCCTGACAGTTCGGTACACAACGCACCAGACCCGAAAAAAGTTGAGGCCCGGGGCACCAATCTGCCGACACGGCACCGTAAAGCTGGGTAAAGAACGCTGGAGCGGTGCGGTCCGTCGCCGCTTCATTCCTTCATCTTTTCATTCATCTGGAAGCGCTGCTTGCTGTTCTTGCCACTGCGCTGCATCAAAGCCCACCGTGATGGAAGTGCGTTCACCCTGGCGCCACTCCACCACCGGGCGCTTGATGACGCTGGGCTGCGCCTGCATCAGCTGGCTGGCGCTGGCATCGTCTTGCACGGCCGCCTGGGCGCCGGGGTCCAGCTTGCGCCAGGTGGTTCCCTGCCGGTTCACCAGCTTTTGCCAACCCACGGCGGCCAGCCAGTCGGGCAGGCGCTCCGCAGGAACGCCTTGCTTCTTGAAATCGTGGAAGGTGTGGTCAAGCCCCTGCCCAGTGAGCCAGGCGCGCGCCTTTTTGACTGTGTCGCAGTTCGGGATTCCGTACAGAGTGATGAGGGGTGTTTTCATGACCGCCATCATCCGCTAAGCGACAATTGGCCGCGTATGCAAACCAAAATTCACACACTGGAAGGCTGGCTCCGCCATTGCGAGCTGCTGCACCCGCAGAACATCGACATGGGCCTGGAGCGGGTTCGCGAAGTGGCCACCCGCATGGGCCTGCGTTTTGACTGCCCTGTGATCACCGTCGCCGGCACCAATGGCAAGGGCTCTACCTGCGCCATGCTGGAGGCCGTGGCCGAGCAAGCCGGTTTTCGCACCGGGGTGTACACCTCGCCGCACCTGGTGCATTTTGAAGAGCGCTGCCGCGTGCATGGCGAAGCTGTAAATGCTTCTGATCTGATAGCGCACTTTGAAGCGGTGGAAAGCGCAAGAACGCTCAATGGCAATGATGTTTCGCTGACGTACTTTGAATTCACCACGCTGGCCATCCTGCGCCTGATGAGCCATTCGCTGCTGGATGTGGCCATCCTGGAGGTGGGGCTGGGCGGCCGGCTGGACGCCACCAACATCATCGACGCAGACTGCGCCATCATCACCAGCATCGACATCGACCACACCGAATACCTGGGGCCGGACCGCGAAAGCATCGGGCGTGAAAAGGCCGGCATCATGCGCACGGGCCGCCCGGTGGTGGTGAGCGACCCGATGGCGCCGCAAAGCGTGATCGACCATGCGCGCGAAATGGGGGCCGACCTCTGGCGCTTTGGTCACGACTTCAATTTTTCGGGCGACAAGCAGCAATGGAGCTGGGCCGGGCGCGGGCGGCGTTATGCCGGGCTGGCCTATCCGGCGCTGCGCGGGGCCAACCAGCTGGTGAATGCCTCCGGGGTGCTGGCGGCGTTTGAGGCGCTGCGCACACGCCTGCCCGTGACGGCGCAGGCCGTGCGCAATGGCCTGGCACTGGTTGAATTGCCGGGCCGTTTTCAGATCGTGCCGGGGCAGCCGACACTGGTGCTGGACGTGGCGCACAACCCGCATTCCGTGGCGGCGCTCACGGCCAACCTGGATGCCATGGGCTATTTCCCGGCAACGCACGCCGTGTTTGGCGCCATGGCCGACAAGGATCTGGCCCCAATGCTGGCCAAGGTGGGGCCGCTGGTAGACCACTGGTATTTCACCGATCTGCCCACGCCACGCGCCGAAAAGGGCGCCGTGCTGCAGCAGAAATGGAATGCGCTGCAGATGGTGTCGGGCGGCCTGCGGCAGGTAAACACCAGTGTCCACTCCGACCCCTTGCAGGCCCTTCAGGCAGCGGTGGCTGCGGCAGACCCCGCTGATAGAATTGTGGTCTTTGGCTCGTTTTACACGGTGGGTGGTGTGCTGATCAACGGAATCCCCCGCCTGCACGCCAAACATCTGGGCGCATAAGCTCCGTACGAGTCTCTACTCCATGGCATTTTTCAAGTTTCGGTGGCCCGGTCAGAGTGAACAGGCCGACAAGCCGGCCAAGCGCTCCCGTTCGGCCCAAGCCGAGAGCATCGAAGTCATGCGCCGGCGCGCACGGCATCGTCTGATCGGCGCTGCGGTGCTGGTTTTGCTCGGCGTGGTGGGCTTTCCGTTGCTGTTTGATACCCAGCCACGCCCCATCCCGGTGGATATTCCCATTGAGATCCCCGACCGCAACAAGGTAGCGCCGCTGGTCGTGCCAGCCGCAACGCACGATTCACCTGCAACGCGGTCCGCTGTGTCGCAGTCCAGATCGCCAGCGGCCGCATCATCGCAGGCACCGGAGCGCAGCGCTGCCGGGGCTGGGCTGGGTGACGGCGAGGAGCTGGTGGCCAGCCGCCGCAGTGCAGACAAGCCGGCGGCGGGAGAGCCTGCAGCGGAAAAGTCCACCGCCAAGCCGGATGCCAAGCCAAAGCCCGCAGCGTTGCCCGAGCCGAAGCCGGAGCCCAAACCCAAGCCAGAGCCCAAGCCGTCTGTCCCCGAGCGTAAGCCTGCGGCGGTCGATGAGTCGGCGCGGGCCCGGGCCTTGCTGGAAGGGCGCTCTGCACAGCCCGCCGCCGGTGCACAAGCCGAGGAAGGCCGGTTCATCGTTCAGGTAGGCGCCTTTGCCGATGCCGACAAGGCCCGCGAGGCGCGCACCAAGCTGGAGCGGGCTGGGCTCAAGACCTACACCCAGGTGGTGGATACCAAGGACGGAAAGCGCGTGCGTGTGCGTGTGGGGCCCCTGACCAGCCGCGCCGAAGCAGACAAGGCCGCCAGCCGCATCAAGGGACTGGGGTTGTCGGCCTCGGTGTTGACGCTGTAACTGCCGGCGGTTTCACCATTGCTCACCATGGCATCGCTGGACTGGATTTTTGCGGTGGTACTGCTGGCATCGATGGCGATCGGCGCGTGGCGGGGCCTGGTCTTCGAGGTGTTGTCAGTAGCAGGCTGGGTGGCGTCATTTTTTGTGGCCCAGTGGTTTGCCCCGGACATGGCGGCCGTGTTGCCACTGGGGGATTCCGATGGCGCACTGCGCTATGCGGCCGGCTTCATCGTGGTCTTTGTCGGGGCAGTGTTTGCCTGCGGATTTCTGGCCTGGCTGGCCAAGAAGCTGGTGGATGCCATCGGTTTGCGTCCGGCAGATAGAACGCTGGGGGCGGTGTTTGGTGTGGTGCGGGGGGTGGTGTTGTTGCTGGTGGTTGCCGTGGTGGTGGGCTTGACGCCCTTGCATGAGGCGGCGTGGTGGCAGGAGTCGCACAGTGCACCGGTGCTGGGTGGCATGCTCAAGAGCCTCAAGCCTGCATTGCCCGAAGAATTTGGAAGGCATTTGCCTTCGTGACAGGGGGGTGGCCACAAGCCGCTGCCAAAAAATTGCCGCGGGGCTGTTCCCGCAAATGGATGGAATCGAACTATGTGTGGAATCGTCGGCGTCGTCAGCGCAGCGCCCGTCAATCAGCTGATTTATGACGCCTTGCTGCTGCTGCAGCACCGGGGCCAGGATGCCGCAGGCATCGTGACCCAGCAGGGCCGCAAATTCTTCATGCACAAGGCCAAGGGCATGGTGCGCGATGTGTTTCGCACGCGCAACATGCGGGCCTTGCCGGGCAATGCGGGGTTGGGCCAGGTGCGCTATCCAACGGCCGGCAACGCCTTCAGCGAAGAAGAGGCGCAGCCGTTTTACGTGAATGCACCGTTTGGCATCGTGCTGGTGCACAACGGAAACCTGACCAATGCGCTGTCCCTGCGCAACGAGCTCTTTCAAACTGACCACCGGCACACCAACACCGACAGCGATTCGGAGGTGTTGCTCAACGTGTTTGCCCATGAGCTCGAGCGCGCGACCCGGGGCGTGCCGCTGCAGCCCGAGGACGTCTTTACGGCGGTGCGTGCCGTGCATAAGCGCATCAAGGGTTCGTATGCCGTCATCGCACTGATCGCCGGGCATGGTCTGCTGGCTTTCCGCGACCCCCACGGTATCCGGCCGCTGGCCATGGGGCGCAGCCAGGATGGCACGGTGATGGTGGGCAGCGAATCGGTGGCGCTGGAGGGCACGTCGCACGTCTTCGAGCGCAACATCGACCCGGGCGAGGCCATTTTCATCACGCTCGACGGCAAGGTGCATGCGCGCCAGTGTGCAGAGAACCCGCAGCTGAACCCCTGCATTTTCGAGTTTGTCTATCTGGCGCGGCCCGATTCGGTGCTCGACGGAATTTCGGTCTACCAGGCGCGGCTCAACCTGGGCGAGGCGCTGGCCAAGCGGGTGGTGTCCACCGTGCCGCCGAACGAGATCGATGTGATCATTCCCATCCCCGAGTCGAGTCGTCCCAGCGCAACCCAGCTGGCGCATCTGCTGGGCATTCCCTACCGCGAAGGGTTCGTGAAGAACCGCTACGTGGGCCGCACCTTCATCATGCCGGGGCAGGGCGTGCGCAAGAAATCCGTGCGCCAGAAGCTCAATGTGATTGGCAGCGAGTTCAAGGGCCGCAATGTGCTGCTGGTCGATGATTCCATCGTGCGTGGCACAACCTCGCGCGAGATCGTGCAGATGGCCCGAGACGCCGGTGCCCGCAAGGTGTATCTGGCCAGCGCTGCGCCGCCAGTGCGCTACCCCAATGTGTACGGCATTGACATGCCCACCAGCAGCGAGCTGGTGGCCCACGACCGCACGGTGGAAGAGGTGCGCCAGGCCATTGGCTGTGATGCGCTGATCTACCAGGATGTGGACGGCATGAAGCGGGCCATCGGTTCCCTGAACCCGGCCATCGTGGGGTTTGATGCCTCGTGTTTCGACGGCGTGTATGTCACCGGAGACATCACTGCGGACGACATTGCGCGCCTCAACGAAGGCCGCGTGGGCGTGGAGGAGGGTGAAGAAGACACCTCCCGCCTGGCACTGCCCAACGCGCAATAGAGCCACGCGCGATGATCGAGGGCCGGGTTTCGCAAGGAGCCCGCTCTTGTTGCCGACCCCAATAACGACGCCGGGCCCATGCCCCGGCCTGACTGCCATGACTGAAAACCAATCCCCCGTACACGTGCGCACCCGTTTCGCGCCATCGCCTACCGGCTTCATTCACCTTGGCAACATCCGCTCGGCGCTGTACCCATGGGCGTTTGCGCGGGCCACCGGGGGTGATTTCATCCTGCGCATCGAGGACACCGATCTGGAGCGCTCCAGCCAGGCGGCAGTGGACGTGATCATCGAAGGCATGGCCTGGCTGGGGCTGGATCACGATGAAGGTCCGTTCTACCAGATGCAGCGCATGGACCGCTACAAAGCCGTGCTGGCTGAACTGCAGGCGGCCGGACATGTCTACCCGTGCTACATGAGCGTGGCCGAACTCGATGCCTTGCGCGAAAAGCAGATGGCCGACAAGGAAAAGCCACGCTATGACGGTACCTGGCGCCCAGAGCCCGGCAAGACGTTGCCTGCGGTGCCCGAAGGTGTGCAACCCGTGCTGCGTTTTCGCAATCCGCAGGGCGGCTTGGTGGCATGGGACGACAAGGTCAAGGGCCGCATCGAGATCCGCAACGACGAACTCGACGACCTGGTGATTGCGCGCCCCGACGGCACGCCCACCTACAACTTCTGTGTGGTGGTGGACGATATCGACATGGCCATCACGCATGTGATCCGTGGCGACGACCATGTGAACAACACACCGCGTCAGATCAATATATTCCGCGCCCTGGGCAAGGAACCGCCGGTGTATGCCCACCTGCCCACCGTGCTCAACGAGCTCGGCGAGAAGATGAGCAAGCGCAATGGCGCAAAACCCGTCACGCAATACCGCGATGAAGGCTATCTGCCCGATGCCATGGTGAACTACCTGGCGCGCCTGGGCTGGAGCCACGGAGATGACGAAATCTTCAGCCGCGAGCAGTTTCTGCAGTGGTTCAACCTCGACCACCTGGGGCGCAGTGCTGCGCAGTTCGACGAAGCCAAGCTGCGCTGGGTGAATGCCCAGCACCTCAAGGCCATGGCCGATGATGCACTGGCGGCCCTCGTCGCCCCCCAGTTGGAGAAGCGCGGCATTGCTGCTTCAGACTTGGCCGATGGCCGTTTGCCCCGCATCTGCGCCTTGTTCAAGGACCGGTGCGATACCACCGTGGCCCTGGCAGACTGGGCGTTCGTGTTTTATGGACCCGTTTCCCCTGCGCAGGCAGAGCTTGCCCAGCATGTGACCGATGCCATTGCGCCTGCTTTGGATGCGTTGGCTGATGCGTTGGCTTCATGTGACTGGGACAAGGCTGCCATCAGCGCGGCGTTCAAGCAAGTGCTGGCGACACATGGGCTCAAGATGCCTCAACTGGCCATGCCCGTGCGGGTTCTGACCGCGGGGTCCGCCCACACGCCATCGGTCGATGCAGTGCTCGAACTGGTGGGGCGTGAAAAAGTTGTCGCACGTTTGCGAAACCGCTAAAAATCTGTCTATAATTCAAGGCTCTGATGACAACGATTGCAATGTGAACGTTGTTGCCAAAGGGGGGTATAGCTCAGCTGGGAGAGCGCTTGCATGGCATGCAAGAGGTCATCGGTTCGATCCCGTTTACCTCCACCAAGGTTTGTCAGTAGTTATCGGTTAGTTCCAAGGTTTTGACCCCATCGTCTAGAGGCCTAGGACATCACCCTTTCACGGTGAGTACCGGGGTTCGAATCCCCGTGGGGTCGCCAAGTTGTAGCGCTTGGCTTGCGTGAAGAATGCAAGCAAAAGCTGCCTGCCAGGAGTGGTAGTTCAGTTGGTTAGAATACCGGCCTGTCACGCCGGGGGTCGCGGGTTCGAGTCCCGTCCACTCCGCCAGTCAAAAGCCCTTGCAGGTCTTTGATATGCAAGGGTTTTTCTTTGGCGAGAGCCAAAGAGGTTTGGGGGTATAGCTCAGCTGGGAGAGCGCTTGCATGGCATGCAAGAGGTCATCGGTTCGATCCCGTTTACCTCCACCAAGGTTTGTCAGTAGTTATCGGTTAGTTCCAAGGTTTTGACCCCATCGTCTAGAGGCCTAGGACATCACCCTTTCACGGTGAGTACCGGGGTTCGAATCCCCGTGGGGTCGCCAAGTTGTAGCGCTTGGCTTGCGTGAAGAATGCAAGCAAAAGCTGCCTGCCAGGAGTGGTAGTTCAGTTGGTTAGAATACCGGCCTGTCACGCCGGGGGTCGCGGGTTCGAGTCCCGTCCACTCCGCCAGATAAGAAACCGCTGCAGTCGCAAGGCTACAGCGGTTTTTTTGTGTCTTGGTGCGACTAAAACCCCGCAAATTTCCGTTTGCGGGGTTTGTGTTGAATTGGCTTCTGGCGCTTGATGGGTAAGCGTCAATAGCTATTAAATTAATAGCAAAATCTTGTTCAACGCGGAGCCAGGCGGATGGCACCGTCCAGGCGAATCACCTCGCCGTTGAGCATGTCGTTTTCAAAGATGTGCTGCACCAGCTTGGCATAGTCCTGCGGCGTGCCAAGGCGGCTGGGGAACGGCACGCCGGCTGCGAGCGCGTCCTGCACTTCCTGGGGCATGCCAAACAGCATCGGGGTGCCAAAGATGCCGGGTGCAATGGTCATGTTGCGGATACCGTTGCGGGCCAGGTCGCGTGCAATGGGCAAGGTCATACCCACCACGCCGCCCTTGGACGCGGAATAAGCGGCCTGGCCAATCTGGCCGTCATAGGCGGCCACGCTGGCGGTGGAGATCATCACGCCGCGCTCTCCGGTGGACTCGGGGTCGTTCTTGCACATGGCCTCTGCGGCCAGACGGATCATGTTGAAGCTGCCAATCAGGTTTACCGTGATGGTCTTGCTGAAAACGGCCAACGCGTGGGCGCCGTTCTTGCCCACGGTTTTTTCTGCAGGGGCAATGCCTGCGCAGTTGACCAGACCCATCAGCTTGCCCAACGAAACGGCCTTGGCCACCACGACCTGACCGTCGGCTTCGTTGCTGACATCACATTTGACGAATGCGCCGCCAATGTCCTTGGCCACTTGTTCACCCTTGTCCGTCTGCATGTCGGCGATGACTACCGTGCCACCCTGTGCGGCCAACATGCGCGCGGTGCCTTCGCCCAAGCCCGATGCGCCGCCGGTCACGATGAATACCTTGCCCTTGATTTCCATGTTCTGTCTCCAGTGAATGACGTTGACGTAAACGTCAATTATCACCCAGGCATTCGGGCTTCAACGGGCAAAAAAATGCCCAGCCAGAGCTGGGAATTTTTACAAGACCCCTGCGCAGCAGGGCGCGCAGAGGAGGGCGATTACTGAAAACCCACCCGGTCCAGCATCTGCTGCACTTTGGTGATGTTGGCGCCCACCGCGCTGATTGGAATGGTTTCGCTCTTGAAGGGCTGGCCTTGCGTCATGGCCTTGAGCGCCGGATTGTCGATGTTCAGGCCCTTCGCTGCAGGCCATTCATTGTTGCCGTTGGCAAAGTAGTTTTGCGCTTCTGCGCCGGCCAGATATTCGAGGAACTTGACCGCGTTGGCCTGGTTCTTCGCATGGCGGGCCACGGCGCCGCCAGCAATGTTCATGTGGGTGCCCCAGGACTGCTGGTTGGGGAACACCACACCCACCTTGTTGACCACGGCAACGTCTTCAGGCTTGCTGGAGCGCATCATGCGTGCCAGGTAGTAGCTGTTGGTGACGGCAATGTCGCATTCGCCTGCTGCTACGGCCTTGATCTGGTCGGTGTCGCCACCCTTGGGCGCGCGGGCAAGGTTGGCCACCATGCCTTTGAGCCATGCCTCGGCCTTCTGCTCGCCAAGGTGCTCGGTGACAGAACCGAACAGACTCAGGTTGTAGGGGTGCGAGCCCGAACGAATACACAGCTTGCCCTTGTTCTTGGGATCGGCCAGCTCTTCGTAGGTGTCCACGTCACTTTTCTGGACCTTGGCCTTGTTGAACACGATCAGCCGCGCACGGGTGGACAGGCCGAACCACGAAATGCCACCGTCGGCAACCGGCAGACTGCGCAAGTTGGCGGGGATGGCGTCTTCCAGCACCTTGGAGCGGATAGGCTGGAACAGGCCATCCATTTCTCCCCGGTAAAGCCGGGCTGCATCGACCAGCAGGATCACGTCTGCGGGGGAGGCAGTTCCTTCCGCTTTCAGCCGCGCCAGAATGCCCGCATCGTCCGCATCCACCCGGTTGATCTTGATGCCAGTGGCCTTGGTGAAGCCGGTGTACAGCGCTTCATCGGTGGAATAGTGACGAGCCGAGTAGAGATTGACCACCTGTTCCTGGGCGGTGGCGGCACCTGCAGCAGCGGCCAGGGCGCAGGCGGTGAGCAGGGCTTTGACGGTCTTCGACATGGAGTGCATCTTTTGGAGGTTGGAAATCTTGATGATAAAGCAAACGCGAATTATTCGTAATAAAAACCACGTTGCAACCCAGTGCATATGCTGCGCTTGACGCGCAATGCCTTCACCAGGAAGTGGCGCGCTGGCGGGATTGACATCTTCAGGGGGCGTCTGCGCGGCTGAGGAAATCCCCCTGCCAATGGCAGGCGACTTCCAGCGAACTGTTCAGGCGCAGTGAATGCAGGCTTGGCCTGCCCGGAGGGACTCGAACCCCCGACCTATAGCTTAGAAGGCTATTGCTCTATCCAGTTGAGCTACGGGCAGATGGATTTGCCGGGCGCCTGGAGCAGCGCCTGGCGTGCAGTGAGTCAGATTGACTCCAAGGGTGCGAATCATACCCGCCGCACGGCTGGGTTCTGGTGGTTGGGTGGCATTTTGCCGCTGAGTCGTGATTACAGTTATAACAACTCTTCTCCCCCACCTTTGGCCACTCTGGCCGCATGGACCATGCCGCACAGCCTGAACCTCATCAACACCATTGCTGCCGCGCTGGGCCTGGCGCTGGTGTTGGGTTTTCTGGCCACGCGTGTGCGGCTGCCGGCGCTGGTGGGCTACCTGTTGGCGGGTGTGGTGATTGGCCCGTATACCCCCGGTTTTGTGGCCGATGCCGCCATGGCCAGCCAGCTGGCCGAAATTGGCGTGATGCTGCTGATGTTCGGGGTGGGGCTGCATTTCTCGCTGGGCGATCTGTTGGCGGTGCGCAAGATTGCGGTGCCCGGGGCAGTGGTGCAGATCATGGTGGCTACCGCCCTGGGCATGGCCGTGGCTTCGTGGTGGGGGTGGAGTCTGGGTGGGGCTTTGGTGTTCGGAATTGCGCTGTCGGTGGCCAGCACGGTGGTGCTACTGCGCGCGCTGGAAACCCTGGGCATTCTCGATACCTACACCGGCCGCATCGCGGTGGGCTGGCTGGTGGTGGAAGACCTGGCCATGGTGCTGGTGCTGGTGTTGTTGCCGCCGTTGTCCGGCGTGCTGGGCGGCAATGCTGCCGCAGCCACGTCGGTCAGCATCTGGCAAACGTTGGGGTGGACGCTGCTGCAGGTGGGCGGGTTTGTGGCGCTGATGCTGGTGGTGGGGCGGCGGGTGTTTCCTTGGGTGTTGTGGCAGGTGGCGCGCACGGGTTCGCGCGAGCTGTTTACGTTGTGCGTGGTGGCGGCGGCCGTGGGCATTGCGTTTGGATCGGCTGTGCAGTTTGGGGTGTCGTTTGCGCTGGGTGCCTTTTTTGCCGGCATGGTGATGCGCGAATCCGAATTCAGCCACCGGGCAGCGCAGGAGTCTTTGCCGCTGCGCGATGCGTTTGCCGTGCTGTTTTTTGTCTCGGTGGGGATGTTGTTCAACCCCTCTGTCATGTGGGAGCGGCCATTGCAGGTGCTGGCCGTGGTGGCGATCATCATTGTGGGCAAATCGCTGGCGGCGGCCGCTTTGGTGTTGGCGTTTCGGTATCCGCTGCACACGGCGCTGACGGTGTCGGCCAGCCTGGCGCAGATTGGCGAGTTTTCGTTCATTCTGGTGGGGCTGGGTGCATCGCTGGGCTTGCTGCCGCCCGAGGGCGCCAGCCTGGTGCTGGCTGGAGCGCTGATTTCGATTGCGCTCAATCCGCTGGTTTTTCGTGCCATAGCGCCGCTGCAAAAGTGGCTGCTGGCGCGCTCGGCCCTTGCGCGGCGGCTGGAGCAGCGCGACGACCCGCTGGCCGAGTTGCCCACCAGCACGGACGAGCGTTATCTGGCGCGCCAGGTGGTGCTGGTGGGCTATGGCCGCGTGGGGCGGCGTGTGGCCAGTGTGCTGGCTGCGCACAACATCCCGCTGGTGGTGGCTGAGCAGAACCGTGAACTGGTCGAAAAGCTGCGGGCTCAGGGCATGGCGGCCGTGTTTGGCGACGCGGTGGAGCCGGCGGTGTTGATCCAGGCCCACATCGCGCGTGCCCACATGCTGGTCATTGCCACGCCCGATACGCTGAATGTGCAGCAGATCATTGCCACTGCACGCCTGCTCAATCCCGGCATTGAAACCGTGGTGCGCAGCCACGGCGAAGAGGAGGCGGTGCGCCTGGAGAAAGAGTGTGGCAGCACGGTTTTTATGGGCGAAGAAGCTTTGGCCCAGGCCATGGCGGGCCATGTGCTGGGCCGCGCGGCCGCGCGGGGCGGCAACGCCACACCTCCCGGCGTGCTGCATGAATCTGCTTGAATTGTAGCCAAATTGGCCTGTAGCCCTTATGTATCAAGCGCTACAAGCTATTGTTTTTGATTGTTCGATGCACTTGTGTGCAGCGCGCAGCGAATGCCCTGTTCGCGATGATCGGCTTATTCGTCCGATTCTTCAAACACCAGCGAGGGCACAGTCATGACGCGTGCCGTGCTGCCCAGCTCGTCAATCAGGCGGTTGGCGAAATAGCTGCTTTGGGTGTCAGGCTCCAGGGCCGCAACGGCCAGATGGGCCAGACCCTGGTTGAGCGGCACATAGAAACTGCCGGCTTGCACATCAATGGCGCTGCGCACCGGCGTCACCTGGGTGTGGATGATGCTGGAGCCACCTGCGATGGTGCCGCGCACATCCGTGCGTTCGGTGGTTTCGCGCGCGGTTTCATGGTAAGTGTCGGCCAGCAACGCGCCGGGTTCCGCGATACGCAACACCTGCACGCCCAGCATTTGCAATCGCTCAACCGCTGCGGTGGCATGGGCTGCCAGCCAGTAGCCGCAAGGCCGGGGGCGCGATTTGACGGGCCGCAGGGCGAGCGATGAATTCCAGTCCACTTTCAGGGTGCGGTCTGCGCCGGTGTCGGGGTCGAGCATGGTCAGCTCCCGCTGCATGGGTGTGGCCTGGGCCTCTATCACCACCTGGCCCTTGCATGCCTTGGAGGCTGTGTCACGCGCGACATAAGAGCGCACTTGTTCCAGATCGGCTGCGCGCTCTGCGGTGCTGCGCAGGGCGCTGGTGATGGTCGTGACCTGGGTGTGAACCCGGCGCTGGATGTGCAGGCGCCCCAGGCCCACGCCACGGGTTTCGACCAGCAGGCTGACGGCGTTTTTCAGGCCGTTCACGTTGCGGCCGGTGTCGGGTTGCACGCCGCCCATGGATATGCGCTTGTCGTCAGGCTGGGTCGAGGTGGTGTAGTACCACTCGCTCGACATGCCCTGGGACTGCAGTGCGCCGAGCATGGGCTGGTGGTACCACTCCTGCGATGCCTTGGTCAGAAACTCGTGGTAGTTGGCCGTGGTGGTGTATTGCAGCAGGGCGTCGTAGCGCTGAATGGCGTTGAACTTTTGCAGATAGCGCCCTGCCACCGTGAATTCGTGCGCATCCAGAACCAGAATGGGGCGGTAATCTCGCACCACGCGTGCCAAGGCCCGGGCTTCGGGGGTGTTCAGCAACAGGTGATCGCGGTTCATGTCCACGCCATTGGCGGTGGTGCGATTGCCGTTGGTGGCGCCATCGGGGTTGGCACGGGGAATCACCACCACGTTGATGCGATCGAGCAAGGGTTCAAGCAGGCCCTGTGCGAGTTCTCGGGCAACCACCAGCAGCGCTTCGCTGCCCGCGGGTTCGTCCCCGTGCTGCTGGCCGATGAGCACCACCGTGGAACGGCCATTGGCCTCCAGGCTGGCCATGTCCATGCCTTTGGCGCGCGTCAGGAGCAGGCCCAGAATCGGTTCGCCTTGCTGCGAGGCACCCAGTTGCAGAACACTGGCCTGCGTGGGGCCCCTTGGCGCAGCATTAGCGATGTTGTGCAGCCATTGCCCCAGTTCGGAGTTGGTTGTGAAACCGCGCCGTTCGGGGGCGAGCCCAGGTGTGCTGTATTGGGTGGACGGTTCGGCAAACCGAGCGGCCACGGCCGGGCCATAGGGGGCAGCCGCAGCGCTTTCGGGGGCGGCTGGCGTGGGCGCGCCGACCTGCAGTGGCGTGACCACCACGTTGTCGCGCGCCTGCCCCAGAGGCGCCGGCACCACGATGCCACGTTGCACGCGGGGCATGGACTCGGCTGTTGTGGAGCGTGCCGCAGTAGGCGCGCCGGGCCAGGGGGGCAGCGGGGTGCTGGCACATGCGGACAGCAGCAAGGCCACCAGGGCCAGCGAACCGCACCACGGCAGAGGGTGCGCAATCCGTGGTGCTGGCTGTGCGTCCTTAGCGGGGGTTGAAACAGACAGGGTGTGGCGCTGGGTCATGGTGTGCTTTGCTTGGGATACTGTCGGGCTTGGCGCGATGTTAACTGCGCCTGCAGTCATCGGCGTGTCGGCGGACACCGCGCGGTCCCTGCCAAGGCCCTATTAGCCGGATTGCAACGCACGACCTGACAGCACCTGCACACCCGAGGGGCCATGCCGCACAGCGTGCACCAGTGCATGTGCCACATCGCGCGCAGCCACGGCACGGTAATTGGCGGGGATGAGCGGGCGCAGCCACTGCAGGAGCGCCAGCGAAAGGGACTCGCCCCGGCGCGGGGTCTGGTGGAGCGGTTGTCTGTTGCCTGCCAGCACCGAAGGTCGTGCGATGACCAGGGTGGAGAAACCCAGGGCCTGCAGGTCCCGTTCCATTTCACCTTTGATTCGGCTGTAGAAAATGCGCGACTGCGGGTCGGCGCCCATCGCGCTCACCACACCGCAGCGCGTGGCGCCCGCCCGTCGAGCGACCTGCGCGGTGGCCAGCACGGCGCTGTAGTCGATTGCACGGAAGGCGTTCTGGCCGCCCGCCGCTGCCATGGTGGTGCCCAGCGCGATGTAGACATCGTCCACAGGCGGCAAAGAAGGCAGCGCCGAAAAATCAACGGCATGCACCACCACATTCCTTGCGAGGGCAGCAGGCGCCCGGCGCCCCGCTGCATGCAGGATGTGGATGGGTGCGCCCTCAAGGCTGGCTGTGCCTGGGGCGTTTTCAGCGGCTAAAAGAGCCGCGATTACCTCCCGGCCCACGAGACCCGTTGCCCCGGCCACCAGAGCCACCCGTGCCACCGCCATAGCCACCACCTCCCGAATTGCCACGATATCCACCACCGCCACGGCGGCCGCTGCCAGCCATGCTGTCCACACTGGTGCGCATGGGGTCGGGTTGGCCGCCTGCCGCGTGGCCTGCGTTGCGCTGACCCGGGTTGCTGTGGCCCGAATGCGTGCCCAGGTGGGCATTGGGACGAGGAGGTTGTGCGTCGTCGTAGCGGTTGCCACCACCGCCTTCGTAGCCGCCGCCACCGGCTGGTGGGCGTGCACGACCGCGTGCCGGTGCCTGGGCACCCCCACGCGCGCCGCCGCCCTGTCCACCACCGCCGCCGCCACGGCCGGAGCGGGGTGCATTGCCGCCGCCACCGCCGCCAGCAGCCTGGCGCGGGCCGCGTTCACCACCGCCGCCACCCTGGCCAGCCTTGTTGGTGCGGATGCGATCCATCATTTCGCTGCGAGCCGCCTTGGCAGCCGCTTGCATGACATCGCGGCTTGGCGGTTTGCCCGCACCGCCCCAGATGGTCTGGCGGCCCATGGCAATGGGCTCTGCCTTCTCGCCCGCGTCGGGTCCAAATCCTTCGATCACCTGCACGGGAATCTGCTGCTTGGTGAACCGCTCGATGTCCATCATGAAACCTTCCTCGTCCATGCAGACCAGGCTCACGGCTTCACCACTGTTGCCCGCGCGGCCGGTGCGGCCGATGCGGTGCACGTAGTCTTCCGACACGTTGGGGATTTCGTAGTTGACGACGTGTGGCAACTCGTCGATGTCGATGCCGCGTGCTGCAATGTCGGTGGCGACCAGGGCGCGGATGTCACCGCTCTTGAAGCCGGCCAGAGCCTGCGTGCGGGCGCTCTGGCTCTTGTTGCCATGCAGGGCCATGGCGTTGACGCCGTTCTTGGTCAGAAATTCGGCCACATTGTTGGCGCCGAACTTGGTGCGCGTGAACACCAGCACCTGGCTCCAGTTGTGCTGCTGGATGATGTGCAGCAGCACCTGCTTTTTCTTGCCGCGACCGACGGGGTGGATCACCTGCGTGATGCGCTGAACCGTGGTGTTGCTGGGCGTGACCTGGATGCTTTGCGGGCTCTTGAGCAGGGTGTTGGCCAGCTCGCGGATCTCGTCACTGAAGGTGGCCGAGAACAGCAGGCTTTGCTTGTCCTTGGGTACCAGGGCCAGCACCTTCTTCACGTCGTGGATGAAGCCCATGTCCAGCATGCGGTCGGCTTCGTCGAGCACCAGCACCTGCACGGTCGACAGGTCCAGGAAACCTTGCTGCTGCAGGTCGAGCAGGCGGCCGGGGGTGGCCACTAGGATGTCCACGCCGCGCTTGATGCGGTCGATCTGGGGGTTCATGCCCACACCGCCGAAGACGACGGTGGAGTTGATATCGAGGTATTTGCCGTATTCGCGCACCGACTCTTCCACCTGGGCCGCGAGTTCGCGGGTGGGTGTAAGAACCAGGGCACGAATGCCCTTGCCGCCAAACTTGTTCTTGGGCGCAGCGCTTTGCGACAGGCGATGCAGCATGGGCAAGGTAAACGCGGCGGTCTTGCCGGTCCCGGTCTGTGCGCCGGCCAGAAGGTCATGGCCCGCCAGCACGGCAGGAATGGCCTGCGCCTGGATGGGCGTGGGGGTCTCGTAGCCTTGTTCGAGCACAGCCTTCAAAAGGGCAGGAGCCAGATTCAGTTCTTCAAATTTCATGTCGGTGAATGCACCCGTCCGGGGCGCTGGGTATCGGCCTGTCGTGGCAACCGGTGGGTTGCCGAGCCAGTCTTAGGCAGATGAGGTTCAAGAGTGGGAGCCCGGAAGATGCTCTTCCTTTGTCCCCAGCAGATTGCTGATGTGGCGGGCAACTGGAGCCCACAACGGCATGTATTGTCGCATGGGCCGATAATCGCGGTTTGAACGCAGAATTTCTGCCCACTTTTGCAGGTTAGAGAACGAATGGCCCAATACGTATTTTCCATGAACCGTGTCAGCAAGACCGTGCCGCCCAAACGGCAGATCTTGAAAGACATTTCCCTGAGCTTCTTCCCGGGCGCCAAGATCGGTGTGCTGGGGGTCAATGGCTCTGGCAAGTCCACTTTGCTCAAGATCATGGCGGGCGTGGACAAGGAGATCGAAGGCGAGGCCATCGCCATGCCAGGCATCAAGATTGGCTATTTGCCCCAGGAGCCACAGCTCAACCCGGACCACACGGTGCGCGAAAGCATCGAGGAAGCCATGGGAGAGGTGTTCGCGGCCAAGGCCAAGCTCGAGGATGTGTATGCAGCCTACGCCGATGCCGACGCCGATTTCGACGCGCTGGCCGCCGAGCAGGCTCGCCTTGAAGCCATCATTGCCACTGCTGGCACCGACTCCGAGCACCAGCTGGAAATCGCCGCCGACGCGCTGCGCCTGCCCGCGTGGGACGCCAAGGTAGGTGTGCTGTCGGGGGGCGAAAAGCGCCGCGTGGCGCTGTGCCGCCTGCTGCTGTCCAAGCCCGATATGCTGCTGCTCGACGAGCCTACCAACCACCTGGACGCAGAATCGGTGGACTGGCTGGAGCAGTTCCTGCAGCGCTATCCCGGCACGGTGGTCGCCATCACCCACGACCGCTACTTCCTGGACAACGCGGCCGAGTGGATTCTCGAACTCGACCGGGGCCATGGCATTCCGTACAAGGGCAACTACAGCGACTGGCTCACCCAGAAGCAGGCGCGCCTGGAATCCGAGCAAAAGGGCGAAGAATCGCGCGCCAAGGCCCTGAAGAAGGAACTCGAATGGTCGCGCCAGAACCCCAAGGCCCGCCAGGCCAAGAGCAAGGCCCGCCTGGCACGGTTCGAGGAACTGTCCGACTTCGAATACCAGCGGCGCAACGAAACGAATGAAATCTTCATTCCTGTGGCCGACCGTCTGGGTACGCAGGTGATCGAGTTCAAGAACGTCACCAAATCGTTTGGCGACCGTGTGCTGATCGACAACCTGACCATGAACGTTCCTGCCGGCGCTATCGTCGGCATCATCGGCCCCAACGGGGCCGGTAAATCCACGCTGTTCAAGCTGATTGCCGGCAAGGAAAAGCCCGATAGCGGTGAAGTCGTCATTGGCTCGACCGTGAAGATGGCCTTTGTGGACCAGCACCGCGATGCACTGGCCAATGACAAAACGGTCTGGGAAGACATCTCCGGCGGCCTGGACATGATCAACATCGGCAAGTTCACGATGGCCAGCCGCGCCTATGCGGGTCGGTTCAACTTCAACGGCGGCGACCAGCAAAAGAAGGTGGGCATGCTTTCGGGTGGTGAACGCGGTCGCCTGCACCTTGCCAAGACGTTGATCTCGGGCGGCAATGTGCTGCTGCTCGACGAGCCCTCCAACGACCTGGATGTGGAAACCCTGCGCGCCCTGGAAGACGCTCTGCTGGAGTACGCCGGCACGGTGCTGGTCATCAGCCACGATCGCTGGTTCCTCGACCGCATTGCCACCCACATTCTTGCTGCCGAGGGCGATAGCCAGTGGACCTTCTTTGATGGCAACTACCAGGAGTACGAAGCCGACAAGAAGCGACGCCTGGGTGAAGAGGGTGCCAAGCCCAAGCGCATGCGCTTCAAGGCACTGAAGTAAGCAAAGAGGGCTTGCAGTCAAGTAGCATTGCAACTGGAAGCTTTTCTTTCCTCCTCCCAACATGTCTTCAACTGCGCCCCGATCGAGAACGGTGTTCCGTGCCTGCGTCGTCAACGCCGTGCGCGCGGGCGAAGCACTCATGGTGCAACTGGTCAAAGTCACCAAGGGCGCTTTGTCGGGGGAGGAGTCGACTACCCGCGATATTCAGCGGCGTTCTCTGGTGGGTGATGCGCTGCGGTTGCTGACCCAACACGAGGCCGCCCTGGCCAAGGCCTATCCGATGGCCTTGCTCGAAATTTTTGCCGAAGGGCCCTCCAAGGCAGGCGCACGCACGGTGGACGACACCGGCATGGATTTCGGTGAGCTTTCCCTCATGGACGAAACCGAGATGCAGGACCAGGTGGAGCTTTCCCGGGCACAGCAACTGGCCGCGCATGCCACCGACGCTGTGCTGACGGAACTCAACACCCTGGTCAGCTCGGCACAGGGCTTGCGCAGTGTGCAGCCCGAACGCAATCCGCTGCGCCCGGAAAACTACATTCGCGCATTGCAGAGGGTGGTGGCCGAAACCGGGGTGGAGCCGCCAGTGCGGCAACTGTGGATGCAGCACATGCGCGAAGTGCTGGGCCAGTTGCTGGTGGCGGAATACAAGAGCGCCTCCGCCAGCCTGCGGGAGCATGGAGTCGAGCCTGTGGGATATGCGGTGCTGGGCATGCCCTCAGGGTGGGCTGGACGCAGCGGCTACGGTGCTCCCAACCAGAACACCGGCTATGGCGGGGGCTCTTCGACCGGCTACGGTGGGCATTCCATGGCTGCCCCCGTGAGTGAGTACGGCATGCCTGGATCGTACGGGCGGGGCATGGGCGGATTGACCGGCTGGCAAGGTGAATCGCAGCAGGCACCCATTTCCTCGGCAGCCGAGGAGGCCTTGTTGACCGTGGGCATCCTGCGCCAGATGCTGGCAGGCGGTGGTGACCCCTATGCCTTCGATGCGCGCGCCTATGCTGGAGGGGTATCGCAACCCGTCAGCTTGCACTCCGCATGGTCCGACCCGCGCGGCGGTGGTGCCAGTGCGCAGGCGGGACTGACGGGCCAACCCAGTGGGTATTTCCCCTCCGGTGCCGTCGCCGAGGCGATGCAGGACATGGCCCAGCTCGAACGCCTGGTGGGACGCCTGTCCGGCAGTCCTGCGGCAACTGGCACAAACTGGCGCGGACCGGGCGCTGCCCCGGTAGCGTATGTGGTTCCCTACACGCCCCCGGTGGATGGCCAGGCCTATTCGCCGGCTGTTGCCGTCGAAGTGGTGGGCCGCATGATGGACAACATTGCGCAGGATGGGCGCCTGCTTGCCCCGGTTCAACGCGCGGTGCAAAACCTCGAACCGGCGATCAAGCAGCTGGTGCAGCATGACGGGCGCTTCTTCACCGACGAGACGCATCCGGCGCGGCGGTTGCTGGATGAGTTGACCCAGCGCAGTCTTGCTTTCAGCACCGAGAGCGCGCAGGGGTTCAGCCAGTTCATGCGCTTGCTGAACCAGGCGGTCGAGCATCTGGCTGCCACGGATATTCAGGATGCGGGGCCTTTTGACACGGTGCTCAAGGCGCTGCATGCGGCCTGGGACACCCAGGCGCAAAAGATCAAGTCCCAGCAAGAGGCCAAAGAAAAAATTCTGCTGCAGGCCGAACAGCGTGAAATGCTGGCCGAAAAGATTGCGGCCGATATCCGCAAGTTGCCGGATCTGGAGCAGGTGCCCCAGGACATTCTGGACTTCGTCACCGGCCCGTGGGCAGATGTGGTGGCGCTGGCCCAGGTGATGCAGCCCGAAGGCCTGAATGGTACGGAGGGCGACCCCGGGGGGTATCTGGCACTTGTGCCCCTGCTGCTGTGGAGTGCGCAGCCCGCACTGACGCGCGCCGAACCTGACCGCCTCACCAAAGCCATCCCTGGCATTCTGACCACGGTGCGCACGGGGCTCAAGACGATCCAATACCCTCCCACCCGGACGAGCAGTTTCATGCAGCGGCTGGTGGGCCTGCACCAGGAGGCTTTTGATAAGCCAGCCCCTGTCGCAGACGCTCCCGAGCCCGAGCCCGAACCACCCGTTGTCGAACCGATGAGTGAGGTGCCTGTGAGTGAGGTGCCGGCGGCGGAGGTTTCGGAAAGCGCGCCACCAGACAGCGCGCCTGCCGAACCCGTGGAAGAAAACCTTTATGCAGAATTTGTGGTCGGCGTGTGGGTGGAGCTGATCACCAACCGCCGTGCGGTGCGCACTCAGCTCACCTGGGCCAGCCCCCACGGAACCCTGTTTCTGTTTACGGCGGCCGACGGCAGCACCCAGTCCATGACGCGGCGCATGCGCAACAAGCTGGCATCCGACGGGGCCCTGCGCGTGGTAGCCGATGCGCCGGCGCCCATTGCCCGCCCCGCCGAGGCGAAGGTAAACGCGCCCTGGCCACCTGCCAAGCCCGGCAAAGCCCGCTGACCACGCCTGCAAAGGCAAGCACGGACAAGCACACAGGGCGGGATGTCCGCCAGCCTTGCGGTGCAAGCACCTTCAGGTGCGCATAAGCTTTTTGCGGACCAGGTGAATGTGGTTGCGCAGGGCATACAGCTCGTCGGCATACGACAGCGGCACGCTCACTTTTTCGGCCTGGGCCTCCAGCGTGTCGAGCGCCACCAGCAGGTCTTGTGGCGAGGCTTTGCCCGATTCAAAGTCGTTTTCGATCTCGCGCAGCCGTCCATACCAGCGGAACACCCGCGAACGCACCCGGAACTGGTAGATCGGTGGCACCACCCGTGACAGCGGCAGCATCACCGCCAGCAAGATGCCCAGTACCAGCCACATGCGCTCGATCAGGTTGGCAATCCAGAAGGGCAGATAGCGCTGTAGCAGAGGCACTGGTTCGTTGATGGCGCGCTCACCTTCCTTGGCAATGGGCAACTCACCGTGCCGGGTGCTCGGAAACTCGCGCGCACGGTTGAACCAGCCCGCGCCGCCGTGCAGTGCCTGCGCGTTCTGGGCAAAGAGCGTCAGAAGCGCCGGGTGGGTGCCCTCCCGGGCCAACAGTGATGTGGTCGATGCCACCAGCCGCACATCGTGCGCGGGCACGTTGCCCGCCAGATCCACCACGCCACGGGGCAGGGTCACGGGGGTGAGAAACGGAAATTTGCGGCCATAGGCCTCGTGCTGGGCAAAATCCATGAGGCGCACACCAGGGGTCTGCAGCAGCATCTGCACCATAAGGGATTCCGGCGCCGATGCAAATACCAGTGCATCCAGCTTGCCCGCCAGAAAGGCCATCGTGGCGGGTGTCTGCTCCAGCCGGGACAGTTTCACCTGCCCTTTCTCCACGCGGTTCGCATCGAGCAATCGGTCTATCAGGGTGGGCACGCCGCTGCCTTCCGAGCCCACGTTCACGCGCAGGCCCCGCAGTTGGCGCAGACTGTCGAGCCGTCCGCTGTCAGTCACTTTCAGGCCGGCATCCGTACGATAGAACAGCCAGACCGGCTCGACAAAAAGGCTGCCCAGCGATACCAGGAGATCAGGGTCGTCCGGCTGCAGCTCTGCGGTGCCGCCCTGCACAAAGGCCAGATCGGCCTTGCCCTCGCGCAACAACTGCAGGTTGGCCGATGAGCCCTCGCTGGGCAGCAGCAGCACCTCGATGCCGTCGGCAGCCAGGGCTTTCTGGTAGCGCTTACCAAATTCTTCGTAGGCGCTTTGCGCGGGGCCGGTGGCCAGCGTAACCTGGTTGGGCGGATTGGGGTTCAGCCACCAGTAGGCGGCCACCAGCAGCCCCAGGGCCAGGACGGCCAGCGGGCCGGCAGAAACGATGAGGTCGCGCAGGGTGAGCAGGGTGTTGCGAAAAGCCTGGGGCATGGGTCTTATGGTGAATGGCGCCGACGGCGCGGGTCAGGCCAGATCGGCCGCGCAAGGCAGTTGCAGGCCATCGGCGGTGGTCAGGGCCTGTGCGGCCCGCACCGCGCGGGCCGTGGCAATGGCCGTGGCTTCGGCCGCCATGGTGGTCAGCACCAGCATGCCGGGGTGTTTGCCCGAAACGCCGGTGCCCAGGGTGAACAGCGTGTCGCCATCGGACATGGTGTGCACCGGGTTGATGCTGCGCGCCAACCCGTCATGGGCGGCCACCGCCAGGCGGTGGGCCTGCACCTTGGTGATGGCGGCATCGGTGGCCACCACGCCGATAGTGGTGTTGGTGCCGGCCAGCAAGGGTTGTGGAGGCTCGCCGCGCAGCAGGGCACGGCGGGTGTCGAGCAATCGCAGGCCGTCTTCGGTGCGGGCACCTGCAATTACCTGGGCAGTGTCGGGGTCGAGCACGTCACCCAGGGCATTGCAGGCAATCAATGCGCCCACGGTGACGCCACCCACGGTAATGGACGCGGTGCCCACGCCGCCCTTCATGGCCCGCTGCATGCCAAAAATCTTGCCGACCACGGCGCCGGTGCCAGCGCCTACATTGCCCTCGGCAGGATCATTGCGCGATGCGGCGGCACAGGCGGCATAGCCGGCGGCGGCGTCGGGGCGGATGCGCATGTCGCCCACCAGCAGGTCAAACAGCACGGCGGCGGGCACGATGGGCAGGCGGCCTACCGCCACGTCAAAGCCCACGCCGCGTTCCTCCAGCCAGCGCACGGCGCCGGTGGCGGCCTCCAGCCCCCAGGCGCTGCCGCCAGCCAGCACGATGGCGTGCACCTTTTCAACCAGATTGCACGGGTCGAGCAGGTCGGTCTCGCGCGTGCCCGGTGCTGCGCCGCGCACATCGACACCGCCCACGGCGCCTTCGCGCGCCATGACCACGGTGCAACCGGTGGGGCGGCGCGCGTCGGTGAAGTGGCCCACCTCGATGCCGGCCACGCGGGTGATGCTGCCAGCGTCGCTGGGGGGAAGGCTTGCGTTCATGGGCGGTGATTATGGTGCCCGCCCAGGTCCGAGGGTGTCTGCCTCAGGTCTTGTGCCAACACCGTCGCGCCGTTTGCACAAGGGTGCAGCGGCTTGCGCTGTGGACGCTCAGAGAGCGCCCTCGCCGGGTGCCTTCAGCGTGCGGCTTCCATGCGTGTGACGATGTAGGCCCCGGTGCGCTGTTCCACCCGGAACCGCACCTTATCGCCGGGTTTGAAGGGGGCGAGCATGCTGGCGTCGGTCACGCGGAACACCATGGTCATGGGCGGCATGCCCAGGTTTTTGATTTCGCCATGGCGCAGGGTGACCTTGCCGGTGCGCGGGTCCCAGCGGGTGATTTCGCCATCGCTCAGATCATCCTGGTCTGCCGACGACCTGCCTGAATTGTCCTGTGCCGCCGGTGCGGTGACGGGGTGGTGGCTGTCATGGTCGTTCGTCGAGGCAGGGGCTTGGGCCAGAGCAGGGCCCAGCACGCTGGCCAGCAACAGCGCGACAACGGAGTGGGCAAGGGGTTTCACGACGAGGCCTTCTGGTTGTAGCTCTTGAAGATGCGGGTGCTGCCATTGCGAGCGACCAGCAGTACATCGTAGGGATCGCGGCGGTTGCCGTACACCGCGCCGTCCATGCCGGGCGATCCCACGGGCATGCCAGGCACCGTGAGGCCCAGCGCCTTGGGCTTTTGCTGCAGCAATGCGCGCACGTCGCTGGCGGGCACATGGCCCTCGATGAGGTAGCCGCCCACCAGCGCGGTGTGGCACGAGCCCAGTTTTTGCGGCAGACCCAGGCGTGCACGCACCGCGTTGTTGCCGGTGTCGTGGATGGTGAAGGTGAAGCCGTTGGCCTGCATGTGCTCTATCCAGTCGTGGCAGCAGCCGCAGTTGGGGTCTTTCCATACCTCCACCGGGGTGCCTGTGGCGGCGCGCACCAGGCGCGGTGCAACCAACACTGCGCCTGCCAAGGGCAGTGCGGTCAGCAGGAGATGGCGTCGGCTCAGGCCGTGGTGGAGTGCGGCGGGGGCTGCAAAAGTTGCGGTTTTGAACATGGTGAAGTCCTTCGATGTAAATAGTGGGATGAACAGAGGGGCAAGTCAGCGGCTGCGCGGCCGCACCGTGATGGTTCCTGTCATGCCGGCCTCGTAGTGGCCGGGGATCAGGCAGGCAAAGTCAAAGGTGCCGGGCCGGTTGAAGTGCCAGACGATGTCGCCGCGCTGGCCTGCGCGCACATGGGCCATGTAGGGCGCGTCGTGTTCCATGCCTGGAAACTTCTGCATCATCTGCGCGTGCTGGTCGAGTTCGGCCTTGGTGCCCAGCACGATCTCGTGCAGCACCTTGCCCTTGTTCTCAGCGCGCAGGCGCACGGTGTCGCCTTCCTGCAGCTCGATGTGGGCCGGGGTAAAGCGCATGTCGTCGCTCATGCGCAGGGTGATGGTGCGGCCCACCGCCTTGGCATCGCCCGCAATGCCCCAGTCTTTTTGTTCCTTGGCCACGGGGGCGTCAGAGGCATGGTGTGGCATGTTTTCATGGCCAAAAGAGGCTCCAGCGCTTATGTATAAAGCGCAAGCAGCTATGAATTTGATAGTGTTCATGGAGATCCTTGTTCAGTGCTGGTGGCCGCTGGCTGCGGGTTTGCGTGCGTTGGCAGCGCCTGGTGCGGCGCCGGGGGTGTCGGTGCGCGCGGGGCGTGGGGTGCTGGCGGGGGCGCCCGTCCACTCATGGGCCTGTGTGCCCGGCGGTTGCGGGAAGTCGCCCGGGTCGCGGTAGTCGCCCGCGCTCTGGTTGGCGCGCACCTTGAAGGTGGTGAACATGCCGCCCATCTCCAGCGGGCCAAAGGGGCCAGTGCCGGTCATCATGGGGAAGGTGTTGTCGGGCAGCGGCATCTCCATGGCGCCCATGTCGGCCATGCCGCGCTCGCCCATCACCATGTAGTCGGGCACGATCTTCTGGATTTTTCCGACCAGGCCGCGGTGGTCCACCCCGATCATGGTGGGCACGCTGTGCCCCATGGCGCCCATGGTGTGGTGGCTCTTGTGGCAGTGCAGGGCCCAGTCGCCGGGCTCGTCGGCCATCAGCTCAATCTGGCGCATCTGGCCCACGGCCACGTCGGTGGTCACTTCGGGCCAGCGCGCGCTTTTGGGCACGGGGCCGCCGTCGGTGCCGGTCACTTCAAACTCGTGCCCGTGGATATGAATGGGATGGTTGGTCATGGTGAGGTTGCCCACGCGGATGCGCACGCGCTCGCCCAGGCGCGCCACCAGCGGGCTGATGGCGGGGAAGACGCGGCTGTTCCAGCACCAGATGTTGTGGTCCAGCATGGTGTTGACCTTGGGCGTCATGCTGCCGGGCTCCACGTCAAAGGCGTTGAGCAAAAACGCGTAGTCGCGCTGCACCTTGGCAATCTGCGGGTGCGCGGCCTTGGGGTGCGTGATCCACAGGCCCATCATGCCCATGGCCATCTGCACCATCTCATCGGCATGGGGGTGGTACATGAAGGTGCCGGGGCGGCGTGCCACAAATTCATAGACAAAGGTTTTGCCAGCCGGAATCGCGGGCTGGTTGAGCCCGCCCACCCCGTCCATGCCGTTGGGCAGGCGCTGGCCGTGCCAGTGGATGGTGGTGTGCTCGGGCAGGCGGTTGGTGACGAAGATGCGCACGCGGTCGCCCTCGACCACTTCGATGGTGGGCCCTGGGCTTTGGCCGTTGTAGCCCCACATGTTCACCATGAAGCCGGGCGCCACCTCACGCACCACGGGCTCGGCCACCAGGTGGAACTCTTTCACGCCCGCGTTCATGCGCCAGGGGGCGGTCCAGCCGTTGAGTGTGACCACGGGGTGGTAGGGGCGGCCCGTGGGTGGGTGCAGTGGCGCTGCGGTGTCGGCGCTGGTCTGCATGGCGGGCTCGGGCAGCGCAGCCATGGCCACGCGGCTGACGGAAGCTGCGGCCACAGCCGTGGCCGCGCCGGAGAAGAAATTGCGGCGGTTCATGTCAGTGGCCTTGAGGGGTTGCTGTGGCTGCGGTACCAGATGCCAAGCCTTGCAAGGCGCCCGGTGAGGTGCCTGTGAGGGCAAGCTGCAGGTCGGTCTCGGCCAGCCAGAAGTCGCGCTGCGCTTCGATGGCGTGGGCCACGGCCTGGGTGCTGTTGCGCGCTTCGGCCAGCATGTCCCACACGCTGGCCAGCATGCCGTTGTAGCGCAAGGTGGTCTCGTCGCTGATGAACTGGCGCAGCGGCACCACCTCGCCCTGCTGCTGGCGCGCCAGGTCGAGCGCGGTGCGGTAGGTCAGCCAGGCGGCACGCACTTCGCCGCGGGCGCGCACGGCGGTGTCTTGCAACTGGGCGGCGCTTTGCTCTACCTCGGCCTGCGCACGGGTGCGGGCTGCGCCGCCCCAGTCGAACAACGGCAGGGGCAACTCCAGCTCCCAACCGCGCGTGGTATCACGGTGGCCGCCATCGCGCTCGGTGGTGGTGTTGCGGCTGTAGGCCACGCCGATATCGCCAAACACGGCAACCGCGCGGCTCCAGCCTTGGCGGGTGGCCTGGGTGTCGAGCTGGCGGCGGGCGGCTTGCACATCAAGGCGCTCGCGCAGCGCGGTGGCTTCGATGCCGTCTGCAGGCAAGGCGTTGGCGGGCAGTGGGGGCAGTGGTGCTGCCAAGCGGTATTGCGCTTGCAGCCCCCACACGCCCATGCGGCGGTTGAGCTGCTCGCGTTCGGTGGCGGCGGCCAAGCGGGCGCGGGCCAACTGGGCGCGGGCGTCGTGCAGCACGGCCTGTTCGCGCGCTTGCTGCAAGCGACTCCAGTTGCCCACGCGCACCATGCGGCGGGCCAGCTCGGCCCCGGCCTCGGCGGCTTCGACCATGCGCTCGTGTGCTGCAGCCACCTGCTCGGCGGCCACGGCGCGCAGCCAGGCGCGGCGGGTATCAAAGGCCAGCGTGACCACGTCTTGCGCCGTTTGCAGCGTGGCGATCTGCAGGCGCTCGGCCTGCCGCGCCGTGCGCCAGGGCAGGGTGACGAGGTCGAGCACGCTGAAAGCCAGCGTGCGCTCAATCTCGCGCTCATGGCTGTTGGTAAAGCGCCCCAGAGCCAGGTGCGGATTGGGCAGCGTGATGGCTTGCACCCGTTCGGCATCGGCTACGCCCAGCGCGGCCAGCCGGGCGTGCAGCCCGGGGTTGTTGAGCAGTGCAATGCGCACGGCGGCATCCTGCGTGATGGGCTGGGCCAGCCAGTCGTTGATGGACTGCTGCGCCTGGGTGCGGGCGGTAGGGTCGGTGGCGGGCAGGGCGGCTACCGTGCCTCCGGTGCGGCCTGCCGTGAGCGCGGCCACGTCGCCGCGCAAGCCGTCGGGTGCGACGCTGGCGCAGCCCGCCAGCACGGCCGCAGCGCCCAGCAGGGACGCGCGATGGAAGGCATTCATGGTTTGCCCCCGTGCATTGGCATGTGGTGGCGCATGGGCTGGGTGCCGGGGCCTGAATGCGGCTGACCGCCCGGTGTCGCTGGCGGTGTGTGCGTCGGGCTGAGGGCGGGGCTTGCGGCAGACTGCTGCTCCCACGCCAGGATGTCGGCGTGGCCGCGCGGAAATGCGGCTACTGCTTGATGGGCCTCACGCCAGGCGTTGGGGGCGGGCGTGCTGTTCCCCAGCGGCAAGGGCGCCATGCCAGGGTGAACGAGCGGGGCCCCCGGCGCTTCGGGGTTGGCCGCATCCTGCAGGAAGGCCGGGCTTTGGGCCAGCGCAATCAAAGGCGTCAGCAGCCCAAGGCGTGCAGTCTGCCGGAGCAAAAAAAACAGTGAATCGGGGGCGCGCATGGCGATCTCCAGACAACGAACAGAACATTGCGCTGCCGCCTGATGCGCCCCGGGGGAGCGGGTTCAGGCCGTGGCAGACGCACTTCGGGCGTCGGAGATCAGGCGATGGGTGGTTTGATGGTGCGTGCGGCCTGCACGCTGGCGAACGGAACGCTGTCCGCAGACCGCACTGCGCCACGCAGGTGCAGGGGCGGCGCTGGCAGCGCGGGCGGCGCCAGCATGGCCGAGTGGCAGATATCGCAGTCCGCGCAACTGGGACTGTGTTCGTGCGGGCCGCATTCGCTGGTGGGGGTTTCGTGGCAGTTGACCGGCCCCGTGGCATGGTGGTCATCGCCCAGGGTTGCGTGCAGTGCGTACCCTGAGTGCCCTGCAATGGCGCTGGCATGCGCAGTGGGGGTTGCTGGGGCTGCTTTTTGAACGGTCTGCACGAACTGAATCGGCAGCGGTGGCACCACTCCGGCGGCCATGGCGGTACCCATGAGGCCCCTCAGGACCAGCATGACGACCAAAGCCAACGACAGAATGCGACGCATAGGTAAATGATAGACGCCGCCACGAAAAGGTTCCTTGGTGGCGCGGTGCCCCTTCTTGCCGTGGGGTTGGCCGCCATCACTGCTGCGGGCAAGCACGGGGGTTTTGACCACGCCTGCGAAGTACCCGGGTGAATGGGAATGGGTATGGGTATGGGCGGGACTACACCGCCATGTAGCGCCCGGGCCGGTGGTTCATGGCCAGCACCAGATTCAGGGCCACGGCACCGGCAATCGACCAGGCCACGCGCAGGGGCTCTACCGACCACAGTGCCAGCAGCACGATGCAGCAATCCACCGCCATCTGCACTTTGCCGGCGCGCCAGCCATACCGGTCTTGCAGAAACAGCGCCAGAATGCCCACGCCGCCCAAGCTGCAGCGGTGGCGAAACAGCACCAGAAAGCCCGTGCCCGTGATCAACCCGCCTGCGATGGCGGCATACAGAGGTTGCAGGTGCGAGAACTGCAGGAACTGCGTCTGCAACTCGGTCAGCACCGACAGCAGCAGCACGGCGGCAAAGGTCTTGATCGTGAACGCCCGCCCCAGCTTGCGCAGGGCCAGCCAGTAAAAAGGCAGGTTGAGCACAAAGAAAATCTTGCCAAAGCCGATGCCCGTGGCGTAGTGCAGCAAAAAAGCCAGCCCGGCCGTGCCGCCGGTCAGCAGCCCGGCGCTGGTGAAAAAAGCCACGCCCACCGAGATCAGCAGCACGCCGGTAAACACCGCCACCGCGTCTTCGGTGAGGGTGTGCGGTGCGGTAGCGGCGGGAGGTGGCATGGCGGGAGCGGGAGCAGTGGTCGTGCGGGTCATGGTGGTGGGGCGTGGCGGGAGTGGATTGGAGCACGCACGGGGCAGGCCGGGCTTGCTTTGTGTCAACCACGGGCCGTGAGGGAGAGGGGGCTATATCGCAATCAAAATAATAGCATCTAACGCTTTATGGATAAGCGCTTGCGTGTGTTTTATGTGCCAACCATCTTCATTTTGGCGGGTTGCCTGGACGTTGTCTGAGAAAACTCTCTGGCGCTACTAAAATAGTAGCTGTAGGCGCTTACCAGTAAAGCGCTAGAGTGGTATTTTGTTCAAATTCCACAGCGGTGCGGACGTTATGATCCCCCCATGCTCTCCCACCTGCCCGGATATTCCTTGCCCGAGCGCCTGTGGCGCACCGCTCGGCGCTGGGCGCTGGCCTGGGGGCGCATTGTGTACCTCGGCGCGGTGATGCTGGTGCTGGTGCTGTCGCCCTCCAGTTACACCCGGGCGGCACGCCGCACGCTGGCGCGCCACATTTACCTCGACACGGCGCCCATCCTGATGGGGTTCACGGTGCTGGCGGCGTTGCTGGCACTGGTCATCACGCGCATCGTGGTGGTGACGGCGCTGAGCTATGGGCTGTCGCGCTATGCGCTCGAAATGGTGATTCGCGTGCTGGTACTCGAACTCATCCCGCTCACGGCCACGCTGTTTGTAGCGATGCGTTGCACCATTCCCCATGGCACCCAGCTGGCGCTGCTGCGCCAGTCGGGTCACTTTGACGCCCTGCGTGCCCAGGGCGGTGACCCCGTGCGCATGGAGCTGCTACCGCGTGTGGTCGCCGGTGTGTTTGCCAGCATCACGCTGGCAGCGCTGTCGTGCGTGGTGGCGCTGATCATGGCTTACATCAGCGTGTATGGCTTCAACCTGGCTGGCCTGCCCAGCTACACGCGCATGTTCGGCCATGTGTTCTCGCCCGCGGTGACGCTGGTGTTTGCCCTCAAGACGCTGTTTTCCAGCCTGGCCGTGGCCTTGATTCCCACCACGGCCGGCATGTACGACGCGGGCGAGGGCGTCACACCCGATTCCGAGCTGGGCGGCCTCGCACGCATGTTCGCCGTGCTGCTGCTGATCGAGGTGGGCTCGCTCGTCGGCAACTACTATTGATACCGATGGCTTTACCGAACCCTTGCAGCGCTCCATGACAGACCCAAACCCTTCCACCTCGCCGCAACCTACGCCGGTGGTCGAAACACTGCGCCCGGTGGCCCATCTGCAGCTCAAGGCCATGGCGCTGCTGTTGTTTACCCTGGCGCTCATCGTGGGCTCGGGCCTGTATTTGCTGTATGCGCGCGGCGCCTTTGAGCCCACGCAAACGCTGGTGCTCACGGCCGACGATTCCGAAGGCGTGGTGGTGGGCATGGACATGACGTTCTCGGGTTTCCCCATCGGCCGCGTGCGGCGCATTGAGCTGTCGGACGACGGCAATGCCCGCATTCTTGTGGACGTGCCGCGCAAGGACGCGCACTGGCTGCGCCAGTCGAGCGTGTTCACGCTGGTGCGTGGCCTCGTGGGAGGCACCAATATCCGTGCCTACACCGGCATGCTCAGCGACCCGCTTTTGCCCGATGGCGCTGTGCGCCCTGTGCTGCGCGGCGACGCCACGGCCGAAATCCCCCAGCTCATGTCGTCAGCGCGTGAACTGCTGGGCAATCTCAATGCCCTCACCGCCCAGGACGCCGCCTTGGGCACCAGCCTGGGTCAGGTGCAGGAACTGGCCGCGCGGCTGAACGGGCCGGGCGGCGCGCTGGGTGTGCTGATGGGCAGCGAAGCCGATGCAAAAAAGATCGTGGCCACGCTGGACCGCACCAATGCCTTGCTCGCCCGCCTCGATGGCATGGTGGCGCGCGCCGACCGCCAGGTCTTTGGCCAGGATGGCAGCAAGGACGCCCTGGTGCCCGAGGTGCGGGCGACCGTGGTGCAACTCAATGGCCTGCTGGCCGACACCCGCACCAGCCTCAAAAAGGTGGACGCGGTGCTGGTGGAGGCGCAAGCCGTTGGCGCCAACGCACGCGAGGCCACTACCGACCTGGGCGCGCTGCGCGCCGAGGTGGAAAGCAACCTGCGCAAAGTGGAAAGCCTGGTCAACGAGATCAACCGCAAATGGCCCTTTGCCCGCAACACGGAGCTGCAACTGCCATGACCACCCTCGCCGCAGTGCCGAAGCGCGTTTACCGTTGGAGTGCGCTGTGCCTTGGCCTGGCGCTGGCGGCCTGTGCCAGCGGCCCACCGACCCCCGAATGGCAGATAGACGCCCATGGGGCATCGCAAAAGGCCCAGGACGCCTATCTTGCGGGTGACACCCGGGTCGAGCGGCTGGAATGGAACCGCGCCCGCGAAGCCCTCGCCCGCACGGGCCGCCTGGATTTGCTGGCCCGGCTGGAACTGCTGCGCTGCGCCGGGCGTGTGGCCAGCTTGGTGTTTGAACCATGTGCCGGGTTTGACGCGCTGCGCCAAGATGCCCCCGCCGCCGAAAAAGCCTACGCGGACTATCTGGCCGGGCAGCTCACGTCGCAAGACATGGAACTACTGCCCCCCGCCCAGCGCAACGCGGCCCAGGCCTCGCAAACAGATGCAGGGGCCCAGCTTTCCGGCATTGAGGACCCCCTTTCGCGCCTGGTCGCGGCGGGCGTCTTGCTCAAAACCGGTCATGCCACGCCTGCCACCCTGTCGATCGCGGTGGCAACAGCATCGGCACAGGGCTGGCGCAGACCCTTGCTGGCTTGGCTGCTGGTGCAGGTTGAGCGGGCGCGGGCCGCAGGGGATACCCAGGCCGTTGCCAGCCTGCGGCGGCGCATCGCCGTTGTCGAGCGTGGCGGCAAGCAGGAGTAATCGGTGTGGTGCCGTTGGTGGGAGCATTCCCAGCGGCGCTCCGCACCGCCGTGACATCCCCAGCACGCCGCAGTGGGCAGTGGGCAATGACAATAGGGTGCTTGCTCAGGCCTACTCAAACAGAGAGGTTGGCAACAACTGGTCCAGCTGATGGGGCAGGTGCGTCATGGAGTCGGCAGATTGCACAGCAATATCGGGCAGCAACCCCAGCACGGCAGCTACAACGGCCAGCACCACCGTGACAGTGAATGCCACGATGGCGCGTGTACCGGGTTGAAAGTGGTAGCGGTTCATGGCGCGAATCCTCAACAAAAGAAAAGGATCAGGAGGCCTCAATAACCCCCAACGAGCCTCAATGGCTTGTCGGTGAGATTTCAACAAACCGCGTCGGTTCCGTCTGTAAGACAACGGCGAAACCTGCGAATCCAGAAGCGGAGTTACGGTCGGTTGCAATCTGGGTGGGTAGAGCGAGGGTTGGCTGACCCAAGAGCCTGCCGCCGTAGGAAATTCAAGGCAGCGCTGTGGAATCGGCGAAAAGCAAAACGGGCCCAGAGGGCCCGTTTTTACTGTATCAATGGCGGAGAGGGCGGGATTCGAACCCGCGGTGGGGATTAGCCCACACACGCTTTCCAGGCGTGCGACTTAAACCGCTCATCCACCTCTCCGAAGCCTTCGATTATAGCCATAGGTGAAGGGATGTTTGGGGCTGTGGGCTCGCTTGGCTCAAAAAAGGCCAGGGTCAACTGGTTTTCTGGGTTTGCACCATCTTCATGGCCGACCCGATCAGTGCTGACACTTCGCTCATGTTGCTGGGCACGATGAGGGTGGTGGTGGCATCCTGAGCCACCTTGCCATAGGCCTCCACGGCTTTTTCGGCCACCTTGAGCTGTACAGCCTGTTCGCCGCCAGGCTGGCGGATGGCGGCTGCCACGCGTTCGATGGCTTCGGCGTTGGCTTCGGCGACGGCCTTGATGGATGCGGCTTCGCCAGCGGCCTTGTTGATGACGGCCTGCTTTTCGCCTTCGGAGCGGGCGATGAAGGCTTCGCGTTCGCCGGTGGCGATGTTGATCTGTTCCTGGCGGCGGCCCTCGGAAGCGGCAATCAGGGCACGTTTTTCACGCTCGGCCGTGATCTGGGCCTGCATGGCGTGCAGGATTTCCTTTGGCGGCGTCAGGTCCTTGATTTCGTAGCGCAGTACTTTCACGCCCCAGTTGAGTGCTGCCTCGTCGATGGCCTGGACCACTTGGGCGTTGATGATGTCGCGCTCTTCAAAGGTTTTGTCGAGTTCGAGCTTGCCGATCACACTGCGCAGCGAGGTCTGCGCCAGCTGGGTGACGGCCATGATGTAGTTGGACGAGCCGTAGCTGGCGCGCATGGGGTCGGTCACCTGAAAGTACAGGATGCCGTCCACTTGCAGCTGGGTGTTGTCGCGGGTGATGCAGACCTGGCTGGGCACGTCGAGCGGGATTTCTTTCAGGCTGTGCTTGTAAGCCACCTTGTCCACAAATGGCACCAGAAAGTTCAGGCCCGGCGTGAGCGTGCCGGCATATTTGCCCAGCCGCTCTTTCACCCAGGCGTTTTGTTGCGGCACGACCTTGACGGAGCGCGCGATAAAGATGACGGCAATGACAAAGATGACGATGGCGATTTCCATGAGAACCTTTCCGGGTGACTGATGTGAGAAGTGGTTTCAGAGCGGGTCTACCAGCAGGCGGCTGCCCACCAGTTCGGCCACGCGGTGCATGCCCGTGGATGGCGTGACACCCGGGCGATGAATGGCGGTCCATTGGGCCCCGCGGTATTTCACGATGGCGGTGCCGTCGGTGGTCCAGCTGTCGATCATGACGGTTTCGCCCACATCCAGATTCACGCTGCGATCAGCGCGGGCAGAGGGGTCGCCAGGGCGCTTCTTTTTGAACTGGTGCCATGCCACCACCGCGCCGCCGCCCACAAAGGCCGCGGTAACGATCTGCACCGTCATTGGCAGTCCCAGATGCGCTGCCAAGGCTGCCGCCGCAAGCCCCACCGCCAGCATCAGCAGGTAGAACGTGCCCGTCAGCAACTCGGTGACTACGGCCACACCTGCCAACAACCACCAGATCGTGGATTCCTCCATGCCGACTCCTTTTTTTGTTCGTCTTTAGTGCACCACATTCTGGGTCAAAAGAATGGCACTTCAAAGGCGGGCCACGGTTATTCCTTACACTTCGCGCCTGTTTCGTTATTTGGCCGGGCATGGCACGGTTGCACGGAGGCTGCACATGAAGTTTCGCTTTCCCATCATCATCATCGATGAGGACTATCGTTCCGAGAACACCTCGGGCCTTGGCATTCGCGCTTTGGCACAGGCCATCGAGGCCGAGGGCTTCGAAGTGGTCGGGGTTACCAGCTATGGCGACTTGTCGCAGTTTGCCCAGCAGCAAAGCCGCGCCAGTGCTTTCATTTTGTCGATTGACGATGAAGAGTTCACAGCGAACGAGGGGCTCGACCCCATCGTGCTGAGCCTGCGCAGCTTCATTGGCGAAGTGCGGCGCAAGAACACCGAAGTGCCGATTTATGTGCACGGCGAAACCAAGACCAGCCGCCATCTGCCCAATGACATTCTGCGGGAGCTGCATGGTTTCATCCACATGTTCGAGGACACCCCCGAATTTGTGGCCAAGCACATCATCCGCGAGGCCAAGAGCTATCTTGAAAGCGTGCAGCCCCCGTTCTTCAAGGCGCTGCTCGACTACGCCGAAGACGGCTCCTACAGCTGGCACTGCCCTGGTCACTCGGGCGGCGTGGCGTTCCTCAAAAGCCCGGTGGGCCAGATGTACCACCAGTTCTACGGCGAAAACATGCTGCGCGCCGACGTGTGCAATGCCGTGGAAGAGCTGGGCCAGCTGCTCGACCACAACGGCGCCATTGGCGAGAGCGAGCGCAACGCCGCGCGCATCTTCAATGCCGACCACTGCTTCTTTGTGACCAACGGCACGTCCACATCGAACAAGATGGTGTGGCACCACACCGTGGCACCCGGCGACGTGGTGGTGGTAGACCGCAACTGCCACAAGTCCATCCTGCACAGCATCATCATGACCGGGGCGATTCCTGTGTTCATGAAGCCCACGCGCAACCACTTCGGCATCATCGGGCCGATCCCGCAAAGCGAGTTCGAGCCTGCGGCCATCCAGGCCAAGATCAAGGCCAACCCGCTGCTCAAGGGCGTGGATGCCAAGAAGGTCAAGCCGCGCGTGCTCACGCTCACGCAGTCCACCTACGACGGCGTGCTTTACAACACCGAAACCATCAAGAGCATGCTCGATGGCTACGTGGACAACCTGCACTTTGACGAAGCCTGGTTGCCCCACGCGGCCTTCCACCCGTTTTATGGCAGCTACCACGCCATGGGCAAGAAGCGCGTGCGCCCCAAGCATTCGGTGACCTATGCCACGCAGTCCATCCACAAGCTGCTGGCCGGTATCAGCCAGGCCAGCCATGTGCTGGTGCAAGACTCGCAGACCACCAAGCTCGATCGCCACCTGTTCAACGAGGCCTACCTGATGCACACCAGCACCAGCCCTCAGTACAGCATCATCGCCAGCTGCGATGTGGCGGCCGCCATGATGGAGCCGCCCGGCGGCACCGCGCTGGTGGAAGAGAGCATTCTGGAAGCGCTGGACTTCCGCCGCGCCATGCGGCAGGTCGAGCACGAATTTGGCAAGAATGACTGGTGGTTCAAGGTCTGGGGCCCGGACAAGCTGGTGGACGAAGGCATTGGCCGCGCAGAAGACTGGATCATCCGTAGCGACAGCAAGAGCAAGAAGGCCGGCAGCAAGTGGCACGGTTTTGGCCAATTGGCTGACGGCTTCAACATGCTCGACCCGATCAAGTCCACCATCGTCACGCCCGGTCTGAGCCTGGACGGCAAGTTCGACAAGACCGGTATCCCGGCGTCCATCGTCACCAAATACCTTGCCGAGCACGGTGTGGTGGTCGAAAAGACGGGCCTGTACAGCTTCTTCATCATGTTCACCATCGGCATCACCAAGGGCCGCTGGAACACGCTGCTGACCGCGCTGCAACAGTTCAAGGACGACTACGAGAAGAACCAGCCCATGTGGCGCATCCTTCCCGAGTTCTGCCAGCAGCACAAGCGCTACGAGCGCATGGGCCTCAAAGACCTGTGCCAGCATGTGCACGAGATGTACGCAAAGTACGACATCGCGCGCCTGACGACCGAGATGTACCTCTCGGATCTGACGCCCGCCATGAAGCCCAGCGATGCGTTTGCCCACATCGCCCACCGCACCACCGAGCGCGTGGAGATCGACCACCTTGAAGGCCGCATCACCGTGGGCCTGGTCACGCCGTATCCGCCGGGCATTCCGCTGCTGATTCCAGGCGAAGTGTTCAACAAGAAGATCGTGGACTACCTCAAGTTCGCACGCGAGTTCGCCAAGCTGTGCCCCGGTTTTGAAACCGATATCCACGGCCTGGTGGAGGTGGAAGACGAAAGCGGGCAAGTGCGCTACTACGCCGACTGCGTGGCCGACAAGTTTGCAAAGCAGCCCAAGCCGCTCGCCACTGCAGAGAACATGGTGCAGATGGGCGACGACGGCCCTTACGGCCGCAACGTCTGACGGTTCCGGCAGCCCTTGATGGTTGCCGCAATAGTGGTCAAATAGGCTGCTAGCGCTTATTGGATAAGCACTAGCAGCTCATTATTTTGTAGCAAAAAGACGCCTTGTTGCCATCACCCCGTGGCCTTGCGCCACGGCGGAAGAACCGCCCGCTCACCCCGCTGGCTTCACCTGGCCGGCATGTCCTCGCGCACCCGCACAAAACTGGCAAAGCGCGGCATCGTGTATGAGTAAATTTTTATGCAACCCAGCAAAACCACTGTCATTGGCCTGTTCACCGCCCCGTTCCAGTACCAAATTCCCATCTTCCAGCGCGGTTACGTCTGGACGCTGGAAAAACAGGTGGCGCCCCTGTGGTTGGATATTCAAAGCCAGGCGGATGCTCTGCTCGAACGCAAGCAGTTGGCCCCGGCCGCCGCAGCGGCCATGAAGCCCCTGCCCAAGCATTTTCTGGGCTCCATTGTCATGACGCCCGTACCCAACGCTTTCGGGCGTGTTTCCATGTACGAGGTGATTGACGGCCAGCAGCGCAGCACCACGCTGCACCTGTTGCTGCTGGCTCTGCGCCATGCTGCGCACGACAGCGATCAGAAGACCGTAGCGCAAATGGCAGCCGCCGTGGTACGCAATCCCGGCCCCTAACTGGTGGATGCCAACGACCACCACAAAGTCTGGCCTACGCAAGCCGGGCGCCAAGAGATGCAGGCAATTAACGCAGCCGCATCGGCGGCGCAGGTCTGCGTGGCCTACCCGGCGCGTGATGGCCGCAATCGCATTGAGCGGCCCTTGATGGTGCAAACCTATTTGTACCTGTACCACGCTTGCCGGGCCTATTTGCAGGGCTTGGATTTGTCTGATCCCGTGCCGCGAGCCGATGGCGCTGATCCAGACCGCAGCTATGGCGATGCATTGGTGGCAGCCATTCGCAACACCAACACCGTTGCACCCGTCGCGGCGGCCGGCAATGCAGACGCCTTGCGTGCGCAGGCGCTGTACATGGCGTTGGCCGACCAGGTGCAGCTCATGACCCTGTCACTGGATGTGGACGATGATCCGCAGGTGATTTTTGAAACCCTGAACGCTCGGGGTGAGCCATTGCTGGCTTCTGATCTGGTGCGCAATTTCCTGTTCCTGGAGGCAGCACGCCAGGGCCAGCCGGTGGATGCGCTGTATGCCGACTACTGGAGTGATTTTGACCAAGTCGCCACAGGGAAAAACACCGTGACCGCCAACCGCTACTGGCGTGAAAAAGAAAAGCAGGGCCGCCTGTTGCACCCGCGCATTGACCTGTTTTTCTACCACTTCACAGTGCTGCGTAGCCAAGAATCTACTCTGGTCAGCCATGTGTTTCAGGCTTTCAAGGGTTGGTGGTTGCAGGCGCCGCGTGTGCTCGAAGATGAGCTCAAGCGCATCCAGACCAGTAGCAGCCACTTTGCTGAACTGATTTCGCCAGAGGGTACGGGCTACCTGGCCGAATTTTCCCGCCTGCTCAAGGCGCTGGATGTGGGCACCGTCACACCCGTGGTGCTGGCTCTGCGCGAACGGTTGTCCGACGGCAGTGCAGAGCTCAAGCAGGCTGTGGGTGATCTGGCGTCGTACCTGGTGCGCCGCAGCGTCTGCGGCCTGACGACCAAGGGCTACAACCGATTCTTCTTGCGCGTACTGCAAGCTGTTTGCATGGCAGAAATGCCCCATGAGGCGCTGCGCCGGGTGTTGCTGGGCGCCACTGCCACCAGCGAGTGTTGGCCCGACGATCAGCAGTTTGGCGACCAGTGGCTGATGCGCCCGGTTTACGCCGAACTCAAGCCCGGCAAGGTTTGCGCCTTGCTGCGTGCGCTGGAGTACGCAGCCCGTGGCACCAAGCAGGGCAGCCAGCATGTGCCCACCAACCTGACCGTTGAGCATGTGATGCCGCAAAGCTGGGACAAGGTGCCGGCCTACCAAGTTGCGGATATGAGCGATGCAGCCCGCCAGGCGCGGCAGTTCGCCTTGCATGGTTTCGGCAACTTGACCTTGTTGACTGGGGCGCTCAATAGCAGCGTCAGCAATGGCCCTTTTGCCGATGGCGAGGATGGACAGGGCGGCGTGGTGCTGGGCAAGCGCTCTCTTTTGGGCCAAAGCGCCTTGCTGCTCAACACGACCTGGTTTCACCGCAGCGACATGCAGCAGTGGGACGAGGCGGCGATGCGCGCACGGGGGCAGGCGCTGCAGCGCGCCGCTTTGCTGCTGTGGGCGCGACCCGCCACACAGCCTGCGGCGGATGCGGTTTTTACCGCCCTGGCGGGGCGGTGACTATAAGGAATAGGAACTCCTTGCGTTTTTTGGCAAGTGCAAGATTCCAAAATCAAAATAGCTGCCAGCGCTTTTACCCTATGCGTTGACAGCTATTTTATCGATAGCGAATCGGGCGGCATATCTGCCCTTGCGCGAACAAAGCTGGCAAAGCGCGGCAAACCACCGTCGTGGGTGCCGCGAAAGCGGTAGGTCACCCAGCTGCCCACGGGCGGCGGGCGTTCACGGTCGGCATCGCTGAAACCTGCGCCCAGCCGGAAGCGTTGGCCCGAGGGCGTTTCCACCAGCAGCGCGCCCAGGCGTCCCGCATGGCG
The DNA here is from genome assembly GCF_000526295.1 of Acidovorax sp. JHL-3. Classification (NCBI taxonomy): domain Bacteria; kingdom Pseudomonadati; phylum Pseudomonadota; class Betaproteobacteria; order Burkholderiales; family Comamonadaceae; genus Acidovorax; species Acidovorax sp. JHL-3. The sequence goes on from NZ_JAFU01000001.1 coordinate 2,277,820, forward strand.
GCCTTTGCCGGGAAGGTGGGCGACCACGCGTGCCTCGGTGTCTTCGTGCGTCTTGACCTTGATGAGATCGTCGCTGCGGCCTGCGCGGTACAGCGACGCGCCCCGGTGCAGCATCAGCCCTTCGCCACCGGCGCGCACCGTGCGGTGCAGCAGCGCTTGGAGCGCCGCGTCGTTGGCCACGCGCCGTTGCGGCACGGCCTGCACCCAGGGCTGGCCCAGGCTTTCAACGAGGGCGTTCAGGGCGGGCAGGCGTTGGTCGAACGTGCCTTTGTCGCCGGGCAGGTCAAACACCATGAAGCGCATCTGGCGCCAGGCCACGTCGCCCGGCTGCTGTTGGCGCGTGGTGGACTGGGCGTGGCTGAAGCGCCCGCGCCCGGCCCACAGCTCTCCGTCCATGGGTACCTCGGGCCAGCCAGCGGTGAACCAGGCGGGGGCCTGCACTGTCTCGCCGCCGCGGGTGCGCAGTGTGCGGCCGTCCCAGAAGCCACGCACGCCGTCGTATTTTTCGCTCACCCAGTAATCTTGCAGCGGCAGACCGGGGCGATACACCTGCGCCAGCAGAAGTGCCGGGGCGTCTGCAGCCAGCGCGGGCAGTGCTGGAAATGCAGCAAGTGCCAACAGGGCGAGGCAGCTTCTGCGGTGCATTTTGCTGTTGAATATGTAGCTGCTGGCGCTTTATCAGTAAGCGCTAGCGGCTATTTGGACCAATAAAACGGTGTCGACGGTGCTCAGACCTGGTCGGCCGACAGGCCCGCCGTCTGGCTGAAGCCGCCGTCCACGTAAGTGATCTCGGCCGTCATGCCGCTGGCCAGGTCGGACAGCAGGAAGGCCGCCACATTGCCCACGTCTTCAATGGTCACATTGCGGCGCAGGGGCGAGGCGTCGGCCACGCGCGAGAGCAGCTTGCCAAAGTCCTTGATGCCGCTGGCCGCCAGCGTCTTGATGGGGCCAGCGCTGATGCCGTTGGCGCGGATGCTGCGGCCGTCTTCGGTGCGGCCCACGGCCTCGGCCAGGTAGCGCACGCTGGCCTCCAGGCTGGCCTTGGCCAGGCCCATGGTGTTGTAGTTGGGGATGGAGCGCAGCGCGCCCAGGTAGCTCAGGGTGAGCAGCGAGGATTTGTCGTTCAGGTAGGGCAGGGCAGCCTTGGCCATGGCCGGGAAGCTGTAGGCGCTGATGTCGTGCGCAATGCGAAAGCCCTCGCGCGAGAGGCCTTCCAGAAAGTTGCCGGCAATCGCCTCGCGCGGCGCGAAGCCGATGCTGTGCACAAAACCGTCAAACTTGGGCCACACCTGGGCCAGGTCGGCAAACATGCGCTCGATCTGCTCGTCGCTGCCCACATCGCAATCAAAAATCAGTTGGGAGTCGAACTCGGCGGCAAAGTCGGTGATGCGGTCCTTGAAGCGCTCGCCCACGTAGCTGAAGGCCAGCTCGGCGCCCTGTGCGTGGCAGGCCCTGGCAATGCCGTAGGCGATGGAGCGGTTGGACAGCACGCCCGTGATGAGCAGCTTTTTGCCGGTCAGAAAACCCATGGTTGTTCTCCTGTGGAATGTGATGTGCGGGATGGAACGGCGCGGGCAGCCCGGCTGCGGGGAATATCCCGCGGTGAGCGCAAAGGCCCCGCCGACGTAGTGCAGAATTGTCGCATGCGGTTTTGGCTGATTTTTTCGCTGTGGATGTGCGCTTTGCCCGCGTGGGCCGCGCATGCTTATGCACTGTGGGGCGCGCCGCGTTACCCGGCCGGGTTCGCACATTTCAACTACGTGAACCCCGATGCCCCCAAGGGTGGCGAGCTGCGGCTGGTGAGCAACCTGCGCACGTCCACGTTTGACAAATACAACCCGTTCACCATCAAGGGCAGTGCGCCAGCGTATTTGTCGGCGTTGATGTTCGACTCGCTGCTGGTGGGCTCGATGGACGAAACCGCCACCGGCTACGGCCTGTTGGCCGAGGATGTGCAGGTGGCGCCTGATGGCCTTTCGGCTACCTTCCGCCTGCGGCCCGAGGCGCGCTTTCACCATGGCAAACCGGTGCTGGCGCAGGACGTGAAACACAGCTATGACACGCTGGTGGGCCCTTTCACATCGCCAGCCTACAAGACCACGCTGATCGATGTGGCCGGTGTGGATGTGCTGGACGAGCGCACCGTGCGCTACCGCTTTCACAAGCCCAACCGCGAGCTGCCGCTCACTGTGGGCGGCCTGCCGGTGTTCAGCCGTGACTGGGGTGTGGAGGGTGGTCAGCCCAAGCCCTTCGACCAGGTGGTGATGGACATCCCCATCGGCAGCGGGCCCTACAAAATCGGCCCGGTGCGCTTTGGCAAGGACATCACCTACGTGCGCGACCCGGGCTATTGGGCCAAGGACCTGAACGTGCGCAAGGGCACTGCCAACTTTGACCGCATCACCGTCAAGATCTACAAGGACGCCACCGCGCGGCTCGAAGCCCTCAAGGCGGGCGAGTTCGATCTGATGCGTTTTTTCAGCGCGGGCGACTGGGCGCGGCGGGTGAATGGCAAGAAGTTCAACACCGGCGAACTGGTCAAGGGAGAGTTTGCGCACAAGCTGCCTTCGGGATTTCAAAGCTATGTGCTCAACACCCGCAGCCCCCTGCTGCAGGATGTGCGCGTGCGCGAAGCGCTGGGGCTGGCAATCGACTACGAGTGGATGAACCGGCAGCTGTTTTATGGCGCCTACCAGCGGGTGAACGGCCTGTTTGGCAACACGGCCTGCGAGACACGCGGCACGCCATCCCCCGAAGAACTGGCGCTGATGGAGCCGTTTCGCAAAGACATTCCCGCTGCGGCCTTTGGCCCCATGACCGTGCCGCCGCGCACCGATGGGGATGCATCCTTGCGCGCCAACCTGCGCCGCGCGCAGCAACTGCTGAAAGAAGCAGGCTGGGAAGTGCGCGATGGTGCCTTGCGCAACACGAAGGGCCAGGCCATGGTGCTCGAATACATGGACAGCAACGAGGGCGGCGTGCGCACCATCACGCCCTGGATGCGCAGCCTCGAAAAGCTGGGCATCACGCTGCGCTTTCGCTCGGTGGACTTCGCGCTGTACCAGCAGCGCCTGCAGAAGTTTGACTTTGATATCACTTCCATGGCCTTCCAGGGAACGCACAACCCGGGCCAGGAGTTCGCCGACCTGTTCGGCAGCAAGGCCGCGGACACCGAGGATTCTGGAAATTTTGCCGGTGTGAAGAACCCGGCCGTCGATGCACTCATCACCGCCATGACCTCGGCCAAGACCGAGGTGCAACTGCTGCCCGCCTGCCATGCGCTGGAGCGCGTGATTGCGCACAGCCACTACCTGGTGCCCCAGTGGGCGGCTGCCACCCACCGCATGGCCTACAACGCCTGGCGCCTGGCCAAGCCTGCCACCGTGCCTCCATATTCCAGTGGTGAAGGCTGGGTCATCGACACCTGGTGGGCTAAGTGAAGTGGCCCCCACGCTCCACCGTTGCACCGGTCGCTGCCCATCAAGGGGGCCGGCCTTGCTTGGGGCGGCCCGGCGCGGCGCCCGCCCGCCCTGCGACTACACATAGAGGTTGATAGATGCTGGCCTACATCCTCAAGCGCATCCTGCTCATGCTGCCCACCCTGCTGGGCGTGCTGCTGCTGACTTTCGTGGTGATCCAGTTCGTGCCCGGCGGCCCGGTCGAGCAGTACATGGCCGAGGCCAAGGCCGGTGCGGGCGCGGGCGGTGGCGCCGAGGGCGGGGGGCTGAGCTACCGGGGTGCGCAGGGCGTGGACCCCAAGCGCCTGGAGCAGATCAAGACGCTCTACGGCTTCGACAAGCCCGCGCACGAGCGTTTTTTGCAGATGCTGGGCCAGTTCGCGCGCTTCGACCTGGGCAAGAGCTTTTTTCAAAACAAGGATGTGTGGCAGCTTGTCGTTGAGAAACTGCCGGTGTCCATCAGCCTCGGGCTGTGGACCTTTTTCATCAGCTACCTTGTGGCCGTGCCGCTGGGCGTGGCCAAGGCGGTGCGCGCGGGCTCGCGCTTCGACCTGGTGACCACGCTGCTCATCCTGGTGGGCTATGCCATTCCGGGCTTTGTGCTGGGTGTGGCGCTGCTGGTCATCTTTGGCGGGCAGCTGCAGTGGTTTCCGCTGCGCGGGCTGACGTCGTCCAACTGGGATGAGTTGAGTTGGGGCGCGCGCATCGTGGACTACCTGTGGCACATCACACTGCCCATCATCGCCATGGTGCTGGGTAGCTTCGCCGTGACGGCCATGCTGACCAAGAATGCCTTTCTCGAAGAAATCCGCAAGCAGTATGTGCTGACGGCGCGCGCCAAGGGGCTGTCTGAGCGCCAGGTGCTGTGGAAGCATGTGTTCCGCAACGCGCTCATTCCCATCATCACGGGCTTTCCGGCGGCGTTCATCGGCGCGTTCTTCGCGGGCTCGCTGCTCATCGAGACGCTGTTCTCGCTCGACGGCCTGGGCCTGTTGAGCTACGAGAGCGTGATCCGGCGCGACTACCCCGTAGTGCTGGGCACGTTGTACCTGTTCACGCTGATCGGGCTGGTGACCAAGCTCATCAGCGACCTGTGCTACGTGTGGGTGGACCCGCGCGTGAAGTTTGATTGATGGAATTTCTGAAAATGGACATAATCAAAGGGCAACATGTCCATATTGGAGGTCCATCATGACCTGGAACATTGCCAGCGCCAAACAGCAGTTCTCCGAAGTGGTGCGGCTGACCGCCGAAGAGCCCCAAGCCATTTACAACCGTGACAAACCCGTGGCGGTGTTGATTTCCGCCGAGGAGTTCGAGGAATTCAAGCAGTGGCGTGAGGGCCGCGCCAAGCCAACGTGGGCGGAATTGTTTGCCGACATCCGTGCGACGTTAATCTCCGAGGGGGCAGAGGACGGCATCGAAATTCCACCGCGCTCCAACCGCTACAACCCCATGGTGGACGACCCGCACTACTGGGACGAGGCGCACTCTGTGCCGGAGCGCTGAACTGTGTATCTTGCAGACACCAACATCATCAGCGAACTGATGCGACCTGTGCCGCACGCGGGCGTGGTGCGGTGGGTTGAAGCGCTGGACCAAACGGCAGGTTTTGCGGTTTCGGCCGTTTCGGTCGACGAAATCCTGTTCGGCTTGACGCAAAAGCCTCGACCGCGTGCGCTGGCGCTGTTCAATCGGCTTGCCGCTCGCACCACGGTTCTCGATGTGACCGAGGCCGTCGCGCGCCGCGCCGGCGAGATGCGCGGCCTGCTGGCAGCTCGCGGTCAGGTGCGCAGCCAGGCCGACATGTTCATCGCCGCCACAGCCCAAGTCCACGCTCTCACGCTGGTCACGCGCAATGTGCGCGACTTTGATGGGTGTGGCATTGCAGTGCTCAATCCTTTTTCGGCATGACACAGTCCCCGTTGATATCAAACCCTAGGAGCCTGTCGGACTTGGGAATCGTCGACTGCAAATTGGCCCCAGCGGTCCATTTTTCACCGTCTTTTTGCCCCATAGCCCCGCTATGGGGCCGCAAATCCGGCAAAAACTGTCCTCGCTGGGGCCAATTTTCGCTTTCGACGCCCCAAGTCCGACAGGCTCCTAGCCGCGAGTGCCAATGCTGCCGCCTTTGTTGGAGGGACACGTATGTCTGTCAACCCTGATGTGATCGAGCGCACCGTGCGCACACTGCAGGCCCGGCTGCCGGGCCTGCTGGCGGTGTATGGCTTTGGCAGCCGCGTGCAAGGCACGGAAGGGCCGGACAGCGACCTGGATATGGCTGTGCTGGTGGCTGGCTATGCCGACGTCACGCTGCTGTGGCAGCTTGCCGGTGAACTGGCCGACATCGCGGGTTGCGCTGTGGATCTGCTGGACTTGCGTGCCGCGTCCACGGTGATGCAATACCAGGTCCTCACCCAGGGCGACCGGTGGTGGGCTCAGGATGCGCAGGCCGCGATGTTCGAGAGCGCCATTCTGAGCGAAAAGACCGCGCTGGACACGGCGCGCGCCGGTTTGCTGGCCGATATCCGAGAGCGAGGAACCGTCTATGGTGGATGACGTGCTGATCAACAAGGCCGCCAGGATCGAGCGCTGCGTGCAACGTGCGCGCGAAGAGTATTTCAGCGAACCGGCCACTTTTGCCACCAACTTCACCCGCCAGGATGCCGCCATCCTGAACATCCAGCGCGCCTGCGAGGCCACTCTGGACATGGGCCAGCACCTGATCCGACGTGACCGGCTGGGGGTGCCGCAAAGCGCGCGCGATGTGTTTGCGCTGTTGGCACGGGCCGGTCGAATCGAGCCGGCCCTGGCCGAGGGCCTGCAGCGCATGGTGGGGTTCCGCAACATCGCGGTGCATGACTACCAGAGCCTGCAGCTTCCCATCACCGTCGCCATCATCGAAAAGCACCTTGATGAGTTTCTGCAGTACAGCAAGACCCTATTGCAGCACGATGCAGGGTAGACAGCAGGCCATGGGCTCCATCACATCTCCGGTTGCTGCGGGCGTTGCGCCCGCATCGCTTTCCCCCTCCCGCCGCGCCTGGCTGCGTTTCAAGCGCAACCGCCTGGGCTACTGGAGCCTGCTGATTTTTTGTGCACTGGTGCTTGTCAGCCTGTGCGCCGAGCTGGTCAGCAACGACCGACCGCTCATCGTGCGCTACGAGGGGCAGACCTACTTTCCCATGCTCAAGGACTACCCCGAGAAGACCTTCGGCGGCGACTTCGAGACACCCGCCGACTACCTCGACCCCTTTATCCGCGAGCGCATCACGGGGGGCGCCAACTGGGCGCTCTACACCCTCAACCCTTACGGCCCGAACACGCTCAACTACTTCGCCAAGGCGCCCAACCCTTCGGCGCCCACGCGGGACAACTGGCTGGGCACTGACGACCGGGGACGCGACCTGCTGGCGCAGCTCATCTACGGTTTTCGCGTGAGTGTGCTGTTCGCGCTGGCGCTCACGGTGACGGGCGTGGTGCTGGGCGTGCTCACGGGGGCCATCCAGGGTTTTTTTGGCGGCAAGACGGATCTGGCCTTTCAGCGCTTCATCGAAATCTGGGGCTCCATGCCCGAGCTGTACCTGCTCATCATCTTCAGCGCGGTGTTCGCGCCCAGCATTTCGCTGCTGCTGATTCTGCTGAGCCTGTTCGGCTGGATGGGCCTCTCGGACTACGTGCGCGCCGAATTCCTGCGCAACCGCCAGCTCGACTACGTGAAGGCCGCGCGCGCGCTGGGCGTGGGCAATGCGCAGATCATCTGGCGCCACATCCTGCCCAACAGCCTGACGCCAGTGGTCACCTTCCTGCCGTTCCGCATGAGCGCGGCCATTTTGGCGCTGACGTCGCTCGACTTCCTGGGCCTGGGCGTGCCGCCGGGCACGCCGAGCCTGGGCGAACTGTTATCGCAGGGCAAGAACAGCATCGACGCCTGGTGGATCTCGCTGTCCACCTTTGGCGTGCTGGTGGTCACGCTGCTGCTGCTGACCTTCATGGGCGACGCGCTGCGCGATGCGCTCGACCCCCGAAAGGCAGACAAATGACGGCCCCCACGCTCGGCACTGGCGTGTCCTCGCTGCCCCCCAAGGGGGCTCTCGCCGCCTTGGGGCGGCCCGGCGGCGGCTCGGCGGCCAGCATGCCTCTGCTGCAGGTGCGTGACCTGATCGTGCGCTTTGGTGCCAAAGAAGTGGTGCGCAGCGTCAACTTCAGCATTGCGCAGGGCGAAAAACTCGCACTGGTGGGCGAATCCGGCTCGGGCAAGACCATCACCGCTTTGAGCCTGCTGCGCCTGGCGGGCGAGGCAAAAATCAGCGGTCAGGCCATGCTGCGCGGGCGTGATCTGCTCTCTTTATCAGAGCGCGAGATGCGCGGAATTCGTGGTGGCGAGATCGCCATGGTGTTCCAGGAGCCCATGACGGCGCTGAACCCGCTCATGACCATCGGCCAGCAGATCGCCGAGGTTTTGGAGCTAAAACGGGCTCTAACGCCCGTCCAGTCAGCGCAAGCAGCTATCGAATTGCTAGCAAAGACCGGCATTCCCGAGCCCGAGCGCCGTGCCAACAGCTTTCCGCACCAGCTCAGTGGCGGCCAGCGCCAGCGCGCCATGATCGCCATGGCCCTGGCCAGCGAGCCCGCGCTGCTGCTGGCCGACGAGCCCACCACGGCGCTCGACGTCACGCTGCGTGGCCAAATCCTCGACCTGCTGGCGGACTTGCAGCGCAGCAGCGGCATGGCCGTGCTGCTCATCACGCACGACCTGAACCTGGTGCGCCGCTTTGCCGACCGCGTGGCCGTGATGGAGCAGGGCGTGCTGGTGGAGCAGGGCCGCGTGCCCGATGTGTTTGGCGCCCCACAACACGACTACACCCGCCGCCTGATTGCCAGCCAGCCCCGGCGCGATTTGGCCGAGGCCGCGCCGCCCGCTGGCACCGCGCCCGTGGTGCAGGCCCAGGGCGTGCGCGTGGTCTACCCCACGCCCTTGCCCGGTGTGCGCGGCTGGTTCCAAAAAGGCGAATTTGTGGCAGTGCAGGGTGCCAACCTCCAATTGCTACCTGGCCGCACGCTGGGCGTGGTGGGCGAATCTGGCTCGGGCAAGTCCACACTGGCGCAGGCCATTTTGGGCCTGCTGCCGTTTGGGGGCGCGCTGGCCGTGGCGGGACAGGGCTGGCAGCAGCCCGCCACCCGCAACACGCCCGCCAACCAGCAGCTGCGCCGGCGCGTGCAGGTGGTGTTCCAAGACCCGTTTTCGTCGCTCTCGCCGCGCCTCACGGTCGAAGAGATCGTGGGCGAGGGCCTCAAGGTGCACGAGGCCGCGCTCGGCGTGGCCGAGCGGCGCGCGCGTGTCGAAGCGGCGCTCTTGGAGGTGGGCTTGACCGAAGCGCAGTACCCCGGCCTGCTGGCGCGCTATCCGCACGAATTTTCGGGTGGCCAGCGTCAGCGCCTGGCCATTGCGCGCGCGCTCATCGTGCAGCCGCAGGTGCTGGTGCTCGACGAGCCCACCAGCGCGCTTGATGTCACCATCCAGCAGCAGGTGCTGTCGCTGTTGCAGCGTCTGCAAAAGGAAAAGGGCCTGAGCTACCTGCTCATCACCCACGATGTGGATGTGATCCGCGCCATGGCGCACGAGGTGCTGGTGATGAAGGACGGCGAGGTGCTGGAGAGCGGCAGCGTCAGCCAGGTGCTGGATGCGCCGCAACACCCCTACACGCAGCGGCTGGTGGCGGCGGCCATGGTGCCTCCGCCAAGCTGAGCAGGGTGTGCAGCCAGTTGTGCGCACGTTGTTACATCTATTGCACCACCCGCAGTAGAAGGCGGCCTACAGGTTAGGTGTTGAATCCCGGATGATTGCATAGACTCTAAACGCTGTTCACTCTTCATGGCCAGAGCGGTGTTGCAGTGCAAACAAAAAAGGCTGACATCATGTCAGCCTTTTTTGTCAACGCAGTTCAGCGTGCGTTTTGTTGATACCAATATTGGCGCCGTTGCGGAATAGTCAGCTTGCCGGGGGGGAGGGATGCCTGCAGGGGTGACTTTTTAGGGTTCGGTTTACCTATCACAAAGGGTTTTTGCGTTGTGATGGGTGAATCTGATCCGGGCGGTGTGTAAGTGACCGTCACAAATCCGGCCACCGGGCTGGGGGGCAGGCCGCCGCCTTCCAGGTCTTGGCTTTCTGGAGCCCTACAGAACAACGGGGCTGCGTAGGTTTTGGCTAGGCCCAAGTTGGCGGTGCATGCTTGGCCGTTGGAACCGTTGTTAGGTTGGTTGGTCCCAAAATAGGTCGTTCCCAAGAAGGTGGTGGATGCATTCACAACCTTCTCCCCCGCTGCCAAAGGAATAAAGCACCCTTTGGCTAGACTGGGATTGGTCTGTGCAGTTGAGCCCACCTCGCGCAACTCTGACTTTTTAATGGTGGTCGGTGCTTTGGCTGGCGTCCCCTTGGGTACTCCTTCGTCAAAGACGGTGAAGAAAGCATCGTTACTGCTGGTGTACAAAGGTTTTTCGCGGTCTCCTGAACCGACCATGATGGCGGTGAATTTTGCGGTGCGCAGCACGTCCGGGCGATAGAAAAATTTCCGTGTGGTGCTTGTCTCGCTCAATTCCGCCAGTGTGTAAATGTTCCAGACTGATATGTCTGATGATGAGGGCGTTTCAAGGTCAATTCGATAGATCTTGCCCCCAGTGTCCACGGCATAAGCGCGATCCACGTATCCGTCAGAATCAGAGTCCACAACATTCACGTCGGCCGCCACGCTGCGGGTGGTGTTGAGCGTTTTAAGGTGTGTGCCGGTAAAAGCGTCCAGAATCAGCACTGCGTTACCCATGGTCGTTGTGCCCGCAGTTGCAAGATCCTCAGCGTCTGCGTCATAACCAGCACCCATGATGATCACGGGATTGGTATTGCCCTTGATTTTCGCCACTACCGGTTCTGACCATGTTTGTCCCAGTTTTTCGAAATTGGTGTCTTTATAAGACTTCTTCCAGAGAAATTTGGGAGCAGTGGGATCGGTCACATCCAACGCATAGATAAACCTGCCGCCACGGCGCATGGCCACATACAGGTGAGTCTTGGTGTTGCCACCACTGGCATTTTTTTCTTGATAAAGCCCAATGGGGCCATCCACAAAATAGTCTCGCGGCGTCGGTAAGTCACTCGCCTGCATGTTGGTCGTTGAGATTCGAATTTTTGGCGTGTTGTCGCGCAACCGCTTGAGTTTGGGGAAATGCTCCTCGGGGATAAAACCCCAGAGTTCCTGGCCAGCGCCTGTACCGCTTTGCTTGCCGCTGATGGCGCGCAACATTCCGTCGTTGGAGCCATAGAAAACCACTACACCTGTTGTTCCGCCATAGTTCACCACTGCAGGACGAGAGTGAAGAACGTCTCCGTGCACACTGGGGCGAATCGTGGTGGTTCCACCGGGGCCGTTTTCATCCCTGGCGTTGTCGGTGCCGCGAATCCAGTTGATGATTTGATCACGCTCTGTAGTGTTGGAAGAGATGGTCGTTATCTCGCTGTTCGCGGTAGAAAATATGGCCTCTGTTGCGGACGCGAGCTCAGTTTTGGGCGCGCAGCTAATACAGGTGTACAGGTTGCGATTGGCCTGGGTGGTTGCATTGGCCGTGCGAATCAACTGCGCGACACCACCTTTCTCCACCACTTCTCCATCTGGCCGGTCAGAGGAAGAAGGGGGGGTACCCAATTGTTGGTTGGACCAGAAGGTACTGGTAGAAGTCCAGAACGAGACTGCTGATGTGGAGATGAACCCTTTGTCGCCAATGGCTGCCTCTCCATCGGCACCGACCAGGGCAAGGGTGTCTGTAATCGGATCGTATTTGAACTGGTACTGCTTCAGGTTACCGCGCCAGCGTGGATGGGAGTCCCGGTCAGGCCGGAACATGCCCATGAACACCTGGTTGTCGAAACTGCCACGCGCACTGGTACTGACAGGGAGACTCGCGGAAGAAAAGACGCTGTCCACTGATTGAATTTGATTGAAGATCGACGACAGCTTGTCGGCCAGTTCGGTCCCACTCGAACTGACAGAAAAATACTCGCCACCGCTTTGCTGCGCCATGCTTCGGAGCAGGGCACTCCAGCCGGGGCCAGATTGTCCGTTGGTCACTTTGTCGACATCCACGGTGTAGGTGGTGATATTGCTGGGCGAGTTGCGCATGAACCGGGCCCACTCATCGGCAAAGTTTTCTTGTGAGCCATTGGGCGAAAGCCCGGTGATGTCCGCCGGGCGGGCCATGCTGGCGGCCGCGTAGGCGGCCGTCAGGCGGTTGGATGCATTGGTGTTGTCGTTGGCGTTGTCTTGAGCAGCGCCATTGCTGATGTAGATGATGTAATTGCGCGCGCATACGCCGCTGCCCGGTGGTATATACCGCGTGTCAGAAAAGCTGGCCAATGCATTGCCGGGGCTGCTGTAAATAGCGGTTGACGAGGGTGTGCCCGATGTATTGCCGGTGTAGTCCGCCTTGACCTTGTTATTGCCGGAGTTGGGGGCAGATCCGGTGAAGTAGTAATAGGCCTCGGCCATGGTCTTCCCGGCCTTGCCGCCATTCGACTGGTCCCTGTTGACGATGAATCCATCCAGCATGGCCTGGAATTTGCGTTTGTATTCGCTATCCATCGTCCGGATCGCCGCGCGCACATATCCACCATCTTCGTTGCTGTTCGTGCCGCCGGTTTCGGTGAATAACATCAGACCGACGTTGAATTTGTCGGCTGTCAAGCCGTCAATCGTGGATTTCAGCGCAGCCATTTCATTCGGGAAGGCGGTGCTCCAATTGGACGTGTTGTCCAGGAGGATCAATACATTTGGGGGGTCCGTGTTCGAATTGCCACTATAAATGTCGATGTCACTGGTGTATTGGGCCTGGGCCGACAGTGCTGGCAGCAGGCAAATCGCCAACGCCATGATGGATGGGAGTCGGGGAAATCGGAGCATGGTGTTTTCTCCTTCCTTGGTTGCTTAGGGTGGCAAGGTCGTGCAGTGGTTGGCTGCTTCGGCGAGTTGCAGGGTGATGGTCATACCTTGATGGGCGGTTACGGTGGTGTTGGTTCGTGCATCAGTGACCGTTGCAGCGAAATTCCAGTCGGTATCACGGCAAACTCCTCCGCCGAGGCAGAATGCTTCGGGGTGGTTGGGAGGTAGGCCCTCTTTGGTAATCTCGATCATCGGTGTGTGGTCGGAGACTCGAAAGCATTGCGGCGTTGAAAGGTTGACCGTGTAGTCGGATGTTCCATCGCCGTTGATATCCACCGCGATGGGGGATGCCGAGACGGCGACAGGGTCAAAGGCTGGTGGAAGGCCAAGCAGGCGTTTGTTCTCCATCGCCTGACTGACTGCTGTAATGACGGCTTCCAAAGCAGAATCTGCGGCCGACATGGCCTCTTGTCGTGCCTGTGTATTGCCCACCACGCGAAGGTTGCTGCCGGTGCTGTTAAAGGCGCTGATGGCAAATAGGCTCATCAGCACCAGAAATATCAAGGTGACCACCAAGGCGCTGCCGCGCTGAGTGAGTGGAGCGTTCATGGCGATGTTGGGGTATAGGGGACAGTTTCGCGACGACCCGCTTCGTTGATGATGCGGACGGTGCTGGTGTATACGCGCCTTTTAAATCCGCTGGTATCCCCAGAGACAGTAGACGCTGCACCCAATTGATAGGTTTTGTCGCTGTCGCTGTAATCAGCGGAGCGGTCAACGGTGCGTGCCAGCAGGTGCAGCCGGACGGCAACCACGTTGTCCCATTTGTCCGCCCCTGCTGTGGTGCTCAGGTTCGTCTGGAATACGTCGGGTTGACCGTCTGCATTCGTGTCAAACCCATATTCCAGCACCATGTTTTCAATACCCTCCACGAGTGGGACAGCCACCATGGTCGTGCCACGCAGCTCGGCCATCTTCAGCGTAGGTATGCCATCGCTCACGCTACCGCATTCGCTGCAACTGGCCAGGTAATAGACGCGGGACACGTACCGGCGTACTTGTGGGTTGGTGGTCGCGCAATCCATGGCCTTGAGGTCGAAGGCTGACGCTGAACCTGCGGCCGCCGCCTTGAATGGAACTCCATCTGAGCTGCAGCGTGAGCTTTGAACATAGGTCGTGCCTAGCGCGGCCGAGGCGGGGTTCACTGGTGCACCTTCGGCGCTCAGACGGTGGACGACAAATGCAGGCGTGTTGTCAAGGCGATCGATGAGACAAGTAGCGCTAACTTCGGAACCTGAAATGCCCATGATGGGCATTGGCACAGTGGTCAATGAAAATCCTAATGCACTGGTTGCGCAAGCCTCTGGGGAGGAGTACGTGATGCCATGCAGAGGAATCTCTGCATAGTAGCCAGCGAGACTGATTTCGTCATGCAGCAGCTCTACCGCATACCGGCCGTTCTCAATTTGGCGGATGCTCTTCTCCAGTTCGTTGCCAGATTGGCTGGAGTTGGCAAACATCAGCGCCAACCCGGCGACCAGAATGAGCCCGACGGTCATCCCCACCATCAGTTCGATCAGCGAAAATCCCTTCTGCCGGGGGCGCACCTTGTATTGGTGCATTGCGTGTGGAAGGGTTTTCATGGCGTCGAAGCAGGTGGGGCCGGCGTTATTACCAACAGCGAACCAACTTGCACCACTACCGAAACGGTTCGTCGCATGTCTTCGCTGCTGAAGTCGTTTTTTCCACACAAATCGACCGGGGCGCTTGTAGCTTGGATGCCTTGCCATGCGATCGATACTTGGTAGAAATTAGCCGAAGGGGTGGTAATACAACCGCGCGCATTCAGCATGGCTCCCACCATAGTGCTGCCTTGTTTTTCTCCTGCCCCTAGGATGGCATTGGCCCAATCGCAAAGGTCTTTCTGTGCTGGTGTGAGCGAGGTGTCGGTGCAATCGCCTGGGGGCGTGGCGCCAATGTCGTCGCTGACGTACGATGCCGCGCTCGCACGATTCAGGTTGATGCGTTCAGCCATATCATTGACCAAGATGAGCGCTTGCGAGCGTTGATATGCCTCCAGATTGGCCACCTTGGTACGTGCCTGCAAGCCTATGAAGCCCAACGTGCCAAAAGCGACGATCAACATAGCGATCAGTGCTTCGATCAGGGCGACGCCCTTTTGAGTGCAGACCTGTTTTGTCATGTTGGACACACAGCGGTAGAACTTTTGGGGCGGCCCGATGGGTCGATAGAGATGCAGCGGTTATGTGCAGCGCTGCTGCTCGTGAATGCAAACCGAGCTACGTTGGTGAGGTTGGACGCCCGACCGTTGCGGTCGAATGTGATGGTTGCCGGACCGCTGATGGCTACACCTGAACCCACAGCGCTTTTTCTGCTGAGCACCTCTGCTCCCACAGTAACGCTCCAACCCGACTCCCACCGGCCTGTGGCGTTGCTTGCGTCTCTGGTAAGCGTGACCGGTGTGGATATTTCCCCGCGTTTCAGTGCTTCACTGCGTGCCAGCGTGAGGTCGGCCATCAAGTCAAAGGCGGCTGAGCGCATGCGCTGTGCTTCCAGGAGGGCGCGAAACGAGGGGGATGCTAGCGACACTATTACAGCCAATACGGCAACCGCCACCATCAACTCAATGAGCGTAAAACCGAGGGCAGGGCG
Organism: Acidovorax sp. JHL-3; assembly: GCF_000526295.1. Classification (NCBI taxonomy): domain Bacteria; kingdom Pseudomonadati; phylum Pseudomonadota; class Betaproteobacteria; order Burkholderiales; family Comamonadaceae; genus Acidovorax; species Acidovorax sp. JHL-3. Next base: position 2,292,878 of record NZ_JAFU01000001.1, read on the forward strand.
GCGTCTGGCGGTGCTCATGGTCATTCCTCTACCAGCAGCCCGTCTGGGCGCTTCCGTTTTTCACTGCGGTCTTTGTTCCGGTGTGGTTCACACCCAACGTGCCGCACTTGTCTTTGGTTTGGTCACCTTGTGGCGTGGCCGTTGCGATGAACGACGGCGGCGTGCTGGCTGGTGCGCTCACGCCGATCGTGTAGTGGGGAGTGATTTGGGGGGGGATAGTGATGCCGAGCGAAGCAGCCGTTGCTGCATAGCTTCGTGCGTCCAGCAGCATCTGTTGTTGGCGCGTGCCAATGTTCATAAGCACCGATTGCGCCTCGGCCCGGCGTGATTTGCGCACTTGGTCCTGATAAGACGGATAGGCAATGGCCGCCAAGATACCGATGACTGCCACTGTGATCATCAGTTCTATAAGGGTAAACCCTTTATTTTGTTCCATGCCGTTTTTCCTTTGCCAAGTAGCAGCATTGATTTGTGTGTGAATTTATCACATGTAAAAAAGTTGTTGCAGCTTAATGCAATAGGTTGGTTGGGATGACCGGTAGGGAATAGCTGACATGCGGTAGGAGGCTGTGTTCCTACGATTGTTGGATTGGCGACACACCATTGAGCGAGATACCGCATGGTGGGATGGCACATGCTGCGAAACTCGCGGAAAATGTCCGGTTACTCCAACCATTCATGCAAGATCGACTTACCTGGACCCAAGCTGCATTTGCCCGCATCCTGCGGCCGGCGGTGCGTCTTGCCTTGGCAATGGGTCTGAAGCATCCTCAGCTCGAAGAAGTGCTGCGCGACCTGCTTGTCGATGAAGCTCGGAATCTCTGGCTCAAAAAGGGTGGCGCGAAACCCAATCTCAGTCAGTTGTCCACCACCACGGGGCTAAATCGCAAGGATGTGACAGCCCGGGTGCGTGATACCCGGACTGTCTTGCCTGCAACGGAAAGCTCAGCTGCGGCGAAGGCTTATACCGCTTGGATGCAAGTTGTTGCAGAGGACGAGTCGATGCGCAAGTTGCCTTTGGCGGATTCAGGGGACGGTCATTCCTTTGAATTACTGGCGCGGTTTGCCACCCGTGGCAACGTTCACCATCGCACCGTATTGGAAGAGTTGCAGAGGCTCAATCTGGTCGCTCTTTCCGAGGGCGAGGTTCACTTGCTGGGGGACAGTTTTTTGCCGACTGCCAGCCTGCGCGACATGCTTGCCTTTTTGGGCGACAACGTGCGTGATCATTTGCAGGCAGCAGTCTCCAACACGCTAGGTGAGCAGCCTCGCATGCTCGAGCGAGCGGTCTATGCTTCGGGTTTGACACTTGGCGATTGCGAGCGCATACATCAGCTCACTCGCGAGCATTGGGACGCTGTTCACCACCGACTCGTACGGGAGATGACGGATGCGGTTCAGCAGAGTGATGGGCAAGGAGTAGGGCGCATGCGCGTTGGGATCTACACGTACTACGAAGATGAACGGGGTTCATCACATTCCACGGATGCCCCAGAGATTCATACAGAAAAAGGCGTTGATCTGTCGGATGCCCCTGATTCAATGACAGGAAATCGAGGACAAGCCTCATGAATGTATTTATTCGATCCGTATTGCTAACGCTGTTGCTGGTGCTGGCAGCCTGTGGCGGTGGTGGCGTCTCCGTTGCTGGCATGGGAGGTTCTGGTAGTGGAGGCGGGGTAGGTTCCGGGGGCACCGGTATTAGCACTTCTGCAGTCGGAGTTGGTGTTGTGGATGGCTTCGGCAGTGTGATTGTCAACGGCGTGCGATTTGCCACTGACGCTGCTCAGATCAGCACCGAAGATGCGGATTCGTTGCGTTTGGGGATGACGGTAATGGTAAGTGGCACCATTAATTCAGACCTAACCACAGGCATCGCGACCACGGTGCTTTCGGTCCCCGAATTCCGAGGGTCCGTGACAGCGATTGATGTCGTCGCGGCCGAATTCGGGCTATGGGGTAGCAGAATTTCGGTAGATGAGGCAACGGTTTATGACGGCTTTACCGCACTGTCGACTATCCCGAGGGGGGCGAATGTGCAGGTCTATGCCCTGCCTGTTGCAGACGGGCGATGGCGCGCAAGTCGCATTGAGCGCGTGGATTCAGGCGGTCCTTTGATCATTGTGGGCGCCATTCAGGAAATTGATTTTTCATCCAAGACTTTCCGTCTCGACGGGCAGCTTGTTAACTTCGGCGCTGCATTCTTCATTGGCGACTTGGAAAGCGCTTCTCTGGTAAACGGCATGACTGTTTATGTCCGCACCACCGCCATGCCAGTCAATGGTGTTGTCAGTGCTCAACAGATTCGGCCTGGCCATGTCTTGCCGACGGTTGGCAAATTTGCCGCCAATCTGCTGGGGATCGTGTCGAATTTCAGCAGCTTGAGTTCTGATTTCGTTCTTTACGGAGTACGAGTGAACGCCGCATCTGCGCGGATTACCGGCGGACCATCCGCTAGTATCGGTAACGGTGTCAAGCTGGAGGTAGCAGGAACTATGGTCGACGGTGTGTTGATGGCATCGCGAGCGCGCATTCGACATGTTCCTGGTACAGGGGGGCCGGCTTCCTTTGAGTTGATAGGTGCTGTTGGAGCCTACCAGTCGATAGCGGATTTCCTTGTCAACGGACAACCGGTCAGTGCCTCGGGAAACAACGTGGTGTTCATCAATGGTTCCCCGACAAGCATACGTAACGGTGTGCGAGTTACTGTGCGGGGTAGCCAGGTGATCTCGGGGGTGCTTCAGGCCGAGGAGATCCGGTATGAATGAAACGCTGCATGCTCTTTGGGTTGGGGGCAGTTGAAGTGGAGTGCAAGCAGCAACACTTCAGTTGTCAGCCAATGCAGGCCCCATGTCATGTGTCAAAAATTCCGACGCTTGACCTGCCGTCTCAAAAATCCGGTGGGTGCCGTCGAAGTAAAGAATGGTCACTACCATCGTTTGGGCAGAAAAAAACCGCTCAACGTTAGCTGAGCGGCATTGGCCGTGTAGGCTCCGCTTGGAGCCGACAGTCGCGAGTTGGTCAGCTGCTGCGGCGGTGGCGCGCAAAGTGCGCACCCAGCAAGCCCAAGCCCAGAAGTGCCAGCGTGGCTGGCTCGGGAACTGTACTACCGGGTGCACCGATCACGAAAAGGTTTTCGGTGCCATCGTTCGCATTGTTGAAGACGAAGCGGAACTGGACCGTATCGGTTGCGGAAAATGAAGAAAAGTTGCCGAGTAGGTAGTCGGCGTAGCCATTCCCGTTATTACCCGCTGGCACATTGCCCGTAGCGGTTGTCGAAAATGTATCTACGACGCTGTTGTTCAACAGCATATAGAAAGCGGTCAGCGTTTGTGCAGGCCCACCCTCATTGATATCAAGACCAATCAGGAGGGAGTTGCCGGCTCCAATGATGTTGAGAAGTGTCTGGCCGCTGTAAAGAGGTGAAAGAGCATCGTAGCCGTTCACATTGCCGCCTGTGGGCAAGGCCGTTGAAGCAAATCCTCCATTTGTACAAGAGGGGTTGCTGAAGATGCATGGGCTTTGAACGGTCTGTTGGTAAAGATTGCCAGGCACGGCGTTCAAAGTAACGACGTTGGCAGATGCGCCACCACCAAACGCAAGGCCTGCCATACCGAGCGTTACCGCAAGAATTTTGGTGTTCATGATTTTTCACTCCTGTTACTCGTGCGACGGCTCGAGTCGTGAAGGGCTGTGCAATATGCGTGCCTGTGAAGTTTTCCCATATCTGACAACGATTTGCAGTGCTGACTCCGTTTCGTCTTCGGCGTAATGTCAAAAAATCCGACACACATTTGAGCCGACTATGGATTGCGCGGTAGTTACAGCACTTATTCACACGCAGTTACGATTGTTTCCCTGCTGAAGGCTGTGTCCTACAGCTTCGGGGTCTTGGAGTAGTTAACCTCTCGGTGTGAAAAATTCACATTTATGCGCTTTGCATTGACAGTGCGCCATTCCCAGAGAGGTCCTCTATGAAAATTCTCCAAAGTCTCAAATGCACCATAGGCGCCGCCCTGCTGGCCGGCTTGGCTGCCTGTGGCGGTGGCGGTGACAGCACGGGCAGCGGCACGCTGCGCCTGGCGCTGACCGACGCGCCCAGCTGCGGCTACGACTCCGTCCATGTGACTGTCTCGAAAGTGCGTGTGCACCAGAGCAGCAGCGCCAGTGATGCCGATGCCGGCTGGTCCGAAGTTGTGCTGAACCCCGCGAAGCGCGTGGACCTGCTCAGCCTGACCAATGGCGTGCTGATGGAACTGGGGCAGATTCCGCTGCCCACAGGCAAATACACCCAGATGCGTCTGGTGCTGGCCGACAACAGCACCAGCCAGCCACTGGCCAATGCCGTATGGCCCACCGGAGGCAGCGAAGTGGCACTGAAGACGCCCAGCGGCCAGCAATCGGGCGTGAAGACCAACATCAACATCGACATCGCCGAGAACAAGATGGCCGACTTCGTGCTGGACTTCGATGCCTGCAAGTCGGTGGTGCAGGCCGGGGCGTCGGGCCAGTACCTGCTCAAGCCGGTGGTCACCGTCATTCCACGTTATGTGTCCGGTGTGCAGGGTTATGTGGACTCGGCCCTGGGGGCAGGCGCCACCCGGGTGTCGCTGCAGCTCAATGGCACCATCATCAAGGCCACCGTGCCCGACAGCACGGGCAAGTTCCTGCTGCAGCCCGTGGCGCCAGGCAACTACACCCTGGTCATGGCCGCCCCTGGGCGCACTACCGCCGTGGTTACGGGCGTGCCTGTGGTGGCAGAAACCGTGACCCCGGTGGCCAGCGTGGCTTTGCCTATCGCTCTTGCACCCTCGGCCAGCGCCACCGTTTCGGGCACTGCACCAGCTGACACCCTGGTGCGCGCCATGCAGCCGCTCACGGCGGCCGGCACCGTGGAGATCGACGGAGCGTATGTGAACAGCGTCACCGGCGCCTATGCCTTCTCGCTGCCGGTCAATGCGCCGATGGTGGGGGCCTATGCCGCAGCGCCCGCACCGCTGGTGTTCGCTGCCGATACGCAAGCGGCCGCCCGTTATACCCTGCGCGCCAGCCTGCCAGGGTTCGCGGACAAGCAAACCGTGTTGCCCCCGCTCACCGCTGGTGGCAGCACTACCGCCAACTTCACGTTCCCCTGACGCATCGCAGGAGGTGCTGGGTGGCGGTCGATTTCTAGTCGAAATGGCTTCCAGCGCTTTTCTGTAAAGCGCCACGAGCGAAAAATTCAGTGTCAACCCCGGGGGCTGTTGCTTGCGCACAGCCCCCGTTCTTTTGGGAGGCGGTGGACGAGCGCAAGTCGCAACCAAGCAGCCTCTGCGTTGCCCCAGTTGCACAAGGACGCAGGCTTGCCCGCGTGCAATTGACCCAATTGGGGGTGTGCACGGCCGGTTGGGGAGTGCTATCGCACCGGAGCGCTTGTGCCTGGCCGAATGATCGGATTACGCCCGGCTGCGACTGCGACTGCGACTGCGACTGCGACCGCGACCGCGACTGCTGGCCGTTGCGTCGCGGCAGCGATGGCTGTTGTTGGCGGCGTGTTGGGCGAATCGGCCTGATTGCGTTGAACGGGTCAATAATGCAGTCTGGCGCCACGGTTTGATAAAAAAGTGGCGTTGACGCCTTTGCAATAAGCGCCATCAGCTATCAAATCAGGAGTTTTTGTGTTGCCTGTTCACGGACCCGCCTTGCGTGGGGGTGCCCTGGCGCTGCTGGCGGCGGTGCTGTTTGGCGTCAGCACGCCGCTGGTGCAGCACCTGGGCGCTGGCCTGGGCGCTTTCAGCACGGCGGCGTTGCTGTATGCCGGTGCTGCCGGCATGGGGGCGGTGTTGCGCAAGCCGGTGCAGCAAGAGGCACGCTTGCGACGGGCCGACACGTCCCGCCTGCTGGCCATGGCGGGTTTGGGAGCGGTGGTGGGGCCGGTGGCGCTGGCCTGGGGGCTGCAGCGCACCAGTGGCAGCAGCGCATCGTTGATGCTGACGCTGGAGGCGCTTTTCACCGCGCTGCTGGCCTGGCGTCTGTACCACGAAACCATGGACCGGCGGGTGTGGGCGGCAATGCTGTTGCTGCTGGCCGGGGGCGTGGCGCTGGTGGTGGACCAGGGGCGCCTGGGGGGCGTGGAGCTGGCCGGTCTGCTGGCTGTTTTGCTGGCCACGATGGCCTGGGGGGCGGACAACACCTTGTCGCGCGCCCTGGCCGAGCGTGACCCGGCGCAGGTGGTGCTGGTCAAGGCGGCGCTGGGCGCCAGCGCCACGGCGGTGCTGGCCTGGGGCCTGGGCGAGCCCATGCCCACTGCGGCGGCGGCCTGGGGCATGGTGGCTGTGGGGGCCACGGGCTATGGGCTCAGCCTGCGTTGTTACCTGCTGGCGCAGCGCGCGTTTGGCGCGGCGCGCACGGGTTCGGTGTTTGCGTTTGCGCCGTTCATCGGCGCGGTGCTGGCGTTTGCCATGGGCGACCGCACTGCCGGTGGGCTGGTGGTGGTGGGCGGCCTGCTGATGGTGGCCGGGGTGGTGTTGCACCTGGCCGAAACGCACGAGCACCCGCATGACCACGAGGCCACCGAGCACGAACACGCACACCGGCACGACGACGGGCACCACAACCACGCCCACTCCCCGATGCCTCAGGGCAGCCACAGCCATTGGCACCAGCATGGGGCCCAGTCGCACACCCATGCCCATGTGCCCGATGCCCACCACACGCACCGGCATTGATACGGAGTGGCCTTCAAGCGGCTTGCGCCCTGGGGTCGCCTGGATGCGCTGCGGCTTTGCGGCGGGTGATCGGATCAAAGACACGCCTGGACGAGCGCACCCTTGCACAGTCGGAAGCAGGCACCGGGCAAAATACGCGCCAGCGCCACACACGCGCGCATCCATTCAGGCGATGACCAAGGCGGTTTTCCTTGCTCTCTCAGCCCTCCCCACACGCCGCACCATGAAATTCAACGATTTTTCTGACGACTCCGAAGACTCCGAAGACTCCGAGCACACCCCCGCGCAGCGCTCGGCCGCCGCATCGCGCAGCACCTGGGTGAGCGTGGGCGTCAACCTGGTGTTGTCCACCATCCAGATCGTGGTGGGGGTGCTGGCCAAGTCGCAGGGCCTGATAGCCGACGGCATCCACTCGCTGTCCGACCTGGTGGCTGATTTCGTGGTGCTTTTTGCCAACCACCACTCCCAAAAAGACGCGGACGAGGGCCACCCTTACGGCCACCACCGCTTCGAGACGGCAGCTTCGCTGGTGCTGGGCCTGCTGCTGCTGGGTGTGGGCGTGGGCATGGTGTGGTCGGCGGTGGTCAAGCTGGAGAACCCCGAGGCCATTGCGCAAGTGCATGTGATCGCCCTGTGGGTGGCGGGTGCCGCGCTGGTGGGCAAAGAACTGCTGTTTCGCTACATGCTGGCCGTGGCCAAGCGCGTCAAATCGAGCATGCTGGTGGCCAATGCCTGGCACGCGCGCTCGGATGCGGCTTCGTCGCTGGTGGTGGGCATCGGCATTGCGGGCAACCTGGCGGGTTATCCCATCCTGGACCCCATTGCCGCGCTCATCGTGGGCTTCATGGTGGCCAAGATGGGCTGGCAGTTTGGCTGGGATGCGCTGCACGACCTGATGGACCGATCGGTGGACGAACAGGAAGTGCAGGCCATTCGCCAGACGCTGCTGGAGACACCTGGCGTGAGCGGCGTCCACGATGTGCGCACGCGCAAGATGGGCGACATGATTGTGGTGGACGCCCATCTGGAGGTGAATGCAGCCCTCACCGTCGAGGCGGGCCATGACATTGCGGTGCTGGCGCGCCAGCGCGTGTTGCAGCGCCACCGGGTGCTCAACCTCATGACCCATGTGGACCCTTGGCGCAAGCCCGACCTGGACCATCCTGCGCCGCCCGTGCGCAGCGCGCATGGCGCGCCAACGCGGTAGCGAATCAGCGAAGCGTCGAATCAGGCTGTGCCACGCGCGCCGGAGGCGGTGTGGCGCTGGTGTCGGCCCGCCAGCCGCACCAGCTCCAGCCACACCAGGCACAGCGCCAGCAGGCAACCGGCCACCACGGCACCCTGGGCGCCGGGCAAGGCCAGCCCCATCAGATGGCGCAGCCAGGCAATGCCCATCACCGCAGCCAGCAGCACCACCATCGCGGCGGCAATGCGCCAAAGCCAGGGGTTCGGGTCGGTCACGCCCAGCAGCGCGGGGCGCGACAGATCCCGGTTGGCCAAAATCAGCAACAGCACGCACAGCACCAGCGTGCCAAACACCACGGTGCGTCCCTGGTTGGAGTGCCAGCCCTGGTGCACCAGCCAGGCCTGGCCGCCCAGCAGCACTGCCGCCAGGCCCAGGCCTTGCAGCACCGACCACAGCAACGGTGCGGCCGCAAAGGGCGAGTCGGAGACCGGGCGCGGTGCGCGTGCCATGGTGTCGCTGTCTTCGGCCTCGGCTTCGAAGACGATGGAGCAGGCCGGGTCGATCAGCAACTCCAGCAGCACGATGTGCACCGGAAGCAGCAGCACCGGCCAGTGCAGCAGCGTGGGCACCAGCGCCAGCCCGATGATGGGCACATGCACGGCAAACACAAAGCGCACGGCCTTGCGGATGTTGCTGTCAATGCGCCGCCCTTGGCGGATGGCAGCCACGATGCGGGCAAAGCTGTCGTCCAGCAGCACCAGCGCGGCGGCCTCGCGCGCCACGTCAGTGCCGCGCTCGCCCATGGCAATGCCCACGTCGGCGGCCTTGAGGGCGGGCGCATCGTTCACGCCGTCGCCGGTCATGGCCACCACCTCCCCGCTGGCGCGCAGCAGTTGCACCAGGCGCAGCTTGTGCTGGGGCTTGAGGCGCGCGCACAGGTCCACATGGCGCAGCCGCTCGCTGAGGGCGGCATCGTCCAGCGCCTCCAGCTCCGCGCCGGTGATGACGTCAGGGCGGTCTGACAGGCCGACCTGCTGGGCGATGGCGCGGGCCGTGGCGGGGTGGTCGCCGGTCATCATGATCACGCGGACACCGGCACGTCGGCACTCGGCCAGTGCGGCGGGCACCTCGGTGCGCGGCGGGTCGGCCAGGGCCACCAGGCCGAGAAAATCAAAGTCGAAATCGTGCTGGCTTTGCGGCCACGGCGGGCTCTGGCCGGGTGCCGGGGCTGCGCCTTTCCAGCGGCCGCGCGCCACGCCCAGCACGCGCAGGCCGCGCTCGGCCATGGCCTCCACTTGGTGGCGGATGGCGCCCTGCTGCGTGGCGTCAAGGTGGCACAGGTCGGCCACGGCCTCGGGCGCGCCCTTGGTGGCCAGCAGGTGCACGTTGGGCTCGTCGCTGGCAAACACGCGCGTCATGGCCAGAATCTCGCCCGAGAGGGCGTATTCAAACTCGGGTTCGCGTCCATCGTGCACATGCTCGGTGCCCTGCAGCCACTGGTGGCCAAAATGCTGGATGGCCTTTTCCATCGGGTCGAACGGGTCGGCGGGCGTGGCCAGCATGGCAAATTCGGTCAGCAGGTGAAAGTGCTCGGGCAGTTCACTGGCGCTTTCGGGCCGGAAATGCTGCTCGCCGCTGGTCAGCTCGGCCACGGCCATGCGGTTCATGGTGAGCGTGCCTGTTTTGTCCACTGCCAGCACCGTGATGGCGCCCAGCGCCTCAACAGCGGTCACGCGCCGCGTCAGCACCTTCTGGTGCGAAATGCGCCACGCTCCCAGCGCCAGAAACACGGTCAGGATGACCGGAATCTCCTCGGGCAGGATGGCCATGGCCAGCGCAATGCCCGACAACAGGCTTTCGAGCAGCGGGCGGCCGTTCCACCACCAACCCAGCAGTACCTGGGCCAGCGCCAGCACCAGCGCGCCAATTCCGAGATTGCGCACCAGTCGGCGCGAGCCCTGCTGCAGCGCAGAAGGCGGCTCTACCGTGGCGGCAATGTCGGCGCCAATGCGCCCCACGGCCGTGTGGGCGGCGGTGGCGCACACCTGCGCCACCGCCACGCCGCGCGTGACCACGGTGCTGGCGTAGATGGCCCCCACGCTTGCCACTTCGTGTGCTGCGCTGCCCCCCGAGGGGGCTGGCCTGGCTTGGGGCGGCCCGGCGTTGGCGGCCGGGGCCCCCACGCTTGCCACTTCGTGTGCTGCGTTGTCCCCCGAGGGGGCTGGCCTGGCTTGGGGCGGCCCGGCGTTGGCGGCCGGGGCCCCCGCGCTGGCAGATGCCTGCGCGTTCTGGCTGTCTTGTGCCAAGGGCAGTTTGGCCACGGGCACGGCTTCGCCGGTGAGCAGGGATTCGTCCACTTCGAGCTGGCCGTCGAGCAGCAGCGCGTCGGCGGCAATGCGGTCGCCCTCGTGCAGCACGAGCAGATCGCCGCGCACCACCTCGCGCCCGGCAATGCGCTGTTCCTGCCCGTCGCGGATCACCAGCGCGCGCGGGGCCGACAGGTCGCGCAGGGATTCGAGCGCGCGCTGGGTCTTGCGTTCTTGCGCCAGCGTGATGCCGATGACCACAAACACAAAGCCCAGCAAGAACAGCGCCTCGCCCCGGTCGCCCAGCGCCAGGTAGATGCTGCCAGCGGCCAGCAGCATGAGGAACATGGGCTCGGTAACCACGTCCCGCACGATGGCCAGCGTGGACTTGGGCGCGCTGCCCGGCAGCAGGTTGGGGCCTTCGGTGGCGAGGCGGCGGGCCGCCTCGGCAGCGCTCAGCCCTTGACGCGCTGGTGTCGCAGGGGGCGCCTGGGTTTCGGGAGTGGGCATGGCCGTCGCGTCTTTTGGCGGTGCCTTATGGCTTGCGCGCCACCAGCCCCAGCAACGCCGACTGGCCACAGTGCTGGGTTCCCTCGTTCAGCACCGCTTCATAGTCGCGAAGCTCGATGATCTGCAGGCCCGCGAAGGCGGACCGGATCATCTCTGGCGTGTAAAGGTGCGACAGGATGGGTGGCCCGCCGGTCTTGTATTCCAGTTGCCTGGGGGTGTAGCCCTGCAACACCAGCACCCCGCCGGGCTTGAGTGCAGCCACCATATTGGCGAACAGGCGTTCGCGCATGGCGGGGTCGGCAAACTGCACAAAGATGGCCGCCACGGCGTCATAAGTGGCAGTGGGCCAGGGCCACTGGTCGCAATCGGCCACGCTGTAGTTCACCGCAACCTGGGCATTTGCCGCCAGTTGCCTGGCCTTGGCTACGCCCACGTCCGAGATGTCAAAGGCATCCACCTGCAGGCCCTGGCGTGCCAGCCAGACGCTGTTGCGCCCGTCACCATCGGCCACGCACAGCACGCGGCCACCGGGTGCGAGGTGGTGGGCCTGCGCGCGCAGGTAGTCGTTGGGTTCCTGGCCAAAAAGATGGTTCTCGGCGGCATAGCGCTGGTTCCAGGTGGCTGCGGGGTTGGTGAAGGGCGTTGCGGTCATGGTGGGTGCCTTGTGCAATAGCGGGTGCTGTGGGCATTGAACGGACAAGCCGGGCGCCTGCCGTTGTTGTTGCCGGGGGTGATGGGGCAATGGTGCCACAGGCTTTTATCTGGTTGGTTGGTAAAAATAATGATAAAAATGGCCTTTAGCCCTTGTCTATAAAGCGCTATAAGCTATTAAAATAATAGCAATATTCTGCGCTGCTGATGACGAATCCGCCGTTCCCGTGCGTGGTGGGAGCGGCCTGCGGTGCGCATCACAATGGCGGTGTTGACGACCCTGGAAGAAATCCATGAGCCTGCCCACGGCAGAATCACCCGCCACAGAGGCCAACGCCCGAACCCGCCGCGCCAAACTGCACCCGGATGTGCTCAAGCTCGGCCTGGTGAGTTTTCTCACCGACCTGAGCTCCGAGATGATCTTCTCGGTGTTTGCGGTTTTCTTCACCACGGTGGCCGGCGCATCCACCGCGCTGCTGGGGCTGATCGAGGGGATGGCGGATTTTTCGGCCTCGTCGCTCAATTACCTGGCGGGCTGGCTGTCGGACCGCAGCGGCCGGCGCAAGTGGTTTGCCACGGCAGGTTATGCATTTTCGACACTGGCCAAGCTGATCTTGCTGGTGTCGTCGTCCATCGTGGGGTTGTCGATCTTTCGCGTTGTCGAGCGGCTGGGCAAGGGCTTTCGCGGCCCGCCGCGCGATGCCTGGCTGTCGTCGATTGCCGCCAAAGAATCGCGGGGCTACGCCTTTGGGGTGCACAAGGCGCTGGACAAATCGGGCGCCGTGCTGGGCCCGCTGGTGGCTTATGCGCTGCTCAAATCGCTGGGTGAATCGGCCAGCACTTACAGCCTGCTGTTTCTGGTGGCCTTTGTGCCGGCAGTGGTGGCCGTGGTGGTGCTCACGCGCATCCCCGACCAGCGCGGTCAGCCCCATGCGCGCGAGAGCGTGCGCCAGAATTGGCAGCAGCTCAGCACGCCGTTCAAGCGGTTTTTGCTGCCGGCGGGGGTGTTTGCATTGGCGTATTTCAGCCTCGGTTTTGTTTTGCTCAAGGCCCACGACGTGGGCTTTGGCATGACCGACATCGTGCTGCTGTATGCACTGTTCAACGTGGTTTGCGTGGTGGCAGCACCGCTGGTGGGACGGCTGGGCGACAGGGTAGGGCGCAGCCGCATCGTGGTGCTGGGCTATGCGCTGTATGCGGCCCTTAACCTGTGGCTGGTGGCGGCCGACAGCCGCTGGGAAATGGTGGGCATCTTTTGCCTGTATGGCGTGTTCTATGCCATCGAAGAGTCGCAAAGCAAGGCCTTCATCGCCGACCTGGAGCCCGAGCGCCGGGCCACGGCCGTGGGCGTTTATAACTTTGTCACGGGCAGCTTGTATTTGCCCGCATCGCTGATGGCCGGCGCGCTGTGGGCGGTGGCGCCGGGCCTGGCTTTTGGGCTGGGTGCCGCGTTGTCGGTGGCGGCCATGGTGGTGTTCATGGCGGTGAAACCTGCCGCCGTGCTGTCACGCTGACAGCCCGTTTGCGGTTTTTTGGTAACAGGTCTGCGGCAACAACTTACATTGGAGCCATGGACAAACAACACACATTTCACCGCGGCGACCTGGTGCGCATTGCCATTGACGCCATGAAGGAGCGCGGCCTGGAGCCCGAGTTTCCGCCGCGCGCCCTGCAGCAGCTGCAGACCATCGATGCCGCCGGGCAGGACGACGACCCGCGCATTCGCGACCTCACGGCGCTGCCCTGGTGCTCGATCGACAACGACGATTCGCTCGACCTCGATCAGTTGACGGCATGCGGTGCCATGGGCAACGGTGCGGTGAAGATCTTTGTGGCGGTGGCCGATGTGGACGCCCTGGTCAAGAAAAACTCGGCCATCGACCAGCACGCGCACACCAACACCACGTCGGTTTACACCTCGGCGCGGGTGTTTTCAATGCTGCCCGAGCGCCTGTCCACCGACCTCACCTCGCTGAATCCGGGCGAGGATCGGCTGGCCATCGTGACCGAAATGGTGGTGGATGCCGAAGGCGTTGTCACCCATTCCACGGTGCACCGTGCCCGCGTGCGCAACCACGCCAAGCTGGCCTACGACGCGGTGGCCGCGTGGATCGAAGGCGAAGGGGACCTGCCCGAGGCCGCCCGCGCTGTGCCCGGCATGGACGAGCAGTTGCGCACCCAGGACGCGGTGGCCCAGCGCATGCGTGCGCGCCGGCGCGCCGCCGGCTCGCTGGACCTGGAGACCTTTCAGCCGCGCGCCGTGTTCGACGGCGACCGTGTGGTGGACATCCGCCAGCAGGAGCAAAACCGCGCGCGCCAGCTGATTGAAGAATTCATGATTGCCACCAACACCTGCACGGCGCAGTTTCTGGCGCAGCATGGCGGCAGCGCCTTGCGGCGGGTGGTGCGCTCGCCCGAACGCTGGCTGCGTATCGTGGAAGTGGCCAGCAAATACGGCGAGGCACTGCCCAAAGAGCCCGATTCGCGTGCGCTGGAGGGCTTTCTGGCGCGCCAGCGCAAGGCCGATCCGCTGCGCTTTCCCGACCTGTCGCTGGTCATCATCAAGCTGATGGGCTCGGGCGAATATGTGGTGGAGCATGCCCGGGGCGAGCCCATCGGCCACTTTGGCCTAGCCGTGCGCGACTACACGCATTCCACCGCGCCCAACCGCCGTTACCCTGATCTCGTCAGCCTGCGCATGGTCAAGGCCCTGCTGTCGGGCGAGCGTGCGCCCTATGGCATGGCCGAGCTGGCCACTCTGGCCGAGCATTGCACCCACCAGGAAGACGCGGCGCAAAAGGTGGAGCGCAGCGTGCGCAAGTCCGAGGCGGCGCTGTTCATGCAGGGGCTGATCGGCAAGCAGTTTGACGCCATCGTCACCGGTCGCACCGAAAGCGCCACCTGGGTGCGCATCTTCACGCCGCCGGCCGAGGGCCTGCTGGTGTCGGGTGATTTCAACCTGGACGTAGGGGCGAAGATCCGGGTGAAACTGGTCAGCACCAATGTGGAGCGCGGTTTCATCGATTTCGAGCAGTCGCACTGATACGGTTTTGCCTTCAAGCGGCTACCGTCGTTGGGTCGCCTTGCCGTGCGACAGCACTGTCTTCGGCTCCTCGCCTTGTGATCCGGTTGAATGCAAACCCGTATGATTTCTCCGCCAGCCCGGCTCGCGCCGCCGTCAATCTCACCCGGCAGGAGGTTTCACCATGGCCAAGCGATCGTTTCCTCTGTCCAAGGTTTACGGGCTGCTCGAACCGGGTCCGGCGCTGCTGCTGAGCACGGCGCACAAGGGCCGCATCAACGCCATGGCGATGTCGTGGCACACCATGATGGAGTTCGAGCCACCGCTGGTGGGCTGCGTGGTCAGCAGCCGCGATTTCAGCTTCACGGCGCTCAAAGCCACGCGCGAATGCGTGTTGAACATCCCCACCCTGGAGTTGGCGCAAAAAGTGGTCGACTGCGGCAACAGCTCGGGCCGCAGCGTGGACAAGTTCACGGCGTTTGGCCTGACGCCAGCGCCCGCTTCGGTGGTGGGCGCGCCGCTGATTGCCGAGTGCCATGCCAACCTGGAGTGCAAGGTGGTCGATACGCGGTTTGTCAACCGCTACAACTTCTTTGTGCTGGAGGTCGTCAAGGCCTGGACCGATCCGGAGTGCAAGGACCCGCGCACGCTGCACCACCGGGGCTGGGGCGCGTTCATGGTGGCGGGCGACACGATTCGCCTGCCGTCAAAGATGAAGTGACTGGCGCCGGGCGCTTGGACAACTTGGCCAGCCCGGTGCATTCAGCGGTCTTGCAAAGCCGCACGCCTGCACAAGTCCATCGTGTTCCGGCCAGAATCTGCCCATGACGAATTGCCTGCACCGCCCCCTGCGTTATGTGTTGTCGTTGCTGTGGCCGACTGTCCTGGGTGCCTGTGCACTGGCGGCCATGCCGGCCGTGGCTGCTTCTGGGGCCACCGCCAATGTGGACAGCGCCATGGGGCCGCGCGTGCTGGCCTGCACCGCCTGCCACGGCAAGGAAGGCCGCGCCACGCAAGAGGGATTTTTCCCGCGCCTCGCGGGCAAGCCGGCGGGTTACCTGTTCAACCAGCTGGTCAATTTTCGGGAGGGGCGGCGCAGTTACCCGCAGATGGGCTACCTCATCGAGCACCTCACAGACGACTATCTGCGCGAAATTGCCACCCACTTTGCCGGGCTGCAGGTGCCCTATGCGCCACCACCGGCTGCGCAGGCGGCGCCGCAGGTGCTGGAGCGGGGGCGTTTGCTCGTGCAGCAGGGCGATGCAGCGCGCCAGTTGCCCGCCTGCGTGCAATGCCACGGTCAGTCGATGACGGGTTTGAACCCGTCGATTCCAGGCCTGCTGGGTCTGCCGCGCGACTACCTCAATAGCCAGCTCGGCGCCTGGAAGACGGGTCAGCGCCGCGCGCAGGCACCCGATTGCATGGCCGATATTGCGCGCCAGCTTTCACCCGAGGAGGTGAGTGCGGTATCGGCCTGGCTGGCGGCCCAACCGGTGCCCGGGACCGGCAAGCCGGCTGACCGGCTGGCCGGCGCCATGCCTGTGCGCTGTGGCGGCGTCGAGGGTGTGCCGGTTGTGGATGCGGCAACGCGTTAAGGGAGTTGGCATGAAACGCATCCTCTGGACCCTTTTCTTCACCGTGGCCTTGTTGGCCCTGGGCACTGCCGTGGTGGCGGCACTCAACCTGCGCGGCGAGGAGGCCCTGCCGGCCGATTCGCTGCCCATGTCGCAGGCCCTGCCCGCCGCGCCCGAACTGGTGACGCGCGGCGAATACCTGGCCCGCGCGGGCAACTGCATGGCCTGCCACACCGTGCAGGGCGGCGCGCCCTATGCGGGCGGGCGCGGCATCGATACGCCGTTTGGCGTTATCCACTCCTCCAACCTCACACCCGACAAGGCGACAGGCATTGGCAACTGGACGGCTGCAGAGTTCTGGCGTGCGCTGCACAACGGCCGCTCGAAGAACGGGCGCCTGCTGTACCCGGCGTTTCCCTACCCCAACTACACGCAGGTGACTCGCGAGGATTCGGACGCCATCTACGCCTATCTGCAAAGCCTGCCCGCCGTGGCGCAGGCCAACCGGCCGCATGCGCTGCGCTTTCCCTACAACACGCAGGCGGCACTGGGGGTGTGGCGGGCGCTGTTTTTTGCGCCTGGCGCACCACCGGCCGAGCCCAACCAGTCGGAGCAATGGAACCGGGGCGCCTATCTGGTGAACGGCCTGGGCCATTGCGCCGCCTGCCACACGCCACGCAACGCGCTGGGCGCCAGCAGCCATTCGCAGGCCTTCAGTGGGGGGCTGATTCCCATGCAGAACTGGTATGCCCCGGCCCTCAATGCCGCCGCCGAGGCAGGCGTGGCACAGTGGCCGGTAGAGGACGTCGTGGCCTTGCTGAAAACCGGTGTGGCGCCCCAGGGCTCGGTGACCGGGCCCATGGCCGAGGTGGTTTTTCGAAGCACGCAGTACCTGAGCGATGCCGACGCCCAGGCGATAGCCGTGTATCTGCGCGCGCTGCCGCAGCAGGCCATCACCACCACGGAAGTGGGGAAGCCCTCGGCCACCACACTGGAGCGTGGCGCCAAGGTGTATGAGCAACACTGCGCGCAATGCCATGGCGACAGCGGCGAGGGCAAGCCCGGCGCGTTCCCGGCCCTGGCGGGCAACCGTGCCGTGGTGCTGCAAGACCCCACCAATCTGGTGCGTGTGGTGCTGCAGGGCGGCTACCTGCCAGCCACGGCGGGCAACCCGCGCCCGCACGGCATGCCGCCCTTCATGCAGGTGCTGGGCGACGACGATGTGGCGGCCGTCAGCACCTTTGTGCGCAACGCCTGGGGCAACCACGCACCCGCAGTGGGTACCATCGGCGTTTACCGTGCCCGGGAGCGGCGCGGGTCTTGAAGGAGAGCCCCCCGATGCACAGCCCGGCCACGTTGCCCGATTCACCCCTTGTGGCCCCTGGCAGCGGCTGGTGGGCGGTGTGCCTGTGCGCCAACTGGTGCGGCACCTGTCGCGACTATCGGCCGCTGTTTGACGAGCTGGCCAGGGCGCACCCCCAGATGCGCTTTGTGTGGGTGGACATTGAAGACGATGCAGGCCTGGCCGGTGACCTGGATGTGGAAACTTTTCCCACCTTGCTGATTGCCGATGGCACGACGGCGCGCTTTCTGGGGCCGCTGCTGCCGCAGGCGCCCGTGCTGGCGAGGCTGCTGGCCAGCCTGCAGGCCGCCCCGCACGGTGGTGGGGCGGGCGGTGAAGCGCAGGCAGTGTTTGAGCGGGTGCGCGCGGCGCGCAGTGCGTAGCTGCCGCATTGCAGCCTTGGCCGACCTGCAGGGGCACTTCAATGCCGGGTTGCGGGCAGAGGATGCTCTGGATGCTGCGTTGCCATCGGGTTGAGTTGCTCCTTTTTTAATAGCTTCTAGCGCTTACCAGTAAAGCGCTAGAGGCATATTTTGTTAATATTTTCCCTATGTCACGCTTTCCCTGGTTTCACATCAATTCGTTGCAGGCCCAATGTGACAAGGGGGCCTGGTCGCGTGGCATGGATCTTTTCCGCAGGGCGGGCGTGGTGCGCACCGACATCGAAGCCGAGGGCAATGGTTGCTGGCACATCGAAGGCGAGGTGCAAGGCAGTCTGCCCGAGCCCTATGAGGTGTCGGTAGAGCTGGTCGTTGCGCTCAATGGGCAGCTCACGCTATGGTCGGGTGACTGCAGCTGCCCCGTGGGCGGGGATTGCAAGCACGCAGTGGCACTGACCCTGCAGGCTGCGCACCAGAACCCGGCCCAAGCGCACAACACCGCGCAAGAGCCCATGCCTGCCCCAGCCGCTCATGCCCTGAAGGCGCTGCACGAGCGCAGGGAGGCTGTGGCACGCGCCGAGGCCGACGCGCGGCTGGTGCACTGGCTGCAGGACTGGGACCGCGCTGCAGGTCTGTCGGCCCCGCCGGTTGTGGCGGCGTCAGGCTCCAGACCCAACCGGCCCGAGCAATACCTGTACCTGGTCTCCACCGTCGGGCTGCCGCGCGCCAGTGCGCAGCAAATGCAGCTGGAGGCCGTGGTGTCTTACCCCAAGGTGACTGGCGGCTGGGCCAAACCCAAACAGATTCGCACCCAGCCCGGCCCGGGGCAGGCCGTGTTTGACCGCGCGAGTGATGCCGATCGCCAGGTTTTGCAGCTGCTGCGCGCCATGCCGCGAGGCATGGGCTATTACTCGGCCTACAGCGCCGGGCCGGTGGCGGTGCTGGAAGGCGCGGTGGGGGTGATGGCGCTGCAGCAGGCAGCCAGCACCGGCAGCCTGTTTGCGGATGCGGGAGGCTCCACGGTGGGGGCTGCGCTGCGCTGGGGTGACCCCCTTCCCATCCACTGGACATGGAGCGAGGCCCCGCCAGCCGCCGGTGGCGAAAGCACCTGGGCCTTGCGCGCCAGCCTGCCCGGTACATCGGCCACGCTGTGCAGCAACAGCCCGCCGCTGTATCTGGATGCCGTCAACGGCGTCTGTGGCACGGTCGAGGCCGATGGCCTCAGTGCTGCGCAGCTGGCCCTGTTGCTCAAGGCGCCCGCGTTGAGCGCCACGGCGCTGCAAAGGCACCAGGCCGAGGTTGCCAGTCGTTTGGGCGGCGTGCTGCCGTTGCCGCCGGTGCTGGGTGCGCTCACGCGGGTGCAGGGTGTCCAGCCCGTGGCTCGCCTGCACCTTGCGCCCGTTCCGGCGCAAGACGTGCCGAACCTGGGCCTCATCACCGCGCAACTGCGGTTTGACTACCAGGGCCATGTGGGCTGGTGGATTGGGCAGGAACTCAGCGTGCTGGTGACAGTGGCCGACGGCGATCAGGTGCTGTTGCAGCGCGATGCGCAAGCCGAGCTGGGGGCCATCGAGCGCCTGATGGAACTGGGCCTGCTGGCCACCGACGACGGGCTGTTCGGCATTCCCGGTGAGCGCTCGCAGAACCACTGGATGCACTGGGCCGACAACGGTTTTGGGGTGTTGCGCGAGGCAGGTTTTGAAATCACCCTCGATGCCTCGCTGGGTGGCTGGATTACCCACGCCGACGCGCTGGCCGTGGCGCTGCAGCCCGAGGGAGATGACGAAGCCACGTCCCCGTGGTTTGCACTGTCGCTGGGCATAGAGATCAATGGCGTGCGCCACAACATCCTGCCCTGGCTGCCCGACCTGATTGCCGCCGCCGCAGCACAGCCGCAGGATCCCCAAACCGGGCTGCCCCGCTTGCCCTCGCATGTCTATCTGCCTTCGCAGACGGGCCCCGGTTTTCTGCGCCTGCCCACCGATGCCCTTCGGCCGTGGATGGCTGCCCTGCTCGATCTGGTGGGCGACCGCACCCACGACTTCAATGGCGACAGCCTGAAGCTTTCGCGCATGGAGGCCGTGCGCACCAGCGCCGCGCTAGGGGATGGCGCGGTGTGGGAAGGCGCAGCCGCTTTGCGCGCCATGGTGGCCCAGTTGCACGGCGCCAGCGCGCTGCCCGAGGTGCCGCTGCCCGCCACTGTCAAGGCGACCCTGCGGCCCTATCAGCAGCAGGGCCTGAACTGGTTGCAGTTTCTGAGCGCCCATGGTTTGGCCGGTGTGTTGGCCGACGACATGGGCCTGGGCAAGACGCTGCAGACCCTGGCGCATATCCAGGTCGAAAAAGACGCGGGCCGCCTCACGCACCCCGCGCTCGTCATTGCGCCCGTGAGCCTGATGGGCAACTGGCAGCGCGAGGCCGCGCGGTTTTGCCCGGGCCTGCGCAGCCTGGTGCTGCACGGTGCGGGCCGCCATGAGGTAGCCGACTCGGTGGCCGAGCACGATCTGGTCATCGCTCCGTATTCACTGCTGCAACGCGATCGCGAGCGCTGGCTGGCGCACGAATGGCACCTGGTGGTGCTCGACGAGGCGCAAAACATCAAGAACGCCAGCACACACGCCGCGCAGGTGGTGGGCCAGCTGCAGGCGCGCCACCGGCTGTGCCTGTCGGGCACGCCCATGGAAAACCACTTGGGCGAGATCTGGAGCCTGTTTCACTTTTTGATGCCGGGCTTTCTGGGCAGCCAGCAGCGTTTCAAGGAGATGTTTCGCACCCCCATTGAGAAACTGGGCGACAGCGCGCGCATGGTGCAGTTGCGCACGCGCATCACGCCGTTCATGCTTCGGCGTACCAAGGCGCTGGTTGCCAGCGAGTTGCCGCCCAAGGTCGAAACCGTGATGCCGGTGGAAATGACCGGCGCGCAGGCGGATCTGTACGAAACCATTCGCCTGGGCATGGAAAAAACCGTGCGCGAAGCCCTGCAGTCCAAGGGGCTGTCCAAATCGCAGATCACCATCCTCGATGCGCTGCTCAAGTTGCGCCAGGTGTGCTGCCACCCGCAGCTGGTGCCGCTTGATGCCGCCAAAAAGATCAACGCTTCGGCCAAGCTGGATCAGCTCATGACCTTGCTGCCCGAGATGTTGGCCGAGGGGCGGCGCATTTTGCTGTTCTCGCAGTTCACCAGCATGCTCACCCTGATCGAGGCTGAGCTGAAGAAGCGCAAGTTGCCCTGGGTCAAGCTCACGGGGCAAAGCCAGCGGCGCGACGCGATCATCGAGCAGTTCACGAGTGGGCAGGTGCCGTTGTTCTTGATCAGCCTCAAGGCCGGCGGGGTGGGGCTGAATCTGCCCCAGGCCGACACAGTCATCCACTACGACCCGTGGTGGAACCCCGCCGTGGAGGCCCAGGCCACCGACCGCGCCCACCGGATCGGCCAGACCCAGAGCGTGTGGGTGATCAAGCTGGTGGCGCAGGGCACGATTGAAGAGCGCATTCTGGCGCTGCAGGAGCGCAAAGCCCAGTTGGCCAGCAGCCTGTATGACGCCAACGCGGGGCGCAAGGAACCGTTGTTTACCGAAAGTGATCTGGCCGAGTTGTTGAAACCGCTATCACTGTCGTAGCAGCGAATCAAGAATGTGCTTGCACTACAGGCAGTTTTGATAAAAAAATTCTGATGCAGCGCATGGGCTTGGCTCCGCATGCGGCATGGGCGGTTGTTTTGTACCCAAAGGGGCGTTCAGGCAACAGCAGGGGCACAATTCGTCTTTGCAAATCAATGCTTTACGCGCTATAATGTGAATCTCACGACCAAACGGGCGGGTACCAACCGCCCGTTTTTTTTGGTCGAATGCTTTTGGAGCTCGAAGCTGTCGGGGAAGAGTCTCCGGGGGTTATCGGGTTTTTTGTTTTTTCGGGATTGAACGGAACACGTGGCATTACAGCAAGTCGTTGAACAAATTGTGACCGGTCTCGGTTACGACCTGGTGGAGATCGAACGGTCTCCGGGTGGCCTGCTGCGCGTCACCATCGACTTGCCATGGGTGCAGCCTGCCGTCGATGCGCCCGAGCCCGCGGTTGATCGGTTTGTCACCGTGGAAGACTGTGAAAAAGTCACCCGCCAGCTGCAGTTTGCGCTGGAAGTGGATGGGGTTGAATACAAGCGTCTGGAAGTCTCGTCGCCGGGCATTGATCGCCCCTTGCGCCACGAGCAGGACTTTGTCCGTTTTGAAGGTTCGGTTGTTGATCTCACGCTGAAAGCGCCTATCGGCGCTGCGGCGGTGGGTCAGGTCAACGCCACCCGCAAGAAATTTCGTGGCACGCTGGAGCGGGCCGAATCGGGTGGATGGCAGATCGTCTGGAGCGATGAGCCCGCAGGCAAGCCTGGTCAGAAAATAAGCAAGAAACGCGTACCAGCCCCCTTGCAGGCGCTGGGGTTTACGCTTGATGAGCTAAGGGACGCCCGGTTGGCGCCCATTGTGGATTTCAAGGGGCGGGGGGCGAAGGCTGGTCAAGTGCCAGACTGAGTCACTGGATGGTTTGGAGTGGGTTGGTGCTGTTGGCAGCTGCCGCCTGCGGGTGATAGAAACAGGAGAGTCGTCGCATGAATCGCGAATTGTTGATGTTGGTTGAGGCCATTTCGCGCGAGAAGAACGTTGAGCGCGATGTGGTCTTGGGCGCCGTGGAGTCGGCCTTGGCCCAGGCTACCAAAAAGCTGTACCAGGGCGAGGTGGACATCCGCGTGTCCGTCGATCGCGACAGCGGCAACTATGAGACTTTCCGTCGCTGGCTGGTAGTGCCTGACGAAGCAGGTCTGCAGAACCCCGAAGCCGAAGAGCTGCTGATGGACGCCAAGGAGCGCATCGCGGACATCGAAGTCGGGGAATACATCGAAGAGAGCGTTGAATCGGTCCCTATCGGCCGTATCGGCGCCATGGCTGCCAAGCAGGTCATCCTGCAGAAGATCCGTGACGCCGAGCGCGAAATGCTGCTCAACGACTTCATGTCGCGCGGCGAACGCATCTTTACCGGCACCGTCAAGCGCATGGACAAGGGCGACATCATTGTCGAATCCGGTCGCGTGGAAGGCCGCCTGCGCCGCAGCGAGATGATCCCCAAGGAAAACCTTCGCAGCGGCGACCGCGTTCGCGCCATGATCATGGAAGTGGACCTGACGCTGCGCGGCGCACCCATCATCCTGTCGCGTTCGGCCCCTGAGTTCATGATCGAGCTGTTTCGCCAGGAAGTGCCCGAGATCGAACAAGGTCTGCTGGAGATCAAGAGCTGCGCCCGTGACCCTGGGTCGCGCGCCAAGATTGCCGTGCTGAGCCACGACAAGCGCGTGGATCCGATCGGTACCTGCGTCGGTGTGCGCGGCACCCGTGTGAACGGGGTCACCAATGAACTCGCTGGCGAGCGCGTGGACATCGTGCTGTGGTCCGAAGACCCGGCGCAGTTCGTTATTGGTGCGCTGGCCCCGGCCAACGTGTCGTCCATCGTGGTGGACGAGGAAAAGCACGCCATGGACGTGGTGGTGGATGAGGAAAACCTCGCTATCGCCATTGGTCGCGGCGGCCAGAATGTGCGCCTGGCGTCCGACCTGACCGGCTGGAAGATCAACATCATGGACGCCGCCGAATCGGCCCAGAAACAGGCCAACGAGTCTGATACGGCCCGTCGACTGTTCATGGAAAAGCTGGATGTGGACGAGGAAATCGCCGACATCCTGATCGCTGAAGGTTTCAACAGCCTGGAAGAAGTGGCCTATGTGCCGCTGCAGGAAATGCTGGAAATCGAAAGCTTCGATGAAGATACCGTGAACGAGCTGCGTGCCCGCGCCAAGGATGTGCTGCTCACCATGGAAATCGCCCGCGAGGAAAGCGTTGGAGAAGTTTCGCAAGATCTGCGCGACCTCGAAGGCCTCACACCCGAACTGATTGCCAAGCTGGCAGAAAACGGTGTGCATACGCGTGACGACCTGGCCGATCTGGCCATTGATGAACTGACCGACCTGACCGGACAGTCCGCAGAAGATGCCAAAGCCCTGATCATGAAGGCGCGCGAACACTGGTTCGCAGGGCAAGAGTAAGGTCAGGGAGGCACGAACCAAATATGTCCAGTAATACTGTCGCCGAGTTTGCAACCGAACTCAAAAAATCGCCTGAAACCCTGCTCGACCAGCTCAAAGCTGCGGGCGTGTCCAAGGCTGCCACGTCCGATGCCCTCACCGAGTCGGACAAGCAAAAGCTGCTGGCCTACCTGCAGGCCAGCCACGGTACGGCTTCGGCCGATCGCAAGAAGATCACGCTGGTGAAGAAGTCCACCAGCGAAATCAAGCAAGCCGATGCCACGGGCAAGGCGCGCACCATCCAGGTGGAAGTGCGCAAGAAGCGCACCTTTATCCAGCGCGATGAAGGCGTTGAGGCTGCTGCCGAATCCAGAGAACCCGTGGTGGAAGAAGCCTCTGTTTCCAGCGAGGACATCGAACTGGCCCGCCGCGAGGAAGAAGCCCGCCGCCAGGCAGAGCTGATTCGCCGCCAGGAGACCGAGCTGGCCGAAAAACGGGCCGAGCGCGAAGCCCGCGAGCAGCGCGATCGTGAAGCCGAAGAGCGCGCCGCCGCCTATGCCGCCCAAGAGGCCAGCAAGAAGGCACAAGCCTCGGCCGTGAAGGAAGAAGCTACGCGTGAACAGGCTGCTGAAGCCGTCGCGCGCAATGCCGCACAGGTGGAAGCCCGCGAAAAGGCCGCAGCCGAATCCAAGGCCCGCTCTGATGAAGATGCAGCCCGAGCTGCTGACCTCGACGCACGTCGCCGCAAGGCCGAAGCCGAGGCGGCAGCCATCCGCTCGATGATGGCCACGCCCAAGAAGGCGGTCATGGTGGCCAAGAAGCCCGAAGAACCCAAGCCGGTGGCCAAGCCTGCGGCTGGGGCCGACGCCAAAAAGGGCACGCTGCACAAGCCCGCAGTCGGAACCGGCGTGGCCGCGCGTCCGGGTGCGCCTGCAGCGCCTGGTGCCGCCGCTGGCAAGGAGGTCAAGTCGGCCAAGCTGTCCTCCAGCTGGGCTGGTGACACGGCCAAGAAAAAAGAAATCAAGACCCGCGGCGACAGCAGCGGTGGTGTCGGTCGCAACAGCTGGCGTGGTGGCCCGCGTGGCCGCCGTGGCGACAACCGCGATCACCGTGACGATCACCACCAGCAGTCCGCTCCGGTGGAGGCGCGCATCCTTGAAGTGCACGTGCCTGAAACCATCACGGTGGCTGAGCTGGCGCACAAGATGTCCATCAAGGCATCTGAGGTCATCAAGGCGCTGATGAAGATGGGCCAGATGGTCACCATGAACCAGCCGCTGGATCAGGACACTGCCATGATCATCGTGGAAGAACTGGGTCATAAGGCAGTCGTGGCTGCACTGGACGATCCGGAAGCCTTCACCGATGAGGATTCAGCGCAGCAAGACGTAGTGCTTGTGCCTCGCGCTCCGGTCGTGACCGTGATGGGTCACGTCGATCACGGCAAGACCTCGCTGCTGGACTACATCCGTCGTGCCAAGGTGGCTTCGGGCGAAGCCGGTGGCATTACGCAGCACATTGGTGCTTACCACGTCGAGACGCCGCGCGGCATGATCTCGTTCCTCGACACCCCTGGTCACGAGGCCTTCACGGCCATGCGTGCCCGTGGTGCCCAGGCTACTGACATCGTGATTCTGGTGGTGGCTGCCGATGACGGTGTGATGCCACAGACCAAGGAAGCCATCAAGCACGCCAAGGCGGCCGGTGTTCCTATCGTCGTGGCCATCACCAAGGCGGACAAGCCGGACGCCAACTTTGAGCGCGTCAAGCAGGAACTGGTGGTCGAACAGGTGGTGCCCGAGGAATACGGTGGCGATTCGCCTTTCGTGCCCGTGTCTTCCAAGACCGGCATGGGCATCGACACGTTGCTTGAGCAGGTGCTGCTGCAAGCCGAAGTGCTGGAACTCAAGGCGCCCGTCGATTCTCTGGCCAAGGGGCTGGTGATCGAAGCCAAGCTGGACAAGGGCCGTGGCCCTGTGGCGACCGTGCTGGTGCAGTCCGGTACGCTGAAGGTGGGCGACGTGGTGCTTGCTGGCCAGACCTATGGCCGCGTGCGCGCCATGCTGGATGAAAGCGGCAAGACCGCCAAGACGGCAGGACCGTCGATTCCAGTCGAAATTCAAGGCCTGACCGAAGTGCCCCAGGCGGGTGACGACTTCATGGTGCTGACCGATGAGCGCCGTGCGCGCGAAGTCGCGACCTACCGTGCCGGCAAGTTCCGCAATACCAAGCTGGCGCGTCAGCAAGCGGCCAAGCTGGAGAACATGTTTGCCGACATGACGGCGGGCGAAGTGAAGATGTTGCCCATCATCGTCAAGGCCGACGTGCAGGGCTCGCAGGAAGCGCTGGCGCAGTCGCTGCTCAAGCTCTCGACCGACGAGGTCAAGGTGCAACTGGTCTACGCCGCAGTGGGCGCCATCAGCGAGTCGGACATCAACCTGGCGATTGCCTCCAAGGCCATCGTGATTGGCTTCAATGTGCGCGCCGATGCCGGTGCACGCAAGCTGGCCGAAGGCAACGGTGTCGATCTGCACTACTACAGCATCATTTATGACGCCGTGGACGAGTTGCGCGTGGCCATGTCGGGCATGCTGGCTCCGGAGCAGCGCGAGGAAATCATTGGCACGGCCGAAATCCGGACCGTGTTCGTGGCAACCAAGATCGGCACGATTGCCGGTTCTTACATCACCTCCGGTATGGTTCACCGCAACGCCAGGTTCCGCCTGCTGCGCGACAACGTGGTGGTCTACACGGGCGAAGTCGATTCGATCAAGCGCCTCAAGGACGATGTCAAGGAAGTCAAGGAAGGTTTTGAGTGCGGTATCAAGCTCAAGAACTACAACGACATCAAGGAAGGTGATCACCTCGAATTCTTTGATATCAAGGAAATCGCGCGGACGCTGTAACCATGGCTGCCAAGAAGTCTTCCACCCCCAATCGCGCCTTCAAGGTGGCCGATCAGATTCAGCGCGATCTGACGGAACTGATCGCGCGCGAGTTGAAAGACCCGCGCGTGGGCATGGTGACGCTGCAGGGTGTGGAGGTAACTCCCGACTACGCGCACGCCAAGGTGTTTTTCAGCCTGCTCATTGGCGATCCGGTGGAAACGCAGGCGGCGCTCAACCAGGCTGCGGGGTTTCTGCGCAACGGCCTGTTCAAGCGCTTGCACATTCACACGGTGCCTACGCTGCATTTTGTGTTTGACCGCACCTCCGAGCGTGCGGCCGACATGAACGCCCTGATCGCCAAGGCTGTTTCCTCGCGCGCCAAAGAAGACTAGCCATGAACGCGCCACGCACCAGGGTGCAGCGGCGCCCTGTGCATGGGGTGTTGCTGCTCGACAAACCGCTCGGCCTTTCGAGCAATGACGCCTTGCAGAAGGCGAAGTGGCTTTTGCGCGCCGAAAAAGCGGGCCATACCGGCACGCTCGATCCGCTGGCCACTGGCGTGCTGCCCCTATGTTTTGGGGCTGCCACGAAGTTCAGTCAGCTGCAGCTCGATGCTGCCAAAACCTATGAAGCCATTGCAGTCCTGGGCACGACCACAACCACCGGCGATGCCGAGGGTGATGTGGTGCAGCGCTGCGATGTGGACCCGGCCCAGCTCACCCCTGAGCGCTTGGCGGCCGTGCAATTGCAGTTCTCCGGCCCCATCCGCCAGGTGCCTCCCATGCACAGCGCGCTCAAGAAGGACGGCAAGGCGCTGTACGAGTACGCTCGCGCGGGGGTCACTGTAGAGCGTGATGCGCGGGATGTAGTCATTCATGCATTGAAGCTGACTCTAGACCATACGGATAAAGCGCAGGTAGCTATAAAAATAATAGTTACTTGCAGCAAAGGCACCTACATCCGTACCCTGGGTGAAGACATCGGCGCTGCACTGGGCTGCGGGGCACACCTGACGTTCTTGCGCCGCATCGACACAGGTGGACTTGGTGTAGAGCGCTGCGTCACTCTGGCGCAGCTCGAAGCCATGCCCGAGGCCGAACGCCTTGCCAGCCTGCAAGCGCCCGAATCGTTGCTGGCGCAACACACGCGTGTCACGCTGGACAGCGACAATACCGCTCGATTCCTTTCGGGGTTGCGGCGCAGGGGGCACTGGCCCGATGCCGAGGCCGTGGCGGTTTTCAGCGAGGCACCTGTGGCCTTGCTGGGCGTTGGCCATATCAAGGACGGTGAACTGGTGCCCGACAGGCTGCTGAGTCCGCTGGAAATTCAACAAATTTTGGAAGGCACGCCGCACCTACAAGCCAGCGGCACATTGGAAAAACTATGACTAAACAAATCCGCAACATCGCCATCATTGCCCACGTTGACCATGGCAAAACCACCATGGTCGACCAGTTGCTGCGCCAGTCCGGCACTTTTGCCGACCACGAAAAGGTGGTTGACACCGTGATGGACAACAACGCGATTGAAAAAGAGCGTGGCATCACGATTCTGGCCAAGAACTGCGCCGTAAGCTGGGAAGGCACCCACATCAACATCGTGGACACCCCCGGCCACGCGGACTTCGGCGGTGAAGTGGAACGTGCGCTGTCCATGGTGGACGGTGTGGTGCTGCTGATCGATGCGCAGGAAGGCCCCATGCCCCAGACGCGTTTCGTGACCAAGAAGGCGCTGGCCCTCGGCCTCAAGCCCATCGTGGTGGTGAACAAGGTGGACAAGCCCGGCGCCAACCCCGACAAGGTGGTGAATGCCGCCTTTGACCTGTTCGACAAGCTGGGCGCCACCGATGAGCAGCTCGACTTCCCCGTGGTGTATGCCTCGGGTATCAACGGCTGGTCTTCGCTGGAAGAGGGCGCTCCGGGTGAGCAGTGGGGCCCCGACATGTCGGCCCTTTTCAACACGGTGCTCAAGCATGTGCCCGCACAGAAGGGTGATCCCGCTGCACCGCTGCAGCTGCAGATATCCGCACTCGACTTCTCCACTTTTGTGGGCCGCATTGGCGTGGGTCGCATCAGCCAGGGCACCATCAAGCCCATGATGGACGTGCTGGTCATGGAGGGCCCCGATGGCAAGAGCATCAAGGGCCGTGTCAACCAGGTGCTGACATTCCAGGGGTTGGACCGTGTGCAGGCTACCGAAGCTGGCCCGGGCGAAATTGTGCTGATCAACGGCATTGCTGACGTCGGCATCGGCGTGACCATCACCGACCCGCTGAACCCCGCACCGCTGCCCATGCTCAAGGTGGACGAGCCCACTCTGACCATGAACTTCTGCGTGAACACCAGCCCGCTGGCGGGTCGCGAAGGCAAGTATGTGACCAGCCGCCAGATCTGGGACCGTCTGCAAAAGGAGCTGCAACACAACGTGGCCCTGCGCGTGAAGGAAACCGACGAAGAAGGCATTTTCGAAGTGATGGGCCGGGGCGAACTGCACCTGACCATCCTGCTGGAAAACATGCGCCGTGAAGGCTATGAACTGGCGGTTTCCAAGCCACGCGTGGTGTTCCGGGAAATCAATGGCGAGAAGTGTGAGCCTATCGAGCTGGTGACTGCTGACATCGAGGAAGCCCACCAGGGCGGCGTGATGCAGGCACTGGGTGAGCGCAAGGGCGAGCTGGTCAACATGGAGCCGGACGGTCGTGGCCGTGTGCGCCTGGAATACCGCATTCCAGCGCGGGGCCTGATCGGTTTCACCAACGAGTTCCTGAACCTGACCCGTGGCTCTGGTCTCATTGCCAACATTTTCGATAGCTACGAGCCGCACAAGGGTGAAATTGGCGGCCGCAAGAACGGCGTGCTGATCTCGATGGACGACGGTGAAATCTTTACCTACGCCCTGGGCAAGCTCGATGACCGTGGCCGCATGTTCGTGAAGGCGAACGACCCCGTGTATGAAGGCATGATTGTGGGCATCCACAGCCGTGACAACGACCTGGTGGTGAATGCCACGCGCACCAAGCAGCTGACCAACTTCCGCGTGTCCGGCAAGGAAGATGCGATCAAGATCACGCCGCCCATCGATGCCACGCTGGAATACGCCGTGGAGTTCATTGAGGACGACGAGTTGGTCGAGATCACGCCCAAGTCCATCCGCATCCGTAAGCGCCACCTCAAGGAAAGCGATCGCAAGCGTGCTGGTCGCTGATCCCGGCTCCAGGGGCTTTTGAACCGCTCCTGGCTGCGTCCATCAGGGCCACTGCAGTGCAGTGGCCCTTTTGCCGTCTGAAGCGATTTTTGTCGACTCCCTCCCATGAAACTCACGCATTCCCGCGCCGTCGCATTGATGCTGGTCGTTACGTTGCTGTGGTCCATTGCCGGGGTGGTGACGCGCCATCTTGAGCATGCGCGCAGCTTTGAAGTGACCTTCTGGCGCAGCTTTTTCACCGTCGCTTCGCTGCTGGTGATGCTGCCTGTCTTTCAGGGCCGTGGCGTGTTTTCGGCCATGCGCCGCGGTGGTAGCGCCCTCTGGCTCTCTGGCTTGTGCTGGAGCGTGATGTTTACCACCTTCATGCTGGCCATGATGCTCATGCCGGTGGCCAATGTGCTGGTCACCATGGCGGCTGGTCCATTGCTTACGGCCCTCTTTGCGCGCATCTTCATCGGACACCGGGTTGCCCCGCGTACATGGATTGCCATTGGAATTGCCGGCGCGGGCATGGCGTGGATGTATGGCTCCCAGATGGCTGGCTTGCCGCTGGCGGGCACGCTGGTGGCCCTGTGCATTCCGGTGGCCGCTGCCGCAAACTGGACCGTGGTGCAATCCTCGCAGCAGCACGGCCATGCGGTGGATCTGGTGCCGGCTGTCCTGGTGGGTGCCGTGCTATCAGCGCTGGCCACCTTGCCATTGGCGTTGCCGCTGCAGGCGACGGGCCACGATATCCTGCTGCTGGCGTTGCTGGGACTGTTTCAGCTGGCCATTCCGTGCGTTCTGGCGGTACGCTGCGGGCGTGTGCTCAAGGCCCCAGAAATGGCTTTGCTGGGTCTGCTGGAGGTTATCTTTGGCATTTTGCTCGCATGGGGTGGCGCGGGCGAGCGCCCGGGCCCGGCCGTGTTGACTGGTGGCCTGCTGGTGATTGGTGCGTTGGTACTTAACGAATTTTTAGGTTGGAAGGAACAAAAATGACGGAGATGAAAGTGCAAGTGCCGGGCGAGGTGCCGAGCGAAGTGCTCAGCGAGGTGCGAGGTCAGGTGGGTTTCATTACCTTGAATCGCCCCAGGGCGCTCAATGCGCTGTCTCTGGGCATGGTGCGGGACCTCATGGGCATCCTGCTCGCCTGGAAAGACGATGCACGGGTGCTGGCCGTGGCGATTCGTGGCAGCAACAAGGAAGGTCCGTTCGGGGCCTTTTGCGCGGGCGGTGACATCCGCTTTCTGCACCAGGCAGGCAGCCAGGGCAATCCGCTGCTCGAAGACTTCTTCACCGAGGAATACGCGCTCAATCACCTGATCCACAACTACGGCAAGCCCTACATCGCGTTCATGGACGGCATCGTCATGGGTGGCGGCATGGGCATCAGCCAGGGCGCGGCCCTGCGCGTGGTGACCGAGCGCACCAAGATGGCTATGCCCGAGACGGCGATCGGCCTGTTCCCTGACGTGGGTGGTGGCTACTTTCTGAGCCGCTGCCCTGGCCGTGTCGGTGAGTGGCTGGCTTTGACGGGCGACACCATCGGTGCTGGCGATGCGGTAGCGTTTGGTCTGGCCGATGGCTGCCTGCCCGTGGAGCAGCAGGCCATGGTGTGGGAGAACCTGGGATCGGGGCACTTTGCCGATGGCGCAGCGGTGAAGGACTATGTTGCTTCTAAATTAATAGCTGTTAGCGCAAGTGCATCAAGCGCTAGAGGCACTATTGATCAATATTTCTCGTTGACCTCCGTGCGCGAGATCGTGGGCCAGCTCGAAGCGGCCGATACCGACTGGGCCCGTGCCACGGCTGCCACGCTGCGCAAGCGCTCGCCGCTGATGCTGCATGTGGTGCTGGAGCAGGTGCGCCGCGCCCGCAGCATGGGCCTGGCCGACGATTTGCGCATGGAGCGCGACATGGTGCGTCACTGCTTTTTTTTGCGCGCCGGCCAGAGCGAGACGGTGGAAGGCATCCGTGCCCTCGCCGTGGACAAGGACCATGCGCCAAAGTGGAACCCCGCGCGCATTGAAGACGTGACACCCGAGATGGTGGCACCGTTCTTCGTCAGCCCCTGGCCGGCGCACGCGCACCCGCTGGCCCATTTGTGTTGATCAAAGGCCCCACCAGCGCTTCCAGCACGTCAGCGCGCAATGCAGGGTCGAAGACGATGGTTACCCTCTGTGCCCTTCAAGGGCAGTGCGACATCTGAAAAGAGTGCTTCCCCTGCCGGTGGCGCTTGACCAGGGCGCTGTTCACACACCCAAGCCGCCGTGCAGGTGCCGCCCCGCTGCACGGGTGGCGTCCCTCTTCCCGCAAAGCGCAGCTTTGCAATAGAAGGGGAGCGGCGCGCAGCTCCACATGGGGATGCTCACCGGTTGCGGCTTTTCATCGCCCGCTCGACCTCGCGCTTGCCTTCACGGTCCTTGATGGTGTCGCGTTTGTCATGCTCGGCCTTGCCCTTGGCTAGCGCTATCTCGCATTTCACATAGCCGTTCTTCCAGTGCAGGTTCAGCGGCACCAGGGTGTAGCCTTTTTGCTCCACCTTGACGATCAGGTGTTTGATGTCGTCCTTTTTGAGCAGCAGTTTCTTGGTCCGCGCTGCCTCGGGGTTGACGTGGGTGGACGCGGTTTTGAGGGGGTTGATCAGGCAACCGAGCAGATACAGTTCACCCTCGCGGATGAGCACATACCCATCGGTCAGCTGGACTTTGCCCTCGCGCAGCGCTTTGACTTCCCAGCCATACAGCACCATGCCGGCCTCGTGGCGCTCTTCGAAGAAGTAGTTGAAGGCCGCCTTCTTGTTGTCGGCAATGCGGGACGTGGGATCGGGTTTTTTGGCCATGAGATGTAGATGCGGCGCAAACCGGGAGATAAAAGGCCTCCCTACAATGGTTGGGTCTCGCAAGAGTGATTCTAATTTCCTCTGGGTGCCCTGGCCGATTCAATGTGCCAGTCGTGCCAAAGCTGCGTCTGCATGAAAACCGTCCACAAATCCGTCCTCATCTGGTACACCCCCGAAGAAATGTTTGCCCTCGTGACGGGGGTTGAGCAATATCCCGAGTTTCTGCCCTGGTGCGACCGATCGGCCGTGTTGGAGCGCAACGATGCCGGCATGACCGCCGAGGTGGGCATCTCGATTGCGGGATTGCGGCAGACGTTCGTCACCCGCAACATCCATGAGGCGGGTCGGCGGGTGCAGATGCACCTGGTCAAGGGGCCGTTTTCACAGCTGGAGGGGGATTGGCATTTTCACCCCGTTGCAGATGGCAGCCAGCGCGCCTGCAAGGTCGAACTGTTGCTGAACTACGGGTTTGACAGCGCGGCGCTGGCGGCTTTGGTTGGCCCTGTTTTTGACCGCATTGCCGCCAGCATGGTGGACGCGTTTGTTAAGCGCGCGGAGCAGGTCTATGGTTGACGGCGGGCAGCTGCTTCACATCACAGTGGTGATCTGTGTGCGGCCGGGCGGCACTGCAGAGTACACGTTGCAACTGCCTGAAGGGGCCACGGTGGCCGATGCCTTGACGGCCTGCGACGCTGGGTTGCAGCCGCCTGAAGATGGAAAGGGTGACGCTGTAGGCGTATGGGGGCGCCAGGTGGCTATGAATAGCAGCCTTGCGCAGGGAGACCGGGTTGAGGTGTATCGGGCCCTGAAAGTCGACCCCAAGGTGGCCCGCCGCGAACGCTTTGCGCGCCAAGGCGCTCGCACCACCGGCCTGTTTGCCCGGCAGCGCCCCGGCGGTAAATCGGGCTACTGAAGGGCGCTCCAGCCGGATGGCGGAGGGGGCGACGCAAGCGCCGTTACCCCAAAATTACCGTGCGCAATCTGTTGCAATGATGCCGTCGATGCGCTTGGATTCTGCCGCGCGGGTGGCATCGTCCAGAAACACCCGCTCGCCCTTGGCATTGGAGTGCGTGATGAGGCGGCCAGATTCAAAAGTGGCCTTGGCTTGGCGCGCGCGGGTGCAGTTGTCTGCCTTGGCTTTTGCAATCTTTTCGTCTTCGGCTTTTTTCTTGGCAGCCTCTGCGGCCTCTGCCTGCGCTTTTTTCTCTTCGAGTTCTTTGTCCTTGCCGCTGCCGGCGGTGCTGGCTGGCAGTTTGGGGGTGGGTGGTGTAGCTGCGGCGGCGGGCTCTGAGGAGTCAGCCGGCTGAACTGGTTTCGCAGCAGCACTCGTTCCCAGGTTGCCTCCAGGCTGTTTCAGGATGCTTTTTTCCGGAATATCCAGCGGTGGCGCGCGATCGCTGAACACCTTGCGGCCATCCTTGTCGATCCATTGCCATTGGGCTGATGCGCCCAGCGACCAGGTGCAGGCCAAGGCCAGCAGCAAAAACTTGTGCATTTTCATGGCGACAAGTTTAGCCGTGCGTCTGGGGAGCCGCCAGTGCACTTGCTTTGGATGGCTGCGTTTTTGCCACAGCCCGCGCGGGTACAATCCGTTTTTTGGAGCTTTCTCATGCGCCTTCTTGGAAAAGCGCTCACCTTCGACGATGTGTTGCTGGTGCCAGCGTACTCCCAGGTCCTGCCCAAGGACACGTCCCTCGCGACGAAACTCTCCCGCAACATCCAGTTGAATCTGCCGCTGGTGTCCGCTGCCATGGACACCGTGACAGAGGCACGGCTGGCCATCGCCATCGCCCAGGAGGGCGGCATCGGCATCGTGCACAAGAACCTCACACCGCAAGAGCAGGCTGCTCATGTGGCCAAGGTCAAGCGCTACGAGTCGGGCGTGGTGCGCGATCCTGTCGTCATCACCCCTGAGCACACCGTGCTTCAGGTGCTGGAGTTGTCGGAGCAATTGGGTATTTCGGGTTTCCCGGTGTGCGACGGTGGCAAGGTGGTGGGTATCGTCACCAGCCGCGATCTGCGCTTTGAAACGCGCTACGACGTCAAGGTCCACCAGATCATGACGCCGCGCGAGAAACTCATCACCGTTAACGAGAAGGACGGCACCACGCCGGCCGAAGCCAAGGCACTGCTGAACAAGCACAAACTTGAGCGAATCATGGTGGTCAACGATGCCTTCGAGCTCAAAGGCCTGATCACGGTGAAAGACATCACTAAGCAGACCAGCTTCCCCAATGCCGCGCGTGATGCCTCGGGCCGCCTGCGCGTGGGCGCTGCGGTGGGCGTGGGCGAGGGCACCGAAGAGCGCGTGGAAGCGCTGGTCAAGGCCGGTGTCGATGCCATCGTGGTGGACACGGCCCACGGCCACAGCAAGGGCGTGATCGAGCGCGTGCGCTGGGTCAAGCAGAACTACCCGCAAGTCGACGTGATTGGCGGCAACATCGCCACCGGCGCAGCCGCGCTGGCGCTGGTCGAGGCTGGTGCCGACGCTGTCAAGGTGGGCATTGGCCCCGGTTCGATATGCACCACCCGCATCGTGGCGGGCGTGGGCGTGCCGCAGATCATGGCCATCGACAACGTGGCCACGGCACTGCGAGGCACGGGCGTGCCGCTGATCGCCGACGGCGGCGTTCGTTTCAGCGGTGACATCGCCAAGGCCTTGGCCGCAGGTGCCAGCACCATCATGATGGGCGGCATGTTCGCAGGCACCGAAGAAGCGCCCGGCGAAGTGATCTTGTTCCAGGGCCGCAGCTATAAAAGCTATCGCGGCATGGGCAGCATCGGCGCCATGCAGCAAGGCAGCGCCGACCGCTACTTCCAGGAATCGAGCACCGGCAACCCCAATGCCGACAAGCTGGTGCCCGAGGGCATTGAGGGTCGCGTGCCCTACAAGGGTTCGATGGTTTCCATCGTGTTCCAGATGGCGGGCGGCGTGCGCGCCGCCATGGGCTACTGCGGTTGCGCCACGATCGAGGACATGAACAACAAGGCCGAGTTCGTCGAGATCACCACCGCCGGTATTCGCGAAAGCCACGTGCACGACGTGCAGATCACCAAAGAAGCGCCGAACTACCGCGCTGACTGACGCCACAGCCCCCCAGGCCCGAACCCACGCAACGGTGTTCGGGCCTTTGTCTTTTTTCCTGTCGCCCACCATGCAACACCAGAAAATCCTCATCCTCGATTTCGGCTCGCAAGTCACCCAGCTCATCGCCCGCCGCGTGCGCGAGGCCAATGTGTACTGTGAGGTGCATCCTTGCGACGTGACCGACGAGTGGGTGCGTGACTACGCCAGCGATGGCTCGCTCAAAGGCATCATTTTGTCGGGCAGCCACGCCAGCGTGACCGAAGACACCACCGACCGTGCCCCCCAGGCCGTGTTCGACTTGGGCCTGCCCGTGCTGGGCATCTGCTACGGCATGCAGACCATGGCACAGCAGCTGGGCGGCAAGGTGGAAACGGGCCACAAGCGTGAGTTCGGCTTCGCCGCGGTGCGCGCACGGGGCCACACCGCGCTGCTTAAAGATATTGCCGACTTCACCACCCCCGAAGGCCATGGCATGCTCAACGTGTGGATGAGCCACGGCGACAAGGTCACCGAGTTGCCCCCGGGCTTCAAGCTCATGGCCAGCACCGATAGCTGCCCCATCGCCGGCATGGCCGACGAAGAGCGCCGCTTTTATGCCGTGCAGTTCCACCCCGAAGTCACGCACACCGTGCAGGGCAAGGCGCTGCTCGAGCGCTTCGTGCTCGGCATTTGCGGCACCTCGCCAGACTGGGTCATGCGCGACCACATTGCCGAGGCGGTGGAGCAGATTCGCCAGCAGGTAGGCGATGAGGAAGTGATTCTGGGCCTGTCGGGCGGTGTCGATTCATCTGTAGCAGCGGCGTTGATCCACCGCGCCATTGGTGACCAGCTCACCTGTGTCTTCGTGGACCATGGCCTGCTGCGCCTGAATGAGGGCGACATGGTGATGGACATGTTTGTCGGCAAGCTACACGCCAAGGTCATCCGCGTGGACGCGGCAGACCTCTTCCTGGGCAAGCTCGCAGGTGTGAGCGAACCCGAAGCCAAGCGCAAGATCATCGGCGGCCTGTTCGTCGACGTGTTCAAAGCCGAGGCCGCCAAGCTCAAGGCTGGCAACGAGGGCCACAAGGGCGCCACCTTCCTGGCCCAGGGCACCATCTACCCCGACGTGATTGAATCCGGCGGCGCCAAGAGTAAAAAGGCCGTCACTATCAAGAGCCACCACAACGTCGGTGGCCTGCCCGAGCAGTTGGGCCTGAAGCTTTTGGAGCCCCTGCGCGACCTGTTCAAGGACGAAGTGCGCGAACTCGGCGTGGCCCTGGGCCTGCCGCCCGAGATGGTCTACCGCCACCCCTTCCCAGGCCCGGGCCTGGGCGTGCGCATCCTGGGCGAGGTGAAGAAGGAATACGCCGATCTACTGCGCCGCGCCGACGCGATCTTCATCGAAGAATTGCGCAACTTCGTGGATGAAGCCACCGGCAAGACCTGGTATGACCTCACCAGCCAGGCCTTCACCGTCTTCCTGCCCGTCAAGAGCGTGGGCGTGATGGGCGATGGCCGCACGTACGACTACGTGGTGGCCCTGCGCGCCGTGCAGACCAGCGACTTCATGACCGCCGACTGGGCCGAGCTGCCCTACGCGCTGCTCAAGAAGGTGTCGGGCCGCATCATCAATGAAGTGCGCGGCATCAACCGCGTGACCTACGACGTGAGCAGCAAGCCGCCAGCGACGATTGAGTGGGAGTAAAAACTCTAACGTAAGTTGTTGATTTATATGAATTTTAACTTGCGAAAAAGTGACGCACGCCCAACTAAGTCGTTGATTTGGTTGGGCTTTGGCATTGCCGCGAAATCCCTCGGTCACGCGCAGGTGCCACTTGAGTAACTGGAGGATCGGGTTGTTCCCAATGTCCGGCACATGGTCCGCAATCACCCACATCTTGATGCCGGTAAAGACCAAGAATATGCCGAATATGTAACGCACCCAGCTGAATTGGCTCACCAGTGTGGCGCCCAGAGCGATCACGCCCAGAATGCCCCAGAAAAGCACACGGTGCTGGTAGTGTCTGGGAATGGCAAAGAACGTGAAAATTCAGCGCGATGACGAACACGTTGTCCATCGACAGCGACTTTTCGATCAGGAACCTGGTGAAGTAAGCCATACCGCTTTGTGCGCCCAGATACCACAACACCCAGGCACCGAAGAGCAGCGCCGCAGTGATTTTTCCCCGTCGACAGAAGAAGGTTCTTTCGCACGCTGATCTCGTGGTCGTCCTTGTGCAACACGCCTAGATCGAACGTCAGCAAGGCGATGACGATGCCGATAAACACCAGCCACATTCAGGCCGGTGTGCCAACGAGGTCTGTGAGCAGGAACGCAACGAATGCGTCCATGGTGGTGAATCTATCGTGCCGGAACGGGAAAAAAATGCGACTGCGCACGCGTGAAGCGTGTCGCTGCACAACGGGCCTGGGGCGACTGGGCCACGGTCGCGGTGCAGTGCGCTCGGGGCTCATGCGGGCTTCATCGCAAGAAGGCGGCGCGGGATGTGCCGGCGCTGACCCCGCGGCGCTTGAGTAGAGAGATCAGGGCATGGGCTCCGATCGCCATGGCGACGAGGGTCATGGCGCCCAGGCCCCAGATGGCCCATCCCACTACCGTGACGGCTCCGGACAGGGCGGGGACTGTTTCGATTGCTGCCGCGATCATTGGTTCTGCGGGGGCGATCAAGGCCTCGAACTCTCGCGCAAGTTCGGGCGGTATCCAACCACGGAGCCATTCGGGTATGAATATCGTGCCTATGGCGTGGGTGCCACCGGTCAGAACGCCTGCGCTTGAGACTGCCCATGCAGCTACTGTATACATGCCCCAGCATGCCAAAGACCACAGGGCCATAAGCGTGAACGAGAGAAACCAGCTGATTGCATAAAACATCGAATGTCGTCCTTTCAAAATCGCAAGTGCCAAGTATGGTCAAGGCCAATCGCGATAGACACCAGTTCCAGTCGAACCTACCATTCGGTTTTACCGAACTGGGGGCTGCATGTTGAACTACCGCCATCTCTACTATTTCTGGATGGTTGCGAAGGAGGGTGGCTTTGCCCGTGCCGCAGACCGCCTGGAGATGGCCGTGCAGACCATCAGCGCGCAGGTGCGGGATCTCGAAAAGTCCCTGGGTCACCAACTGCTCAAGCCATCGGGCC
This sequence comes from Acidovorax sp. JHL-3, assembly GCF_000526295.1. Classification (NCBI taxonomy): domain Bacteria; kingdom Pseudomonadati; phylum Pseudomonadota; class Betaproteobacteria; order Burkholderiales; family Comamonadaceae; genus Acidovorax; species Acidovorax sp. JHL-3. Next base: position 2,331,765 of record NZ_JAFU01000001.1, read on the forward strand.
GCGGTGTGGCGCTCACCGAGGCGGGCCAGGCGGCATATGGACGGGCCGAAGAAATATTCCAGCTGGGTCAGTGCATTGTCGATGAGGTGCGTGAGGCAGCCAGTGCCCAGGTCGCACGACTGTCTGTGGGTTTGTCTGACGGCATCTCCAAGCTGGCGGCGCATGCGCTGCTGGAGCCGGTGCTTGCCACGCCGCATCTTCGCCTGGTGTGCCACGAGGGGGAGTTTGATGAACTGCTGTCCGAGTTGGCATTGCACCAGCTGGATGTGGTGCTGGCCGGGCAGGCTGCGCCCCGCAATCCAAACCAGCGGCTCTCCAGTGAACGTATCGCCCGCTCCGCGCTGCAGTGGTATGGACCGGCTTCGCTGGTCAAAAAGTCTGTGCGCGACCGTTTTCCGCAGTCGCTGCAGGATTTGCCGGTGCTGTTGCCCACAGCCCATTCGCCGCTGCGATCCACGCTGGATACTTGGTTTCAGGAAATCGGCGTGAAGCCCCGGGTAGTAGGTGAGTTTGAAGACAGCGCGCTGCTGGCGGTGTTTTCGGCCCGCGGGCTCGGGGCGTTCCCGGTCAGCCAATTGGGCGCCCAGGACGTAGGGCTGGTGCGAGGGCTACGCCTTTTGGGTGACTGCCCCGACATCAGCGAGGAAGTGCATGCCATTTGGTCGCGCCGCGGCCAGCATCACCCGCTGGTACGCCAAATACTGGCCGCTTCGCACAGGGCGGATGCTGTGTAGTGTGCGCACGGGCCCTGCATGGTCACTGTCTGAGGTCGCGTGGCGATCACGGCGTCGGCTGGCTTGCCGCCGTTCACATCGTGAGCGCCCGTTCTGTGGCGTTCTGTGTGGTTGGCGCTTTGCCCAAACGCCACTGCGCTAGTGCTGCTTCCATGATCCATGCCTCTGCCGCCGCTACGTGGTGGTCTGCAGCAACAGCCGTACTGGCAAAGTGCAGCACCATGTCCTGCAGTTCTGGATTGGACACATCGTTCAACAGCGCTGAGAGCGTTTCCGCGTTGACGCTGCCAGTGAGGACGCGGCGCTCGTGCGTGCCCATCAGCAGGTCTTCGCACAAAGTGCGCAGTACCCTTGCAAAGGCACCGGGGGCAAGGCCGAGTTCGCGCTCAATGCCCAGTCCGTAAAGGGCATCCATCTCCGAGCGGCTGACGTGTCCATCCGATATCAACAGCAGGGCAATGACCCGGGCTGCTGCTTCGGGGCTGTTTTTGGGGTAGCTATGCATGGTTATTCCTTAGGGGCGTGTTGGTGGTTGCAATGACGGGTCCTGCCCCGGGGGGCTGCAGGGGCGTGAGACGCCAGCGTGGCGGCATCGGCCCTGCTAGCGGCGACGGCCCCCCGGGCGTTCGCGGCGTACGGAGTCGATTCGAATGGGAATCAGCGCTGGAGCACGCGATGCCCTTCGCCATTGCGACCATTGCCGGAGCAGCCGCAGGGCGGTGGTGCGCAATAAGGTGAGTAGTGAATGGGCACGGTTTGACGGCTTCACGAAGCGCCTCCTGGTGGTTGATACAGCCTCGAATGTGCAACCAGACCGGCAGTGCAAGAAGCAGGTTTTCTATGACGCTTGCATCGGATAAACCGAAATATTTTGGGTGGTAAAGCGTTTCATGCAGCAGGCTTTGCAGAGATGGTTTTCAGGAAAAAGCTGCTGTTCCCGTCTGAGGATGCTGGCTATCGTGCACGCTCCAACCAAGGAGAACGCTGATGCAGATACTTTTCAAGTCCCGCCATCCTGAAGCAGCCGTGATGCGCGAGGTCGTCGAGCGCCGGGTGCGTTTTGTGCTTCGGCGCCTGAGTGCGCTGGTGCCCCGTGTCGATGTAAAGCTGGTAGACGTGAACGGTCCCCGTGGAGGGCTTGATAAGCGCTGCCAGATCGAGCTGCGTACGGATGGCGCTGGCCCGGTGGTCGTCTCGTCAGTGGCAAAGGATTGGCGCACGGCCCTCGATGGGGCTCTGGCACGCGCTGTTCGGCTTGTTCTGCGGGTGTGGCGCCGTGCAACGGTTGCGCGCAGGCCGCGCCAGCACGGGTTCGAACTTGAGTCATAAAGATTCGACGTGTGCCTGCGCGGACTCAAACACCGTCCGTCGTGCAGGGCAAGAGTCGTTTCACTTTCGACTGCTGGCATCACGCAGTGTGGGCCAGGTGCTGGTTTGCGCTCCGAGGGCGCGCGCGAAAGCGCTGCATTGCCAAAGGGCTTAGCGCAAACGTGAGCTGCGCCCGCGCCGCGTGTGTCCCGCACTCTGGCATGCCCGCTGACGATTTTCGCTTTTTGCCGTCGGCAGAGAGTGCCTTGCAACGCTTCCTTCCAGGGTGCATGTGCAGTCGGTTTGCTTGCGCATCGGCACAATGTCGTTCTTGTCCGTATTTGCGATCAATGATCTGACCCGAGGATGTGCCATCCCGGGATTGCGCTCCACCTGATGAACACTTTTTTTACCTGCGTACTGGCACCAGCTGGAGGTTTAGCAGCATGACCTCGCCCTCGGATTTCTGGCCCCACTGTGGTTTTCTCATGCTCGCGCGCGACGCGCGCGGCTGGCTGGTGCCTACTGAAGCCTACTTTCAGTGGGTATTGGCAAGGCCCGAACTTGCTTTGGTGCCCGAATCGTGCGCCGCCGAGATGGCCCTGCACCAGTCTCTGGCCACATCGCCATTGCGGCCCGTGGCGTTGCAGGAGCTGGCGGCGCTGGAGGATGACGACGCGCGCGAAAACTACGCCGTGTTCCTGCGATTTCGCGATGGGCTCCTGGCTGCGGGCACATTGGAGGCTTATTACCTGCAGCTCATGCGCAGCGGGGCGGTCAACGTGCCAGCAGTGTTCATCGACGCCGTGGTGCAGGCGCTGCTGCGCAACTTGCTCGATGAATGCAACGACGCCTTCGAAGCCCGGGCGGCCGAGATGCTGTTCCGCCCTCAGCGCATCACCCTCCACGAGAGTCAGATGCTCGCGGGTGATCGCGCCACGCTGGACATGCTCAATGAGACGGCGGGCCTGGGCGACATCGGGCGCCTTTTGCTGGAAAGCGGTGCGTTGCAGCAGCACATCGATATGCAGGTGCTCGGTGTGGACAACGCCCTGCAGTATTGGCAAGGCAGCGAGCGACATCACTTTTTGCTGGACCTGACCCACGAGCTGAAGCAGGACCTGAGCCATGGCCTGACCTTCAAGATGACCAGCGCCCGCTCGGGCCTCAAGGCACTGGCGCGCGTGCTGGAGCGCTGGGTGGCGCACCTGCTGGGCGTGCAGGTGCAGATCGAACCCGTGCACCAGATCACCGACAGCGCGTGGCGTTGGCATGTGGGGCTGGATGTGGAATCCACCGCCATCCTCAACGACCTGTACCAGGACCGGCCGGTGGATGCCGAGCGCATGGCGCGGCTGGTGAGCCTGTTCACGCTGACCTTTGCCAACCCGGCCGAGATGCGGGCCGATGTGGCGGGCAAGCCGGTGTATCTGGGGCTGGCTACCAGCGCCGAGGGCGTGGTGCGCATCAAGCCGCAGAACCTGTTGCTCAATCTGCCGCTCGCAACCTCGTCTTGAATACTATGAAATAGATAGCTGTTGGCGCTTTACCCATAAACACTGGAGGCTATTTTCATTTGAATGTTGTGTTTCGGTCCCTCGGATCGTTGCACTGCGTCGGGCGCTCAGCCAATCGTCATCAGGCTCGCATTGCCCCCGGCCGCCGCCGTGTTCACGCTGAGGGCCCGCTCAATCAGCAGGCGCTCCAGCGGGATGTCCACCGCGCTGGGCTGCAGTGCCGTCACGCCCACAATGGGCCCGGCGCGGCGGGCGAGGGCGGTGCATACGGCCTGCAGCGACGGGGCATCGCCATGGTGGAGCACGGCGTCCAGCTCCAGCGTGGCGTCGTTCAGTGTGTTGTCTTGCAGCATGACCTGCGCCTGAACCAGCGAGGGCAATTGGGCGCGAAGGTTGGCCTGGGCGTTGGGCCACAGGGCGGTGCCGCCGGTGGCGAGCACGGCGGCGGTTTGCGTCAGCAGGTCGTCAATACTTTGCGCCAGGCACAGCACCCTGGCGCGCGGGGCCAGCGTGTAAACATTGCGCTCGCCCGTGGGACCGTGCAGGGTGCGGGCGGTGCCGCTTTGGGTTTGCCGGGCAAAGCGCTGGCAGGTGCTGGCCAAGGCTGCATTGCCTTGCAGCTGGGCCCACTGCTGCAGGGTGGCCAGCGGCGCTAGCAGGCGTTTGCGCACAGCATCCTCGGGCGGTGTGGCACGGTCGGCGTCCGCAAACGTGCGGGCCAGCGCATCGGCGGGGCGCTGTGACAGCAGGCGCAGCAGGTACAGCGGCCCACCCGCCTTGGGGCCCGTGCCTGACAGGCCTTCGCCACCAAACGGCTGCACGCCCACCACGGCGCCCACCATGTTGCGGTTGACGTACACGTTGCCCGCGTGCGCGCGGTTCACCACGCGGGCAATGGTTTCGTCGATGCGGGTGTGTACGCCCTGTGTCAGGCCGTAGCCGGTGGCGTTGATCTGGTCGAGCAACTGGTTCAGGTCGTTGCGGGCGTAGCGCACCAGGTGCAGCACGGGGCCGAAGACCTCGCGCTGCAGCTCACCGATGTGGTTCAGCTCGATCAGTGTGGGCGGTACGAAGGTGCCCTGGGCGTCCGCAGCAGTCCGGTGAGCGGGGTGCTGGAACACGCGGTGGCCCTTGGCCTTGAAGGTCTCGATGTGTTGGCTGATACCAGCTTGTGCTTCGGCATCGATGACCGGCCCCACGTCTACGCGCAGTGCGCCGGGGTTGCCTACGCGCAGTTCGCCCATGGCGCCTTGCAGCATCTCGACCACGCGGTCGGCGGCTTCTTCCTGCACGCAAAGCATGCGCAGGGCTGAGCAGCGCTGGCCTGCGCTGTCAAAGGCGGACGACACAGCATCGCCCACCACTTGCTCGGCGAGCGCCGACGAGTCCACGATCATCGCGTTCTGCCCGCCGGTTTCGGCGATCAGCGGAATGGGGCGGCCTGCGGCATCCAGGCGCCCGGCCACGGTGCGTTGCAGAATGCGGGCGACTTCAGTGGAGCCGGTGAACATCACGCCCATCACGCGCTCATCGCCAATCAGGCGGGCGCCCACAGTTTCGCCCTGGCCGGGCAGCAGTTGCACGGCGGCGCGGGGCACACCGGCCTGCCACAGCAGGCGCACGGCTTCGGCGGCGATCAGCGGGGTTTGCTCGGCGGGCTTGGCCAGCACCGGGTTGCCTGCGGCCAATGCGGCGGCGACCTGGCCCATGAAGATGGCGAGCGGGAAGTTCCAGGGGCTGATGCAGGCCACGGGGCCCAGAGGGATGTGGGTGGCGTTGTCGAAGGTGCTTTGCACCTGCGCGGCGTAGTAGCGCAAGAAGTCCACTGCCTCGCGCACTTCGGCCACGGCGTTGCTGGCGCTCTTGCCGGCTTCGCGCATCAGCAGGCCCAGCAGGGGCTGCATGCGCTCTTCCAGCAGGTCGGCGGTGCGCAGCAGGGCGGCAGCGCGCTCAGCGGGCGGTGTAGCGGCCCAAGGGGCTGCGGCGGCCTGGGCGTGCGCCAGGGCCTGGTCCACATCGGCGGTGGTGGCTTCTTGCACCTGGCCCACCACGTCGTTGTGATTGGCGGGGTTGCGCACGGGCTGGGCGGGGCCTTCGGGCACGTCTGCGGCCATTAGGGGCGCTGCCGCCCAGGCGTGGCTTGCCGTGGCTTGCAGGGTGGTGGCCAGCTCGATCAGCGTGTTTTCGTTCGACAGGTCCAGCCCGCGCGAGTTGGTGCGGTGCGCGCCATACAGGCCCTGCGGCGTGGCGATGCGGGGGTGGGGCAGTCCGGCGGTGCCTTCCACGGCGGCTTGTTGGTCCACCACCTGCACAGGGCTCTTCACCAGTTCATCCAGCGCAATGGTCTCGTCGGCAATGCGGTTCACAAACGAGGTGTTGGCGCCGTTTTCCAGAAGGCGGCGCACCAGGTAGGCCAACAGGGTTTCGTGTGTGCCCACGGGGGCGTAGATGCGGCAGGGGCGGCCGAGCTTGCCCGCGGTGATGGCACCCACCACCTGCTCATACAGTGGCTCGCCCATGCCGTGCAGGCACTGGAACTCGTATTGCCCGGCGTAGTAGTTGCTGCCCGCCAATTGGTAGATGGTGGCCACCGTCTCGGCGTTGTGGGTGGCGAACTGGGGGTACACAGCCTCGGGCGCGGCCAGCAGCTTGCGTGCGCAGACGAAGTACGAAATGTCGGTGTGCACCTTGCGCGTGTACACGGGGTAGTCCTCCAGGCCATCGACCTGGGCTCGCTTGATCTCGCTGTCCCAGTACGCGCCCTTCACCAAGCGCACCATCAGGCGCCGCTCGGTGCGGCGGGCCAGGTCCACCATGTAATCGATGACAAAGGGGCAGCGCTTTTGGTAGGCCTGGATGACAAAGCCAATACCGTTCCAGCCCGCCAGGGTGGGTTCGTGGCACAGGCGCTCCAGCAGGTCCAGCGACAGCTCCAGGCGGTCGGTTTCCTCCGCGTCGATGTTCAGGCCAATGTCGTACTGCCTGGCCAGGGACGTGAGGCGCAACACCAGCGGGTACAGCTCGTCCATCACGCGGCCAAACTGTGCGCGGCTGTAGCGCGGGTGCAGGGCCGATAGCTTGATCGAGATGCCGGGCCCTTCGTAAATGCTGCGCCCGGCAGAGGCCTTGCCGATGGCGTGGATGGCTTGCTCGTACGACGCGTAATAGCGCTTGGCGTCTTCGCTGGTCAGCGCGGCCTCGCCCAGCATGTCGTACGAATAGCGAAAGCCCTCGGCTTCCATGGTGCGGGCGTTGCGCAGGGCTTCGTCGATGGTCTCGCCGGTCACAAACTGCTCGCCCATCATGCGCATGGCCATGTCTACGCCCTTGCGGATCAGCGGCTCGCCGCCCTTGGCCGTAAGGCGGCTGAGCGAGTTGCCCAAGCTGCCCTCGCTGTGCGTGGCCACCAGCTTGCCGGTGATGAGCAGGCCCCAGGTGGCGGCGTTGACGAAGAGGGACGGGCTCTTGCCCAGGTGGGCATCCCACTGGCCGTGGCTGATCTTGTCGCGGATCAGCGCGTCGCGCGTGGCCTTGTCGGGGATGCGCAGCAGCGCCTCGGCCAGGCACATCAGCGCCACGCCTTCTTGCGACGACAACGAAAACTCCTGCAGCAGGCCCTGCACGATGCCCGCACGCCCGGCGCTGGCCTTGCGCTCGCGCAGCGCCCTGGCAATGCGCAGGGCCAGTTGTTCGGCCGACGCTGCTTGATCAGCAGGCAACCGGGCCTGGCCCAGCAGCGGGGCCAGGGCCTCGGGCTCGGGGCGGCGGGTGGCAGCGGTGATGGCGGCGCGCAGGGGGTTGCTCAGGTGCGTGCGGGGGGCGAAGTCGGCGAACGGAGCGGAAGGCTGGGCGGTGTGCTGCGTCATGGCGGTGTCTTTCGGTGGTTTTGAGGGCAAAACGCGGGCTTGAAGGGCGGGTTTGGCCTGCTGAAAGTGATGATCGTTGGACTATTGGCGAATAAATGTTCGAAAATTGGCATTAACGCCGAATAAATCGCTAACAAAAATGCAAACAGAAACCGATCTGGACCGCATCGACCGCAAGATCCTGTCAATCCTGCAGGAAGACGGCCGCATTGCCAACCTCAAGCTGGCCGAGGCCGTGGCCCTGTCGCCCACCGCGGTGCTGGCACGTGTGCAGCGCCTGACGCGCGATGGCTTCATCCTGGGCTACGAGGCGCGCCTGAACCCCCTGAAGCTGGGCGCGGGCATGCTGGTGTTCGTGGAGGTGCTGCTGGACCGCACCACGCTCAACGTGTTCGACCAGTTCAAGGCTGCGGTGCAGGTGCACCCCGAAATCATGGAATGCCACCTGGTCGCAGGCGGGTTTGACTACCTTCTCAAGACCCGCGCTGCCGACATGAACGCCTACCGCGTGTTTGCGGGCAACGTGCTGTGGCAGCTGCCCGGCGTGCGCGAAACGCGCACCTATGCGGTGATGGAAGAGGTCAAGCACAGCAGCCATCTGCATCTGCGGTGATGGTGGGCCGCCAGGCGGGCGTTGGCTGGGGGCTGCCATCGCCGCATAATGGGTTGTAATTTCAACCAGATCGAGGAGAAGACCATGTCCGCATTTCCGTACGCTGCCGTTGCTCTGGTGGCCGCATTCGCCAGCCAGTCGGCCGCAGCGGCTTGCTATCTGGTGTATGCCCCCAATCAGGAGATCGTTTACCGGGCGCCCTCGCCGCCGGTGGACATGTCGCGTGAAATCCATGAAACCCTGCCCCGGGTGGCTCCGGGCGCGACGCTGGTTTTCTCGCTGGACGACCAGGGCTGCGAGCTCACCATCAACAAGCTGCCGCTGGCCTCTGCGTCGGCGCAGCGCGGCATGCGCCCTGCGCGTGCAGACCGGGGTTGAACGCGGCCGCTTCTCCACGGCCGGGGCAAGCGCAGTCCCGGGCCTGAGACAATCGGGGGATGAGCGAACCGAAAGAACTATCCCCCTCGTTTGAACCTTCCACACAGGATGCATCCGACCTGCCCGACGGCTGGTTGCAGGTGCAGTCTCTCGACCTGGATGCCCAGGGCGTTGCACGCAAACCCGATGGCAAGGTTATCTTCATCGATGGTGCCCTGCCGTTCGAGCTGGTCACCGCGAACACCCACCGCAAAAAGAACAACTGGGAGCAGGCCAGCCTGACGGCGATCCACCGCGAATCGTCGCAACGTGTACGCCCCGGCTGCCCGCATTTCGGCCTGCACGCCGGTGCCTGCGGCGGCTGCAAGATGCAGCACCTGCATATGGGCGCCCAGGTGGCCGTCAAGCAGCGGGTGCTGGAAGACAACCTGTGGCATCTGGGCAAGGTCAAGGCCGAAACCATGCTGCGCCCCATCGAAGGACCGGCCTGGGGTTACCGTTACCGTGCCCGGCTGTCGGTGCGCAACGTGATCAAGAAGGGCCAGGTGCTGATTGGTTTTCATGAGCGCAAAAGCCGCTACGTGGCCGACATGCAGCAGTGCCCCGTGCTGCCGCCACATGTAGACGTCATGCTGATGCCGCTGCGCGCGCTGATTGCGGGCATGGACGCGCGCGACACCTGCCCGCAGATCGAGCTGGCCTGTGGCGACAGCGTGACCGCGCTGGTGCTGCGCCACCTGGAGCCGCTGAGCGCAGGCGACCTTGCCCGGCTGCGCGCCTTTGCGGCCGAGCACAACGTGCAATGGTGGCTGCAGCCCAAGGGCCCCGACACCGTGAAGCTGCTCGACGAAGGCGGCGAGCAACTGTCTTATGCGCTGCCCGACTTCGGCATCACCATGCCGTTCAAGCCCACCGATTTCACGCAGGTAAACCCGCACATCAACCGCGTGCTGGTGAGCCGCGCCTTGCGCCTGCTGGACGTGCAGCCGCACGAACGCGTGATCGACTGGTTTTGCGGCCTGGGCAACTTCACGCTGCCGCTGGCCACCCAGGCGCGCGAGGTGCTGGGCATCGAAGGCAGCGAGGCCCTGGTGGCCCGCTCGCGCGAAAATTATGTGCTGAATCAGGCTGTAGCCAACGACTATAAAGCGCTGGCAGCTACTGAATTTGTAGCGCGCAACCTGTTCGAAATGACCCCCGAGATGTTGGTGGCCGACGGTGCTGCCGACAAATGGCTGGTCGATCCGCCGCGCGAGGGCGCTTTTGCGCTGGCCAAGGCGCTGGCCGATATCGAGCAGGCGCGCATCGGGGCAGAAGGCGCTGGCCCGTTGCCCGCAGGTGCCGAGGGCTGGACACCGCCCAAGCGCATCGTGTATGTCAGTTGCAACCCCGCCACCCTGGCGCGCGATGCCGGGCTGCTGGTGCACCTGGCAGGCTACCAATGCACGGCGGCAGGCATGGTCAACATGTTTCCGCACACGGCGCATGTGGAAAGCATGGCGGTGTTTGAGCGGGTTTGATGGGGTTTGACTGGGTTTAAGGAGCCCCAGACCCGAATGGGCTAGTAGGCCGGGATCTGGAGGCCGTCCTCCAGATCGGGGTGTGGGCCCGGCAAACCGCGTGCGTTAACTGCGCTCGCGGCTGGTGGCGTCGCGCGGTTCGGTCTCGATGTCTGTGGAGCGCTCGCTGCGTTCCGGCTTGTCCACCTTGCCGAGCACCGAAGGCGTGCCTTCAATCTTGTTCTCGCGCATGTAGCCGTCCATATCCTTCCAGCCGGCAAACACCGAGGCCTTGGCGGCCTTGGGGTTGAGGGTATAACAGTCTTCCAGCCCCCGCAGCGCATGGCGGCAGGCGCCGCCGATGGCTTTGGCCTCGGCATCGCGCTGAGCGACGCGCGGGTCAGGGCCCAGGCCGGGAATTTCGCAACCTGCCAGCAGCAAAACTGCTGAAACAGCAAGCAGGCGCAGCGTGGTGGAAGGCAGGATTGGATACATGTACTTGCATTATCGGCACCTCCGCCGCTCAATTGAGGCTTGACCTTGGTAAAGAGCCCAGAAAAAAGGCTCCCGAAGGAGCCTTTTTGACAGTGGTCAAGATCAACGGGCTGTCAGTCGCGTTCGCCACCGGCGATGCCCAGCAGGGCCAGCAGGCTCTGGAACACGTTGAAAATGTCCAGGTACAGGGCCAAGGTGGCGCTGATGTAGTTGGTTTCGCCGCCATCGAGGATCTGCTTGAGGTCATACAGCATGTAGGCGCTGAAGATGCCGATGGCCGCCACAGAAATCGCCATCATGCCGGCCGACGAGCCGACAAACACGTTGATCACGGCGCCTACCATCAGCACCAGCGCGCCCACCATGAGCCACTTGCCCATGCCCGAGAGGTCGCGCTTGATCACGCTGGCCAGGCTGGCCATCACGAAGAACACGCCTGCGGTGCCGGCAAAGGCCGTCATGATGAGATCGGTGCCGTTCTTGAAGCCCAGCACCATGCCGATCAGGCGTGACAGCATCAGGCCCATGAAAAAGGTGAAGGCCAACAGCACGGGCACACCTGCTGCCGAGTTCTTGGTCTTTTCGATGGCGTACATGAAGCCAAAGGCGCCGCCCATGAAGACGATCAGACCCAAACCGCCGCTCAGCGACTGCGTGATGCCGGTGGCCACGCCAATCCAGGCGCCCAGCACGGTGGGCAGCATGCTCAGGGCAAGCAGCCAGTAAGTGTTGCGCAGCACCTTGTGGCGCTGCTCCTGCGAGATGCCATAGCCCGCAGAGTGGCCCAGGGTGGTGACTTGGTCATTCATCTTGTGTCTCTCCTAGAAGCCTGCACGACGCAGACCGTTGGATTCTATGTGGCGATGTTCTGACGAAAAACAATAACCGCACCCCTTCAAACACTTTAGGTCACTATTCTTTCGCCTCAGGCAGCGGTTTACACGCTGTCGGCTGCCGCTATGCTTGCCTTTTTCGTCCGGGGGCCTGGTAATGCAGCCCCCCTCAACCCTGCATGGCAACCATGAAAACCAAACACGAACTCGAACTGGCCGACGTCAAAAAGATCGCGGCGGCCGCTGAAGCCGAAGCACTGAAGAATCAGTGGGCTGTGACCATTGCCATCGTGGACGATGGTGGCCACCTGCTGTGGCTGCAGCGCCTGGATGGCGCGGCGGCAGTGTCGTCGCACATCGCACCCGCCAAGGCCCACACGGCCGCACTGGGCCGGCGCGAGAGCAAGGTGTACGAAGACATCGTCAACGGCGGACGCACGGCGTTCCTGAGCGCGCCTGCCATCGATGGCCTGCTCGAAGGCGGCGTGCCGATCATGAAAGACGGGCAATGCCTGGGCGCCGTGGGCGTGAGCGGTGTGAAATCGTCCGAGGATGCGCAGATTTCGCGCGCGGGCATTGCCGCACTGGGCCTCTGATTCGAGGTTGTTTGCTATTTGCTTGGTAGCTGTACGCGCTTTCAGATAAAGGGCTGAAGCCCTGAAACACCATCAAATAATATAAAACCGGTCTGCAGGCCGGTTTTTTTATGGGGGCCAGCGATGTGGATGCGTGGTGCAAAAAAGGCCTGGCTACGCGGGGGCAAACCCGTTGGCTGGCAAAAAAGACCCTGTCGGGCTTGTGACAAGCCCGGGAGTCTCCCCACGATGAAACACGGAAACGACGCCAAATGCCGGTGGCGCGGGCGATCGCGCTGGCTGGCGCCCTGGTTTATTTGGTCAGGATCAGCTTGCCCAGCTTGGTGGCCTGCAGGCGGTACACCGATCCGTTGTGGCAAATGGCCACGGCTTTCTGTCCCTGCAAAAGCGTGCTGCTGTCCACAGCGGCTGCAGCGCCAGCGGCATTTGCCGTGGGAAGGTCGGACGTTGCGGATGGGGATGCCGTCAGACCGGAGGCAGGGGAGCACTGGGGGGAAGCGATGGTCAAAGTGGCTTGCATGAGCGGTTCAGGTGCATTGCGATTCGGTTTGTTAATGATAACGATTCGCAATTACAAGTCAAGTGATTTTTGCTGAGAATCGATAGAAAGTGGGCTTGGGTGGGCGCTGCGGCGCACCGATGCCCAACGCGGGGGCAAGCGGGAGCCCACCCCCTCCAGGCGCTCGAAGAATCGGAGGCAGCTTTGCCGCTGCCCCGTGGCACCGGGGTTACTGCTGCGGCTCGGTCACAAAGCCGATCTTGCGCACACCCGCACGCTGTGCCGCCGCCATGGCCTGGGCCACGCGCTCGTAGCGCACTTCCTTGTCGCCCCGGATGTGCAGGTCAGGCTGGGGCGTTTTGGCCCCTTCGGTCTGCAGGAGGGAAAAGAGTTCTTCGTCGGCGACCGGTGCGCCATTCCAGAAATACTGGCCGTCGGCGGCCACCGACAGGCGCACGGTTTCGGGCTTGATGATCTCGGGCTGGTTGGTGGCGCGGGGCAGGTCCACGTTCACCGAATGCTTCATCACCGGCACGGTGATGATGAAGATGATGAGCAGCACCAGCATGACGTCCACCAGCGGCGTCATGTTGATTTCGTTCATCACCTCATCGGCATCGTCTTGGGTTCCGAAGGCCATGGCTCAGCTGCCTTTCTTCATGGGCAGCACCTTGCCGGGCTCGCCTGCATTCACGCGGGCGCCGGTGACAAAGTAGGCGTGCAGGTCGTGGGCAAAGCTGTTGAGGCCGTTCAGGATGGACTTGTTGCCGCGCACCAGCGCGTTGTAGCCCAGCACCGCAGGAATGGCCACCGCCAAGCCCAGGGCCGTCATGATCAGTGCCTCGCCGATGGGCCCGGCCACCTTGTCGATGGTGGACTGGCCCGAGGTGCCAATGGCCAGCAGGGCGTGGTAGATGCCCCACACCGTGCCAAAAAGGCCGATGAACGGCGCGGTGGAGCCCACTGACGCCAGGATGGCCAGGCCCGACTGGATGCGTGCCGTGAACTCGTCAATGCAGTTGCGCAGGCAGCGGGTAACCCAGTCGCTCACGTCCAGGCTGTCGTGCAGGTGGGCCTTGGTGTTGCGGTGGTGGGCCGTGGCCTCGCGGCCTTCCAGGGCCAGGTGGCGAAACGGGTTCGCAGGGTCGTTGCCCAGCTTGGTCAGGGCGGCGGCAAAGTCTTCGCTGTGCCAGAAATCCTGCGCCGCGCGGGCGTGTTTTTTGAGCTTGATGATGTCCAGGGCCTTGATGAGGATGACGATCCACGAGGCCAGTGACATGGCCAGCAGCAGGATGGCGACAGCGCGGGTGACAAAGTCACCTTGTATCCAGACGTTGGCGATGCCAAATTGCGATTCCATGAAAACTCCCTAAACAGTGGTTCGGTTATTCGAGAACAAAATTGATGGGCACCAGGCTCCACATGGCCTCTGGCACGCCGTTGCGCTTGCCGGGCACGAAGCGCCAGCGCATGACGGCCTCCTGGGCCTGGCGGTCCAGACGGTCGTAGCCGCTGGATTTGTTGATTTCCACCTTCTGCGGCAGTCCGTCGGTGCCGATCAGCACGCGCAGCACCACTTTGCCCTGCTCACCCATGCGTTTGCTGATGGCCGGGTAGCCGGGTTTGGGGTTGTTGAGGTACGCGGCATCGCTGGAGGGCATGTCGATGCGGGCCGGTGCGGATGGCGCGGGCGGTGCGGGCGGCGCCGGAGGTGCCACCGGGGCTTCGATGGGGGGCGCGGGCGGTTGGGGTGTGGTGATGCCCACCGGGGCATTGGGGGCCGGTGTGGGATCGGCAATGGCCACGGGCATCGGCGCCGGGCGCGGGGCCTGCACCCTGGGCGCGGGCCGTGGCGGCGGCGGGGCGGGAGGGGTTGGTGGCGCGGGCGGCGCGACCCTGGGGGCCGGTGGTGCAATGAATTCGCTCAGCAACTCTGCGGGCACGATCACCTCTGCCGCACGGCGCAGCAAACCCGATTGCAGGGCCCAAAGCCCTGCCACATGCAGCATCACCACCGAACCCACGATCACGGCATTGCGGCTCACGCCCCCGACAGGGGCAAAACGATCTCGTTGGGACATATAAAAATGATAGCTGCCAGCGCTTGATGGACAAGGGCCAATGCCCAAAAATGTTCAGATTACTTGCGAAAGATCCACCAGGTCGAACCGGCGACAAAAATCAGACTGCCCGCGAGTGTAGAGAGGAGTTCCATGCTTTGCTTTCCCGAAGAGAGTTGGCAAGCTGAACCGGTTGTACCGCAGTCTCATTGTGCAGCGCGGCAACCGGGCTTGTTGCGCTGCATTGCGCCACCACATCGCGGGCGCAGCTTTCGCAGCATCCGCATTGGGTGGCCACGCCCAGCTCGAACTGGATATCGTCGAAACTCATTCCTGCGCGCGCATGGCGGGCAATTTCACGGTCGGAAATTCGGCGGCAAACACAGACGATCATGGCGGCAGGCAGTTTGGCTGGCTGTTGTTGATGCATTGATTATAAATGCGAATCTATCGTATTTGCAATAAATCATGACTGCCGACAGGGAAATGGGGTTAAAGGTCGCCGCCTTGGGGGAGGTCTGCATTCAGCAGCGCCTGCGATGCATCGGCCAGCGTGGCGCAGCCGGTGAGGGCCATGGCAATCTCCAGTTCGTCGCGCAGGAGGCGCAGCACATGCGCCACACCGGCGGCGCCGGCATTGGCCAGGCCCCAGATGGCAGGGCGCCCCACCAGCACCGCCGACGCACCCAGCGCCATGGCCTTGAGCACATCGGTGCCGCGGCGAATGCCACCATCCACCACCACCGGTAGCGCGCCACCCACGGCCTGCACCACGCGCGGCAGGGCGCTGGCGGTGGCGGGTGCGGTGTCCAGCGTGCGCCCGCCGTGGTTGGAGACGATCAGGCCCGCCGCGCCCGCCGCCACCGCCTGGCGCGCGTCGGCCGGATGCAGCACGCCCTTGAGCAACACGGGCAGGCGGGTGATGGACTGCAGCCAGGCAATGTCGTCCCAGGTGGGGGCTTGGTGCAGCAGGCCGTCAAACAGCGCGCTTTGGCCGGGGCGCAGCGCGGTTGCGGTGTGCGCCTGCAGGCCCGCAAGGTTGACCGGGCCCACGCCGGGAGGCAGCCGAAAGCCCGCGCGCCGTTCGCGGTCGCGCACGCCGCTGGTGGGGGCGTCCACGGTCAGCACCAAGGCTTCGTATCCGGCGGCTTCGGCGCGCTGCACCAGCGCCTGGGTGAAGCCCCGGTCGTGCTGCAGATACAGCTGAAACCACAGGGGGCCGCGCCCGCGGTCGGGCAGCACTGCTTGCGCAACGGCCTCCAGCGACACGCTGG
This sequence comes from Acidovorax sp. JHL-3, assembly GCF_000526295.1. Classification (NCBI taxonomy): domain Bacteria; kingdom Pseudomonadati; phylum Pseudomonadota; class Betaproteobacteria; order Burkholderiales; family Comamonadaceae; genus Acidovorax; species Acidovorax sp. JHL-3. The sequence continues at coordinate 2,347,437 of NZ_JAFU01000001.1, forward strand.
CCTGGGTGCTGAGCACCACGCCCGCGCCCAGCGCCGCCGCCGCGTAGGCCATGGCCAGCTCGCCGTCGGGGTGGGCCAGGCGCTGAAAGGCAATGGGTGCCAGCAGAATCGGGTGCGCCAGCGTGCGGCCCAGCAGGCTGACCCGGGTGTGGCCACCCGCCAGCGGCCGCAGCACGCGCGGCCACAGCGGCAGGGCCTCCCAGGCGCTGCGGTTGGCGCGCAGGGTGATTTCGTCGGCGGCACCGCCGCTGAAGTAGGCCCAGGCGTTGTCGTCCAGATGCTGGCGTGCGTGCGCCTCATGGTCTGCGAGGTTGACGATCTCGGGCGAAACCTTGTGCCGTGCGGGAATAGGGGGCATATAAGCAAAAATAGCACCTGGCGCTTATCCAGTAAGCGCAAGGTGCTATATAAATAAAAGCATTTTGGTTGGGTGTGACACTGCGGGATGCCGCCTCACACATCGGCCCACATGCGCAGCAGGTTGTGGTACGTGCCCGAGAGCGCAATAACCGAGGGCTCTTTTTCGCCATGGGCCTGGCGCAGCCTGAGCAGCGACATGTCCATGTCGAACAGCAACTGGCGCTGCTCCAGCCCGCGCACCATGCTTTCCACCCAGAAAAAACTGCTGATGCGGTGCCCGCGCGTGACCGGCGACACCTGGTGTACCGTGCTGCTGGGGTACAGGATCATGTCGCCCGCAGGCAGCTTGATGCGTTTTTCGCCCAGCGTTTCGGTAATCACCAGCTCGCCGCCATCGTAGTCTTCGGGCGGCGTCAAAAACAGCGTGCACGACAGGTCGCTGCGCACCCAGCAGTTGTCGGCCTTGGAGTGCATGACGGCGCTGTCGACATGGTTGCCGTAAAAATTGGCACCATCGCCGTAGTTGTTGAACAGCGGGTTGTAGATGCGCCGGGGCAAGGCCGCCGAGAAGAAGAGGGCGTTGCGGTGCAGCGCCGCCTTCACCATGGTCTGCAACTGGGCGGACAGCTCGCTGCCTTGCGCCAGCTGCAGGTTGTTCTTCTGGTGAATGGCCTGGCCGCCGGCGCTGCGTGCTCCTTCAATCCACGGGGCTTGTGGCCCGAGGGCTTGCCGGAAGAAGGTGATTTCTTCGGGCGTCAGAACGTCTTTGATGTGCAAGAACATGGTGCGGTGCCGTGGGCCAGGGTCAATATCAGAAGCGGGTTTTGAGTGTGACCTGAACCGAGCGTGCAGCGCCCGGTGTGTAAAAGCCCCGGTACAGCGCATCGGCGTAGACCCGGTCAAACAGGTTGCTCACGTTCAACTTGAGCGAGGTCTTCTCGTCAAACGCGTATTCGACCATGGCGTCCACGGTGCTGAAACCGCTGGCGTAGTAGCTGCGCTGACCTTCGGGGTTCTGCTTGCCACGGTAGGTCAGGCCGGCGCCCACCCGAACGCTGGACGTGACCGCATAGGTGCTCCAGAAACTGCCGCTGTGCTTGGGCGTGAGGCCGGGGCGATCGCCCTGCACCTGGGCGCCTGTGCCGGTGGAGTTTCGTGCCACGTTGCTCTGGTCAATCTTGGCGTCAGGAATCCAGGTGTGGTTGAAGAAAACTTCCCATTTCGGCGTCATCCGTCCGGCCAGGTTGAACTCCATGCCCGCGGCGTGGCGCTTGCCCGACAGCAGTTCTTGCTGGGCTGCGGTGTCGGGGTCGGTGTTGCGTTCGTTGTATTTCTCGCTGTAGAACGCGGCCACACCCAGCAGGGCGCGGCGCTCGAACAGTTCGAACTTGCCACCGATTTCGATGTTGCGGCTCTTTTCGGCCGGCGTGTTGGCTGAACGTGCGGTGCTGTTGCTCAAGCCGGGACTGAACTGGTAGGTGTCGCCCGAGGTGTTGTACGAGGTGCCGTACGACAGGTAGTATGAAGACAGCGCATCAGGCTGGAAGATCAGGCCGGCGCGCGGGCTGAAAAGGCTGTCGGAGCGGTCGCTGCTGAGGCTGCCATTGGGGTTGCGGTAGGAGGCCTTGAAGTCGTCATAGCGCAGGCCTGCCACAAGCTTGAGGGTGTCGGTGAGCGAAATCGTGTCCTGGAAATACAGGCCCACGTTGCGGGCCTGGAAGGTGTTCCATTGCACGGGTGCACGGCCATCCGCCACGCCCACGCCGTTGTCGGGCGTGCCCACGGTGGTGGTGGGGCGGGGGGTGGTGTTGGCGTAGTTCTGGTTGCGCTTCGCATCGTCGTCGTAGTAGTCCACGCCGGTCAGCACGGCGTGCTTTTTGCCACCCCAGTTGAAGGTGTTGCTGTAGTCGCTTTGCACTTGCAGCACATCGCTTTCGCCCATGCGACCTTTGGAACCGTAGCGCGTCAGCACGGTGCTGTCGTTGATCTGACCGAGCGTGATGGCGCTGTTCTGAAAGCCGATGGTGCTGGCCAGCATGTCGCGCTCGTAGGTGCCGTAGCGCAGGCGGGTGTTCAGCTCGCCACCATCATCAAAGCGGTGGATATGGCCCAACGTGGCGTATTGCGATGACGTATGGGTGTAGTCGCTTTCCAGCCCGTAGAAGTTGCGCGCGGGCAGGGTGGTGTTGATCTTGCCGTCTGCCGACAGGCGCCAGGGGTGGTTATAGGTAGGGCGGCCCTTGGATTCGAGGTAGTACAGCCCGATGGAGAACTCATCACGGGTGCCGATGCCCCAGGCAAAAGTGGGAGCAATGCCGCGCTTGTCCTGCTTGGCGCCGTAGTTGTCGGCTTCCTGCACCATGGCATTCAGGCGAAACGCTGCGTTTTCGCCTGTGACGAAGTTGAAGTCTCCTGTGGCACGGTGGGAGTTGCCGGTGCCGAAGGTGTATGCCGCCTCATGCTGGTCAATCAGCAGGGGAGCCTTGTTCACCTGGTTGACCACGCCGCCCGTGGAGCCCTTGCCAAACAGCATCGAGGCCGAGCCCTTGAGTACTTCCACCCGGTCGTGATTGAAGGTGTCGCGCTCGATCAGCGGTGCGTCTTTCATGCCGTCGATGTAGATGTCTCCGGCCTGGCCCAGTGAGAAGCCGCGCAGGCGCACATCTTCTTCGCCGGTTTCGCCCGCCAGAAAGGTCACGCCCGCCGTGGTGCGCAGCACTTCACGAAAGTCGTCCTGGTTGCGGTCGGCCATCAGTTTCTCGGTGAACACCGTCACGGACTGGGGAATGTCCTTGATGTCCTGCTTGCCCTTGCCTACGGTGGTTTTCTTGAGGAGCAGGGTGTCTTTGCCCTGAATTTCTGCCGTTTCCTTGACGGTCACGGTGGACATGGTGGTTTCAGGGGCGCTGCCCTGGGCCGCAGCGCCCATCGAGGCGGCCAGCATCAGGGCACCCAGGGGCAGCAAGGCCTTGTCTGAGGACATGCCAAGCGCGGGCGCGGGGTGTTGGGAAGCGGGAAAAGCGTGCGAACGCAGCGCAGTGCTGCGCTGCAGGGGGCGTGATTTAGCCAAGAGGCCTCCGTCGAAAGGTGGATGTGCAGGTGGCGCGCGGGTGCGCCAAGAGCAGGCGAGAGGCAATGGCTAGATCAACATGGCTGTGCATCGTCGTGCTGTCTTATGTTACATCAAATGCGGGTCATTCTCATTTGCATTGATGTTGACGCGCAACATTGTTCGGCCTTTCAGGCGAAAAAAAACCGGCTCAGCCGGTTTTTTGGTAGCAGCAAGAGAGAGGCCTCTTACTTGACGTGCTTGCCGATCAGGCCGGCCAATTCAAACATCGACACTTGCGGCTTGCCGAACAGTTCCTTGAGCTTGGCGTCTGCATTGATGTTGCGCTTGTTGGCGGCGTCCTGCAGGTTGTTGGCCTTGATGTAGACCCACAGCTTGCTGATGATCTCCGTGCGCGGCAGCGGTGCCGAGCCCACCACGGCGGCCAGTGCGGGGCTGGGCGTCAGCGCCTTCATGAAGGCGGCATTGGGGGTGCGCTTCTTGGCGGGTGCGGCGGCCTTGGTGGCGGGCGCCTTGGCTGCGGGAGCGGCCTTTGCCGGAGCTTTTTTTGCAGTTGCCATGTTGGGTTGTCCTTGTTGGAAGTAAATTTTCACCAGCGAAACGAGGCTTTCCCACTGGCAAGGTGATGCTACTGGGAAAAAAACACCTTTCCAAGTGAGCCATGGCTTTTTTTGCCTCGATTTGTTGCGGTAGGGCACCATGGGTCAGCCTTTGACCGCAGGAGACGTCCAATGCATTGCTTTTCGCGGGTTATCCCCGGTGGCGCGAGAACAAATTCTGCGTGTCGCCCTCAGGCCGGGGTACTTGGCCTTGCAGGGTCTGCGCGACAATTCGCCGACGCCGCTGCGCGTTCGTCTTTATCCCTGCAACTTCCCGCATGAAAGGTTTTCGGCCCATGACCGCCCCACATTCCACGGCATTCAGCACCTGCGATTTCTGCGATGCGCACAAAGCTGATGACAGCGGTGCGTTTCGCGTGTTGCCTCCGGTATTCCAGAGCTACGGCGGTGTGGCCGCATTTGCCGGCGCCGTGGCAACGGTGAAGTGCTTTGAAGACAACACCCTGGTCAAGGCAGCGGTCGACTCCCCCGGCCTTGGCCGCGTGCTGGTGGTGGACGGCGGGGGGTCTTTGCGGCGCGCCCTGGTGGGCGGCAACCTGGCCGCCGCCGCCGCACGCAATGGCTGGGCGGGCGTTGTGGTGGATGGTTGTGTGCGGGATGTGGCCGAACTCAACGCTGCCGCCGTGGGGATTCGCGCCCTGGGCCTGATGCCCCTGCCTACCGAAAAGCGCAACGAAGGGCAGCGCGATGTGGCGGTGCAGATCCAGGGTGTGTGGGTGCAGCCCGGCGACTGGCTCTATGCGGACGCCGACGGTATCGTGATCAGTGCCGGGTCACTGCAGGCCTGAATTGGCCTTTTGACCCACGCGCAGTGCCGCACGCGTGGGCAAGGTGGCCAGCAGCACGCTGGCCAGCGCAATGCCAAATGCCAGCAATTGCAGGCCCGAGAACGACTCGCCCAACACCAGCACCCCCACCAGGGCGGCACTGATGGGCAACAACACGGTGAATATGCCGCCTTGCGCCGCCGGCACGCCCTTCAGACCCGTCATCCATAGCCAGACGGTCCACATGCAGGCGGCCAGCGCATAAAACACCAGCAGCAACCAGATGTTCCAGCTCACTGCAGCAAAGTCGAATCCCCAGGCCATGTAGAGGCCCAGCGGGGTGGACAGTGCAAACCCCCACAGGTTGATCAGCGAGGTGATGCGCTTGGGGCCGAGCGCCCCCGTGAGCTTTTTGCCAATGACCGAATACGCCGCTTCGCAGATGACGGCGCCCACCAACAGCAACTGACCCAGCCACGCAAGATTTTGAGTATTTTCGCCTTCTAGCGCTTGTAGAGTATGTGCTGAGTGCTCTGATTTTGAAAGCGAAAGCAGGGCAATGCCCGCCACCGCGCAGGCCACAGCCACCCAGGTGCGTGGGGCCACGCGCTCGCGCAGAAAGGCCCAACTCATCACCGCCACAGCCGCTGGGATGGCGGCCATGATCACGCCCGCGGACACCGCGCTGGTCAGGCTCACCCCATAGATCATGCAAACGGTGAACAGGAAATTGCCGAGGAACGACTCCAGAAACAGAAGTCGCCGCACCTGTGGTGTCAGTGGTGGCTCATCGGCGGGCTTCTTCAGCCAGTGCACCATGGCCAGCCCTCCGATGCCAAAACGCATCCAGGCCAGCAGAAACACTGGAATCGCAGCAGCCAGCGGCTTGGACAGCGCCACATAGCTGCCCACCAGCGCCATGCTGAGGGCCAGGCACAGATAGGCGATGGTGCGGCTGGGGGCGTTCACTGGACTGGGGCACTTGAAGATGGGAGCCGCACATCATGCCCGACGAAACGGCGCCCATCTCTCGGCTGAACAAGTGTTGTGTTGCCGCCATGCTGCATTCGGTCCGCTACACCATGGTGCTCAGCCCGGCGCACCGGGCGGGGTTGGGTGCAGGGCTGTTCGATGGCGGGCGCATGCACCCAGCCGTGCATTGCGGCGGCCTGTTCCCGTCGCTGTTGCTGTGTCTCACGTATGCAATGAACCCACACTAAAGTGCAAACGCCCGCCGATGTGCCCAACGAGTCCGGCGGCAAGTAGCCCCGGCGCACAAAACCATATTTTCACAATGCAAAAACAGTTTTTCACATCTCGGGATTGCGGATCTGCTGCAGTGCGGGAAATTTTCTCAATATGAGAAATCATTTTTTATATTGAGGAATGGTCGTTCCAACTCGTTGTTTTTTAATAGAAAAATTTATCTCTTCTATAAGACATAAGAGGTTGTGCAAGTCTTATAGAAGACTTAAAGTACACCCCATGAACAACAGCTTTGTTGTTCGAGATTTTTTCAATCAACCGACGGAGTCACCACATGTCCCAAGCACCGAGCCAACAACTCACCCGCGAACAGCAAATTGCAGCCTTGGAAAAAGACTGGGCCACCAACCCCCGCTGGAAGGGTGTCAAGCGCGGTTACACCGCTGCGGACGTGGTGCGTCTGCGCGGCTCGCTGCCCATCGAGCACACGCTGGCCCGTCGCGGTGCTGAAAAGCTCTGGGAAAAGGTCAACGGCGGTGCCAAGAAGGGCTACGTCAACGCTTTCGGCGCCATCTCTGCTGGCCAAGCCATGCAGCAGGCCAAGGCCGGCCTCGAAGCCGTGTACCTGTCGGGTTGGCAAGTTGCCGCTGACGGCAACACGTCGGAAACCATGTACCCCGACCAGTCGCTGTACGCCTACGACTCGGTGCCCACCATGGTGCGCCGCATCAACAACACCTTCAAGCGCGCTGACGAAATCCAGTGGGGCCGTGGCATCAACCCCGGCGACAAGGAATTCATCGATTACTTCCTGCCCATCGTGGCTGACGCAGAAGCCGGTTTCGGTGGTGTGCTGAACGCCTTCGAACTGATGAAGAACATGATTGCCGCTGGCGCAGCCGGCGTGCACTTCGAAGACCAGCTGGCTGCAGTGAAGAAGTGCGGCCACATGGGTGGCAAGGTGCTGGTTCCGACGCAAGAAGCCTGCGAAAAGCTGATCTCGGCCCGTTTTGCTGCCGACGTGATGGGCGTGCCCACCATCATTCTGGCCCGCACCGACGCAGAAGCTGCCAACCTGATCACTTCTGACCACGATGCCAACGACAAGCCCTTCCTGACCGGCGAGCGCACGCAAGAAGGCTTCTACCGCGTCAAGAACGGCCTGGAACAAGCCATCAGCCGTGGTATTGCCTACGCCCCCTACGCCGACCTGGTGTGGTGCGAAACCGGCGTGCCCGACATCGGCTTCGCCCGTGAGTTCGCCCAGGCTGTGCTGGCCGCCAACCCCGGCAAGCTGCTGTCGTACAACTGCTCGCCATCGTTTAACTGGAAGAAGAACCTCAACGACTCGCAGATCGCTTCCTTCCAGGAAGAGCTGTCGGCTCTGGGCTACAAGTACCAGTTCATCACGCTGGCCGGTATCCACATCAACTGGTTCAACACCTTCCAGTTCGCCCACGCCTACGCCCGCGGCGAAGGCATGAAGCACTACGTGAACATGGTGCAGGAGCCCGAATTCGCAGCCCGCGAAAAGGGTTACACCTTCGTGTCGCACCAGCAGGAAGTGGGCGCAGGCTACTTCGACGACGTGACCACCGTGATCCAGGGCGGTTCGTCCTCCGTGAAGGCCCTGACGGGTTCGACCGAAGAAGAGCAGTTCCACTGATCTGACGCGCCGCTGCGCCACCTGTGTGTGGCGTAGAACGCATCAAAAATACCGTTCAGAAAGCCCGAAGCGCATGCTTCGGGCTTTTTTTGTTGGCCGTAAGGTTAAAATGCAAGCAAATTCACTGCACAAGAGCGAGAAAGGCAATCTGGTTATGACACCGCGAACTACATCGGAGATGTTGACCGGCCGCTGAGGCTGGCTGTTCGCGCCTGCACGAGATTGCACACCTCCTCCAGATAGCGCGGACCTGTTCCGCGCTTTTTTGTTTCTGGGCCTGGCGCGTGCCCGCTCCCATTGCATTGCTTGAAAAGAAAGAGTTCTCCCATGATTCACATCACGCTCCCCGATGGTTCCCAGCGCGAATTTCCCGGCCCGGTCACGGTGGCCGAGGTGGCCGCTTCGATTGGCGCTGGCCTGGCCAAGGCCGCTTTGGCCGGCAAGATCGGCGACAAGGTGGTGGACACCAGCCACCAGATCACGGCAGACAGCCCGCTGTCCATCGTCACGGCCAAGGATGCTGATGGTCTGGACGTGATTCGCCACTCCACGGCCCACTTGCTGGCCTATGCGGTGAAAGAGCTGTTCCCGGACGCGCAGGTCACCATCGGCCCGGTGATCGAGAACGGCTTCTATTACGACTTTGCCTACAAGCGCCCCTTCACGCCGGAGGACCTGGTGGCGATCGAGAAGCGCATGACCGAACTGGCTGCCAAGGACGAGCCCATCGTGCGCCGCGTGCTGCCGCGCGACGAGGCCGTGCAGTATTTCAAAGGCCTGGGCGAGCACTACAAGGCCGAAATCATTGCCAGCATTCCTAGCAACGAGGACGTGAGCCTGTACCGCGAGGGCAGTTTTGAAGACCTGTGCCGTGGCCCGCACGTGCCGAGCACGGGCAAGCTCAAGTTCTTCAAGCTCATGAAGGTGGCGGGTGCCTACTGGCGCGGCGACCACCGCAACGAGATGCTGCAGCGCGTCTATGGCACGGCCTGGGCGACGAAGGACGAACTCCAGCAGTACCTGACCATGCTGGAAGAGGCCGAGAAGCGCGACCACCGCAAGCTGGGCCGCGAACTCGACCTGTTCCACATCGACGAACATTCCCCTGGCACGGTGTTCTGGCACCCCAAGGGCTGGACGCTGTGGCAGGAGGTGGAGCAGTACATGCGCCGCGTGTACCGCGACAACGGCTACCAGGAGGTCAAGGGTCCGCAGATTCTGGACAAGACGCTCTGGGAAAAAACCGGTCACTGGGACAAGTACCGCGACAACATGTTCACGACCGAGAGCGAGAAGCGCGACTACGCGCTCAAGCCGATGAACTGCCCGGGCCATATCCTGATCTTCAAGCAGGGCATCAAGAGCTACCGCGACCTGCCCCTGCGCTACGGCGAGTTCGGCCAGTGCCACCGCAACGAGCCGACGGGCGGGTTGCACGGCATCATGCGTGTGCGCGGCTTCACGCAGGATGACGGGCACATCTTCTGTACTGAAGAGCACATCCAGCCCGAGTGCACGGCGTACACAGCCTTGCTGCAAAAGGTTTACAAGGACTTCGGCTTCGAGAACATCATTTACAAGGTGGCCACGCGCCCCGAGGCGCGCATTGGCTCAGACGAAAGCTGGGACAAGGCCGAGCATGCGTTGATGGAAAGCCTGCGGGCCTCGGGCTGCGAGTTCGAGATCGCCCCGGGCGACGGCGCCTTCTACGGCCCCAAGATCGAGTACACGCTCAAGGACGCGATCGGGCGCCAGTGGCAGTGCGGCACCATGCAAGTGGACTTCTCCATGCCCGAGCGGCTGGACGCCGAATATGTGGGGGAAGACGGCGCCCGCCACCGGCCCGTCATGCTGCACCGCGCCATCGTGGGAAGCCTGGAGCGCTTCATCGGTATCCTGATAGAGCAGCACGCCGGGGCCTTGCCGGTGTGGCTGGCGCCGGTGCAGGTTGCAGTGCTCAACATCACCGACGCACAGGGCGATTACTGTCGTGAAATTGCCGCAAAACTGCAAAAAGTGCTGCCCCATCAAGACCTTAGGGTGGCGCTCGATCTGCGCAACGAGAAGATTACGTATAAAATACGCGAGCATTCGTTGCAAAAGCTGCCTTACATACTCGTCGCTGGTGACAAGGAGAAGGCAGCAGGAGCCGTCGCAGTGCGCGCCCGGGGTAATCGAGATCTCGGCGTGATGTCCGTTGAAGCGTTCGCAGAGCTGATCGCCCAAGACATCGCTTCCAAAGTGTGATTTTGAAGGAAAACATGCTTTGGCGTGCGCCCATGGTACGGTTTTAGCTACTATTTTTGTAGCATTTTGATTCAAGGAAGATAGCCATCGCTACTGAATTTCGTGATCGTCGCCACCGTGAAGAGCGCAAGCACCGCCTGAACCGTGAAATCATGGCCCCTGAAGTCCGTCTTTCCGGGCCAGAGAATGAGCCTTTGGGCGTTGTGAGCTTGATGGAAGCCTTGCGCATGGCCGGCGAGTTGGACGTGGATCTGGTGGAGATCGCCGCGACGGCGAACCCCCCAGTGTGCCGCCTGATGGACTATGGCAAGTTCAAGTACCAGGAACAAAAGCGTGCTGCCGAAGCCAAGGCCAAGCAGACGGTCATCGAGATCAAGGAAGTCAAATTCCGTCCGGGTACGGACGATGGCGACTACAACATCAAGATGCGCAACATTCGCCGTTTTCTGGCGGATGGAGACAAGTGCAAGATCACGCTGCGGTTCCGCGGTCGTGAAATCACGCACCAGGAACTGGGTTTGGCCTTGCTCAATCGCATTCGCGACGAGTTGGCTGACACCATCCTGATTGAGCAGTTTCCCAAGCTGGAAGGCCGCCAGATGATCATGATGATCGCTCCTGGCAAGAAGAGGCCAGCTGCGCCCAAACCGGCTGCAGAAGCTGCTCCGGCCTCTGGCACTGCGGCCTGATGTGAAATGAATTTGAGGATTTGAGTGCCGAGCCCGCAATGGCGCGGCATTCGAAAAGGTGGTGCTTTGGCGCTGCCGAACGAGAGGCGAAAGTCTTTCGATAAAAGTGGCTCGGGGCCAACAAGTTTGCAGATCGGTTTGCAAACGCCTCACGAGCACAACGAAAAGGAGCATTCACATGCCCAAAATGAAGACCAAGAGCAGCGCGAAAAAACGTTTCCGCGTTCGTCCAGGTGGCACCGTCAAGCGCGGTCAAGCCTTCAAGCGTCACATCTTGACGAAGAAGACCACCAAGAATAAGCGCCATTTGCGTGGTGCGGTTGCTGTGCATGAGACCAATATGGCCTCGGTTGCACAAATGCTGCCCGGCATGGGCATTTAATAACGACGAACAAGGAGTACATACATGCCTCGCGTCAAACGTGGTGTAACGGCCCGTGCCCGTCACAAAAAAGTTCTCGCCCTTGCAAAGGGTTTCCGTGGTCGCCGCGGTAACGTCTTCCGGATCGCCAAACAGGCGGTAATGAAGGCTGGGCAATATGCTTACCGTGACCGCCGCACCAAGAAGCGCGTGTTCCGCCAGTTGTGGATTGCCCGTATCAACGCCGCTGCACGTGAACTGGGCCTGACCTACAGCCAGTTCGCCAACGGCCTGAAGAAGGCATCCATCGAGATCGACCGCAAGATGCTGGCCGACCTCGCCGTGCACGACAAGGCTGCCTTTGGCAGCATCGTGGAACAAGTCAAGGCCAAGCTGGCTGCTTGAGTTCATGATGGGCGGCTATCTTTTTGATAGCTGCCTGCGCAATAACAACAAGGGCTAGAGCTTGAAAAGGCACTAGCCCTTGTTTATTTTCAAGAGTCGATATGAACGAGTTGGATTCCCTGGTCGAAAGCGCGACGCAGCTGTTTGCCCAAAGCGCCACCCCCGCTGATCTGGAAAATGCAAAAGCGCAGTTTCTGGGCAAGTCGGGCCGCGTGACGGAGCTCATGAAGGGCATGGCGCAGCTGTCGGTAGACGAAAAGAAGTCCCGCGGCGCCGCCATCAACGTCGCCAAGCAGGCCATTGAGGCAGCCCTTACCGCACGCCGCCAGGCGCTGGCCGACGCTGAGCTGCAGGTGCAGCTCAAGGCCGAAGCGCTGGACGTAAGCCTGCCCGGCCGCCAGCGCGGGCAGGGTGGTCTGCACCCGGTATCGCTGACGCTGGAGCGCATCCAGGGCATCTTCGGCTCCATGGGCTTTGATGTGGCCGAAGGCCCTGAAATCGAAACCGACTGGTTCAACTTCACCGCACTGAACACGCCGGAAGACCATCCCGCGCGTTCCATGCACGACACCTTCTATGTCGAGGGCGGCATTGCCACCGCCCCCAACCTGCTGCGCACCCACACCAGTCCCATGCAGATCCGCCACGCGGTGCAGCATGTCAAGCGCCACCGCGCACTGCTCGATGCCGGCCAATCCATGCCCGAGATCCGCGTCATCGCGCCGGGCCGCACCTACCGTGTGGACAGCGATGCCACGCACTCGCCCATGTTCCACCAGTGCGAAGGCTTGTGGGTTGGCGAGAACGTGAGCTTCAAGGATCTCAAGGTCATCTTCACGGCGTTTTGCCGCACCTTCTTCGAGAGCGACGACCTGGTGCTGCGCTTTCGGCCCAGTTTCTTTCCGTTCACCGAACCCAGCGCGGAGATCGACATCCAGTTCCAAACGGGCCCGCTGGCCGGCCGCTGGCTGGAGGTGGCCGGCTCGGGCCAGGTGCACCCCAACGTGGTGCGCAACATGGGGCTCGACCCCGAGAAATACATCGGTTTTGCGTTTGGCATGGGCCCTGACCGCCTGACCATGCTGCGCTATGGCGTGAACGACCTGCGCCTGTTTTTCGACGGCGACATCCGTTTCCTGTCGCAGTTCCAATAAAGCAAAAAAGTGAGCTGCTAGCGCCTTTATCCATTGGGTTTCAATATGTTTATATGTTGAAACCCAATAATGGCAAGCGCAAGCAGCTATCTTTTTAAAAGCTAACGCCAAAGAGTTTTCTCACTATGCAATTCCCCGAGTCCTGGTTGCGCGAATTTTGCAACCCCCCGCTGACCACCCAAGAACTCGCCGACACGCTGACCATGGCCGGCCTGGAGGTTGAAGAGCTGCGACCCGTGGCGCCGCCGTTTACCAACATTGTGGTGGGCGAAATCAAGGAAGCCGTGCAGCACCCCGATGCGGACCGCCTGCGCGTATGCCAAGTGGACGTGGGGCAGGGTGCCTTGCTCAACATCGTGTGTGGCGCGCCCAATGCGCGTGTGGGCATCAAGGTGCCGTGCGCGCTGGTGGGCGCCGAGTTGCCGCCCGGCGACGACGGCAAGCCGTTCCTCATCAAGGTGGGCAAGCTGCGCGGCGTGGAAAGCCAGGGCATGCTCTGCTCGGCCCGCGAACTCAAGCTGTCGGAAGACCATGGCGGCCTGCTGGAGCTGGACGCCTCTGCGCCGGTTGGCCAGGACATCCGTGCGCATCTGAATCTGGACGACACACTGTTCACCCTGAAGCTCACGCCCAATCTGGCGCACTGCCTCAGTGTTTATGGCATTGCACGCGAAGTGTCCGCACTCACGGGCGTGCCTTTGGTGCAGCCGTTGTTTCCGGCGGTGAGTGCCCAACTGGCCGACAAGCTTGCCGTGAAGGTGAGCGCGTCCGACCTGTGCGGCCGCTTTTCTGGCCGTATCGTGCGCAACGTGAACACGCGCGCAGCCACCCCGCAGTGGATGCTGGACCGGCTGTCACGTTGCGGCCAGCGCGGTGTGTCGCCGCTGGTGGACATCTCGAACTATGTGATGTTTGAGTTGGGGCGCCCGTCGCATATTTTTGACCTGGACAAGATCCACGGCGGGCTGGATGTGCGCTGGGGCAAGCCGGGCGAGCAGCTCAAGCTGCTCAACGGCAACACCGTCACCCTGGACGACAAGGTGGGTGTGATCGCTGATGACAGCCAGGTCGAGTCGCTGGCCGGCATCATGGGCGGTGATGCCACGGCGGTGTCCGATGACACCCGGCATATCTATATCGAGGCCGCCTTCTGGTGGCCCAAGGCGGTGGCAGGGCGCTCGCGCCGTTTCAATTTTTCGACCGATGCCGGCCATCGCTTCGAACGGGGTGTGGACCCGAGCCTGACGGTGGAACACATCGAACGCATCACCCAACTGGTCATCGATATCTGCGGCACGCCTGACACAGTGTGCGGCCCTATGGACGATCAGGCAGTGAACCTGCCGGTGCCCAAGCCCGTCACGCTGCGCGTGGCACGCGCCGCCAAGGTCATTGGCATGTCCTTGACGCAAGAGCAATGTGCTGGCGCCTTGCAGCGCCTGGGCCTGCCAGTGGTGCAGGGCGAAGGCACGCTCACGGTCACACCGCCTACCTTCCGCTTTGACATCACGATCGAGGAAGACCTGATCGAGGAAGTCGCGCGCATGGTGGGCTATAACAACCTGCCGACCACGCCGCCGCTGGCACCCATCACGCCGAAGCTCGCAGCCGAAGCCACGCGCAGCCCGTTTGCCGTGCGCCGGTCTCTGGCCGGTCTGGGGTATCAGGAGACGATCAACTTCAGTTTTGTGGAAGAGCGCTGGGAGCATGAATTGGCCGCCAATGTGCAGCCCATCAAGCTGCTCAACCCGATTGCAAGCCAGATGAGCGTTATGCGCTCTACCTTGCTGGGTTCTTTGCTACAGGTTTTGAAGTTCAACCTGGACCGCAAGGCTGAGCGGGTGCGCGTGTTCGAGCTGGGCCGTGTGTTTTTGCGCGATGCCAGCGTGCGCAACACCGACACCACCGTGGAAGGTTTTCACCAACCCATGCGCGTGGCGGGTCTGGCCTATGGTCCCAATGACATGCTGCAGTGGGGCCGCAAAGAGCAGGTCATTGACTTCTTCGATGTGAAGGGCGATGTGGAGGCCTTGCTGGCGCCGTTGCGACCCACCTTCGAGCCAGGCGCGCACCCGTCCATGCATCCCGGTCGCTGCGCGCGCGTGCTGGTGAACGGGCGTGCCATCGGCTTTGTGGGCGAGTTGCATCCGCAATGGCGCCAGTCGTGGGACCTGCCCCAGGCGCCGGTGATGTTCGAGCTGGAGCTGGATGCCGTGCTGCAGCGGGTGGTGCCGCAGTTCCAGCCGGTCGCCAAGCACCAGGCGGTGGAGCGCGATCTGGCCGTGGTGGTGGCTGAGCGCGTGACGCATGCCGAGGTGATGGATGCCATCACCGCTGCCGTTCCTGGCACCATGCTGCGTTCGGCCGTGCTGTTTGATGTGTACCGGCCCAAGCCCTTGCGCGCTGGCGAATCTGCGCCCGCAGGTGGACTGGCTGCTGGCGAAAAGAGTCTGGCGGTGCGCCTGTCACTGGGCCGGGCCGAGGCCACCCTGACAGAAGCCGAGATCGACACGGCCGTGCAGGCCGTCGTGGCCCAACTGGTCGCCCGCACCGGTGGTCGGTTGCGTGTTGGATGAAAAACCGGGAGCGCCGACGTGATTGAATTTGCGGTAGAAAGCATCGAAACCCCTGCGCTGACCAAGGCGCAACTGGCCGACCTCCTGTTCGATCAGATCGGGTTGAACAAGCGCGAGTCCAAGGACATGATCGACGCTTTCTTTGACCTGATTGCGCAACGCCTGGTGGACGGCAAGGACGTCAAGCTTTCGGGTTTTGGCAACTTCCAGATCCGGACCAAGGCGCCGCGACCGGGCCGAAACCCGCGCACCGGTGAAGCCATTCCCATCCAGGCGCGCAGGGTGGTGACTTTTCATGCCAGCAGCAAACTCAAGGAGCAGATCCAGTCTGCTGCTTCGGTTCCAGCTTCGGCTTCGGCTTTGGTGTGAGTTTTGATCCAACTGGCAACTGAATTGGCAATGCGGTCTGGCGTTTACAGGGCGTCTGCAGTACGCTAGTCAGCTTTTCGTCCGAATCACCATCCATGGGCACCCAGCTTCCATCCATTCCCGCCAAGCGGTACTTCACGATTGGTGAAGTTGCGGAGTTGTGTGGCGTCAAGCCGCATGTCCTGCGCTATTGGGAGCAGGAGTTCACCCAGTTGCGGCCCATGAAACGGCGAGGCAACCGCCGGTATTACCAGCACCACGAGGTGCTGATGATCCGACGCATCCGCGACTTGCTGTACGACCAGGGCTTCACCATCAGCGGGGCGCGCAATCGCTTGCAGGATCCAGTGCCTTCCGCGCACGATGAAGCGCCGCTGCCACCGGTGTTGATGTCGGAATTGGTGTCCATGCGCACGGGCGCAGACATCGCCCAAGGCGCGGGCACTGATGTGCTTGACGGTTTGTTCGACAGCAATGCGGTGCGCCAGGAATTATTTGAAATTCGTGCACTGCTTTCCCTGAACTGAAGAATTTTCTGTATATAATTTAAGTCTTGTCGGCGTGTAGCGCAGCCAGGTAGCGCACTTGCATGGGGTGCAAGGGGTCGCGAGTTCGAATCCCGCCACGCCGACCATTGATAGCAAAAGCCCAGAGCCGAAAGGTTCTGGGCTTTTTTGCTTTGTGCCAGGGATGGGCACACAAAGCAGGTGCGCCGGGCCACGCGCTGCTCACGGTGAGCGGGATGACGCAACAGCGCATGTGCGCTGCCAGATGCGGAATGCGGAATGCAAGCGGAGAGCTTGAATCGTGAGCCCATGCGTTGATAACGACGAAATCGCAGCTGTGTTGCGTGGGCATGAAGACTACGCCGCTGGCAAGGCTCAATGCACGTGCACGTGCATGTGCATGTGCATGTGCATGTAGAACGCTGACGTGGGCACAAGCGATAAAACCTGGTGCGATTGAACTGGCAGGCGGCCTGTGAACGGTTCAAGGCCAACCGCACCACCCTTGATACCCGGTACCTGCAAGCTCAAGCGAGCTTCGAGCAGCAGGTTTTCTGATGAGGGTGTCGGGTGGCTATTTGCACGCCACTGTGGTCATTTGGCGGGAATCGCGGGAATCGCGGGAATCATGGGAATCATGGGGCTGGAGATCAGCGCCAGGTTGTCTGCCAGCGTTGCGGCAGACAGCTCACCCGCGCGCACTGCGGCCAATCGGCCCTGGCCGTCATAGAACAGCGTGGTGGGCAGGGCCTTGTAGCCCAGGCTGCTGCCCAGTTGGGAGGTTTGGTCCAGCACCACATCGGCATGCGGCAAGCCATGCTGGGTGGCAAAGCGTGAGACGACATCGGGCGCCTCGCCCTGGTTGACCCACAGGAAGCGGATTTGTGGCTTTGCATTGCGCGCTTGCAGCAGCACCGGCATCTCGCGCCTGCAGGGCGGGCACCAGCTGGCCCATAGATTCACCACCACGGGTTGGCCGCGCAGATCTGGCAGTGAGACGGTGCGCGCATCGAGTGCCACGCCGTGCCAGGGTGGCAGGTCTGCCACGCGTGGTGGGGCCGTGGCGTGCAGCAGCGCCAGGCCCGCCAGCCAGACGGCAGTGAACGTGACCAGACCTGCCGTTGCAGGCCGGCGCCAGGGGCTGCGCCGCAACCACAACACGGTGCAGTAGAGCAGGGCGGCACCCAGGCCGGCCCAGGGTTCCCAGCCACCGTCGCGGATGTTGATGATCGACCAGGGTGCAGCGACATATTCATCGGTGTAGCGCAATACAAAGCCCAGGCGCGCTGCCAGCAGCGCCACAAGAGCCATTCGCCAGCCGTGCGGGCCGGGCGCAAGGCCCCGGCGCACGGACAGGCGTTCATGCACCCAGACGCCCAGTTGCCAGCCGGCCAGCATGATGAGCAGTGCCCAGGGCAGCACCAGCGGGCCTAAATGCAGCATGCGTTCCATGGTCGTCAGTCCTTTTCAGCCTGGTGCAATGCCATGCGCAGGGGCGGCATCTGCAGCGCAAGTGGGCAGCCGCAGCCGGGCGACCAGGCCGGGCGTGCCGGGCTCCAGCGCCAGCGTGCCGCCCGCACTTTCTGCGATGCGGTGCACGATGGTCAGCCCCAGTCCACTGCCCGGATCGCTGCCAGACTTGCGCCAAAAGCGCTTCAGCGCCTGCCCGCATTCATCTGCCGTGAGGCCCGGCCCCTGGTCACGCACGCAAATTTCCACCTGCCCGTCGCCAGCGGTGCCTGCGTGCCATTGCAGCGTGGCGCTCACGGATGTCGGGCCACGGTGGTAGCGCAGTGCGTTGTCTACAAGGTTGGTGATGGCGCAGGTCAGCAGCGCCGGCGCCAGGGGCAACTGGACGGTTTCCCAGGCCGCGGGCTCGGACGGCACCTCGCGCGCGTCCAGCGTTATGGCGGGCACTGCGCTGCCTTCGTTTTTGGCGCGGTGCAGGGATTGCCGGCAGGCCAGTCGAAAGGCTTGCGCAATCTCGGTACCCACTGTGTGGCGCGTGTCGCCGGCAGTGGCCGTTTCCACGCGAGCCAGCTGCAGCAGCTGCTCCAGCGTTGCGTGCATGTGGTCGATGCCCTCACCCGCCTGGCGCAATGCGTTGGCCACCCTGTCCTGCGCGGCATTCGGTGTATTGGCGGCCAGCGCCATTTGCGCGACTTGCACATGGGTCTTGATGGCCGTGAGGGGGGTGCGCAGCTCGTGTGCCGCATCTGTGGTCCAGCGGCGTTCATGTTCGATGCTGGCGTCCATGCGCTCCAGCAGCTGGTTCAGGCTGTCGACGAGCGGGGCCATTTCCTTGATGTCGTGGCCTGACTTGACGGGCCTTGGGTCTTGCGGCGGGCGTTCAACCAGCTCGTCGCGCAAACGCTGCAGTGGCTGCAGGCTGAGCGTGCAGATCCACCACGTGAGCAGCAGGACGCCGACAAGCGCCAGGGCAAAAGGCAGCACCAGCGAGCGCACGAAGGTCTGCACCAGATGATCGCGCATGTCCAGCCGGTCGGCGGTGGCCACGCGCACGCCGTTTTCCTCCAGCACATAGGTGCGCCATTGCTTTCCGCCCTTGGTGATCTGGCCAAAACCCGCGCTGCCTGCGGACGCCATGTCAGGAATATTGTTGGTTCTGGCGATGGGCAAAAAATCCACCTCGCTGCGAACCAGGCTCACCTCGCAGGCCACGCCATCGCGCGCTATCACCGAGAGCAGTGCATCGTTTTGCGCACGCGGTGTGGTGGCCAGTTGCATGGGTTGGAACTGCACCACGATGCCTGCCACCATTCGGGCCGAGGCGATTAGCCGATCGTCCAGCATGGTGCGCAGTTCGCGCTGCATGTTGGTGAATTGCCAGGCCGCCACGCCGCCCCAGATGAGGCACATGGTGAGGCTCAGGCCCAGCACCAAACGCAGGCGCAGACTTTTCGGCAGGGGCGTCATGTCGTGCTGTCGCAGTAGCGGGCGCCAAGGCGAAAACCTTGACCGCGCACGGTGTCGATCACGTCGGCACCCAGCTTCTTGCGCAGGTGGTGCACGTGCACGTTGACGGTGTTGCTGCCCACGTCCAGGTCCAGTCCATAGAGACTGTCGTGCAGCTGCGCCGGGCTCAGCACGCGCCCGCGCGCCTGCACCAGTGCCGACAGCAGCGCCCATTCGCGGCGCGCAATCTCCACGGGCTTGCCTTCGCGGGAGATCTCGCCCGTCGCCATGTTGACCTGGCAGTCGCCCAGCATCATCAGATCGCCGGCACGCCCGCCCGCGCGGCGCAGCAACGCGCGCAGTCGCATCACCAGCTCCTGCAGATCGAAGGGCTTGGTCAGGTAGTCATCGGTGCCCGTCTGAAAACCGGCCATCTTGTCCTCGATGGTGCCGCGTGCGGTGAGGATGAGCACCGGCACATCCCGCCCCTGCGCGCGCCAGTGGCGCAGCAGGTCGATGCCGTCGCCATCGGGCAGGCCCAGGTCCAGCACGCAGGCATCAAAGTCACGGCGGGCCATGTGGGCTCTGGCCTGGGCCACGCTGGCCGCCGTGTCGCTGGTGAAGCCATGCAGTTCCAGCCCGGTCTGGATGCCGCTGGCAACCAGGGTGTTGTCTTCGACGATCAAAATGTGCATGGAGTGCGGCTGTGGGGGAGTGCGTGCATTGTAGGAAGGCGGCCCTGCTGGCCGGCCTCCCTTACACGCGCCGCACTTTGACCGGCAGCCCCTGCCGAACCACCGCGCCGGACACCCAGTCAATCCAGACGTTGTCCTTGGCGGGCCGCGTAGGGTCGGCAAAGCCCAGGCTGTTCAGATTCACGCCCTGACCGTGCTGCGGGTTGTGGGCGGTGAGCTTGCCATCCACGGTATGGGCCACGGCACCCAGTTGCTTGTGTCCGTAGCCGTATTCGATGGCCACTGCCCCCTGTGCAATGCCCCCACGCACCAGTGCCACGCCTTGCACACGCGCTCCGGGGGTGCTGACCTCGATGCGGTCGCCGTTGGCAATGCCCAGCCGGGCCGCGTCGTCCCTGTTGAGGCTGATGGGGTTGTGTGGGTGCACCTGGCGCAGGCGCGAGGCCGCAATCGACATCGAGCTCATCAGGTTGGATTTGTAGGAGCTCAGGGTGAGCGGCCAGTCGCTTTCGGGGAAATGCTCGCGCATGCTCGTACCGCTGGCAAAGCGGGTGGGGTACCAGGTGGGGCAGCCCACGTAGCGCTCGCCCGTCATCGAGTGGCGCATCTTGGCCAGGCCTTCGTGCCAAAGCTGCACCGGGAACTTGTGGGCGGCATTGACCTGTTCGCCGTTCCAGGCGTCGTCGATCTTGTCGAAGCGCCCGCCGCGGCTCATCACCATGGCAACGCGGCGCACTTCCTCGGGTTTGAGGCGCTTTTCCAGATCGGGCATCCAGCGGGTGAGGCCGGTGATGGCGACGTCGTCGTCGCTGGCTTCGGGCACAGGCTTGCCGGCCTGGTAGGCAATGTTGCACATGCCACGCAGGTAGAAGTCTTCGGACGACTCCAGGTCCAGCGGTTCGCCCTCTTTGGTGCTCATGGCGTTCTTGCCGAAGCCGGGAAGGCCCAGCTGTTTGGCGACAGCGAACACGAAGCTTTCAAAGCTCACGGGCTTGCCGTCGGTGGTCCTGGCGGTGGCGGGTTCGACCACGGGCCAGCGCACGGTAGAGCTCTTGGCAACCACGTCGGCCCATGGGGCGCCGATGCCCCAGCTCTCGTAGGTCACGGTGTCGGGCACGATGTAGTCGGCCAGGGCCGAGGTCTCGTTGATGAACGGGTCCACCGAGATGAACAGCGGCAGCTTCTTCGGGTCTTTGATGGCGTCCACCAGCGTGTTCTCGAAACCGCAGATGGCATACACCGGGTTGCTCATGTGGTTGACCCACGCCTTCACCGGGTAGGGGTAGCCCAGCAGGCCGGCGGCCAGCATTTCGCTGCTCATGCCCCCGGGGGCGGGATACCACGGAGCCTTGGCGGGATAGGGGTTCTGGCCGGCTTCCTTTTTGCGTTTGAATTCGCTGGTTTTTTCGTAGGGGAAGCGCGTGCGTGAAAGGGCCACACCCGTGGGTTTGACCGCGCCAGGGAACTGCGCAAAGTTGTAGCGCGGGCCAGGGCCAAAGGGGCCGAAGGGGCCGGCATCAAGAACCCAGCCGCCCTTGACGTTGAGGTTGCCGATCAGGTTGTTCAGCATGGCGATGGCGTAGGCGGTGTAAAAACCTGCACCGCTCATGGTGCCGCCGTGCGAGTTGGCCACGGCCTGCTTGCCGTGGCTGGTGAATTCGCGCGCCAGATCTTCAATGTCCTTCACCGGCACGCCGCACTTGTCCGAGTATTCCTGCAGCGTCTGGCGCCGCGCTTCTTCGCGCAGTTTGACGAACGATGTGCAGACGGCCATCGGCGCGGGCTCCTCGGTGGCGTCAGCTGCCTTGATCGGGGTGAAGTCGCGCTGCACCACCAGCTCAGCGGGCTGGGCCACGGTGTGCGGAGCAAGGCTGCCGTCGGCCAGTTGCACCACATACACATCTTCGGCGGGTGTTTTCTCGTCCACCGGCTCGGGCAGGGGCAGCCCCAAGTCCGCTCCGCGCAAGAACTGCCCGTAACGCGGATGCTTCGCATCGTTGATCAGCAGGTGGCTGGCGTTGCTCCACGCGGCCTCGCCTGCGGCGGCCATGGCGGACGGACCGGGCTGGCTGAGGAACCGGGCGTCGTAGCGCTCGTTGTCAATGATCCAGCGGATCATGCCCATGACCAGAGCGAGATCGGTGGTGGGCTTGATGGGCAACCAGCGGTTGTTGTCACCTGCCGCATGGCTGGAGGACATGGGCAGGATGGGCGAGACAACCACGTACTGGTACGTGTTCTGTGCACGCGAGCGTGCCTCGGACAGCTCACGTCCCATTCGCTGAAAGGGGTTGCCAGCCTGTGCCGGCGCGGTGCCGATAAACAGGCCGAAACGCGAGTTCTTCCAGTCTGGCTTGCCGTGGGGCATGCCGGCAAGGTTGCCCAAGGCGGCTGCCGTGCCCACCCGGTAGGTCTGGCCGCAGTAGGCGCCGTGGTTGGACACGTTCACGGTGCCAAAAGACTGGCGGGCAAAGCGGTTGATCAAGGGCGTGCGACCTTCGTTGGAGGCATCGGTCACCAGTAGCTGGTTGGCCTTTGGGCCGTATTCGGGGTTCTCGGGGTCGATCAGCGTTTGCACATCGCGGATGGCCCGCAGTCCGTCCACATGGCCTTCGCCGAACAGGTCGCCGCCTTCACAGATTTCCTTGACCAGATCCTCGAACGCGATGGTCTTCCATTGGCCCGAGCCGCGCGGGCCCACCCGCTTGAGCGGCTGCAGCACGCGATGCGGTGCGGTCTGGTGCTCGAACATGGCCGAGCCGCGCGCACAGCTGGTGGCGCGGCCTTCCAGGCCGTTGTCGCCGCCCAGCATGGCGTACACCTCACGCACCGGCGTTTCCATGGGTGCATGGTGCGTGGTGGCCAGCGGGTGGTAGGGGTTGCCGGCGACGCGCAGGATTTGGTTGTGCCCGGTGTCGACACGCACACGGATACCGCACTGTGTCCAGCAGCCCAGGCAGCTGCTGGGGCTGACCACCTGGCCAGGCTGGGTGGTGAGCTGGCCCGTCACGGGGTCGATGCGGAACTCTGGTGTCAGTGCGTTTCCGCGTGTGGCGCTTTTGGTGGGTGTGCCGGATGTGCCCGTAACCAGGCCCTTGGCTCCCTTGACCACCGTCTCGCCGTATCCGGCGGCAAACGCAGCCAGGCCACCGGCCACGGCGCCGCCGCGCAGCAGCATGCGGCGGCGGTTCATTTCGGGGCTGGTGTCAGTGCTGCCAGCGTGTTGAGGAACGGGAGGTTGGTTTTTGTCGGTCATGGGAAGTCTCTTTCAGGTCAGCGCAGCAGTCATCTAATGCTATTATTTATATAGCTGCTAGCGCTTGTCTGCATTGGGTTTTGTGCCAATTTGAATGGATATCTAAGGCAAGGATCACCGTCAGGCGACTGCCTTGGCCTGACGGGCGGGAAACAGCTCCAGTGCCCAGCTGGCCAGCGCCACCAGCGCCACGCACAGTCCGGCCACGCCGACCATGCCCAAGAGGCCGTCGCCGCCCAATGGCATGTGGTACAGGTACAGGCCTGCGCCAAACTTCGGAACCCCCTGCACGCCCATGAACAGTGCCCAGCGGAAGACCCAGGCGCTGGCAGCCAGCCCCAGGCCCAGCACCAGCGTGTAGCCTCTGGCACCCAGCCGATGGCGGCCACGCAGCAGCGCACCCACCACGGCTGCGCCGCCAATGGCAGAACCCACCATGGTCATGCGCCAGACGGGGAAGTCGTTCCACAGGCGCAGCGCTGCGTCGAAGGACGGACTGCCACCGTTCATCCCCGTCAACGACCAGGCCGTGGCCACGGCCACCAGCGCAGCGGCCAGTGCCAGCCCCAAGCCGCGAAGCAACTGCAGGGCGGCGGCACCGGGGCGCAGCGCGGCGGGCAAGAAGCGCTCCAGCACGAAGGCCACGCCCACCGTGGCCAGCCAGCCGGTAAGCGCCAGGTTGACCGGTACCCACATCGTGTTCCACAGCGGGCGTGAGCGCACTGCCATCATTTCGGCACCTGTATAGACCGTGATGGACAGCGCCGAGAGCACCAGCAGCGGAGACAGCAGGCGCATCCAGTGGGTCTTGCCCAGCCACCAGCTGGCGCACAGGGCCACGGACAGTATGACAAACACCGGCAGCAGCAGCGCGCCCACCGACATCCACGACCAGGGCGTGAAATGGGCATAGAAGTGCCAAAAACGGGCAGGCTGGTGCAGGTCTGCCAGCAGCGACACGGGCGCGGCAATGGCGCTGATGGCAAGCGTCAGCACGGCCACCGGCAGCAGGCGCTGCAAGGAGCTGCCGGTTGAGCCCCAGCTGCACAAGGCGGTAAGCAGGGCTGCACCCGTGGCCACACCGGCCAGAAAGAAATACTGCACTGCCCAAGGCAGCCAGGCGGCTTCGTAATGCGGGGTCAGAAGTTCGATGATCTGCATGGTCGGCTCCTTCGTTAGTGCTCGGACACCAGGCGCACGCTGGCCTGACCGTCCACGCCGTTGACGAACTCGTCGGGCAGGCCGATGTAGTACACGCGCGGCGCCGTGTTCATGCCGGGCTTGAGCACCTTGATCTCATCCTTGTGCTCGGCCATGCGGCGGTTGATCTCGCTGTCCTGGTCGTTCAGGTCGCCGATCACCCGCGCGCCGCCCACGCAGCTTTCCACGCAGGCCGGCAGCAGTCCGACTTCCAGACGGTGCTCGCAAAAGGTGCACTTGTCGGCCGTCTGCGTCTCGTGGTTGATGAAGCGCGCGTCGTAGGGGCAGGCCTGCACGCAATAGCCGCAGCCCACGCAGCGCTCGTTGTCCACCAGCACGATGCCGTCGGTGCGCTGAAAGGTGGCCTGCACCGGACACACGGGCACGCAGGGCGGCTCGTCGCAGTGGTTGCACAGACGTGGCAGGCTGACCATGGCGGGTGCCGCGCCGCCGGGCTTGTCGATCTCGTACTGCAGCACCGTGGTGCGGAACTGGCCGATAGGTGGCAGGTTTTCCACCGAGCAGCTCACCGTGCAGGCCTGACAGCCGATGCACTTGCGCATGTCCACCAGCATGCCGAAGCGTTTGCCCTCCATGCCAGGGCGGCGCGGGGGCTGGGTGGTGGCGGAAGGGCTGGCAGCGTGGCCGGCACCTGCCAAACCAAAAGCCGTGGCCATGCCCACAAGCTCCTGCAGGAACGTGCGCTTGCCAAGTTGCGGCGTGTTCAAGGCTTGGGGACGAGGGGAGGGTGTGGGTGTGGACATAAGTATTACCTGATATTCTGTTTCGATTATTATTTCTTCCGCGGATATATATTGTGTTGATGAATGTCAAGCAAACAAGTTAATATTTTTGTGTTTAATTTTATGCAAAACTTATAATTTTAATATTCATATATTAATGAAATATTAAATAATCTTGAGTGTATTACTGCGGAATGCCAGGCGATTTGCTCCCGGCGATTGAATCCAGGATTGGTGGCCGTTTTCAGTGTGGCTGTGGCCAGACCCGATGAGCAATGGCTACCGGGCAGGCGTTTGGGAAGCGGGCGTGGCTCTTTACCGGCTCGCCAGCTGGACGCTGCGCCCCTCCGACCCGACAAAAGTGGGCTTGGATGGGGGCGAAAGAGAGCGAAGATCTGTGACAGAATCCACGTTGGGGCGGGTTTCGGGCTGATTTTCCGGAATCGTTGCCGCAAGCCTGCGACCACTTCAAAAATCCTGTTTCAACGTATTGCCTTGGGTGTGTGCGCGCAGTTGGAGCCCCGCCGCGCCTGCCATGGTTGGCAAGTGGATGGCAAACTACCCAAAGTCCCTGGCCAATTGGCTTTGGGCTTTTTTACACGCGTTCAGGGTCAACCTGCCTGGCACCGTTCTTATTCCCCCAATTGGAAATTTCATGATCAGTGGACTTGTTGCCGGAAAGCTTTTTGGGCCGGCGGAACAGCGCATCGACAAGGCAGGCAAGCCCTTTGCCGTGGCCAAAGTGCTGGCCGCCAGTGGCGATGGCGAAACGCTGATCGTGAATGTGATTGGTTTTGAGCCCGCTGTGTGCTCGGCCCTGCAGGCGCTGGGAGAGGGCGAACCCATTGCCCTGGCCGGTGGGCTTACGCCACGGGTCTGGACAGACAAGCAGGGCAACACCCGGCCTGCTCTGGACATGGTGGCGCACCGTGTGCTGACCGCTTACGACGCCAGCGACAGCCACCCGGCGTGATCGCCTGGAGATGCCTGGGCCCACCCGCCAACACTGCGTCGGCGGGCGGACACCCAGGCACACATTCAGACTCGCTCAGGCCGAGAGCGCCTGCAGCAACTCGGTCTCGATCTCGATCTGCCGCGCGTTGCTTTGCAGCTCGGGTCCCTGGATCAGAAAGGTGTCTTCGACACGTTCGCCCAGCGTACTCACCTTGGCCAGTTGCACGCTGAGCTGGTGGCGTGCCAGCACGCGCGCCACCAGATAAAGCAAACCGGCGCGGTCGCTGGCCGAGATGCCCAGCAGCCAGCGCTGGGCTTTTTCGTCGGGGCGCAAGGTCACCCTTGGTGCCACCGGAAAGCTCTTGACGCGGCGTGACACGCGCCGCACGGCCGGCTCGGGCAGCGGGCCACCGGTTTCGATGGCGCGCATCAGGTCGCTTTCGACCATGTGCGTGAGTTCGCGGTAATGGCCTGGCTGGGCAGAGGCCACCACCTGGAAGGTGTCGAGCGCATGGCCGTTGTTGGCCGTGTGCACGCGCGCATCCAGAATGCTGAAGCCGGCACGGTCAAAGTAGCTGCAGATGCGGGCAAAAAGATCTGCCTGATCGGGCGCGTAAACCATCACCTGCAGTCCCTCGCCCGCGAGCGACTGGCGCGCGCGCACCACGGGCTGGGGTGCACCGACATGGCGAGAGAGGTGGCGGGTGTGCCATGCAATATCGGCCGCCTCGTGGCGCATGAAGTAGCTCACATCCAGCGTTGCCCACAGCGCCTTGTGCGCCTCGAAGGGCAGGGCGTTGAGTGCCAGCAACACCAGCGCCTCGCGCTTGCGGGCCTCGATCTCGGCGGCTGCGTCGGGGGCCCGGCCACCCAGCGTGCGCAGGGTGGCGCGGTACAGGTCTTCCAGCAGCTTGCCTTTCCAGGCGTTCCAGACCTTGGGGCTGGTGCCACGGATGTCTGCCACAGTGAGCAGGTACATGGCCGTGAGGTTGCGCTCATTGCCGACACGTTGGGCAAAGGCGGCAATCACGTCCGGATCACTCAGGTCCTGCTTTTGCGCCACCGTGCTCATGGTGAGGTGCTCGCGTACCAGGAACTCGATGAGCCGGGCGTCTTCGCGGTCCACGCCATGCTGTCGGCAAAAGCGCCGCACTTCCATGGCGCCGATCTGCGAATGGTCGCCGCCGCGGCCCTTGCCGATGTCGTGGAAAAGGGCCGCCACATAAAGAATCCATGGTTTGTCCCAGCCAGCGGCAAGCTGCGAGCAAAACGGGTACTCGTGCGTGTGCTCAGCCATGAAGAAGCGGCGCATGTTGCGCAACACCATCAGGATGTGCTGGTCCACCGTATACACATGGAACAGGTCGTGCTGCATCTGCCCCACGATGCCGCGAAACGCCCACAGATAGCGCCCCAGCACCGAGGTCTGGTTCATCAGCCGCATGGCATGCGTGATGCCCGAGGGTTGCTGCAGGATGCGCATGAAGGCGGCGCGGTTGACCGGGTCGCGCCGGAAGGCGCCATCCATCACGCCGCGCGCGTTGTAGAGCGCACGCAGAGTGCGGGCTGAAAGATCCTTGAGCCCGGAAGTCGTCTGGTGCAGCAAGAAGGTTTCCAGAATCGCGTGTGGATCGCGCTCGTACAGGTCATCGCTGGCCACCTCGATGAGCCCGGCTTTTTCGAAAAAGCGCGCGTTGATGGGGCGCGGCTCGTGGGTCGATGGGTTCAGTCGCTCTTCGATGTTGAGCAGCAGGATCTGGCTGAGCTGCGACACCGCCTTGGCCGCCCAGTAATAGCGGCGCATCAGGGCTTCGCTGGCGCGCAGGGCTAAGCGCGTGCCATCGGGCGCTTGTGACCGGTAGCCAAACGATTCGGCCACCGCGGTCTGCAAGTCAAACACCAGCCGGTCCTCGTGGCGCCCGGCAATGGCATGCAGGCGGGAGCGCACCAGGCACAGCAGGGCCTCGTTGCGCTCGATCTGGCGCACTTCAAACGCCGTGGCCATGCCGCTGGCGGCCAGTTCTTTCCAGGTGCGGCCCAGGCCGGCGGCGCGTGCCACCCACAGAATCATCTGCAGGTCGCGCAGGCCTCCGGGCGATTCCTTGCAGTTGGGTTCGAGTGCGTAGGGTGTGTTTTCGTATTTGGTGTGCCGCTGGCGCATTTCGAGGGTTTTGGCCACCAGAAATGCCTGCGGGTTCAGTTGCGCGCTGTATTGCTGCTGGAACTGTGCAAACAGTGCCCCATTGCCGCAAATCAGGCGGGCCTCCAGCAGCGAGGTCTGCACCGTCACATCCTGGGCCGATTCGGCCAGGCACTCCGCCACGGTGCGCACACTGGAGCCGATTTCCAGGCCCGCATCCCAGCAGCTGCCAATAAAGCTCTCCAGCTGGGCGCGCAACTCGCACCCTGAGTCGGTCGTGCAACCTTCAGGCAGCAGCAGCAGCACATCGACGTCGGAATAAGGAAACAGCTGGTCGCGCCCAAAGCCGCCCACGGCCACCAGGGCCAGATCGGCTGGGAGCTGGGCGCGCTGCCACAGGGCTTGCAGCAACCCGCCCGCCAAGGCGGAGAGCTTGCGCAGCATCAAGCGGATGCCACGGGTGGAAGCGCCGGTGGCCTGCATGGTGGCAAGCAGGGCCGCTTTGTCGTGGCGGTAGGCGTCCCGCAGGGCGTGAATTTCGGTCATGGGCAAGGGCGATGAAGAAAGCGGTGGGCCATGACCTGCGCAAGCAAGAGTCGTGCTTGAAGGCGCTGCGCCTCAGATCGTGAACATGGATTCAGGTGGTGGTGGCGGTCACAAACGACGGCAGCGGGGGCGAGCCGGCCGAAAGCGTCATCACCTCATAGCCTGTTTCGGTGACCAGCACCGTGTGCTCCCACTGCGCCGACAGGCTGCGGTCCTTGGTGACGATGGTCCAGCCGTCGTTGCCAAACTCCTTGATCTCGCGCCTGCCGGCGTTGATCATGGGCTCGATGGTGAACACCATGCCGGGCTTGAGCTCTTCGAGCGTGCCTGGGCGGCCGTAGTGAAGCACCTGGGGTTCTTCGTGGAACACCTTGCCAATGCCGTGGCCGCAGAACTCGCGCACCACCGAAAAGCCGTGCCCTTCGGTGAATTTCTGGATGGCGTGTCCGATGTCGCCCAGGTGCGCACCGGGGCGCACCTGCTGGATACCCAGCCACATGGCGTCATAAGTAATGGCGGACAGGCGCTTGGCGGCGATCGAGCACTCGCCAATCAGGTACATGCGGCTGTTGTCGCCATACCAGCCATCCTTGGTGATGACGGTGACGTCCACGTTGACGATGTCACCCTTCTTGAGCGGCTTGTCGTTGGGGATGCCGTGGCACACCACATGGTTGACCGAGGTGCACAGCGAGCCCGGATAAGGCGGATAGCCCGGTGGCTGGTAGCCCACGGTGGCAGAAATGGTGCCTTGGGCGGCCATGCATTCGGCGCCCAGGCGGTCGATTTCGAGCGTGGTGATGCCGGGCTTGATGTGCGGTGCGATGTAGTCCAGCACTTCAGAAGCGAGTCGGCAGGCGAGGCGCATGCCGGCGATGTCCTCTGCGGTTTTGATGGTGATACTCATGCCGCAATTATCCCATCGCCCCTCAAGCCTTGCCGGGCAAGGGCATGGCGGTGCGTGATGCCCGGTAAAATGGCGGGCTGCGCTTGCAGCACCCCTTGTGTCATTGGTCCGGGGAGCGGCCGCCCCCGTGGGGCTGCCCACCCCGGTGACGCAGGAGGCCCGGCGCGCCTTACCCTCTCTCTCATCCCGAACAGGCCGCTACCGTGACCTTGCACATGACCACGCTGGCGGGCGGCAACGCCCTCAGCACCTTTCGCGCCCAGCAACTGCAGCCCGCCCTTGAGGCCATTCACCCCAGGATCAGTGGCATTGCGGCACGCTTTGTGCACCTGGTGGCCACCGACGCCGCGCCCACGCCGCCCGAGCTTGAGCGCCTGGCCGCCTTGCTGACCTACGGCGACCCGTATGCGGGCCCTGGCGACGGCACCGTCCTCATCGTCACGCCGCGTCTGGGCACGCTGTCGCCCTGGGCTTCCAAGGCCACCGACATTGCGCGCAACTGCGGTCTGGCCATTCGCCGGGTCGAGCGCACCACCGAATACCGCATCAGCCTCAAGGCCGGTCTGCTGGGCAAGGCGCCCGAGCTCACCGCCGAGCAGCTGGGTCAGGTTGCGGCCTTGCTGCACGACCGCATGACCGAATCGGTTGTGGCCGACCGCGCTGCCGCTGCCGCGCTGTTCACCGAGCTGCAGCCCGCGCCCATGGAGCATGTCGATGTGCTGACCGGTGGCCCAGAACAAGGCAGGAAGGCCCTGGAGGCCGCCAACACCCGCTTTGGCCTGGCGCTGGCCGACGATGAAATCGACTACCTCGTGGCCGCCTTCACGGGCCTGGCGCGCAACCCCACCGATGTGGAGTTGATGATGTTTGCCCAGGCCAACAGCGAGCATTGCCGCCACAAGATCTTCAATGCCCAGTTCACCATCGACGGTGTTGCGCAAGACAAGAGCCTGTTCGGCATGATCCGCCACACGCACCAGCTGGCGCCGCAGCACACCGTGGTGGCGTATTCGGACAACGCGTCGGTCATGGAAGGCCACCAGGTCGAGCGATTTGTGGCCAAAATGGCCTCTGGCGTTTATGTAATAAGCGCGAGTAGCTATGAAAAGAGTAGTGCAACCCACCATGTGCTGATGAAGGTGGAAACGCACAACCACCCCACGGCGATCTCGCCGTTTCCGGGCGCCTCCACTGGCGCGGGCGGCGAAATCCGTGACGAGGGCGCCACCGGGCGCGGCTCCAAGCCCAAGGCGGGCATGACCGGGTTCACGGTGTCCAGGCTCTGGGGCAGCACGCTGGGCAAGCCCGAGCACATCGCCAGCCCCTTGCAGATCATGGTGGAAGGCCCGCTGGGCGGGGCCGCATTCAACAACGAGTTCGGCCGGCCCAACCTGCTGGGCTACTTCCGTGAGTACGAGCAGACCGTGGCCGGCGTGGACCGTGGCTACCACAAGCCCATTATGATCGCGGGCGGCCTGGGCGTGATTGACGCGCAGCTCACCCAAAAAATCGAATTCCCCGCAGGCTCGCTGCTGATCCAGCTGGGCGGCCCGGGCATGCGCATTGGTATGGGCGGCAGTGCGGCCAGCTCCATGGCCACGGGCACCAACGCGGCCGAGCTCGACTTTGACTCGGTGCAGCGCGGCAACCCCGAGATCGAGCGCCGTGCGCAAGAGGTTATCAACCATTGCTGGGCGCAGGGCGCGGCCAATCCCATCCTGGCCATTCACGACGTGGGTGCTGGCGGTTTGAGCAACGCCTTCCCCGAGTTGACCAACGACGCAGGCCGTGGCGCGCGCTTTGATCTGCGCGCCGTGCAGCTCGAAGAGTCGGGCATGGCGCCCAAGGAAATCTGGAGCAACGAGAGCCAGGAGCGCTATGTGCTGGCCATTGCGCCCGAATCGCTGCCGCTGTTCAAGGCCTTCTGCGAGCGTGAGCGCTGCCCGTTTGCCGTGATCGGCACGGCCACCGAAGAGCGCCAGCTGGTGCTGCACGACCCCGCAGCCACGGCCGACGACCAAAAGTTGCCGGTGGACATGCCCATGAACGTGCTGTTGGGCAAGCCGCCCAAGATGCACCGCGATGTGAAGACGGTGACGCGTGAATTCGCACCGATGGACTTGACCGGCGTGCCGCTGCAAAAGGCCGTGATCGACGTGCTGGCCCACCCCACGGTGGCATCGAAGCGCTTTCTCATCACCATTGGCGACCGCACCGTGGGCGGCATGAGCCACCGCGACCAGATGGTGGGCCCGTGGCAGGTGCCCGTGGCCGATTGCGCCGTGACGCTGGCCGATTACAAGGGTTTTGCGGGCGAGGCCATGGGCATGGGCGAACGCACGCCGCTGGCGGCCATCAACGCCCCGGCATCGGGCCGCATGGCGGTGGCCGAGGCCATCACCAATCTGCTGGCTGCACCCATCGAGCTGCCGCGCGTCAAGCTGTCCGCCAACTGGATGGCCGCTTGCGGCGAGCCCGGCGAGGATGCCGACCTGTACGCCACCGTGAAGGCCGTGGGCATGGAGCTGTGCCCCGCGCTGGGCATCTCGATTCCCGTGGGCAAGGACAGCCTGTCCATGCGCACGCAATGGCAGGATGGCGGCGGCAAGAAAAAGGTCACCTCGCCCGTCAGCCTGATCGTGAGTGCCTTTGCCTCGCTGGCCGACGTGCGTGGCACGCTCACCCCCCAGCTCAACGCCACCGAAGACGACACCACGCTGGTGCTGGTGGACCTGGGCAAGGGCCAAAGCCGCATGGGCGGCAGCATTCTGGGCCAGACGCTCGACCAAAGCGGCGATGTGGTGCCCGATGTGGACGACCCCCAGGACCTGGTGAACCTCGTCAACGCCGTCAACGCGCTGCGCGCCAAGGGCCAGATCCTGGCCTACCACGACCGCAGCGATGGTGGCCTGCTGGCCGCCGTGGCCGAAATGGCCTTTGCCGGACATGTAGGCGTGGCCCTGAACGTGGACATGCTCGTGACCGAGGGCGACGGCATCAGCGACAGCCGCATGGAAACCGGCGACGCCAAGAACTGGGCGCAGCAGGTGAGTGCGCGCCGCGAAGAGCTCACGCTCAAGGCCTTGTTCAATGAAGAACTGGGCGTGGTG
This sequence comes from Acidovorax sp. JHL-3, assembly GCF_000526295.1. Lineage (NCBI taxonomy): Bacteria > Pseudomonadati > Pseudomonadota > Betaproteobacteria > Burkholderiales > Comamonadaceae > Acidovorax > Acidovorax sp. JHL-3. Next base: position 2,379,900 of record NZ_JAFU01000001.1, read on the forward strand.
CTGCAGGTGCGCACGGCAGAACGCAACGAGGTGATGCAGACGCTGCGCGAGCATGGCCTGTCGAAGTTCAGCCATTTCATTGGCAAGACGCGCCCGGCATCGTCCAGCATCAACGCGGGCAAGGGCGAGCTGCAGGTCTGGCGCGATGCCAAGGCCGTGTTCAGCGCGCCGCTGGCCGACTTGCACCAGGTGTGGGATGCCGTGAGCTGGAAGATCTGCCAGCAGCGTGACAACCCCGCCAACGCCGACGCCGAGCACGCCGCAGCGGGGGAGCCCACCGACCCCGGCATGCAGGTGCACCTCACGTTCGATGCGTCGGACGACGTGGCGGCGCCGTTCCTGAACCTCTCGCGACCCAAAGTGGCTATTTTGCGCGAGCAGGGCGTGAATTCGCATGTGGAAATGGCCTACGCCTTCACGGAAGCGGGCTTCGAGGCGTTTGACGTGCACATGACCGACCTGCAGACCGGCCGCGTGAAACTCGAAGACTTCCAGGGCGTGGTGGCGTGTGGTGGCTTCAGCTATGGCGACACGCTGGGCGCGGGCATTGGCTGGGCGCGCAGCATTACCTTCAACCCCGTGCTGGCAGCGCAATTCCAGGGCTTCTTTGGTCGCACTGACACCTTTGGCCTGGGCGTGTGCAACGGCTGCCAGATGTTTGCCGAGCTGGCCGACATCATCCCCGGCGCGCAAGACTGGCCGCGCTTCACCACCAACCAGAGCGAGCGTTTCGAGGCGCGCCTGTCGCTGGTGGAAGTGCTCGAATCGCCCAGCCTGTTCCTGCAAGGCATGGCCGGCAGCCGCCTGCCGATTGCCGTGGCGCATGGTGAGGGCTATGCCAACTTCAAATACCGCGGCAACGCGGCGCAGGCCATTGCGGCCATGCGTTTTGTGGACAACCATGGCGCGGCCACCGAGCAGTATCCGTTCAACCCCAACGGCAGCGCGGGCGGTTTGACTGCCGTGACCACGGCCGATGGGCGCTTCACTGCCATGATGCCGCACCCCGAGCGCGTGTTCCGCAACGTGCAGATGAGCTGGACCAGTGGTGATATCGGTGCGCTGAGCCCCTGGATGCGCATCTGGCGCAACGCCCGCAAGTGGGTGGGATGATGGTTTTCTGACCGGGCGGCTTGCGCGGTCAGTGCCATGCAAAAAGGCTGGGCCCTCGTGGCTTGGCCTTTTTGCTTTTGGGGCGCGTGGGTCCCGTCAGCGCAGTCATTTCAGTGATGCCTTGAGCTGCGCGCCACCCGCAGCAGCCCATGCAACCGGCGCGCCTCATACCAGTGCCACCGTGGAGCTGGCTTTGCCAGGCCACGGGTGGCGTCCCCTTGGGGGAAGACGCGAAGCGGCACAGGGGGGATTTCAAGGCTTGCGCTGGTACACCAGCAGGCGCCCCTTGTAGGCGGGCAGATCGCCGCGCACCGGGTGGTCCAGCCGTTCCTCGGTCACTTCAAAGCCGTGGGCCGCCATCTGCTTGTTGAATGCCGAGCGGTTGCCGCGGTTGGGGTCCACGATCCAGATCTGTGCACCCGCGCCCGCATGGCGGTCGATGAAACTGGCCAGCGTGGCGCGCACATCGCGCTCATACAGCACATCGCTGCCCATGATCAGATCAAACTGCCCCTGCACCGCGCTTGCCAGTAAGGGGGCGTTGTGCGGGTGTTCCCGTTGTGCGACCAAAGGCGTGCTTCCCCATTGTCCGGTGCGGTATTTCATCGGGGGCAGGGCGTTGAGCCGCAGGTTCTCCAGCAAAAACGGGTTGGCCAGCGGGTGGCAATCACTGGCCGTGACATCCACGCCGCGCCGGTGGCACACCAGGCTGGCCAGCCCCAGGCCGCAGCCAATTTCCAGCACCCGCTCGTCTTTGCACAAGGGGCGCAGGGCCATCCGTGCCGCCAGTTGGGCGCCCGAGGGCCACAGCAGGCCGAACAATGGCCAGGTCGCAGACGAGATGCCCAGGCGCTCTGCAACGCCCAGAGGGTCAGAAAACTGCTGGCGATCGAGAAGCGAGCGGATGAGCAGGTTGTCCACGCCCGCAATCGGGACGCTTTCCTGTTTGGTGAGATAGCCTGGCATGGCGGGGGCGCGAAGCCATGTCAGGGACCCCGAAGTGGTGGGTGAGCCTGCGAGTATGCGCCCCTTGTCGATGGCCTTTGCGTCCACGGCATTCCGTGGCGCTGCAGGGGGCAGGGGCGGCGTGACGCCTTGGCTGCCACGGTGCGTTGCTATAGTGCACGCCACGCAGCGCGCAGGACGCATGCTTTTCTCCCGACACTTCGTGTTTTCACCTGCTTCTTCAAGGAATTTCCATGGCCGCTGGCAGCCTTCTCGCATTGTTGGACGACATTGCAACCATCCTCGACGATGTCGCCCTCATGACCAAGGTCGCTGCCAAGAAGAGCGTTGCCATGGCCGATGACGTGTCGGTCATGACCAAGGTGGCAGCGCAAAAGACCGCGGGTGTGCTGGGTGACGATCTGGCGCTCAATGCCCAGCAGGTCACGGGCGTGCGTGCAGAGCGCGAGATTCCGGTGGTCTGGGCTGTGGCCAAGGGTTCGCTGGTGAATAAGGCGATTCTGGTGCCGGCCGCGCTGCTTATCAGCGCCTTTGCGCCCTGGGCGGTGACGCCGCTGCTCATGGTGGGTGGCGCATTTTTGTGCTTTGAGGGGTTTGAGAAGCTGGCGCACAAGTTTTTGCACAGCCCGCACCAAAAAGAGGCCGAGCACGAAAGCCATGTGAAGGCCAACGCCAACCCGGCTGTGGACCTGGTGGCTTTCGAAAAAGACAAGATCAAGGGCGCCGTTCGCACCGATTTCATCCTGTCGGCGGAAATCATCGCCATCACCCTGGGCACGGTGGCAGGTGCGCCGTTTGTGCAGCAGGTGACGGTGCTCGTGGGCATTGCGCTGGCCATGACGGTGGGTGTTTACGGCCTGGTGGCGGGCATCGTCAAGCTCGATGACCTGGGGCTGTGGCTCAACCAGAAGCCGGGCGCAGCGGCCCGTGCCGTGGGCGCAGGCATTGTGCGCGCGGCGCCCTGGCTGATGAAGACGCTGTCGGTGGCGGGCACGGCGGCCATGTTTCTGGTGGGCGGCGGGATTCTGGTGCATGGGGTTCCAGCGCTGCACCATGCCGTGGAGGGCGCGGGTGCAGCGGCGGCCCTTTGGCCGGTGGGTGGTCTGTGGGCTGTGGTGGTTCCCAACCTGCTGAACGCCATGGTCGGCATCGTGGCCGGTGGCCTGGTGGTGGCGGTAGTGACCGTGGTGGCCCGGCTGCGCAAGGGTGCCAAGGCGCACTGAGGACCCTGAAGTGACCCGGAAGGCCCGGGTGCTCCGTCTTCGGGTAACTACCAAGAGTTTGACCTGAGGCAAGGTTGACCATTTTGCTAACAGGCTCAATTGCGGTACGGGGGCCGTCCCCGTTTAACCGCATTGGGTTCTGTATGAAAAAAAATCTGCTGGCTGTAGCCGTTTTGTGCGCATTGACCTCTGGCGCTGCTTTTGCGCAGCAAGCTGAGAGCCCTTGGCTTGTGCGCGTGCGCGCCGTCCATCTGGACAGCGCCAACAAGGACAGCACGGGCCTGGGCCTGTCGGTCAACAACAAGACGATTCCTGAAGTTGACATCTCGTATTTCTTCAACAAGAACGTGGCTGCCGAGTTGATCCTCACGGTGCCGCAAAAGCACGACCTGAGCTCCAGCGTTCTGGGTGGCCGCATCGGCTCGCTCAAGCACCTGCCGCCTTCGCTGCTGTTGCAATACCACTTTGACGCCCCTGGCTTCAAGCCCTATGTGGGCGCCGGTGTCAACTACACGCGCTTTTCCAACGTGAACCTGCCCGCCGGTGTGGACATCGACCGCAACAGCTGGGGCGGTGCCCTGCAGGTCGGCGTGGACATTCCCCTGTCCAAAAACCTGTATCTGAACTTCGACGTGAAGAAGGTTTACATCAAGACCGACGTGTTCGCTGGCGGTGCCAAGCAGGGCACGTTCAAGGTGGACCCCGTGCTGGTGGGCGTGGGCCTCGGCTGGCGCTTCTGATGCAACGGCGCTGCGTGAGCGGCGCCTTGCCATCAGACCCCAAGGTCAAAAGGGCTGGCGCGTGCGCCGGCCTTTTTTTTTGGTGGTTTCCACCGGTGGGCCGTGACGCGGCGGTCTGCCGGCGCTGGGTATTGATTGAAAAAACGCTATATAAATAATAGCTACTAGCGCTTGATAGTATTTGGCTAGAGCCTGAAAATGCCAGAGATCGTATCGCACTCTCCCGGATGAAAAGTGGTCCAGAGCGATTCCGTGTCGGTGTAATCCTGCGCGCCCCGTCGTTGCAGGCTGTCACCCGGGGTGAACGCAGTGGGGGTAGCCTGTGGCATCGTTCACCACCCCATGCCCAACACCCGACGCACACCGCCATGCCCCTGAACCGCCCCAGCGACATCACCGACGGCCTGAGCCAGCGTCCCGCGCGCATCTCACCCAAATACTTCTACGACCAGCGGGGCTCGCAATTGTTCGAAGCCATCACCCGCCTGCCCGAGTACTACCCCACGCGCACCGAGACGGCCCTGATGCAGCGGCATGCGGCCGACATGGCCCGGCATCTGGGCGCCGTGCGCACCGTGATCGAGCTGGGCGCCGGCAGCTGCGAGAAGGCCCGCGCGTTGTGCGCCTGGGTGCGGCCCGCCTGTTTTGTGGGGGTGGATATCTCGGTCGATTTTTTGCAAGAGGCCGTGCTGCGCCTGCGTGCTGACATGCCGGGGCTGGATGCGCGGGCGGTGGGTGGCGACATGACCCAGGGCGTCGTGCTGCCCTCCGACATTCCACGGGCCGGGCGCCTGGTGTTTTATCCGGGCTCCTCCATCGGCAACTTTGACCCGACCCAGGCGCTGGAGTTGTTGCGGCACATGCGCGCCCTGGTGGATGGCGATGGTGGCCTGCTGATCGGCATCGATCTGCCCAAGGATGTGGCGGTGCTGGAGGCCGCCTACGACGATGCAGCGGGCGTGACGGCGGCTTTCAATCGCAACGTGCTCACGCACCTCAACCGCCTGATCGGCAGTGATTTTGTGGAAGACCAGTGGGGCCACCGGGCGTTCTTCAACCAGCAAGCATCGCGCATCGAGATGCATCTGGAGGCGCTCGCACCAATTTGCGTGCGCTGGCCGGGTGGCGAGCGCCGGTTTGCCATGGGCGAGCGCATCCACACCGAAAACAGCTACAAATACCCCCTTGCCGTGTTCACCGACATGCTGGCCCAGGCGGGTTTCTCCCATGCGCAGGCATGGACCGACGAGCGGGGCTGGTTTGCCGTGGTGCACGCCCGCCCCTGAACCCTCTGCTGAAGCGCTGCCTGGCCATGAATTTGTTGATTTCCCGCTACACCGAAGTGCGCCGCCACACCACCGGGCTGGTGCAGCCCCTGTCACCCGAAGACTGCACCGCACAGTCCATGCCCGACGCCAGCCCGGCCAAATGGCATCTGGCCCACACCACCTGGTTTTTTGAAACCTTTGTGCTGGAGGCGCACGAGCCTGGTTTTGCGCCGTTTGCGCCCGCCTTCAGGGTCTTGTTCAACTCGTATTACAACGGTGTCGGCGCCCGCCACCCGCGGGCGCAGCGCGGTCTGATCACGCGCCCCTCGCTGGCCGAGGTGCTGGCGTACCGGGCCGATGTGGATGCGCGCATGCTGCACCTTTTGTCCACGCCGGGGCAGGATGCGGCACTGTGCGCACTGGTAGAGCTGGGCTTGCAGCACGAGCAGCAGCACCAGGAGTTGCTGGTGACCGACATCCAGCATTTGCTGTCGAGCAACCCGATGCATCCGGCCTACCGTTCGCCGCAGTCAGTGGCCGCCGATGCAGAAGCCGCACCGCCGCTGGTCTGGCATGCGTTTGCCGGCGGGCTTACCGAAATAGGCCATGTGGGCGACAGCTTTGCGTTTGACAACGAGAGTCCCCGCCACACGGTGTATCTGCATCCGTATGCACTGGCATCACGCCTTGTCACCAATGCCGAGTTTGCTGCCTTTGTGGACGATGGCGGTTACCGCAATCCTGCCCATTGGCTGGCCGAAGGCTGGGACTGGCGCGTTGCCCACGGGCTGGAGGCGCCTTTGTATTGGCAGCGTGTCGGTGCCGGATGGCACCAGTTCTCCCTGGCAGGGCTGGGCCCGTTGCGCCATGGGCAGCCCGTGGTGCACCTGTCGTATTTCGAGGCGGACGCCTACGCGCGCTGGGCAGGTGCGCGCCTGCCCACCGAGGCCGAGTGGGAGCACGCCACGGCACTGCTGGCTTCAGGCACCGCTGGCCGTGGCCCCCGCACAGATGCGCTGCACCCCAGTGCGGCCCGGGGCGTCGGCTTGGAGCAGCTGTTTGGTGAGGCGTGGCAGTGGACGCAATCGAGCTATGCGCCATACCCCGGTTTCAGGGCCGCAGAAGGTGCCGTGGGCGAATACAACGGCAAGTTCATGGTGAACCAGTATGTGCTGCGGGGCAGCTCGTGCGCCACGCCGGCCGGCCATGCACGCGCCAGCTACCGCAATTTTTTCCCGGCCACGGCGCGCTGGCAGTTTTCGGGGGTGCGGCTGGCCAGAGACGCCTGACGCTTCTGAAACGTCCCCACGTCGCCCCACCGTCCGAGACCGTGGCGCCCGCTGGGGGTTGCGTTGGCTGTGGGTCAGTCGGCCCCGGTGTCCTGCGCAGGCTTGCGCGGCCGGCGTGGCCGGGCAGGGGCTTTTTTGGGCGACTCGGGTTCGCTTTCTGCAGAAGCTGTCGGCACTGCGCTGGTGGCACGGGCCGAGCTGGAGGGTGCATCGTGCGGGCCCTGTGCCGCCGTGGCCGCCACAGGCGCAACCGCCTCGACCGGTTGCGTCACCGGCTTGCGGCTGCGCGCACGGCCGCGCGCGGGTTCGGCGGACGTGGCGGATGTGGCGGGCGCCAGGGGTTTGGGCGCTTCGGTGGGCTGCTCATGGGCTGGGCGCTCCAGTGTGCGCGGTTCCATGGCGGGCGGTTCCGTCGTGCGCGGCTGCTGCCGAAAATAACCGCCCACTGGCCTTTCTTGCGGCACATCCAGCTGCGCACGGACCGGTGCACTGACCGGCGCATTCATTGGTGAACCCATCGGTGCATCGCCTGGCGCATGAAGCGCCGCAGTGCCGTCGTTGTCGCGCGGCATCGCGCTGAACGATGGGTCTTCACCTGCCAATCCGTCGTCGCTGGCGTGAAGCATGGGGGGCAATTCGCGCGGGTCGGATGATGCTGCGTGCCCGGATCGGCCGCCACGTCCGCGCTGGCGTGGCCCGTGGCTGTCAGCGCCGGGCTCTCTCGGGGGCTGGGGGGCGTTCTGGCGGAAATAGCCCGTCATCGGGTTTTCACCTGCCGTGTCGGGCCGGGCGCGGGGGGCGCCGCTGCTGCCATGGCTGCGAAACACGTAGGCGCCCGATTTTTCGTCCCGGCCAAACTCCAGCAAGCCGCGCTCCTGGGCTTCTTCCAGCAGGTTGCCAAAGGCCCGAAAACCGTAATAGGTTTCGCTGAAGTCGGGTTTGCGGCGTTTGATGGCTTCCTTGAGCACCGAAGCCCAGATCTTGCCGCTGTCGCCGCGCTCGGAGACCAGTGCATCAAACGTCTCCACGGCCAGTTCGATGCCCTGGGTACGGCGCGACTCTTGTGCTTCCTTGCGGTTGCGCTCTTCCTCGGGCGAGCGCCGGGCCTGGGGTGCCGCATCGGAAGGCTGGCGCCGGGCTTGCGCGCGCTGGCTTTCACGCACCAGATCGTCGTAGAAAATGAACTCGTCGCAATTGGCAATCAGCAGGTCCGAGGTGGACTGCTTGACGCCCACACCGATCACCTGCTTGGCGTTTTCGCGCAGCTTGGAGACGAGCGGGGAGAAGTCTGAATCGCCGCTGATGATCACAAAGGTGTTGACGTGCGACTTGGTGTAGCACAGGTCCAGCGCGTCCACCACAAGGCGGATGTCGGCCGAGTTTTTGCCCGACTGTCGGACATGGGGAATCTCGATCAGCTCGAAGTTGGCTTCATGCATCGTGGCCTTGAAGCCCTTGTAGCGATCCCAGTCGCAATAGGCCTTTTTGACGACGATGGAGCCCTTGAGCAGCAGGCGTTCGAGCACCGGCTTGATGTCGAACTTGTCGTATTTGGCGTCACGCACTCCAAGGGCGACGTTTTCAAAGTCGCAGAACAGTGCCATGCTGATGCTGTCGGTGGGGGAGGCCATGTTGTATCCATTCACGTTGCTGGCGGGATCATCACACGGAAACGCGGCGGCATGGAAACGCATTGCCGGTTTCAGGGCTGGCTGGCGGGTGGGCTGGTGGCCGCTCTGGGGCTGTCCGGCGATGTCCGAGCCACCGGCGGGCGCGGGCATACTCACGGTTCCTTGCTGCTCCAACGGATTTCGACATGCCCGACACCCCGTCCATCGCCCCAACGCCACCTGCATCGGCCCGCCGTGGGGTCAGCGCCTGGTGGCGTGCCCTGGCGATTTTTCTGCTGGTGACTTTGTTCATTGCCTGGGCAACCAGCGCGAGCATGGTCGAACAACTCAAGGCGCAAATCGCGCACCTGCAGACCAAGGTGGCGGCGGTGGCGCAGGTGCAGTACCTGTCGGTGCTGCTGGACGACCGGCACATGCCTGCCCTGCTGGTGACGGCCGACACGCAGGGCAGCGTGCTGCAACTGCAGCGCCTGAACGAGGTGCGCGAGGGGCGGGAAGACAGCATGCAGCTGTGGGCGCTGGATGGCGACAAGCCCCCACGCTCGCTGGGCGTGATTGCCAGCACCTACAAAACCCTGCAACTGCCTGCCCCCGCCACTGCGTTGGCGGGCGTGCAAGAGCTGGCCATCAGCGTGGAAGACAAGGGTGGCGCCGTCGAGGGGCACGGGCCCCGGCTTCCTTACCTGTTCAAGGGCGGGCTGGTCAAAAAGGCCCTCTGAGCGCCAGCACTGGGCAGGTTTGCGGGCGGCAAGACCACGCAGCCTGTTGGATCCTGTGGGGCTGGTCCCGGCATGGCGCGCGTGGTCAGCGGCTGCACCATGGGTGAAAACGCTCGGATTGTTGCTATATAAAAAATAGCTGCCGGCGCTTTCCTGGTTTGATTTTCAATCGGTTTATTAATTAAAAGCAATGAAGAGCAAGCGCAATAAGCTATTTAATTCATAGCAAATTGCACAAACTCGTCAAATATCGTCGAGCAGCGGGTAAGGCAACGGGGCCAGCGTGAGGGGCACGCCACCCGCTGCCCCCACTTGCAGCGCTTCTTGCGCGGCGGCAATTTGCAGCGACACGATGGCATCCACACCGCCACCGGGCGCGGGGGCCACCTGCACCACGGTGCCGCAAGGCTGCTCCAGGTCGCTGGCCGCAAAAACCTCGGCACCTGCCACCACATCGGCCGCGGCGTGCGCAATGAAGGCCCGGCGCTTGAGCGTGCCGCGGAACTGGCTGCGCGCCACGACTTCCTGGCCCGGGTAGCAGCCCTTCTTGAAGTTCACGCCCCCCACCGATTCGTAATTGAGCATCTGCGGCACAAAGGCTTCGACCAACGGCGCCGCGAGCGTGGCAACGCCGCTTTGCACTTCGCTCCACATCCACAGGGCCGCATCCAGCGCCGGGCCGGCTGGGGCTGGCTCGGCAGAGGGGGTTACCCACAAGGCACGGGGCTGGCCGAGGGCAGGGTACAGGTGCACTACCGTTGACAAGCCAAAATCGGCTTTTGTCCATGCGGGTTGTGTGCCACCAGCTGCTGAATTGATAGCATCGCCGGCCACTCCGTACAGCGCGTAGTCGGCCGTGGCATCGCTCAGCCGGGCCTTGGCGCGCATCACAAACATCGACAGGCGCTTGAGCGTGGGCGCCAGCAGGTCGCGGCTGCAAACCAGCAGCACCTCGGTCTCGCTGCGCTTGAAGCCGATGAAACTGGCCTGCATGCGGCCTTTGGCCGACAAAAAGGCAGCCAGGCGGGCGTGCTGCAGGTCGAGCAAGGCGAAATCCTGGGTGAGCTGGCCGTGCAGAAACTTGGCGGCGTCTTCGCCTTCCACGCGAATCACGCCGAGATGGGACAGGGGGGCAATGCCATTCAGTGGGTAAGTCATCGCTGAATTATGATGCGCTGCTTCATACATACAGACGGCAGGGTTGTGCGACGTTTACTGGCTTTCATTGTGGTGGTTGGGATCGCACTGGGTGGCGTTGCCTACTGGTGGCTGCACCAGCCGCTGCCCATGGCGGGTGCAGGCACGCAGGCGCTGGAGCTTGCCATCGAGCCCGGCACCACGGCGCGCGGTGTGGCCCGCGATGTGGTGGCTGCGGGCGTCAACACCGATGCGCGCCTGCTGTATGCCTGGTTCCGCCTTTCGGGGCAAGACCGTGCCATCAAGGCTGGCAATTACGAAATCCCGCCGGGCACCACCCCCGTCACCCTGCTGCAAAAGCTGGCTCGCGGCGAAGAGGCGCTGCGCGCCTTCACGCTGGTGGAAGGCTTGAACTGGCGCCAGGTGCGGCAGGCCCTGGCCAGGGAGGACCAGCTCCAGCCCGACTCCGCCCGGCTCACCGATGCGGACCTGATGGCGCAGCTTGGGCGCCCGGGTATGCATCCCGAGGGGCGGTTTTTCCCCGACACCTATGCCTATGCCAAGGGGTCGAGCGACATTGCCCTGTTACGCCGCGCCATGCACGCCATGGACCGCCGCCTTGAAGCCGCCTGGGCGCAGCGCGCTGCCGACACGCCCCTGAAATCGGCGGAGCAAGCGCTGATTTTGGCCAGCATTGTCGAAAAGGAAACCGGCCGGGCCAGTGACCGTGGGCAGATTGCCGGCGTGTTCACCAACCGCCTGCGGGTGGGCATGCTGCTGCAGACCGACCCGACGGTAATCTACGGGCTGGGCGAGAAGTTTGACGGCAACCTGCGCCGCCGCGATCTTCAGACCGACACGCCCTGGAACACCTACACCCGCGCGGGCCTGCCGCCCACGCCGATTGCCATGCCCGGCAAGGCATCGCTGCTGGCGGCGGTGCAGCCCGAGCCCACGCGCGCACTGTACTTTGTGGCCAAGGGCGATGGCACCAGCCATTTCAGTGCCTCGCTGGACGAGCACAACCGCGCTGTCAACCGCTATCAGCGGGGGCAGTGAGCGGCACGCGGGATTTTCCGCGCGCCTCACACCAGCCGGCCCGCAACGATTCAACCAAGGTTTTCATGTCACGACCCGGTCTGTTCATCACCTTTGAAGGCATCGACGGCGCAGGCAAGTCCTCGCACATCGGGGGGCTGGCCGAAGCCTTTCGCGCACAGGGCCGCACCGTGACCGTCAGCCGCGAGCCCGGCGGCACTCCGCTGGCCGAGAAGCTGCGCGAGATGGTGCTGAACGACCCCATGGACGCGCTGACCGAATCGCTGCTGATTTTTGCCGCCCGCCGCGATCACCTGCGCAATGTCATCGAGCCCGCGCTCGCGCGTGGCGATGTGGTGTTATGCGACCGTTTCACCGACGCGACCTTTGCCTACCAGGGGGCAGGGCGGGGCTTCGATCTTGGGGTGCTATCAACCCTGGAGCGCTTTGCGCAGACGGGGCTTCGGCCAGAGGTCGATTTGATGCGTGAACCCGATCTGACGGTGTGGTTTGATCTGGCCCCCGAGGTTGCCGCCGAGCGCCTTGCCGGTGCCCGCGTTCCCGACCGTTTTGAGGCCCAGCCCGTGGAGTTCTTCCGCCGCGTGGCCCAGGGCTACGCCGACCGGGCTGCTGCTGCGCCCCAGCGTTTCGTGCGCCTGGATGCCGCGCAGGAGCGCCATCGCGTGTGGCAGCAACTCACCAGCGTATTTGTGCGCAAGGGGTGGCTGGCGATCATGGTGGCCAGCCAGGGAGGCCCGCAATGACCGAGAGTGCCGTGGCCCTCGCACCCTGGATTGCCGCACAGCGCGCCAGCCTGCTGGCGCAGCGCGGCCATGCCTGGCTGCTGCAAGGCCCTTCGGGGCTGGGCCAGTACGCCCTGGGCATGGAGCTGGTGCGCGCATGGCTGTGCGATGCCCCCACGGCCCAGGGCGCTTGCGGCCGGTGCGGCAGTTGCCATGCCATCGATGTACGCACCCATGCCGACCTGTGCGTGCTGATGCCCGAGGTGCACATGCTGGCGCTGGGCTGGCCCCTGTCGGAGAAAGCCCAGGCCGACATTGACGATAAAAAGCGCAAGCCCAGCCGCGAAATCCGCGTGGAGGCCATGCGCGATGCGGTGGAGTTTTCGCAGCGCACGTCGGCCCGCGGGCGGGGCAAGGCGGTACTGGTGTATCCGGCCGAGCAGATGAACCACATCACGGCCAATGCGCTCCTCAAGACCCTGGAGGAGCCGCCGGGCGACGTGCGTTTTGTTCTGGCCAGTGAGGCCGCGCACCAGCTGCTTCCCACCATCCGCAGCCGCTGCCTGGGCCACGCCATGGTCTGGCCCGCCGAGGCCGAGATGCTGCAGTGGCTGGCGGCGCAGGGGGTCGAGCCTGCGGCCGCAGCGGCGCATCTGCGGGCTGCAGGTGGCCGGCCTGACGACGCGCTGGTGCTGGCCCGTTCGGGGCGCAGTCCGCAGTCGTGGGCCGCTTTGCCCCAGGCCATTGCGCGTGGCGACGTGGCGGCGCTGGGCGATTGGGCACCGGCCCAGGTGATCGATGCCCTTCAAAAGCTGTGCCACGACCTGCTGGCTGCCAGTGTGGGCGCTGCTCCGCGCTATTTCGCGTCCGGCGACCTGCCCAAGCCGCCGCCGTTGGGGGCTCTCACGCGCTGGTCGCGCGCCCTGGCCAAGGCCGCACGCACGGCCGACCATCCGTTCAATGCCGGCCTGATGCTGGAGGCGCTTGTAGCCCAGGCGCGAAACACCCTACACTCAAGGCACTGAAGCCGACCCCATCACCATGAGCAGTCCATCCACAGCGCCCCGTCCCAGTGTCATGCAGCTGGCCATCAAGGAAAAGGCGGCCTTGTACGCGGCCTACATTCCTTTTTTTGTGGAAGGGGGCATTTTTGTTCCCACGCCGCGCGACTACAAGCTGGGTGACGATGTGTATGTGCTGCTGACCCTGCCCGACGACACCCAGCGCTATCCCGTGGCTGGCCGCGTGGCGTGGGTCACTCCCCCTCGCGCAGCGGGCAACCGCACACAGGGGGTTGGCATCCAGTTCCCCAAAGATGAAAAATCGCGGCAGCTCAAGGCCAAGATCGAGGAGCTGCTGGGCACGGCCCTGGGGTCGGAACGTCCCACGCAAACCATTTGATTGCATGGTCTGATCTTGTGCCGACCCGCGCTGGCGGGTCGGCTTTTTTGTTTTGAAACCGCATGTTTACCGATTCGCACTGCCACCTCACCTTCACCGAACTGCTCAGCCAGCTGCCCGCCATTCGCCAGGCCATGCAGGAGGCACAGGTCGAGCGCGCCCTGTGCATCTGCACCACCATGGAAGAATTCGACGATGTGCATGCACTCGCGCTGGCCCATGACAACTTCTGGAGCACGGTGGGTGTGCACCCCGACAACGAGGGCGTGACCGAGCCATCGGTGCAAGACCTGCTGGACCGCGCCGCGCTGCCCCGCGTGGTGGCGATTGGCGAAACGGGCCTGGACTACTACGGCATGGAAGACCGCAAGGGCGGGCGCAGCATTGCCGATATGGAATGGCAGCGTGAGCGCTTTCGCAACCATATCCGCGCAGCACGGGCCTGCGGTAAACCGCTGGTGATCCACACCCGCAGCGCCTCGGATGACACCCTGGCCATCCTGCGCGAAGAGGGCGAAGATGGCGCGGGCAATCGTGCCGGTGGCGTGTTCCACTGCTTTACCGAGTCGATGCAGGTGGCGCGGGCCGCGCTGGACCTGGGGTACTACATTTCGTTCTCGGGCATCGTCACCTTCAAGAGTGCGCAGGATCTGCGCGACGTGGCCGCCTTTGTGCCCATGGATCGCATGTTGATCGAAACCGACAGCCCTTACCTCGCGCCCGTGCCCTACCGGGGCAAGACCAACAACCCGTCCTATGTGCCCCTGGTGGCCCGCCAGATTGCACAAACCCGTGGTATCCCGCTGGAGGCGGTGGCGCAGGCCACCAGCCGCAATTTCGAGACATTGTTCAAAGGAGTGGTGGCATGAGCCTGCAACGCCGTTCCGTTTTGGCCCTGGTGCTGGTGGCGGTCACTGCCACGGCGCAAGCGGGCTCTTACGAAGACTTTTTCACGGCCATCCGGCGCGATGACGGGGCCGCCATTTCCGCGTTGCTGCGGCGGGGTTTTGACCCCAACACGCGCGACCCCAAGGGGCAGGTAGGTTTGTCGATGGCGTTGCAGCTGGAATCCCACAATGCCTTCATGGCGCTGATGGGCGCGCGGCAGCTAAATGTGGAAGCCCGCAATGCGCAGGACGAAAGCCCGCTGATGCTGGCCGCCATCAAGGGCAACATCGAGGCCGTCAAGGCGCTGATTGCGCGCGACGCCGATATCAACAAACCGGGCTGGACGGCGCTGCACTATGCCGCGTCGGGCACCACGCCCGAGCACACGCGCATTTTGGCCTTGTTGCTGGAGAACCATGCCTACATCGATGCGGCATCGCCCAATGGCTCTACGCCTTTGATGATGGCGGCGCAATACGGCACAAGGGAAGCCTTGCAGTTGTTGCTGGACGAGGGGGCCGACCCGGCGCTGAAAAACCAGCTGGGGCTGACTGCCACCGATTTTGCGCTGCGCGTCAGTCGCAGCGAGGCGGCAGAGGTCATCGCCACAGCGATTCGCCGCCGCCAGCCCAACCGCGGCAAATGGTAAGTGGCAACCCGGGCAACCGGGTGCGCAGGCCCTCGGGTCTTTTCTAGCCGGCTGCGGGGCGGTTTTGCAGGCGGGCATAGAGCCCGCCGCTGGTCAGCAAAGCGCTGTGTGTGCCTTGCTCTGCAATGCGGCCTCGCTCCATCACCACCACGCGGTCGGCGTGTTCGATGGTGGACAGGCGGTGGGCGATGACCAGTGTGGTGCGGCCGCGCATGAGCCGCTGCAGGGCGTCCTGCACCAGGCGTTCAGACTCGGTGTCCAGCGCGGAGGTTGCCTCATCGAGGATGAGGATGGGCGCATCCTTGTAAAGCGCCCGTGCAATCGCCAGACGCTGGCGTTGTCCGCCCGAAAGCTGGGCGGCGTTGTGGCCCACCACGGTGTGGACGCCCTGGGGCAGGGCTGCAATATGTTCTGCCAGGTTCGCGGCGGCAAGGCAGTCGTGCACCCGTTGTTCGATGATGGGGCTGCCCAGGGCCACGTTGGCGGCAATGCTGTCGTTGAACATCACCACATCCTGGCTGACCATCGCAAATTGCGAGCGCAGGGCATCAAGGCGCCAGTCGCTCAAGGGGTGGCCGTCCAGCAGGATCTGGCCCGACGAGGGACTCACGAAACGCGGCAGCAGGTTCACCAGGGTGGTCTTGCCTGCGCCTGACGGGCCCACCAGCGCCACGATCTCGCCCGGTTGCACCGTCAGGCTCACACGGTCCAGGGCGGGCGCATGCTCTGGGCCAAAGCTCACCGTCACATCCTGCAGGGTGAGTGCGCCTTTGGCCCGCTCTACGGTGTAAAGGCCGCCCGTTTCCGCCTCGGCATCGCTCAGCAGCGCCAGGCCCCGCTCCAGTGCCGCCAGGCCGCGTGTGATCGGGTTGGCCACGTCGGCCAGCCGGCGGATGGGTGCAATCAGCATGAGCATTGCCGTGATGAACGCGACAAAGCCGCCCACCGTCACCTCCCGTGTGTCCACCGCTCCCCGGTTTTGCCACAGGGCGATGCAGATCACCGTCGAGAGTGCGGCGGCGGCCAGCAACTGGGTGAGCGGCGTCATGGACGACGATGCAATGGTCGATTTGATGGCCAGCCGACGCAGGCTTCGGCTCAGGCGGCCAAAGCGTTCGGCCTGACCCGCTTGCGCCCCGTGCAGGCGCACCATGCGATGCGCCAGAACGTTTTCTTCCACCACATAGGCCAGTTCGTCGGTCGCCTGCTGGCTGCTTTTGGTCAGGCTATACAGGCGACGGGACAGCGTCTTCATGATCCAGGCGACGCCGGGCACCACCACGGCCACAATCAGTGTGAGCTGCCAGTTCAGGTAAAGCAGATAGCCCAGCAATGCGATGAGCGTGAAGCCGTCGCGCGACAGGCCCAGCAACGCCTGCACCAGCAGGGTGGAGCCCGTCTGTACCTCGTACACCACCGTGTTCGAGAGCGCACTGGCCGACTGGCGGCTGAAAAGGGCCATTTCTGCTGCCAGCACGCGGTCAAACAACGCTTGCCGCAGCGCGAGCATGCCTTCGTTGGCAATGCGCGCCAGTGCGTATTGGGCAACGAACTGTGCAATTCCCCGCACCAGAAAAACGCCCAGAATGGCAACTGGCACCATCCACAACTGCAGCGTGCCCTGGGTGAAACCGCGGTCGAGCAGCGGTTGCAGCAAGGCAGGAATGAGCGGCTCGGTCGCTGCGCCCACCAGGGTTGCCACAACGGCAACCACCCAGGCGAGGCGCTGGTGCCCAAAATAGGTCGAGAGCCGCGCCAGCCGGGCGCGCAGGTTGGGGGGCGAAGCAGGCTGGGTGGCAGCGGCCTGGGCGTTCGTATCGGTGGCGTGCATGTGGCCCGGATTCTACGATTCGCTGCGGGCCCATCGCACAGTTTGTCACAGGGGTGCCCCGATGGTGTGTAACATTGGCGGCTGTCCACCGGCTTTCGCTCGGTTTCCGCTGGCTGCCAATGACCACTGATCGAACTCCTCACCCCACACTCTCCGCGGCATTGCCGCAACCCTTGCGCCGCCGTCTGATGGCCGCGTTGATTTCCACCCCCGCCTTGCCCGCCCTGGCGCAATTTCGCGTCGAGGTCACGGGCGTCGGGCTGACCCAGCTGCCGGTGGCCATCGCCCCGTTTCGCGGCGAGGCCCAGTCCCCCCAGAAAATCGCCGCCATTGTGCAGGCCGACCTGGAGCGCAGCGGGCAATTTCGCGCGGTGGATGCGTCGGGCTCCGCGCTTGACGAAACCTCGCGTCCCGATGTGGCGCTGTGGCGGCAAAAAAGCGCTGATTCACTTGCCACCGGAAGCGTGACACGCCTGGCGGACGGCCGTTTTGACGTGCGCTTTCGACTGTGGGATGTGGTGCGCGGGCAGGACCTGGGTGGGCAGAGCTTTGTGGTCACCCAAGGGGACCTGCGTCTGGTGGCGCACCGCATTTCCGACTTCATCTACGAAAAGCTGACCGGCGAGCGTGGTGTTTTTTCGACCCGCATCGTTTATGTCACCAAGGCGGGTACGCGTTACAGCCTGTGGGTGGCAGATGCCGATGGCGAGAACGCGCAGTCTGCCTTGTCCAGCCCCGAGCCCATTATTTCGCCCGCCTGGTCGCCCAATGGCGGGCAAATTGCCTACGTTTCGTTTGAGTCGCGCAAGCCCGTGGTGTATGTGCACGACGTGGCAACGGGTCGGCGTCGGCTCATCGCTAATTTCCGCGGCTCCAACAGCGCACCCGCCTGGGCGCCGGATGGCCGCACGCTGGCGGTCACCCTGAGCCGGGACGGCTCTTCGCAGCTCTACACCATTGATGCCAATGGCGGCGAGCCGCGTCGATTGATGCAAAGCGCCGGCATTGACACGGAACCCTCGTTCTCCAGCGATGGCAAAAGCATTTACTTTGTCAGTGACCGCGGCGGCGCCCCCCAGATTTACAAGGTGCCTGCCTCTGGCGGCAATGCGGAGCGAGTGACCTTTACCGGCACTTACAACATCTCGCCCAGCATCAGTCCCGACGGCCGCTGGCTGGCCTACATATCAAGGGTCGGCGGTGCATTCAAGCTGCATGTGATGGATCTGACGTCGGGCGCTGTTTCGGCCATTACCGACACCAGCGCCGATGAAAACCCCAGTTTCGCCCCGAATAGCCGCCTGATCGTTTATGCAACGCAGCAGCAGGGCCGGGAATCGCTCATGACCAGCACCCTGGACGGAAAAATCAAGGCACGGCTTGCCGGGCAGGGCGGTGACATTCGCGAACCCGATTGGGGTCCGTTTCAGAAACAGTGAACCTTTCGACTTTTTTGTATATCAAGCTCTCAGGAGAATTTTGGATGATGATCAAACGTATTTCCCTCGCCATTGCCGTCGCAGCCCTCATGGCCGGTTGCAGTTCCGGTGTGAAGCTGGACGATGTTCCAGTCGAAGACAGGTCCGCAATCCCCACCACGGGTGCCAATGGTGGTGCCAATTCCGGCGCCGCCGGGCAAAGCGGCGTGGCGGGCCTCAATATGGGGCAATCTGCACAAGATGCGGCCGGTCCGGTGGGCGTCAGCCGTCTGGTCTATTTTGATTACGACAGCTACGTTATCAAGCCCGAGTTCCAGTCATTGATCGAAGCGCACGCGCGGTTCATCAAATCCAGTGCCAACCGCAAGGTCATGGTGGAAGGTCACACCGATGAGCGCGGTGGCCGTGAATACAACCTGGCCCTGGGCCAAAAGCGCGCAGAAGCCGTGCGCCGTTCGCTGGGCTTGCTGGGCGTTTCCGATAGCCAGGTGGAGGCCGTGAGTTTTGGCAAGGAAAAGCCGGCAGCTCAGGGCGGCAGCGAAGATGTGCACGCGCAAAATCGTCGCGCTGAATTGTCTTACCGTTGATGCGCGCAGCAACGTTTCCAATGACGGCCAAGGCGCTGCTTGCGCTCACGCTCTCATGCGCCTTTGTTTCCACCGGCCATGCCGCGCTGTTTGAGGATGACGAGGCACGGCGTGCCATTCTTGAATTGCGGCAGCGGGTGGACGTGCTGCAACAGGTCAACCAGCGATCGGGGGATGACAATTCGCAGGTAAGACGTTCATTGCTGGATCTGCAGACCCAGATTGAAACGTTGCGCATGGAGCATGCCAAGTTGCGTGGCCAGAACGAACAGCTGCTGCGTGACGTGGCAGACCTGCAGCGACGCCAGAAAGATATCGCTCAAGGTGTGGACGAGCGTTTGCGCCAGTTCGAGCCGGTCAAGGTGACGGTGGATGGGCTGGAGTTTCAGGCAGATGCTGATGAAAAACGCGATTTTGAGGCCGCTCTGGCGGTTTTCCGCGCGGGCAAATTTGCAGACGCCAAAACGGCTTTTGCCGGTTTTGTCCGCCAGTACCCTCGCAGTGGCTATGTGCCATCGGCCCGTTTTTGGCTCGGAAACGCACAGTACGCTGCGCGCGAGTACAAGGAGGCCATTGGCAACTTCAAGGTGTTGTTGTCTGAGGCACCGGGTCACGCGCGCGCGCCCGAGGCTGCGTTGTCGATTGCAAACTGTCAGATTGAACTGAAAGAAACCCGCACGGCCAGAAAAACCCTGGAAGATCTGTTGCGCGACTATCCCCAGTCTGAGGCTGCAGTGGCGGCGAAAGAGCGGTTGTCGCGACTTAAATGACGACAGTGATCGGGCCCGCAGTTATCGCGGTGGAGCAGCGCGAGGCGGAGTCAGTCGCAGATCAGCGACGCCGTTTTGGCGGTCTGGAGCGGTTGTATGGGGTTGCAGGGGCGCAGCGTATCCAGCAGTCCCATGTGGTGGTGGTCGGCATTGGCGGTGTAGGGTCCTGGGCGGCTGAGGCCCTTGCCCGCAGCGGCGTTGGGCACATCACCCTGATCGACCTCGACCATGTGGCCGAATCCAACATCAACCGACAGATTCATGCGCTGACCACCACTGTAGGCCAAGCCAAGGTGTTGGCCATGCAGGACCGCATTGGGCTCATCAATCCCTCTTGCAAGGTGGTGTGCGTTGACGATTTCGTCACACCGGAGAATTGGCCCGGTCTGATTACCGATCCGGTGGATGCGGTGGTGGACGCCTGTGACCAGATCAAGGCCAAGACCGCCATGGCAGCCTGGGCCCGCGAAACGGGGACACTCTTTGTGAGCGTGGGCGCAGCGGGGGGCAAGCGCCATGCGCACAAGGTCGATATCGATGATCTCAGCGCAACCACGCATGATCCCTTGCTGGCGCAGTTGCGCTATCGGCTGCGCAAGCACTACCAAGCCCCCCGTGAAGGACGCAAGATCGGCGTCACCTGCGTATTCAGCCGCGAGGCCGTGGCGGCGCCTGATGCGTCCTGTGCGGTGGAAGGTGATGGAAGTTTGAATTGCCATGGCTATGGCTCGGTGGTGGCCGTTACGGCGACCTTTGGCCAGTGTGCCGCCGGATGGGTGCTCGACAAACTGGCCACCAGCTCCCGACAAGTCAAAAAAATCACGCTATAATTCAAGGCTTTGCAGCAGTAGATAAAACTTCTTTTGCAAACTGGGGACGTTAGCTCAGTTGGTAGAGCAGCGGACTTTTAATCCGTTTGTCGTGGGTTCGACCCCCGCACGTCCCACCAGATAAGCCCCATGGGCGTTGAAAAGCCTGCTACCTAATCAGTAGCAGGTTTTTTTATGTCTGGGCTGGTGACAGTTTGATGACCACTGTGCTGCTGATGCGCCACGCCATCCTGCGCGTCTACGCCTGGAAGCCAATCAGCTGCCGCCCAAGCCTTGTGATGCTGAGTACGTCTGCCGCAGCCCTTGAAGTTGCTGCCACGGCGGAAATTTTTGCCTCTATGTAGCCACGGGACCATAGCCACTGAACCAGCGCGAGTTGGAAGGGATGGGTTACGCGCACGGCGTTTCTGCTGCGTTCCAGCGCAAGGGCGAGTTGTCTGATATATGCGATGGGCATGGCCAATCCTTTGATTTCGCAGATTTCACAGTCGCTCCATTACACGCCGTTCCTGTCGGCACCGGGTTACCAGGTGTCGCAAGGTGTCAGCTTGTCAACCCGCCGTAACGGCGGACGACTGATCGGTCATGCCCTGGCAAGTTTTTTTACATTTTGGCAACGCCCTTTCGGTGGTCAGGCGGCAGTCCGACGGACTGGCATCGAAATTTGCGGGGGGGGGGGGGGCGGCGTCGGCATTGGGGTTGCTGGTTTTGGGGGACTGTCGACCCTGACGCGACACAACGGTGCCCGGGATGCGTCTGCGGCCGATGCGGGCCCACCGCCGCTAGGTTTCTTAATAACCAGATGGTCTTATTACTTTATTTTTCGATATTTTGATTAGTTATGCTTTTTGATTACAGTTCGGGCCTCATTCAACTTCTTGCGCTGCGGCGGCCTTTGGGGCTTCGCGGCGCAATTTCATTTTCATGATCGACTTACGGGACATCACCCAGATTTATCCGGGCCCACAAGGCCCGGTCGAGGCCCTGCGCGGCATCGACCTGCACATCACGCCGGGCGAAGTGTTTGGCATCATCGGGCGCAGCGGCGCGGGCAAGAGTTCGCTGGTGCGGGTGATCAACCTGCTCAACCGGCCCACCAAGGGCGAGGTGATCGTTGCGGGGCGCGATCTCACGCAGCTCAATGACGCGCAGCTGCGTGCCGCGCGCCGCGATATCGGCATGGTGTTTCAGCACTTCAACCTGCTGTCCTCGCGCACGGTGTTCGACAACGCCGCGCTGCCATTGGAGCTGGCCGGCATGGACAAGGCCGCCATTCGCGAGCGTGTGAACCCGCTGCTGGAGCTGGTGGGCCTGTCGGCGCTGGCCGACCGTTACCCGTCGCAGATTTCGGGCGGACAAAAGCAGCGTGTGGGCATTGCGCGCGCGCTGGCCAGCCGTCCCAAGGTGCTGCTGAGCGACGAGGCCACGTCGGCACTCGACCCTGAAACCACGCGATCCATCCTGGCACTGCTGCGCCAGGTGAACAAGGAACTGGGCCTGACGGTGGTGCTGATCACGCACCAGATGCAGGTCATCAAGCAGGTGGCCGACCGTGTGGCCGTGATCGATGCAGGCCGTATCGTCGAGCAGGGCCCGGTGATCGATGTGTTCACGCGCCCGCAACAGGCCATCACCAAGAGCCTGATCGATGAGATCGTGCCGCAGGAGCTGCCCGCCAGCGTGCTGGACCATGTGCGCCATCTGTCGCGCCAGTTGCAGGGTGGCGGCGTGGGCCAGCTGCTGCGCCTGTCGTACTCGGGCGAGCGGGCTTATCAGCCCATCTTGTCGCGCCTGATTCGCGAGCATGGGCTGGACCTGTCCATCCTGCACGGCCAGATCGACGAGATCCAGGACCAGACCTTTGGCTCGCTGGCCGTGTATGCCAGCGGCGAGGGCGCCCGGCTGCAAACCGCCATTGCGCAGTTGCGCGGTGAAGGTGTGGTGGTGGAAGAAGTGACAACGGAAGGCTGAGCGATGTTCGAGAATTTTTCAGAAATGATGCTGGAGCTGTTTGCCACCTCGCTGTGGGAAACCATCGTGATGGTGGGCATCTCGGGCGTGGTGGGTGGCCTGATCGGGATTCCGCTGGGTGTGTTTTTGCGCCTGACCGACCGGGGCGGCGTGCTGGAAAACAGCCCGCTCAACAAGACCGTGGGTTGGCTCGTGAACGCCGTGCGCTCCACGCCGTTCATCATCTTGCTGGTGGCCATCATTCCGTTCACGCGGTTGATTACGGGCTCGTCCATCGGCACGGCCGCTGCCGTGGTGCCGCTCACGCTGGCCGCTGCGCCCTTCATTGCGCGGCTGGTGGAAACCGCGCTGCGCGAAGTGGACAACGGCCTGGTCGAGGCCGCCCAGTCGATGGGGGCCACCACCAGCCAGATCGTGTGGAAGGTGCTGCTGCCCGAAGCGCTGCCCGGCATCGTGGCGGGCCTGACCATCAGCTTCGTCAGCCTCACCGGCTACTCGGCCATGGCTGGCGCCATTGGCGGCGGCGGCCTGGGCGACCTGGGCATTCGCTATGGCTACCAGCGCTTTTTGCCCGACATCATGCTGGCCGTGGTGGTGGTGCTGATCTTCTTTGTGCAGGCCATCCAGAGCCTGGGCGACTGGGCCGTGCGGCGCTTGAGTCATCGCTGATTGCTAGCTAATTGATAGCTACTAGCGCTTTGTGTATAAGCGCTAGAGGCTGTTTTTGCTTGAAACGGACCTGGTCGGATCGACAGGCCCGTTTCTGTTGGGTGGTCATGTCCTGTGCATGGGTGGGCCCGTGTGCGTGCCGTATGCTTGCGGCCATGCCTTTTTTTCGCCCCTTGCTGCTGGCCGGCGCCATGCTTTTTGCGGCCTCCGCCCATGCCGGAAAGATCACCATTGCGGCCGCTGCCGATCTGAAGTTCGCCATGGACGAGATCGTCGCCACCTTTCAGCAGGCCCACAGCGCCGACCAGGTGGACGTCATCTACGGCTCGTCGGGCAAGTTTCACGCGCAGATCCAGCGGGGCGCGCCCTACGACCTGTACTTTTCTGCCGACATCGCTTTTCCGCGTGCGCTGGCCAAGGCCGGGTTTGCCGCTTCTGAGGTCAGGCCTTACGCGGTGGGCCGCATCGTGCTGTGGAGTGCCGCCATGGACGCCCGCCAGATGACGCTGGCCAGCCTGACCGATGCAAGAGTAGCCCGCGTCGCCGTCGCCAACCCCAGGCACGCGCCCTATGGCAAGCGCGCCGAGGAAGCCCTGCGCGCCTCCGGTCTGTGGGACAAGGTCGAGCCCAAGCTGGTCTATGGCGAGAACATTGCCCACGCTGCGCAGTTTGTGCAGTCGGGCAACGCGCAGGTCGGCGTCATCGCGCTGGCCCTGGCGGTCAGCCCCGAGCTGGCCGGCAAGGGCGGTTACTGGCTGATCCCGGACCACCTGCATGCGCCGCTGGAGCAGGGGTTCATCATCACCCGGCGGGCTCAAGGCAACGCACTCGCCCAGCGGTTTGCCGATTACATGGGCAGCCAGGCCGCCCGTGCCGTGATGACCCGTTATGGCTTTGTCCTGCCCGGCGAAGCCGCGGGCAAGTAGGGCGCTGGCATGCGTGCGTGTATGCGTGAGGGCAGCGGCAGCGGCAACGACAACGGCCAGGAGTGCGTTGCGGTTTGGTTATGGGAGCAAACGCCATGTTGACGGACGGTGACCTGCAAGCCATCTGGCTGACTGTGCGCCTGGCAGGCCTGGTAACCCTGATCCTGCTGCTGGTGGGAACGCCGATTGCCTGGTGGCTGGCGCGCACCCCGTCACGCTGGAAGGGGCCCATTGGTGCGGTGGTGGCCTTGCCCCTGGTGTTGCCGCCTTCGGTACTGGGCTTTTATCTGTTGCTGGCGATGGGGCCCAGTGGCCCGGTGGGGCAGCTCACCCAGGCGCTGAACATGGCGCCGCTGCCTTTCACTTTTGGCGGTCTGGTCATTGCCTCGGTGTTTTATTCGTTGCCCTTCATGGTGCAGCCGCTGCAAACGGCTTTCGAGGCGGTGGGCGACCGGCCGATGGAAGTGGCGGCCACGTTGCGCGCCTCGCCGCTGGATGCTTTCTTTACGGTGGCGGTGCCGCTGGCCGCGCCAGGTTTTGTGACGGCCTCCATTTTGACCTTCGCCCACACCGTGGGCGAGTTCGGTGTGGTGCTGATGATTGGCGGCAACCTGCCCGGCATCACCCGCGTGGCCTCGGTGCAAATTTACGACCATGTGGAGGCGCTCGAATATTTGCAGGCACACCGGCTTTCGGCGGTGATGCTGGGTTTCTCTTTTGTGGTGCTGTTGGCCCTGTATGCCTGGCGCCCGCAGCCCCGGAAAGGCGGCTGACATGGGCAGCATCGAAGCACGTTTTCGGCTCGACTGGCCCAACTTTTCCCTCGATGTGGATCTGAGCCTGCCCGTGCGTGGCGTGACCGCGCTGTTTGGGCATTCCGGCTCGGGCAAGACAACGCTGCTGCGCTGCATCGCCGGCCTGGAGCGCGCACCGCAAGGGCGCCTGATGGTGGGTGATGAAGTGTGGCAAGACACCGGCCGCTGGGTGCCAACGCACCAGCGCCCCATTGGCTATGTGTTCCAGGAGGCCAGCCTGTTTGCGCATCTTTCGGTGATGGGCAACCTGCGCTACGGCCTGCGGCGCACCACGGGTGCGCAGCAGGCGGGCCTTGATCAGGCGATTGCGCTGCTGGGAATTGGCCATCTGCTGGACCGCAAACCGGGCACCTTGTCGGGTGGCGAGCGCCAGCGGGTCGGCATTGCGCGGGCACTGGCCGTGAACCCGCGCCTGCTGCTGATGGACGAGCCGCTGGCCGCGCTCGACCTGCAGCGCAAACAGGAAATCCTGCCCTACCTGGAGCGCCTGCGCGGCGAGCTGGACATTCCTGTGCTGTATGTCAGCCACTCGCCCAATGAAGTGGCGCGGCTGGCCGACACCCTGGTGGTGATGGACAACGGCCGGGTGGTGGCCAGCGGGCCCCTGGCGCAAACGCTGGCCCGCATCGATCTGCCCATCACGCTGGGGGACGACGCTGGCGCCGTGCTCGATGGCACGGTGGGCGAGGTGGACCACGGCTGGCATCTGGCGCGGGTGGATTTTTCGGGCGGCAGCCTGTGGGTGCGGGACCACGGCCTGCCCATCGGCCGCCGCGTTCGGGTGCGGGTGCTGGCGCGGGACGTGAGCCTGGCCGAAGAGCCCGGAACCAGCAGCATCCAGAACGTGCTGCGCGGCTGCGTCGATGCCGTGGCTGACGACGGGCACCCGGGCCTTGCGCTGGTGCGCGTGCGCGTGGGTGACGCCATGCTGCTGGCGCGCTTGACCAAACGGTCGGCCGCGTCGCTGGGTGTAGCGCCGGGGCGCACGCTGTGGGTGCAGATGAAATCGGTCGCTTTGATGGAGTGACCTCGGCATGCCAAGCTGCATAGCCACGATACTGTGCGCTTCACGGATGGACACAACCGACGGAGACAAAACACCATGACCCTGCCATTGCACCCCCTGGACCAGCAACTCTTCACCCGCGCCCAGGCGCTGCTGGATGACGAGTGGATCGCCCACGACGCCGACCTGGCCCCGGTTTTGCCCACCGTGCTGGCGCGCAACGTGGGGCAGGACTGGCACAAGGCGGGCACCTTTCGCCACCACCTGGTAGGCGTGGCACGCTCGCTCACGCTGTGGCAGCAGCCGCGGGATGTGCGCCTGCTGGGGCTGCTGCACAGTGTTTATGGCAACGCCTTTGTGGACCTGGTCAAGTTCGACCCGGCCAGCGAGCGGGCCCGCCTGCGCGAGCTGGTGGGCGAATCGGCCGAGCACCTGGTGTATCTGTTTTGCACCCAGTCGCGCACGCAGTTTGTGCAGCGCGTGCTGGGTGGCGCTCTGGAGGCCGATGGCAGCCTGGTGCTCGACAAGGACGGCCAGCGCCATCTGCTCACGCCCTACGAGGTGGCGGCCTTCATCATCGTCAGCATGGCCGACACCATCGAGCAGTGGTTCAGCTGGCAGGACGACATTTACTCGCGCTTTCCCAACGTGCAGCACCGCCCGCAGGCCGTGCACTGGGCCGCATCGCTGTGGCCAGGGCCCATGCGGCCCACGGGGCGCATGTTGCACCAGATTGCCGGGCTGGGGCAGGCGCTGCAGCACCCGGGCCTGCAAGGGCTGCTGCCCATGCCCCCGGTGTTTGCCCATTGCACCAAACACCTGTCGGTGGCGTCCGAGGCGGCGGCCACATCGCTTTATTGGTCGGTGATTCAGCAAGACCAGCCGCTGGTGGAGCTGGACGTGGCCACCGCCGTGCTGGAGCAGGCCGTGCGCCACAACCCCTGGGTGGGCGAGCCGCAGATGGTGCTGGCGCAGCTGTATCTGTCGGCAGGCCGGCGCGACGACGCCAAGCATGCCGCCCAGAGTGCGCTGCAGTGCTTCAGCGCCTGGGGCAACGCATGGGACAAGCGGGTGCAGTGGGATGCCTGGGTGGCCTGGACGCGCATTCTGCTGCAGTCCGCCACCGAGGGCGGCTGGCCCGAGCGGCTGGACAAGCTCAACAACGTGGCCTTGCGCGGGTGACTGATGATTCTTTATTCGATATCGAGCTAAGGAAATAGGAAAACGGTTGTTTGCGTTTTATAGGGCTAACCCTAAGATGCGAGGTATCTCCATACGAAAGGTGTCTCCGTGAACAAGCGCTCCCTGTTGCAATCTGCCCTCACCCTGGCCCTGGCCGCCGGTTTTGCCCCCGGCGCACTGGCGCAAGACAAACCTCTCAAGATTGGTGTGACGGCTGGCCCGCACGCCCAGATTTTTGAGCAGGTGAAAAAAGTGGCCGAAAAAGACGGCCTGAAGATCCAGGTGATCGAGTTCAGCGACTATGTGCAGCCCAATGCTGCCCTTTCGGCGGGCGACCTGGATGCCAACGCCTACCAGCACAAGCCCTACCTCGATGCCCAGGTGAAAGACCGGGGCTACAAGATCGTGTCGGTGGGCTACACCGTCAACTTCCCCATGGGCCTGTATTCCAAGAAGGTCAAGAGCCTCAACGAGCTCAAGCAAGGCGCCCGCTTTGGCCTGCCCAACGACCCCACCAACGGCGGCCGTGCATTGCTGCTGCTGCAAGACAATGGCCTGATCAAGCTGAAAGACGGCGCCGGCCTCAAGGCCACGCCGCTGGATGTGGTGAGCAACCCCAAGAAGCTCAAGTTTGTGGAGCTGGATGCAGCCCAGCTGCCGCGCTCGCTGGACGATCTGGACGCATCGGCCGTCAACACCAACTTTGCCCTGTCGGCCGGCCTGAACCCCAAGAAGGATGCCATCGCCCTTGAAAGCACCAAAAGCCCCTATGTCAACCTGATAGCCGTGCGTGAGGCAGACAAAAACCAGCCCTGGGTGGCCAAGCTGCTCAAGGCCTACCAGTCCGAAGAAATCCGCAAGTTCATCGAGGTGGAGTTCAAGGGTTCGGTGCTGCCAGGTTTCTGATATATGCTATTGAAATAATAGCTGTTAGCGCTTTACCCATAAGGTCTAAGGCCTGTTTTGATTCATAAAGCAAAAAACCCGGCTCAATGCCGGGTTTTTTGCTTTGCACGGGACAGGGCGCGCCAACCGCGCCCTGTGCTTCAGGCAGCTTGCGTTGCCTGAGGCTGGTTGGCAGCGGCCTGGCTGCGAATGGCCTGGGCAGCATCTGCCATGGCCTGGGCTTTGGCGGCGTCGCCCATGGCCACGCCTTCAGCGCGCACAAAGCGCACATCGGTCACGCCGAAGAAGCCCAGCACGACCTTCAGGTAGCTTTCCTGGTGTTCCATCGCCTGGCCGCCTTCGCTGGTCGAATACACGCCGCCACGGGTGGAGGCAATGATCACCGTCTTGCCCTTGGCCAGGCCTTCGGGGCCGTTGGCGGTGTACTGGAAGGTGCGGCCCGGCTGGGCAATGCGGTCAATCCAGGCCTTCAGCTGGGTGGGAATGCTGAAGTTGTAGAACGGGGCGCCAATCACCACCACGTCGGCCGCCAAAAACTGGCTGACCAGTCGCTCGGACACAGCGTTTTCGCGCTTTTGCACTTCGCTCAGGCCGTCGGTCTGGCCGGTGCGGGGTGCCATCGCGTCCATGGTGAAGTGGGCTGGGGCATCGGCCACCAGGTCCAGGTAGCTCACCTGGGTGCCAGGGTGGTTGGCCTGGTAAGCGGCCACGATCTGCGCGGTGAGCTGGCGCGAAACGGAATGGGCACCGGTGATGGCGGAATCAATGTGAAGCAGTTGCATGAGGATCTCCGGAAGTTTGTAAGAGAGCCACCACATGTGGCCATGGGGTCAATTGTCGATAGATATCGTTTTGTTGATAAGCCAGCAAAATTGCGATAGATTGTTCCATCCATAGAACAATGACTGCCATGCAAGACCTGAACGACATGTTGTATTTCGCAGAGGTGGTGGAGCGCGGCGGCTTTGCTGCGGCCGGGCGCGCCCTGGGCGTTCCCAAATCGCGCCTGTCACGGCGTGTTTCCGAGCTGGAGGCGCAGCTGGGCGTGCGGTTGTTGCAGCGCACCACGCGCAAGCTTGCGCTCACCGAGGTGGGCGAAGCCTACCTGCGCCACTGCCAGGCCATGCGCGAATCGGCCCAGGCCGCTGCCGACACCGTGGCCCAGGTGCAGACGGCGCCGCGCGGCACCATCCGCGTGAGCTGCCCCGTGACCCTGGCGCAGACGGTGCTGGCGGAGCTGATGCCGCAGTTTCTGGCCAGTTTCCCCGAGGTGCGGGTCGAGATGCAGGTGAGCAACCGCGCGGTGAACCTGGTGGAGGAGGGCATTGATGTGGCGCTGCGCGTGCGGCCATCGGTGGACGACAGCGGCAGCATGGTGGTCAAGCGGCTGGACCACGCCACCCAGATTCTGGTGGCCAGCCCCGAGCAACTGATTCGCCAGGGCACCCCAAAGACGCTGGAAGACCTGGCCCGCATGGACAGCATTGCCATGTCGGCGCCCGACGGTCGTTCTACCTGGAACCTTATTGGCCCTGGCGGTGCGCACCAGACGGTGCAGCACCAGCCGCGCTATGTGGCCGATGACCTGCTCACCCTCAAGATCGCCGCCATGGCGGGCACCGGCATCTGCTGGATGCCCGACTACATGTGCCAGGACGAAATGCGCGCGCGCAAGCTGGTGCGGGTGCTGCCCGACTGGGCGCCTGCGCCTTCCATCGTGCATGCGGTCTTCCCGTCGCGCCGAGGCTTGTCACCAGCGGTGCGGCGTTTTCTGGACTATCTGGGCGAGGCCATGCCTGGCCGCAGCAGCCAGGCAACCCGGCAGGCCTTGCAAAAGCGCGGTGACGCGGACACCTGAAGCAGGGTGTCAATGCCGGGTTTTGCGCTACTAAAGCCTTTGGGCCGATCGCCTGCCCAATGCCCGACGCGTGGTGCAGGACGACTGGGTTCGCCCACGCGGCTGGCCTGGGTTGGGCAACTCGAAAAAACCGTGCTGGCCGC
Organism: Acidovorax sp. JHL-3; assembly: GCF_000526295.1. Lineage (NCBI taxonomy): Bacteria > Pseudomonadati > Pseudomonadota > Betaproteobacteria > Burkholderiales > Comamonadaceae > Acidovorax > Acidovorax sp. JHL-3. The sequence goes on from NZ_JAFU01000001.1 coordinate 2,409,638, forward strand.
TCCGAACCCCGTGGTCATCGTGGCGCACAGCCTGGGCTGCATTGCCACCACCCACATGGGCTCCGACGCTGCGGCCCGCGTGTGCGGCGCGCTGCTGGTGGCCCCGGCCGACCCGGAGCGCCGCGCCGTTTTGAGTGACTTTGCCCCGGTGCCCTTTGCGCCGCCGCCCTGTCGCAGCATCGTGGTGGCCAGCAGCAACGACCCCTTCTGTCCCATCCGCCTGGCAGGCGCCTATGCGCGGGCCTGGGGCAGCGAGTTCGTGCACATGCAGAACGCCGGGCACATCAACATCGACTCGGGTCACGGCGAGTGGCCACTGGGCTGGGCGCTGCTGCAGTCGCTGCAAGGCGATCTGGCCCGTGGTGTGGCGCATTCCCCCGGCACCGTGCAGGTGTCTGCCGCAGCGGCACAGCAGGCCGCCGGGCTTGAGTGCTCATAAAATAATAGCTGCTAGCGCTTTCTGCATAAGCGCTAGAGGGTATTTTGGCTTGATATTTTGATGGGCTCGGCGCATTGCCAGTCGCAAGCAGGGCTGCGGGTTGAAATTTCTATATACCCAATTTCGATTAATTAACAAGAATATATTCTTTTGAGTTTTAAGCAGGGCTCAGCACAATGCCCCATCAACCGTTTTTGATCAGGCGCGCAACCATGACTTCTTTGAAACTCAAGACCCTCCTGGCCACGTTGGCCCTGGCCGCGAGCGGCGCATCCATGGCGCAGCAGAGCTTGCTGAACGTGTCGTACGACGTGGCACGCGAGTTCTACAAGGACTACAACGCCGCCTTTGCCGCGCACTACAAAAAGACCACCGGCCAGGACGTCAAGATCGACCAGTCGCACGCCGGCTCCAGCGCCCAGGCGCGCGCTGTGAACGATGGCCTGGCCGCCGACGTGGTGACCATGAACACCACCACCGACGTGCAGTTTCTGGCCGACAGCGGCGTGGTCGCGAAAGACTGGTCCAAGAAGTTCCCGCACGACGCATCGCCCACCACATCGACCATGCTGTTTTTGGTGCGCAACGGCAACCCCAAGGGCATCAAGGACTGGGACGACCTCATCAAGCCCGGTGTGCAGGTGATCGTGGTCAACCCCAAGACCGGCGGTAATGGCCGCTACGCGTATCTGGCCGCCTGGGGCGCCGTGCGCGAAAAGGGTGGCACCGAGGCGCAGGCCGCCGAATTTGTGGCCAAGCTCTACAAGAATGTGCCCGTGCTGGCCAAGGGCGGGCGCGACGCCACGGCCACCTTCTTGCAGCGCAACATTGGCGACGTGCTGATTACGTTTGAATCCGAAGTGGTGTCGATCGACCGCGAATTTGGCGTGGGCAAGGTCGATTCCGTGTACCCGTCGGTCAGCGTGGTGGCCGAGAACCCTGTGGCCGTGGTGGAGCGCACGGTTGCCAAGAAGGGCACGGCGCAGCTTGCCAAGGCTTACCTCGACTACCTGTATTCCGATGAAGCGCAGGAAATCGCGGCCAAGCACGCAATTCGCCCCCGCTCGGAAGCCGTGCTCAAAAAGCACGCTGCCACGTTCAAACCGCTCAAGCAGTTCACGGTGGCCAAGTACTTTGGTTCGTTGACCGAAGCGCAGAAGGTGCACTTCAATGACGGCGGCCAGTTCGACAAAATTTACAGCACCAAATAAGCCATGACCGCTGCGACCTCTGCGGCTGCGCAGTCGGCGTTGCTGACTTCTGCGCAGGCTGGTCGGCGTGCGCCCAAGCGGGTGCTGCCCGGCTTTGGCCTGACGCTGGGCTACACGCTGTTTTATCTGAGCATCATCGTGCTGATCCCCCTGTCGGCACTGATCTTCAAGACCTTCACGCTCACCTGGGACCAGTTCTGGGCGGCTGTCAGCTCGCCACGCGTGGTGGCGTCGTACCAGCTGACTTTTGGTGCCTCGTTCTTCGCGGCGCTGGTCAACCTGGTGTTTGGCCTGCTGATTGCGTGGGTGCTGGTGCGCTACAAGTTTCCGGGCAAAAAGATTGTGGATGCGCTGGTGGACCTGCCGTTTGCACTACCCACCGCAGTGGCCGGCATCTCGCTGACGGCGCTGCTGGCGGGCAATGGCTGGATCGGCCAGATCTTGGAGCCCATGGGCATCCAACTGGCGTTCAAGCCTGCGGGCATCGTGATCGCACTCGTCTTCATCGGCCTGCCGTTTGTGGTGCGCACGGTGCAACCCGTGCTGGAAGACGCTGAAAAAGAGCTCGAAGAAGCCGCCACCTGCCTCGGTGCCACGCGTTTTCAAACTTTCACCAAGGTCATTCTGCCCTCGATTACACCTGCGTTGCTCACCGGCTTTGCCATGGCATTTGCGCGGGCGGTGGGCGAATACGGCTCGGTCATCTTCATTGCAGGCAACGTCCCCATGGTGTCTGAAATCACGCCCCTCATCATCATCGGCAAGCTGGAGCAATACGACTACGCCGGCGCCACTGCGGTGGCAACGGTGATGCTGGTCATCTCGTTCGTCCTGCTGCTCGTCATCAATGCGCTGCAAGCCTGGCAGCGGCGCCACGCGGGGGCACCAGCATGAGCGGCAACAACTCCCGAACCATTCGCCGCGCCCGGGCGGGGACGACCGAAGCGCCTTGGGTGCGCTACACGTTGATTGGTATCGCCCTGGCGTTCATGCTGCTGTTCCTGGTGCTGCCGCTGGCTGCGGTGTTTGCCGAGGCGCTGCGCAAGGGTTTCGGCGCGTATCTGGAAGGCCTGCGCGAGCCCGATGCCTGGTCGGCCATCCAGCTCACGCTGATTACCGCCTTGATTGCGGTGCCACTGAACCTGGTGTTTGGTGTGGCGGCTGCGTGGTGCATTGCCAAGTACGAGTTCAAGGGCAAGGCGTTTTTGACAACGCTGGTGGACTTACCTTTCTCGGTGTCTCCTGTCGTAGCTGGCCTGGTCTACGTGCTGATGTTTGGCGCGCAGGGCTGGTTTGGCCCGTGGCTGCAAGAGCACGACATCAAGATCATCTTTGCCGTGCCGGGCATTGTGCTGGCCACCGTGTTCGTGACCTTTCCGTTCATCGCGCGCGAGCTGATCCCGCTGATGCAGGCGCAGGGCAACGACGAGGAACAGGCCGCCATCGTGCTGGGCGCCACCGGCTGGCAGACGTTTTGGTATGTCACCCTGCCCAACATCAAGTGGGGCCTGCTGTATGGCGTGATTTTGTGCAACGCGCGCGCCATGGGCGAGTTTGGCGCGGTGTCGGTGGTGTCGGGCCATATCCGTGGGCAGACCAACACCATCCCGCTGCACGTCGAAATTCTCTACAACGAATACCAGTCGGTGGCCGCGTTTGCCGCAGCCTCGCTGTTGGCCCTGCTGGCTCTGGTCACGCTGGTCATCAAAACCATTGCCGAACACCGCAACGAACAGGCCCTAAAGGCCGCCGCCGAATTGCCGCCCGAGCGCCCCGCGCCCGCTGGCGTGTGAAGGAACACAGAACATGAGCATTGAAATCCGTAACGTCAGCAAGCAGTTCGGCGACTTCCAGGCGCTGCGCGATGTGAGCCTGGACATCCAGTCTGGCGAACTCATTGCGCTGCTCGGCCCCTCGGGCTGCGGCAAGACCACGCTCTTGCGCATCATCGCGGGGCTGGAGACGGCCGATGTGGGCACCATCCACTTCAGCGGCGAGGACACCACCGACGTGCATGTGCGCGAGCGCAACGTGGGCTTTGTGTTCCAGCACTACGCGCTGTTTCGCCACATGACCGTGTTCGAGAACGTAGCCTTTGGTCTGCGCGTGAAACCCCGCAACGAGCGCCCGAGCGAGGCACAGATCAAGCAGAAGGTGACCGACCTGCTCAAGCTGGTGCAGCTGGACTGGCTGGCCGAGCGGTTCCCCTCGCAACTGTCTGGCGGCCAGCGCCAGCGCATTGCCCTGGCCCGCGCGCTGGCCGTGGAGCCCAAGGTGCTGCTGCTCGATGAGCCTTTTGGTGCGCTGGACGCCAAGGTGCGCAAGGAGTTGCGCCGCTGGCTGCGCCGCCTGCACGACGAGCTGCATGTCACTTCCATCTTCGTGACGCACGACCAGGAAGAAGCACTGGAAGTGGCCGACCGCGTGGTGGTGATCAACCAGGGGCGTATCGAGCAAAGCGGCTCGCCCCAGCAGGTGTGGGACAACCCGGCCAGTCCGTTTGTCTATGGCTTTCTGGGCGATGTGAACCTGTTCCATGGCCGCGCGCACGAAGGGCTGGTGCATATGGAAGGCATCGAACTGGATTCGCCCGAGCACAGCCAGGCGCAAAACGCCAAGGCCTTTGCCTATGTACGTCCGCACGATCTGGACGTGCAGCGCTATGCGCCCGGGGCCGGGCTGGACATTCATGGCCGCCCCCGCGGCATCGTCGCGCAACTCAGCCGCGCCATCGTGGTGGGCCCGATTGCGCGGCTGGAACTAATTCCATCCGACGATCACAAACCAGCGGACAATGCGTCCCCGGACCACTTGATCGAAGCGCAGATTCCGGCGCAGCAGTTCAAGGAGATGGGTTTCAAAGAGGGTGAAATGCTGGTGGTGACACCGCGCCGCGCCCGCGTTTTTCTGGATCACGCCGCCGGGATTTGACTCCCCCTGAGTCGCTGTGCGTCTTTCCCCTAAAGGGGGACGCACCCGGTGGACCGGCATCGACCGGTGCCGGTTGCGCAGGCAGTGCCCTGCAATTGCTATTGGATGAGGGAATAAGAAATGAATTGGTTGACTGCGGCCCCGCGCCGCGTGCTGGCACTGATCAGCGTGGCCTGCGTGGCCATGCTGGCTTTTGGCATGTATTTGCAGCATGTGGTGGGCCTGGAGCCTTGCCCCATGTGCATTGTGCAGCGTTATGCTCTCATTGGTGTAGCAATCTTTACAGGCCTGGCAAGCGCTAGAGGTCAAAAAGGCTGGTGGATTTCTTGGGCGGTGCTGGCTTTGGTCATGGCGGGTTTTGGCGCCTTTGTCGCAGCGCGCCAGAGCTGGCTGCAGTGGTACCCACCCGAGATCGCCACCTGTGGCCGTGATTTGTACGGAATGATCGAAAACTACCCGATCAGCCGCTCCATCCCCATGATCTTCCGAGGCTCGGGTGACTGCACGGCGATCGACTGGACGTTCCTGGGTGGCTCGATTGCCAACTGGTCGTTCATCTGCTTCGTGGGTTTTGGGCTCGTGATGCTTGTGCTGCTGGTGCGGGCTTTGAAGGGTGGCGGTCGCGGAGGCTCGGGATACTCGATGGCTTGATGCCCTTGGCTCGCCATGGATCTTGCGAAAGGCGCTCTTCTGAGCGCCTTTTGTTTTTCGGGTGTATCGGAGCCGAAGGCTTCTCGCGCGGGCCGGGTGAAGAACGGCCGCTGTCTGGTAACTCTGACCGGTGGCAGCGGGTCCTCAGCAGAAGTCTTGTCCCCCCGGCCACGCCCGGTTCTGGTTCAAAACGAAGGCGCAGCAGTTCAGAGCGGGTTACAAGCGCTACCACCGGCAGCCGAAGTCGCTGCAGGGTGCGGAAACAGGACCCCCTCCGTGCCATCCACCCACGCAGGCAGCTTGTGCATCACGCTCTCGAACAAGCGGCTCGCCTGCCACTGCGCCAGCCACGCCTGCAGATGCGGCCAGGGCTGGGCATCCCACCAGGGGGCGTTGATGCCCGCAAACTGCCGCACGAAAGGCGCGATGGCCATGTCGGACAGTGTGGCGTGACGGCCAAACAAAAAGTCATGCTCTCCCAGCCGCTCGTCCAGCCCTTGCAGCCATTGCGCGGCCTGTGTGCTGGCCAGGGCGGTATCGGCTTCGGGATAGCGGCTCGGGTATTTGCAGCGGTCCAGCGCATGTTTGAAAGGGCCGTCGCATTCGGCAATCAGCGCCAGCATGTCGGCCAATGCGCCATGGCTCGGGTGTAGCCAGCGGCCGGGGTCATGCCGCTCCAGCGCCCAACGCATGATGGCAAGGCTTTGGTCCAGCACCTGGCCGCCGGGCAACACCAGCACGGGCACGGTGGCCTTGGGCGATGCCTGCAGCAGACCTTGTGGCTTGTTTCGCAGCACCACCTCGCGTAACTCGCAAACCTGACCGCTCACGGCCAGGGCCAGTCGGGCGCGCATGGCGTACGGGCAGCGGCGAAAGGAATACAGGACGGGCAGGGCGCTCACGCGGACTCGTCCTTGCTTACACCCCCATCTGTGTGGGAGCGGTGCGCCGGGTTGCCCGGTTGCCGTGCGCCCAGGTGCGCCTGTCCCCGTTGGTCTGCCAGATCCATCTGGCGTTGGCGCTCGGCCAGCGCGCGCTCTTGTTCGGGCGTGCGCGTGCCATGGCAATAGGGGCAGCTCACGCCCCGCACATAGTGGGGCGACGCAAGCTCAGCTTCGCCCAGTGGCATGCGGCACGACCGGCACAGCTGGTGGTGGCCTGGTGCCAGGCCGTGGCCCACGGACACCCGCTCGTCAAACACAAAACAGTCGCCTTGCCAGCGGCTGTCTTGCTCCGGCATGGTTTCCAGGTACTTGAGGATGCCGCCTTCGAGGTGAAATACCTCTTCAAAACCCTGCGATTTGAGGAATGCGGTGGACTTCTCGCAGCGGATGCCACCCGTGCAGAACATGGCCACACGGGGCTTGCCAGCGAGTACGCCACCGGGTTGCGATTGCGCCGCCACCCAGGCCGGAAACTCTGCAAAACTCTTGGTATGCGGGTTCACCGCGCGCTCGAACGTGCCAATGCCCACTTCGTAGTCGTTGCGGGTGTCCACCACCACCACATCCGGGTCGTCGATGAGCGCGTTCCAGTCCTCGGGCTTCACATAGGTGCCCGCGTTGCGCGCGGGGTTGAGGCCCGGCACGCCCAGCGTGACGATCTCGCGCTTGAGGCGCACGCGCATGCGGTAGAACGGCTGGCGTTCGGTGGGCGCCTCCTTGTGCTGCAGGGCCGCAAAGCGGGCGTCGCTGCGCAGCCAGGTGAGCACCGCGTGCACGGCGTCCGGTTTGCCTGCGATGGTGCCGTTGATGCCCTCCGGCGCCAGCAGCAGCATGCCGCGCACGCCCTGTTCGTCGCACAGCGCCTGCAGTGGCGCGCGCAAGGTGGCGCAGTCGGGCAGGTCGACAAACTGGTACAGGGCAACGGTGAGATAGCGGGGGGTGACCGGGTCCACGAAAGGCGCGCCATTGAAGAGGAGGAGGGATGATAGCGGTCGCTTTTCGCCTCGGCGAGTCGCGCAGTTGTGTGCATTGCCCGCACTATCCGATCCACCCCCGGTCGCAGCGCCTGCGCTCGTCCTGTCGGGGCTCAAGCACCTTGTCTTTCAGGCTATCTTTCAACTTTTCAACATTTCCTCATGCAAAGACGAACGATTTCTTTGGGCTTGGTGGCTGTTGCTGCGCTGCCCCTCTGGGGTTGTGCCGCTGCAGGCATCGCCAATGGGCCGGGTGGCGCAGCCCATGGCAAGACGGCCCGCCAATGGAGCGACGCGCTGGCCGGCATCGAGCGCGCCGCCCAGGGCCGCCTGGGCGTGGCCATGCTGGACACGGGCTCGGGCCTGGCGCTGGGCTGGCGGCAGGACGAACGTTTTGCCATGGCCAGCACCTTCAAGCTGGTGCTGGCGGGCTGGATGCTGGCCCTGGTGGATCAGGGCAAGGAGCGTCTGGACGCCCGCGTGCACTACCCGGTGGCCGAGGTGGTGGCGTATTCGCCCGTCAGCAGCCCGCGTGCGGGCGACGGAGGTGGCCTCACGGTGGGCGAGCTGTGCGCTGCCACCGTGAGCCTGAGCGATAACACCGCCGCCAACGTGCTGCTGGCTCGCCACGGCGGCCCGGCCGGGTTCACGGCCTTCGTGCGCTCGCTGGGCGATGGCGCCACGCGGCTGGACCGCACCGAGCCCACGCTCAATGAGGCCGCCAGGGGCGACCCGCGCGACACCACCACACCACTGGCCATGCTGCAGACGATGCGCAAGCTGGTGTTGGGCGATGCGCTCACGCCCGCTTCGCGCACCTGGCTGCAGCGCTGGCTGGTGCAAACGAGCACGGGCGACAAGCGCTTGCGCGCGGGTGTGCCGGGCTGGAAGGTGGGTGACAAGACGGGTACGGCCAGCGACAGCGGCACGGCCAATGATGTGGCGGTTTTGTGGCCCCCCGCCAGTGGTGCGCCGGTGCTCGTGACCTGCTACCTCACGCGGTCAACCGCCCAGCCAGAGCAGCGCGACGTGGCCATTGCCCAGGTGGCGCGCGCTGTCGTCGCTGCGCGCGAGACGTTCAGAGCTTCTTGACCAGCACCTGGCTGCGCCGGTCCCAGTTGTATTTGCGCTTGCGCGCATCGGGCAGCCAGTCGGGGTCTACCACCACGAAGCCGCGCTTGATGAACCAGTGCATGGTGCGCGTGGTCAGCACAAAGATGCTGTCCAGCCCCATGGCGCGGGCGCGCTGCTCTATGCGTTTGAGCAGCTTTTCTCCATCGCCCGTGCCCTGGCTTTGCGGAGACACGGTGACGGCGGCCATTTCGGCCGTCTTGGCCTCGGGGTAGGGGTAGAGCGCGGCGCAACCAAAGATCACGCCGTCGTGCTCGATGATGGTGTAGCTGGAGATGTCACGCTCGATCTCGGTGCGGTCGCGCTTGACCAGCGTGCCGTCCTTCTCGAACGGCTCGATCAGTTGCAGGATGCCGCCCACGTCGTCCACGGTGGCTTCACGCAGTTCTTCGAGTTTTTCGTCGATCACCATGGTGCCGATGCCGTCGTGCACATACACCTCCAGCAGCAGCGAGCCGTCCAGCGCAAACGGAATGATGTGGCTGCGCTCCACGCCGCCCTTGCAGGCCTTTACGCAGTGCTGCAGGTAAAAGCCCACATCGGTGGGCTGCTGCGCGGTGGGCAGCGTGGCCAGCAGGGCCTGCGCGGCGGCCAGGGGCAGCTCGGTGTCGATGGGGTTGTCGTCGCCTGCGGGCTCGCCGGGCTGCATGCGGATGCCGGACACCTCGGTCAGAAAAATCAGCTTGTCGGCGCGCAACTCGATGGCCACGCTGGTGGCCACTTCTTCCATGGCCAGGTTGAAAGCTTCGCCCGTGGGCGAGAAGCCAAACGGCGACAGCAGCACCAGTGCTCCCATGTCCAGCGTGCGCTGGATGCCCGCCACGTCCACCTTGCGCACCAGGCCCGAGTGCTGAAAATCCACCCCGTCCACAATGCCCACGGGCCGCGCGGTCAAGAAGTTGCCCGAAATCACGCGCACCGTGGCCCCCGCCATGGGCGTGTTGGGCAGGCCCTGGCTGAAGGCGGCCTCGATTTCATAGCGCAGCTGGCCCGCAGCCTCTTGCGCGCAATCGAGCGCCACCGAATCAGTGATGCGGATGCCGTGCGAATACTTGGCAGCGTGCCCCTTGGCTGCCAGCTGCTCATTCACCTGCGGGCGAAAGCCGTGCACCAGCACAATGCGCACGCCCATCGCCTGGATCAGCGCCAGGTCTTGCGCAATGTTGTGCAGCTTGCCCGCCGCAATGCCCTCGCCGGGCAGGCCGATCACAAACGTCTGGTTGCGAAATTTGTGGATATACGGCGCCACCGAGCGGAACCAGGGGACGAAGGTGAAGTTGAAAACGGCAGACATGTGCAGGCGGGGCGGTCGGGAAGGGTGGAAAACAGCAAGGGCTGGGATAATTCGCGATTCTCTACGAAGTTTCTGCCTTGACCGCGTCCACCGCTTCCTCTCCCCTGCACATCGAGTTTCCGGAATCCCTGCCCGTCTCTGCCCGGCGCGACGAGATCATGGAGGCCATGCGCCAGCACCAGGTCATCATCGTGTGCGGCGAAACCGGCTCAGGCAAGACCACGCAGTTGCCCAAGATTGCGCTGGCGCTGGGCCGTGGCAAGTGCAACGCGCCGGCAGGGCAAAAGGGCCAGCTCATCGGCCACACCCAGCCGCGCCGCATTGCGGCCAGCAGCGTGGCCAAGCGCATTGCCGAAGAACTGAAAACCACGCTGGGCGACGTGGTGGGCTTCAAGGTGCGCTTTCAGGACCGCCTCTCGCGCGATGCTTCGGTCAAGCTCATGACCGACGGCATCTTGCTGGCCGAGACGCAGACCGACCCGCTGCTCAAGAACTACGACACCATCATCATCGACGAGGCGCACGAGCGCAGCCTCAACATCGACTTTTTGCTGGGCTACATCCGCGAGATTCTGCCGCGCCGGCCAGATTTGAAGGTGGTGGTGACCTCGGCCACCATCGATGCAGACCGGTTTGCCAAGCACTTTGCAAGTGCCCGCCCGGCGCCGGGCCGCCCCAAGGCGGGCGGGGCCCCCTCGGGGGCAGCGACCCACACGCAGTGGGGGAGCGTGGGGGCGAACTGATTCCCGCGCCCATCATCATGGTGTCGGGCCGCACCTTCCCGGTCGAGCAACGCTACCGCCCGTTTGAAGAAAGCCGCGACTACGGACTGAACGAGGCCATTGCCGATGGCGTGGACGAGCTGTGGCAAGGCAATGCGGCCGGCGACATCCTGGTCTTTCTGCCCGGCGAGCGCGAGATTCGCGAGGCGGCCGACCACCTGCGCAAGCACCTGTCGCACCAGCCCGTCATGCGCAACGCCGAAGTGCTGCCGCTGTTTGCGCGCCTGTCGCAGGCCGAGCAGGACCGCATTTTTGACGGCCACACGGGCCGGCGCATCGTGCTGGCCACCAACGTGGCCGAAACCTCGCTCACGGTGCCAGGGGTTCGATACGTGCTTGACGCAGGCACCGCGCGCGTCAAGCGCTACAGTTTTAGAAGCAAGGTAGAGCAGCTGATGGTCGAGCCCATCAGCCAGGCCGCAGCCAACCAGCGTGCCGGCCGCTGCGGGCGCGTGGCCAACGGCATCTGCATTCGCCTGTATGACGAGGCCAGCTTTAACAGCCGCCCGCGCTTTACCGACCCCGAAATTTTGCGCAGCTCGCTGGCGGGCGTCATCCTGCGCATGAAGTCGCTGCACCTGGGCGATGTGACGCAGTTCCCGTTCATCGAGGCGCCCTCGGGCCGCGCGATTGCCGACGGCTATCAGCTGCTGTCCGAGCTGGGCGCGGTGGACGACGCCAACGAACTCACGCCCATGGGCACAGAGCTGTCACGCCTGCCGCTCGACCCGCGCGTGGGCCGCATGATCATCGAGGCGCGCGACCGCAAGGCGCTCGACGAGGTGCTGGTCATCGCCAGTGCACTCAGCGTGCAAGACGTGCGCGACCGCCCCATGGAGGCGCAGCAGCAGGCCGACCAGGCGCACGCCAAGTTCGACGACGACAAGAGCGAGTTCAGCGGGTATCTGAAGCTGTGGAAATGGATCAACGAAGCACGCGGTGGTGTGCCCAGCCTGCCATCAGCCCGCGCGCAGAAGGCCATGGCGAATCAGCGCGCGCCTTCCCAGTCCTTTTTGCCCGTGGCCCAGCGCACGGTGGCTGCCGTGCAAGCCGTGCAAGCCGTTCCTGCGGCCGCCGTGGCCGCGCCCACCCACAAGCTCAGCAACCGCCAATACGAGCAGTTGCTGCGCCAGAACTTCATCAGTATCCGCCGCCTGCGCGAGTGGCGTGACATCCACACCCAACTGCTCACGGTGGTGACCGAGCACAAGTGGCAAATCAACACCCAGCCTGCGAGCTATGAGCAGCTGCACTTGTCGATGCTGGCGGGTCTGCTGGGCAACGTGGGTGCCAAGGGTGACGAGGAAGACTGGTACCTGGGCGCGCGGGGTATCAAGTTCTACAAACACCCCGGCGCACACCTTTCCAAAAAGCCGGGCCGCTGGATCATTGCGTCGGAGCTGGTCGAGACCACGCGCCTGTTTGGCCGGGGCATTGCCGCCATCGAGCCGCAGTGGCTGGAGCAGATGGGCGGCCATCTGCTCAAGAAGCAGTTGCTCGACCCGCACTGGGAGAAAAAATCTGCCGAGGTGGTGGCGCTCGAGCGCGCCACGCTGTATGGCATCGTGGTCTACAACAACCGCCGCGTGAACTTTGGCAAGGTAGACCCGCACGCCGCGCGCGAGGTGTTCATCCGCGAGGCGCTGGTGGGCGGCAACTGGGAGACCAAGCTGCCGTTTCTGGCCGCCAACCAGAAGCTCATCGCCAAGGTCGAAGAGCTGGAGCACAAGTCCCGCCGCCAGGACGTGCTGGTAGACGACGAACTCATCTACGCCTTCTATGACCAGCAACTGCCGCCGGATGTGTGCAGCGGCCACAGCTTTGAGGCCTGGTACCGCGACGAGTCCAAAAAACAACCCGAACTGCTCAAGCTCACCCGCGACGAGCTCATGCGCCACGAGGCCGCAGGCATCACCACCAACGCGTTTCCCAAAACCGTGCGTCTGGGCGGCGTGGACTGCGCCGCCAGCTACCTGCACGAACCCGGGGATGTACGTGACGGCATCACGGTGACCATCCCGCTGTTCGTGCTCAACCAGGTGAGCGACGAGCGCTGCGAATGGCTGGTGCCCGGCATGCTCAAGGACAAGATCCAGGCCCTGCTCAAGAGCCTGCACCAGCGCCCGCGCAGCCGCTTTGTGCCGCTGCCCGAGTCGGCCAAGCGGCTGGCCGAGCTGCTGGGTACGCCCGAGCGCTTTGGCACCGGCAGCCTGACCGACGTGCTGCTCAAGCAGGTGCGCGACGAAACCTCGCTCGATGTAAAGCGCGCAGACTTCAAGCTCGACATGCTCAGCCCCCACCTGTTCATGAACTTCCGCGTGGTCGATGAACATGGCCGCCAGCTCGGCCACGGCCGCAACCTGGGCGCGCTCAAGGCCGAGTGGGGCGCCAAGGCGCGTGGGGCTTTTCAGGCGCTGGCGGGGCTCAAGCTGGGTGCGGGGGCGGTCGAAAGTGAAAAAAATGGATCAAATGTGCCTCCATCGCTTGATGGTAGAGCGCAGACAGCTATCAAATCAGGAGTAAAAGGCTCTGCAACGCCCGCCCAGCCTGCGAAACCCGCCAGCGTCACGCCATCGGCCCCTGCCGGCCAGCGCTACACCACCTGGACGTTTGGCGAGCTGCCCGAGCTGATGGAGATCAAAAAGGCTGGCCAGACGCTGATCGGCTTCCCGGCGCTCATCGACGGCGGCGACGCCGTGACCATCGAAGTTTTCGACGAGCCCGAGGTCGCAGCAGCCAAGCACCGCGCGGGCCTGCGCCGCCTGTTCGCGCTGCAGATCAAAGATGCGCTCAAGTACCTCGAAAAGAACATCCCCGACCTGCAAAAAATGGCCGTGGCCTATATGCCGCTGGGTACGCAAGAAGAACTGCGCACCCAGATCATCGACGTGGCGCTGGACCGCGCCTTCTTGCTCGACCCGCTGCCCACCGACGAGTTCGCCTTCAAGCGCCGCGTCGAAGAAGGCCGGGGCCGCCTCACGCTGATCGCCAATGAAGTGGCGCGCCTGGCCGCCACCATCCTCACCGAATACGCCGCCGCCGCCCGCAAGATCAAGGACACCAAAAACGCCCCGGAGGCCACACAAGACGCCCAGCAGCAACTGGCCCGCCTCATGCCCAAGAACTTCATCGCCGTGGCCCCGTGGACGCAACTGGCCCACTACGCCCGCTACCTCAAGGCCATCACGCTGCGGCTCGACAAATACCGCGCCGACCCCGCCCGCGACGCCGCCAAACTGGCCGAGCTGCGCCCACAAGAGCAGCGCTACTGGCGCCTGGTGGCTGAGCGCAAGGGTGCGGTGGACGCCCGCATGCAAGAGCTGCGCTGGCTGCTGGAAGAGCTGCGCGTGAGCTTCTTCGCGCAAGAGCTGCGCACGCCCCAGCCGGTGAGTGTGAAACGGCTGGACAAGCTGTGGGCGCAGGTCAATAGCTGACGGGGGAGGGGGCCACGCTGGCGTCACCTGCGCGACGCGGCATCAGTGGCATCCCCAATGCCACCGCGCCGCAGGCGCCCTAGGCTTCGGGCAAAGGAACACTTCATGCGCCCCCACTTCAAGTTCTGGCCCCGCCGGCTGCCCCATTCCATCACCTTGCCCGCCACCTCGCTGTGGGACAACCTGGCCATCAACGCCCGCCGCTACCCCGACAAGGCGGCGGTGGTGTTCTTTGGCCGTGCGCTGAGCTACCGTGCGCTGGCCGAGGGCGCCGAGCGGCTGGCCGCCCGGCTGGCGCAGCTGGGCGTGCAGCGCGGCGACCGCGTGGTGCTGTGCATGCAGAACTGCCCGCAACTGGTGATGGCGCACTTTGCCATCTTGCGCGCCAACGCGGTAGTGGTGCCGGTCAACCCGATGAACCGGGCCGAAGAGCTCAAGCACTACATCACCGACCCCGACACCAAGGTGGCCATCACCACCGGCGACCTGGCCCCCGAGCTGGCCAAGGCCAGCAACGCGCTGGCACCCGGCGAGCGGCTGGCGCACCTGGTGGTGACGCAGTTCACCGATGCCTTTGATGCCGACATTGCGGGCCCCGACGCACCGCCCGACACCTGGCGTGAGTGGCTTTGCACCCCCCACGCCTTGCCTGCCCTTGAAGGTGGTCAGGCGCATGCCTGGGCCGATGCGCTGGCCTGCACCGCCGCACCGCCCGCATTGCTGGTGGGCCTGAACGATCTGGCGGTGTTGCCCTACACCAGCGGCACCACAGGCCTGCCCAAGGGCTGCATGCACCTGCACAAAAGCATCATGCACAACGCGGTGGCCAGCAGCCTGTGGGGCAACGGAGCGGCCGACAACGTGACGCTGGCCGTGGTGCCCATGTTCCACATCACGGGCATGGTGAGCGTGATGCACGCGGCCATCTATATGGGCGCCACGCTGCTGGTGATGCCCCGGTGGGACCGCGACCTGGCCGGGCGACTGATCTCACGCTACAAGGTCACGACGTGGACCAACATTCCCACCATGGTCATTGACCTGCTGGCCAGCCCCAATTTTGCGCAGTACGACCTCTCCAGCCTGGCCTACATTGGCGGGGGCGGCGCCGCCATGCCCCAGGCCGTGGCCCAGCGCCTGCTGGAGCACTATGGCCTGCGCTATGCCGAGGGCTATGGCCTTACCGAGACAGCGGCGCCATCGCACACCAACCCGCCTGACAACCCCAAGCAGCAATGCCTGGGCATCCCTTTCATTGGCACCGATGCGCGCGTGATCGACCCCGACACCCTGCAGGAAATGCCGGTGGGCGAGCAGGGCGAGATCATCATCCACGGCCCCGAGGTGTTCGAGGGCTACTGGAAGCGGCCCGAGGCCACCGAGGCGGCGTTCATTGATTTCGAGGGTAAGCGCTTTTTCCGCTCGGGCGACCTGGGGCGCATGGACGAAGACGGCTATTTTTTCCTGACCGACCGCCTCAAACGCATGATCAACGCCAGCGGCTTCAAGGTGTGGCCGGCCGAGGTCGAGGCGCTGATGTTTCGCCACCCCGCTGTACAAGAGGCCTGCATCATCGCCGCCAAAGACAGCTACCGCGGCGAAACCGTGAAGGCCGTGGTGGTGCTGCGCCCCACGCACCAGCACACGACCGAACAGGAAATCATCGACTGGTGCCGCGAGAACATGGCGGTGTACAAGGTGCCACGCATCGTGCAGTTCGTATCGGCGCTTCCCAAAAGCGGCAGCGGCAAGGTGATGTGGCGCTTGTTGCAGGAAAAGGAAGCGCCAGACGTCGCAGCTTCCGGGGGCTGATTGCCTGGCGCCAGCTCGGCTGGCGCCGCAGCCTTCAATGCCGCAAAGACCCGCGTCAGGGCGCCGGGGCCGGATGCGTCAGCTCGGCCAGGTCGCGTTCGAGCAGGGCCGGGTCTCCCAGCTGCAGCTCGATCAGGCGGCGCAGGTGGGTCACGCTGTCCAGGTCGATGCCGCGGCACAGCAGGCCGGCGTGCAGGCCTTCCACATGGGCCACTTCGGTAGACATGGCAATGTGGTTGCCGGTTTCGGTGAGTGCCAGGGTGAGCTGGCACTGCATTCCGGGCTGCAGGTGCGCCTGGGCGGGTGCCGTGATGAGTGCACCCTTGAGCGACAGGTCTTGAACGTGCACGCTGAACGTGTCGTTGGGGGTGGCGAGCAGGGCCCGGGCGTCAAAGCTGACGCGGACGAAGTGGCGGCGTTCGTGGGGCATTGCGGTCTCCTGGGCCTGGCGGTATGGCTCCATGCTACTTCAAGGCCCGGCCGGTGGCGCTTTGTTTCGGGATTTACCGTTGGCGTACTGCTTTTAAAATAATAGCTGCTTGCGCTTATGGGTAAAGGGCTAGAGCGGTTTTTTGCCATAACAATGTCGCGATCCTGCCCATTTGCTTACATCTTTGGCGTGGTGTTCGACGAGGAACACCGCTGATCTTGTTACAACTGGCCTGTTCCCCGATTCCCAAGGAGTAAATCATGAACCTCACCCTTCGTCACCTGATGTCCGGGGCCACCACGGTGCTGCTGCTGGTTGCCGCCGCAGGCACCCATGCCCAGACCTACATCAACACCACGGTAGGAGGGCAGTTGGCGCCGGGCGTGTATGGGCGCATCGACATTGGCAATGCACCGCCGCCGCCCCTGATCTATGCAGAACCCATCATCATTCACCGGCCGGCCGTGATGGTGCCGCGCTCGCCTATCTACCTGCACGTGCCGCCGGGCCATGCCAAGAACTGGGGCAAGCACTGCGCGCGCTACAACGCGTGTGGCCAGCCGGTGTACTTTGTGAAAGAACCCGTTCGCGGGCCTTCTTACGGTGGCCGCCCCGGCTACAGCGGTCGGGATGACCGCCGGGACGACCGTCGCTGGGACGATGGCCAGCGCGGTGGTGGCAAGCATGACCGTGGCGGCCGCCACGACGGGCGTGGTGATGGCCGTGGCAAGGGCAACGGAAACCGCGACTGATCTGCGGACTTTGGCGGGGCAAGGGCCTGCGGGCCCCGGCCCCGCCGCATCGGCGGTTAAGCTCTGCGGCATGGCTGAAGTCACTTTTCCCCCTCCGTTCACCGGGCCCGATGGCGTGGCCGACCAGTTGCGCCAAGCCGGCTACGCCGTGCTGTCACCTGGCGATGTGGCGGCGTGGTCTGGTTGCCCCCTGCAAGATCTGCAGGCCCTGGTTGCAGACTGGGCCCATTTGCCCCCCGATGATTTTTTGAAAGACGGTGGCCGCTACCGCCGCCGTCGCCATGCCTGTTTTGAGGTGACGCACGGGCGTGTGGAGCAGGTGCCGCACCGGGCGCACTGGCAGCCGCTGGAGTACAACGCCCTGCACGGCGGCATGGAGCGCTGGTTTGCCCCCATGACTGCCGAAACCGTGGCGCGCCCGGTGTGGACGCAGTTGCTGGCGGCGCTGGCCGCAGTGTCCGACGCCGTGTTTGCCGCTGCCGATGCGCCTGTGCGCTGGTTTGTCGAGGCGCACCAGTTTCGCATCGACACCACCGACGGCATTGGCCGCCCTACGCCCGAGGGCGCGCACCGCGATGGCGTTGACCTGGTGGCGGTGTTTCTGGTGGCCCGCGAGGGCGTGAAGGGTGGAGAAACGCGTGTCTTCGAGGCTGCAGGCCCAGCCGGCCAGCGCTTTACCCTGAGTGCACCATGGTCGCTGCTACTGCTGGACGACGCCCGCATGATCCACGAGACTACGCCCATCCAGCCCCTGGTGGCGGGCGGTTACCGCGACACGCTGGTGGTGACCTGCCGGCGCGAAAGCTTCCAGGGGGCGGACGTAGCGGCCCAGCGCGGCACTGACCGGGCCGGCAACACACCATGATTTGATGCGAATCAAGGCGCAACGGCGGGTGGGTCGCCACACTGGTTCCATGTTTCCAGGCCTTCGCCTGGCCTGATCAACTTGAGGAGAAGCACCATGTTCAAACATATTCTGGTTCCTGTGGACGGCTCCAAGACGTCCATGCTGGCGGTATCCAAGGCTGCGGCCTTGGCCAAGACTTTTGGCAGTGCCGTAACGGCGCTGTACGTGATCGATCCCTATCCCTTTACCGGCGTGGGTGCCGATTTCGCCTATGGCCAGGCGCAATACCTGAGCGCCGCCACATCCGAAGCCAACAGTTCGCTGGATGCCGCCAAGAAAGCCATGGCCGACGCCGGTGTGCAGGCCACCTCGGTGGTGGGCGAAGGCCATGCGGTGCACGACGGCATCCTGCGGGCCGTGGAGAGCACTGGCGCCGATCTGATCGTGATGGGATCGCACGGCCGCCGGGGGCTGGAAAAACTGGTGCTGGGCAGCGTCACCCAGCGCGTGCTGGGTGTGGTGCACATCCCGGTGCTGGTGGTGAGAGACTGAGCGCCATTCCCCATGAAAAACGGCTCCGAAAGGAGCCGTTTTTGTTTCAGTTCTCGATGATGCCGCGGATCAGCCGCAACCCACTTTTCATGGAATAGGCATGCCCCAAGCCAGTCCACCGGGTGCGTCCCCCTTCAGGGGGAAGGCGCGAAGCGCCTCAGGGGGTCACTCAATCTTTGCGCCCGAGGCTTCCACGATGCCTTTCCACTTGGCGTAGTCGGTCTTGAGCAGGGTGCCGAACTGTGCTGGCGACATGGATTCGGGCTCGGCGCCCTGGGCCTGGATGGCGGCCTTCATGTCGGCGGTGGCCAGCAGCTTGTTGATTTCTGCGTTGAGGGTGCTGACCACGCTGGCGGGTGTGCCTGCGGGGGCGAACACGCCATACCAGGTGCTCACATCAAAGCCCTTGAAGCCGGATTCGGCCACGGTGGGCACATCGGGCAGCGACGAGCTGCGCTTGGCCGAGGTCACGGCCAGCGGGCGCAGCTTGCCCGATTTGATCTGACCCATGGCCGAGGGCAGGGACGACACCAGCAGATCCACATTGCCCGCCAGCGCGTCCATCAGTGCCGGGTTGGAGCCCTTGTAGGGGATGTGGCTCAGCTTGATGCCCGCCGCCTTCTCGAACAGGTCGCCTGCCAGGTGGATGGACGTGCCATTGCCGGGCGAGCCATAGGTAATGGTGCCGGGCGATGCCTTGGCGGCGGCCACTACATCGGCCAGGGTTTTGTATTTGCTGTTGACGCTGGTGGCAATGATGACGGGCGTGTAGGCCACATGGGCCACGGCGGTGAGGTCCTTGGTGGGGTCCCAGGCCAGGTTCTTGTAGAGCCAGGGGCCGATCACGAGGTTGTCTTTTTGGCCCATCACCAGGTCGTAGCCGGTGGGCGCTGCCTTGACGGCCTCACCAATGCCGATGGTGCCGCCTGCGCCTGCCTTGTTGTCGGCCACCACCGTCCACTTGGCACTTTCGGTGAGCTTGGTGGCCACCAGGCGCGAGAGGATGTCGGTGCCGCCGCCGGGCGGGAAAGGCACGATCAGGCGGATGGGCTTGGTGGGGAAGGCGGCAGCAGGCGCCGGTGCCTGCGCATGGGCCGTGGCACCCAAGGCCAGGGCGAGCGCGGTAAAGGAAAGCAGGTTGCGAATCATGAAAAAACTCCGTCAAATCAGAAAAAGGGCGGCACGCAGGCCGCCCGGTAAGCGGTGGGGTGTCAGATGCGCTCAAAAATGGCGGCAATGCCCTGGCCGCCGCCAATGCACATGGTCACCAGCGCATAGCGGCCCTGAATGCGCTGCAGCTCATGGATGGCCTTCACGGTGATCAGCGCACCCGTTGCGCCAATGGGGTGGCCCAGCGAGATGCCCGAGCCATTGGGGTTGACCTTGGCCGGATCCAAGCCCAGGTCGCGCGTGACGGCGCAGGCCTGGGCGGCGAAGGCTTCGTTGGCTTCGATCACATCGAGGTCGTTCACCGTGAGGCCGGCCTTTTTCAGTGCCAGCTGCGTGGCGGGCACGGGGCCAATGCCCATGTATTTGGGGTCCACACCCGCGTGGGCGTAGGCCACCAGGCGGGCCAGCGGCTTGGCACCGCGCGCCTTGGCGGCACCGGCTTCCATCAGCACCACGGCTGCGGCGGCATCGTTGATGCCCGAGGCATTGCCGGCTGTCACGGTGCCGTTTTCCTTGAGGAAGGCGGGCTTGAGCTTGGCCAGGTCTTCCATGGTGGCGCCGGGGCGGAAGTGCTCGTCGGTGGCGTACTGCACGTCGCCCTTTTTGCTCTTGAGGGTGACGGGCACGATCTGGTCCTTGAACACACCGGCTTGCGTGGCGCGTTCGGCGCGGTTGTGGCTTTCCACGGCCAGACGGTCCTGGTCTTCGCGGGTGATGCCCCATTTGGCGGCGATGTTCTCGGCCGTCACGCCCATGTGGATGTTGTGGAAGGGGTCGTGCAGCGCGCCGATCATCATGTCCACCATCTTGGTGTCGCCCATGCGGGCGCCCCAGCGCATGTTCAGGCTGGCAAAGGGAACGCGGCTCATGTTCTCGGCGCCGCCGCCAATGGCCACGTCGGTGTCGCCCAGCAAAATCGACTGGCTGGCGTTCACGATGGCCTGCAGGCCCGAACCGCACAGGCGGTTGACGTTGAACGCGGGCGTGCCTTCGCCGCAGCCACCGTTGATGGCGGCCACGCGCGACAGGTACATGTCTTTGGGCTCGGTGTTGACCACATGGCCAAACACCACATGGCCCACATCCTTGCCTTCTACATGGGCACGCGCCAGCGATTCGCGCACGACGAGGGCGCCCAGCTCGGTGGGCGGCACATCTTTCAGGCTTCCGCCAAAGGTGCCGATGGCGGTGCGCACTGCGCTGACGACGACGACTTCACGGGTCATGGGATTCTCCTTGGATGAATGAAGGAATATGAATGAAATTGGCCTCTAACGCTCACTGGTAAAGCGCTAGCAGCTATAAAAATATGAGTCAGGCATCGCGCACGTCGGCGACCGGGTTGGTGCCGAAGTCTGCACGCTCCAGCCAGGCGAGCACGCGGGTAGCGGCCTCGGTGGGCGATGTGAGCTGGCCACCCGTCTTGAGGTTGGCGAAATTCTGGCGATCCGGGAAGGCGGTCGGGTCTGCTCCGCGCAACTGGACCTGCATGTCGGTGTCGATCACACCGGGTGCGAGAGAGCATACCTTGGCGCCGTGCGGCTTGACCGCCTCGTCCAGCGCCACGCAGCGCGTGAAGTGGTCCATGCCCGCCTTGGCTGCACAGTAGGCCGCCTGCGAGGCCATCGCCCGGCGGCCCAGGCCCGAAGAGATGTTGAGCACCTTGCGCGGCACGGCCCAGGTGTCCGTTGCACCGAGGAAGGCGGCGGTCAGTTGCATGGGTGCCTCCAGCCCCACGCGCAGGGCGTTGGCCAGGTCGGCAGGGTCGCTGGCCGACAGCGGTGCAATGCGCGGGATGACGCCGGCGTTATTGATCAGCGTGGCGCTGGCAAAGGCAGTGGGGCCCTGTGCCGTGAGCCAGCTGCGCAGGGTGTGCGCGGCCTGCTCGCCATGCGACAGGTCTTGCTCCCATTGCTCCAGCGTGGCACTGGCACGGGTTGCCATGTCGGCAAGATCAGGGTTGCGGTGGCGCGAGATGCAGACCAGTGCGTGGCCGGGGCGCAGCAACTGTTGCGCCATGGCCAGACCCATGCCGCGCGATGCGCCCGTCAGAACAATGAGGTGTTGAGGCATTCCAGCATGGTACCCGCCCGCGTGACAGGGCAGGCGTGCAGCACAGGGGCGCAGGGGGACATTGTGGCGACCGGGAGAGGGCAGGGTTTCCAATAGGGGGCACCTGAAACGGCGCTGGCATAGTATCAACCGGATACAACTGGGCCTGGATGCGGGCCTGGGAGGGTGGCATGGTGGCTTGTTCAGATGGATTGCGGGATTTGCGGGCCGCCGCCCAGGCGCAGCCACGCCATCGGCCTGAAATCAATCATGGATGACGCAGACCTCAACAGAGACCGGCTGGCCCTGGCCCTGGAAGCCGCCGGGCTGGACCTGTGGGAGAACGATCTCATCACCGGCGAGGTCACCCTCAACGCAACCAAGACGTTCGTGGAACTGGGCTTTAGCGAGGAGGAAATCGTCTCCGACCTGCAAGGCATCTATGGGCTGTTTCACCCAGACGATCTTGGCAAGGTGAAAAAAGCGGTGGACGACCACCTGTCGGGCCACACGCCCCAATACCGCTGCGAGTTCCGGCTGCGATCCAGGGGTGGCGAGTGGGTCTGGTATGCCAACTACGGCCGCATCATGGATGGCAACAGCAGCACGCCGGGCAAGCGCTTCATTGGCGTGACGTTCAACATCGACGACCGCAAGCGCCGGGAAGTCGAAATGGAACAGATCAACCGCCAGTTGACTGCGCAGAACGCCTTGCTGAGCCAGCTCAATGCCACGCTGGCACTGCTGGCAGCCAATGACTCGCTGACCGGGCTGTCCAACCGGCGCACCCTGATGGAATGGGGCGTTAACGAGTGCAAGCGTGCCCGGCGGTTTGGGCACCCGCTGTCGGTGATGGTGGTTGATATCGACCTGTTCAAGGCGGTTAATGACGGTTGGGGGCACCTGGCGGGCGACCGCGTGATTTGCGCAGTGGCCCAAACCTGCCTGGCGCGCACGCGCCAAGGCGTGGACACCGTGGCGCGGTATGGGGGCGAGGAGTTCGTGCTGGTGCTGCCGGAAACCGGCATGCACGATGCGCTGCACCTGGCCGAGTCGTTGCGCCAGGCGGTGGCTGCACGGCAGGTGCTGGTGGGCGATGAGGGGGCCACAGTCTGCGTGACCGTCAGCATTGGCGTGGCCACATTGCACCAGGGGAGCGACCTTTCCTTTGAGGATCTGGTCAAACAGGCCGACAAGGCGCTGTACCAGGCCAAGGCAACGGGCCGAAATAACGTGCAGTGCTGTGCAGGTGGCTGACCCGGCGAAGCCTTCAGCCCAAGCGCGTGTTCACGTTGCCTCGCTGTGCCGCAGAGCCTGTGCGGATGCAACTCAGAGGGGTTAAAAAGGCGCTGGCAATGAAATCTCGATCCGCTGGCCGGTAGCGGGGTGCTCGAATGCCAGCCAGGCTGCATGCAGCAACAGCCGGGAATGTTGTGCGTGGGTGACGGCATCGGCATAGAGCGCATCGCCCAGGATGGCGTGGCCCACGGCCGCAAGGTGCACGCGCAACTGGTGCGTGCGCCCGGTCACGGGCTCCAGTTCGATGCGCGTGGTGTTGGCGCTTTCATCGTGCGCCAGTGCGCGCCAGCGCGTCAGGCTGGGTTTGCCCAGCACGGGGTCGATCACCCGCATGGGGCGGCGTTCCCAGTCGGCGGCAATCGGCAGGTTGATTTCGGCCCAGTCGCCATGGGTGGGGGCTGCCATGTGCCCGGCCACAATGGCCTCATAGCGCTTGTGCACCTGGCGCAGCTCGAAAGCGCGGCCCATGCGGCGCTGCGCCTCGGGGTTGCGGGCCATCAGCACCAGGCCCGATGTGGCCTGGTCGAGCCGGTGCACCACCAGGGCCTCGGGCCATTGCTGTTGCGCCCGGCGGCTCAGGCAATCTTGCTTGTCCGGGCCGCGCCCAGGCACGCACAGCAACCCGGATGGCTTGGCCAGCACCAGCAGGTCGTCGTCTGCATGCAGGCAGTCGATCCCGCCACTTTGCGCCGCCACGGGGCTGTCAGGATCCGCCATTGACCAGCCGGTCCACGGTGGCGCACAGTTCTTCCACGTCGTTGGGTTTGTGAATCAGGGCCCTGGCGCCCTCGGCCATGGCAGCCTGCTCGATTTCTGCCGTGACATAGCCGGAGGCCAGCGCCACCGGAAGATCGGGGCGGATGTGGCGGGCCTCGCGCACCAGGTCCACGCCGCAAAAACCGGGCATGTTGTAGTCGGTCACCAGCAGGTCATAGCGCTGCGGATCGGCGCGCAGCGCGGCAGTGGCTTCGTGGGGGTCGGTGAACCCGCTCACCTGGTAGCCGCGGCGACGCAGCAGGCGCTGCACCAGAAACACCAGTGCCTCGTCGTCATCCACGTACATGACATGGTGGCTGCGTTGTGCGCCCGCTTGCTCCACCGGCGCGGGCGCAGCAGGCGCCGTGGGCAATGGCAGGGCGGCGGCTGCCGTGTCTTGGTCCGTGGCCACGGGAAAATACAGCGTGAACCGGCTCCCATGGCCTGGCGCACTGTGCACATCTACCGCGCCCTCATGGGTGCGCATCACGCCATGCACCACCGCCAGGCCCAGCCCTGTGCCCTGGCCCACGGGCTTGGTGGTGAAAAAAGGCTCAAAAATGCGCCCAAGCAGGGCGGCGTCCATGCCCGGGCCGTTGTCGCGCACCGACAGCGCCACATAGGTGGTGGGTGCCAGGCCCAGCCGCTCGCACAGGCGGTGGTCGGGCTGCACCTGGGCGGCCTCTACATGGATGATGCCGCGCTCTGTGCCTATGGCATGCACGGCGTTGGTGCAAAGGTTCAGCAGGGCTTGCTCCACCTGCGTGGCATCGGCCAGCAACGCCGGCAAGTCCGTTGACAAATGCATGTGCAGCTCGATGGCGGGAGGCAGGGTCACGCGCAGCAGGCGCTCGGTGTCGTGCACCACTTCGGCCAGGTTCACGGGGGTGCGCTGGGGCGGCTCGTTGCGGCTGAAGGTGAGAATCTGGCGCACCAGATCGCGTGCGCGCCGCCCGGCCTTGTCGATCTCGTGAAGGCTTTCCAGCACAGGGGATTCGGGGCTGCAGTCGGCCTTGGCCAGCTCGACGTTGCCCAGAATGGCGCCCAGAATGTTGTTGAAGTCGTGCGCAATGCCTCCGGCCATGGTGCCGACAGCCTGCATTTTTTGCGATTCCCGCAACTGGGCTTCCAGCTCGTTACGGTGCGCCTCGGCCTTCTTGCGGCCGGTCAGGTCGCGGGCAAAAACGGTGGTGGTTTCACCCTCGGCATGGCGCTCGAACGACACACTCACTTCTACCGCCAGCTCCTTGCCGCTCGCGGTCAGCGCCGTCATTTCGCCCAGCAGCGCCTGGGTGGTGAGCTGCGCAAACGCCAGCGCCTGCGCGGCATCGGGAAGAAAACGCTCCAGCGGGCTGCCCAGCGCGTCGCTGGCGCTGCACTGGAACAGCGCGGCCGCTGTGGGGTTGAACACGGTGATGCGCTGGTGCTGGTCCACGCAGACGATGGCGTCGAGCGCCGAGTTGATGATGGCCTCCAGCCGTTTTTCGCTGGCGTGCAGTTGCTCGTTGCGCTGCTGCAAGGTCTGGCGCTCGGCCAGCAGCGGGCCCTGGTCGATCACGGCGCACAAAAACTGGAGCACCGGCGCGGCGCCCTCCTGGGACATTTCGATGCAGGCAATGTGCAGATCGCCCGTGATGCGCGCTGCCTCGCCGATCACGAAAACCACTTCGGTGGCTTCGCTGTGGCCCTGCGCGCGCGCCACGCTGAAGGCCTCTTGCACGCGGTGGGTGTCGTCCTCGCAGACAAAAGGCATCAGCGCCGTCAGTGGGCGGTCTTGCTCGGTGGGCTGGAACGAGCGCTGCGCCATCGAGTTGGCCTGCACCACCACGTCGTACTCGTCCACCACCATCAGGGCCAGTGGCACGCTGGCAAACAGGGCCTCAAAGCGCTCCGAGGCGCTTTCGGCGGCCGTCTGGCTGTATTGCAGAACCTTGTTCTGGGCCTCCAGCTCGGCCTGGTAGCTGCGCAGCTCGGAGATCAGCTCTGCGAGGGGCCCCTCGGGGCGCAGGGGCGAGCGGCGCTCGGGCTGGGGGGTAGGCGAGGAGGGCCCAGGCACTTCTTGCCCCGGGTCGCGGGACGCCTGGGCTTGGTGCAGAAAGGACAGGTCTGGAAGGCTCATGGGCGGCGGTCGGAGGGCGCCGGCAAGTGCCGCACCCCCTGCGCAGCAAGGCCGTTGCCTGAGCGCTGGAGTGTACGCCCGCGCAGGCCCGCCGCAACCCGCGCGTTGCCAATGCTCAGCGGCGCACCGAGACCAGCTCCACCTCGAAATTCAGCGTGGCGTTGGGCGGAATCACACCACCCGCGCCACGCTCGCCATAGGCAATGCCAGGTGGGCAGGTCAGCTTGGCCTTGCCGCCGGGCTTCATGCGCTGCACGCCTTCGGTCCAGCAGGGGATCACGCGGTTCAGCGGAAACTCGGTGGGCTCGCCACGCTTGTAAGAGCTGTCGAACTCCTTGCCATCCAGAAGCGTTCCGCGATAGTGCACCTTGACAGTGTCGGTGGCCTTGGGCGAATCGCCCGTGCCTTCCTTGATCGATTCAAACACCAGGCCGCTGGCGGTGGTGACCGGCTTGGCTTGCGCCAGAGCGGTGGGGGCAATGATCAGCGAAGTGAGCAGGGCGAAAAGAACGCGCATGAAGAAAGCTCCAAAAAAACATAGGCCGATGGTAGGGCCTTTGGGGTGGGCATCAGGGATGGAGGGCGACGCAGCTTGGGGCGCTGCCAGCCTGCAGGGGTGGGCAACCGGTGTTGCTGAGGCGGCGCGATACTTGCAAAATGATAGCTGCTAGCGCTTGCTGTGAAAGCGCCAGAGGCCAAAAAGACCGTAAACCTGCGCAGCACACCAGGCGAAGCCCGGAGAAACGGCAACCCCAGCGCTGAGCCGCGCCTGAGAGGGAAATGCCGTTTGGACAATCAAGGGCTTGAACAATGCGGATTTTTGCGGGCGACTAACCCCTAAATTAAGCCGGCCCGCGAAGTGGGTTCGACTTGAACGAATTGTTAGGCATCGCTTGACTTGCCTCGACCGCGAGTGCGGCTGCCCCTTGCCTTCCGTTGGGGCATGACTTTCCAAGACAACCACACCAGACCGGCACCTCCACCTAACCAAACTGCGCAAGAGAGCAGGTAGTCCAGAGGCGCCTGTGCAAACGTGACATCTGGCCCAGACCCTAAGACTGGCACTACTCCCCGGTAGACACCTCTTGCAGCGAGGAAGAGAACCAAGGCACCCAGAAGGAAAACCAAAATGGAGCCCAAGGCGTTTCCCTGGCTCTCTGAGAGTACGCCGAAGCCGCTATCTGGGTACGCTTTGCCAAAGACTGGGATTCTGAAGACAGACACCACTACTCCGCAAGCCGCCACCACCACACAAGCAAAACCGACAAGAAGACCAGCCCAGTTCTCGGCTTTCATTATGTATAGACCGGCGATTCCGATAGAAACCGAAGCAGCGAATGCAATCAACCTGATGATCGAGCGAAGTGACATAGGCGTTTGGCGATGTCTAACGAACGAAAGTAAGCCGCCCGCCGAAGCCGGGTCGGCTTGACTGCACAGTTAGACCCAGAAACCACAACGGGAAACCCGAAATTGACGACAAGCGCACACTGCGAAAAAGCAGTGCGTCACGGAAACGACGCACTGCTTGAAAATGATAGCTACTAGCGCAAGCTGTACAAGGGATAGAGCCCAAAAACGCTTGAACTGGCACAAAGTCTCAAGGCGAAGCCCGGCGAGAAACCAAAAAACCAAAAAATAACCGATTGAAAAGGTAAGCGCCAGTGAATAAAACATGGGGCTAAATAATTTGTGATTCTAATCGAATAATGCCAGCGTTAACAGGCGGGGACTCGCAAAGCGGGTGGACGTCCTGTTGAATAATCAGTCAGGAGATTTTTCAAAATAAATACGCCAGAATTTAGTAAGTAATTGCTGGCATGAGTTCTGAGCTTGGTATGCGTACAGCTATCTCGTTGCGTTCGAAATTCCACCCATCTATTGCCTTTGAGCCGACGTAGGATGCTGAATTTTCTGATGTGATTTTCCATTGCCAAGTTGAAAGACTGCCAGATTTTGTTGCGCCATCAATTGGCCTTTTCCATGGACAAACGAAGCTATCGCCGTCAGTTACTATTAGCGCATCAATATTACCAGGATTTGGAGTTCCTGATAGTGCCTTTAGTAATTTCTCATTGGCAATTATTATAAAATCCCAGTCTGAATTCTGGTGGGCGGTTTTGTTTGCGCGGGAGCCAACAAGCCAAACTTGATGCCCTTCAGCAAGGATTGGTTCCAGGAAAATTTGAATGTCTTGTGGGAATTCCCTCATGCGTGTCCCTCGTCATAATCGCTCATTATTGCGTGAAACTCTTCTGGACTATCTGAAAATTCTGCCACCTCAGTCGCATATGCAGCTCGGTTCGCATGTTTTAGGTCTTCTAGGTAGTTTGGGTCTTCAACCAAGGATTCGTAGTATGAGTTTTCCTCTTCTGCGGTTTTTACAGCCGAAATTAATTGTTCATATTCTTTTTTGGTGAAAAATAATGGGGGATAGTTTTTTTGTGCAATGTACTTTACGCTCGACTCTATGGAATTCAGCGCAGCATGAGCGTTTGTCAGGTAGTTTTCTCTAGTCCAGCGCAAAGGAAGATCCTTTACTTCTGACCAGCAGACAGGGTAGCCAAAGATTGCTCGGACATCTGCCGTGACCGTTATCAATGCGAGCAAAGCTAGTTCGGTGCGAACCCCAATGCTTACGAACGGGTCGATAACTCCCCATCCATATTCTTCGCGACAAATTTCAACTGGCCTTCGGATCAAGAATGCGCAGAGTTGTGCGTATGTCTTGGCGTCGCTAAAATTGGTGAATGATCTTGGTTTGAATTCCATAATTTGGCACGCACGCGATGTTGGGGCCTAACGGACAAGGTAAGCGGCCCGCAGAATGCGGGTCCGCTTGGGCGCAGAGTTAGACCCGAAGGCCAAAAGGGAGCGGCCGGACTTGGACAAGGGCGCAGCCCACGAAAAAGCGCTGGGCCACGAAAGCGGCGCAGCGCTGCAAGAATGATAGCTGGTGGCGCTTGCTACACAAGCGCTGGAGGCCAAAAAGGCTTGAAAGGCCTTGGAACAGGGCTGAGCGCTGGAACAAGTGGCTGCGCGCATAAAGCGGGTGGTAGGACTAACGATTGAGTTCAGCGGCCGCCGTAGGCGGTCCGCTGGAATGACTGGTTAGCTGCTTCGCTGACTGTCACTTGAGCGCTCCTCGGCTGGTACTTACGGTCAACGGATTGCGCGTCCCAAGAACCTCCGACGCAACGACTGACACCAGCAGGAATCGCGAGTTTGCAATGTCGAGGTGAATCGTGTCAGTACTCCCCGTCATTTCTCCGACGAACTGGAGCACCACGATGCCTTTGGAGTCAAAGGTCTTGGACATCTTGTATTGATGCCCGCTAGGCCAGACAACGGTGACGACCTGCTTGTCCAAATCAACAAAGGTCATCTGGGTCTTCAGCTTGTCCGCGTCCGAACTCTCTGTGACGACGCCAATCAGGCTGTTTCGTCCCGCGAGCGATTGAGCAAACGAAAGACTTGCAGTCGTCGCCAGAAGAGTGGCGCAGGCGGTGCGCAAGAACATGTCTCCCTCCAGATCGTCTAACGAACGAAAGTAAGCCGCCCGCCGAAGGCGGGTCGGCTTGACTGCCCGGTTAGACCCAGAAACCAAAACGGGAAGCCCCAGATTGACGACGGGCGCAAACCGGGAAAAAGCACTGCGCCACGGAGGCGGCGCACTGCTGGCAAAAAAGCTGAAAACTGGCGCAGCGCCAAAAGGCGAAGCCCGGCACACGGCAAAAACCCAGCAGATAACCGCTTGAGAAGATAAACGCCGGTGAATAAAACATGGGACTAAATAAAGCGGGTTTTTCGCAGGCTAACGAACGAAAGTAAGCCGCCCGCCGAAGGCGGGTCGGCTTGACTGCCCGGTTAGACCCAGAAACCAAAACGGGAAGCCCCAGATTGACGACGAGCGCAAACCGCGAAAAAGCACTGCGCCACGGAGGCGGCGCACTGCTGGCAAAAAAGCTGAGAACTGGCGCAGCACCAAAAGGCGCAGCCCGGCGAGAAACCCAAAACCCAACGAATAAACGCTTGAGAAGGTAAATACCGATGAATAAAACATGGGGCTAAATAAAGCAGGTTTTTCGCAAGCTAACTAGATTTAGACGACAGCCATCGTAAGCAAGTTGGTCTGCCAAAACAAGATGTATCCATTGGTACATAGGGATAGTACCCAGGTGATGCCGTTTAGGCAAACCTAAAATTTTCCGGATGAAATCGTCTTCCGATCGTGCTGCACCCACCGCGTCTGCCGGTCCGGGCGGCGCCCCAGCGCCCAAACTTTTGGATCGTTTGCGTGATCATCTGCGCACGCGCCATTACAGCATTCGCACCGAAACGGCTTATGTCGATTGGGCGCGGCGCTTTATTCTGTTTCACGGAAAGCGCCACCCGCAAGAGATGGGTGCGGCGGAGGTAGAAGCATTTTTGACACATTTGGCGTTGCAGCGCCAGGTATCTGCATCAACCCAGAACCAGGCCAAGGCGGCGATTTTGTATTTGTACAAGCAGGTGCTGGGTGTGGATTTGCCCTGGCTGGACGATGTGGTGCAGGCCAAAACGCCCAGACGCCTGCCGGCGGTATTGACGGCCACCGAGGTGCGCACTTTGCTGTTGCACATGCAGGGCACCACCGGGCTGATTGCGCAGTTGCTGTATGGCACGGGTATGCGTTTGCTGGAGGCGCTGCGCCTGCGCGTCAAGGATGTGGAGTTTGCCCGGCGCGAGATTGTGATTCGCGAAGGCAAAGGTAATAAAGACCGCATCACCGTGTTGCCCGAAAACCTGATCGGCCCTTTGCAGCAGCAATTGCAGAAGGCGCGGGCGTTGCACGAAAAGGATGTGGAGGCGGGTTTTGGCCGTGTGCATTTGCCGCATGCGCTGGCGGTGAAGTACGCCCATGCGGACCGCAGCTGGGCCTGGCAATGGGTGTTTCCGTCGCCGGTGCGCTCTGTGGATCCGCGCCCCGACGCTGTGACGGGCGCTTTGCTGGAGCGGCGCCACCATGTGTACCCCGAGTCGGTGCAACGCGCAGTGCGCGAGGCGGCCAAGCTGGCGCAGATCGACAAGCCGGTGAGTCCGCATGTGTTGCGCCATTCATTTGCCACGCATTTGCTGCAGGCGGGCTACGACATTCGCACGGTGCAAGAGCTGCTGGGCCATGCCGATGTGAGCACCACCATGATTTATACGCATGTGCTCAACAAGGGCGGGCGCGGCGTGCTCAGCCCGCTCGATGCGCTGTAAAGCACAAAGGCCCGTCACCGGGCCTTTGCTTTAATGGGCAGCGCCATTACAGCGCTGCATCAGTGCGCTTTACGCCAGTTCGCTCACCGGCACGCAACTGCAGAACAGGTTGCGGTCGCCGTAGACGTTGTCCACGCGGCCGACGGGCGACCAGTATTTGTTGCCGCGCAGAGCAGCCACGGGGTAGGCGGCGGCTTCGCGGCTGTACGGGCGGCTCCACTCGGCACCCAGCAGGCTCTCGGCGGTGTGGGGGGCGTTCTTTAGCGGGTTGTTGTCCTGCGGCCAAGCACCGGATTCGATCTGGCGGATTTCACCCCGGATGGCGATCATCGCGTCGATGAAGCGGTCGATCTCGAACAGCGTCTCGCTCTCGGTGGGCTCCACCATCAGCGTGTTGGGCACGGGGAAGGAGAGCGTGGGGGCGTGGAAGCCGTAGTCGATGAGGCGCTTGGCCACGTCCTCGGCCATCACGCCGCTGGTTTCCTTCAGGCCGCGCAGGTCCAGGATGCATTCGTGCGCCACATGGCCGTTGGCGGATGCGTACAGCGTGGGGTAGTGGTCTTTGAGGCGCGCGCTGATGTAGTTGGCGCTCAAGATGGCTGCTTCGGTGGCGGCCTGCAGGCCCTCGGCGCCCATCATGCGGATGTACATCCAGCTGATGGGCAAAACGGCCGCATTGCCCAGCGGGGCTGCGCTGACAGCTCCTACTTTTGAGGCATTGCCGGCGGTGGCATGGCCCGGCAGATAGGGCACCAGGTCTTCCACCACGCACACCGGACCGACGCCGGGGCCGCCGCCGCCGTGCGGGATGCAGAAGGTCTTGTGCAGGTTCAGGTGGCTGACGTCGCCGCCAAACTCGCCGGGCGCGGCCACGCCCACCAGGGCGTTCATGTTGGCGCCGTCCACATACACGCGGCCGCCATGGCTGTGTACAAGCTGGCACAGCTCTTTCACCTGCGTCTCGAACACGCCGTGGGTGCTGGGGTAGGTGATCATCACGCAGGCGAGATTCTGGCTGTGCTTTTCGCACTGGGCCTGCAGGTCCGCCATGTCCACGTTGCCGTTGGAGTCGCATTGGGTCACCACCACCTGCATGCCCACCATCTGGGCGCTGGCGGGGTTGGTGCCGTGCGCGCTGCTGGGGATCAGGCAGATGTTGCGGTGGCTGTGCCCCTGGGCTTCGTGGTAGGCCTTGATGGCCAGCAGGCCGGCGTATTCGCCCTGGGAACCGGCGTTGGGCTGCAGGCTGATACCGGCGTAACCCGTGGCCTGGCACAGCCAGGCGCGCAGTTGCTCGTCCAGTTCCTTGTAGCCCTGCAATTGGTTGGCCGGGGCAAAGGGGTGCACGTTGGCAAACTCGGGCCAGGTGATGGGGATCATCTCGCTGGTGGCGTTGAGCTTCATGGTGCAACTGCCCAGCGGGATCATGGTGCGGTCCAGCGCCAGGTCTTTGTCGGACAACTGGCGGATGTAGCGCAGCATGCCGGTCTCACTGTGGTGGGTGTTGAACACCGGGTGCGTGAGGTAGGCACTGGTGCGCAACAGGCTGGCCGGGATGAGATCGGGCGCGCTGGCGGCCAGTGCGTCGATCGTGGGGTGCGCGGCCGTGGGGGCGAAGGCGCGCCAGAGCAAGGCCAGGTCGTCGCGCGTGGTGGTTTCGTCGAGCGACAGGGCCACGCATTGGCCGCGCAGCAGGCGCAGGTTGGCGCCCGCATCCAGCGCGCGCTGAACCACGGCGCGGGCGGCATCAGTGCTGCCCAGGTCCACCGTGAGGGTGTCGAAGGCGGTGGCGTGCAGCGGTGCAAAGCCCAGTTGCTTGAGGCCTGCAGCCAGGATGGCGGTGAAGCGCGCCACGCGCTGACCGATGCGCTTCAAACCTTCGGGGCCGTGGTACACGGCGTACATGCTGGCGATGACGGCGGGCAGTACCTGCGCGGTGCAGATGTTGGAGGTGGCTTTTTCGCGGCGGATGTGTTGCTCGCGCGTCTGCAGCGCCAGGCGGTAAGCGGGCTTGCCGTGCACGTCCACGCTCACGCCCACCAGGCGGCCAGGCATGGAGCGCTTGAACTCGTCGCGGCAGGCCATGTAGGCGGCGTGCGGGCCGCCCGCGCCCATGGGCATGCCAAAGCGCTGGGTGGTGCCAATCACGATGTCGGCGCCCATCTCGCCCGGGGACTTGAGTAGCGTGAGGGCCAGCAGGTCGGCGGCCAGGATGAATGCGGCGCCCTTGCTGTGGATGACGTCGGCGCTCATCTGCCAGTCGGCCAGCCAGCCGCTGGAGCCGGGGTACTGGTTGATGGCGGCGAAGTAGTCGTCCTGGCCGATGGCGGCCATCCATTCGTCGCCCGAGCGGACCACCTTGACCATCAGGCCCAGCGGCGCGGCGCGCGTCTGGATAACCTCGATGGTCTGCGGGTGGCAGTCGCCGCTGACGATCAGAGTGTTGCCCTTGGCCTTGACCGAGCGCTTGGCCAGCGTCATGGCCTCGGCGGCGGCGGTGGCCTCGTCGAGCATGGAGGCGTTGGCAATGGGCATGCCGGTGAGGTCGCACACCATGGTCTGGAAGTTGATCAGCGCCTCCATGCGGCCCTGCGAGATTTCGGCCTGGTAGGGCGTGTAGGCCGTGTACCAGGCGGGGTTCTCCAGAATGTTGCGCAGAATCACGCCGGGCGTGTGCGTGCCGTAATAGCCTTGGCCGATGAAGCTTTTGAGCACCTGGTTTTTGGATGCAATCGCCTTGAGCTCGGCCAGCGCGGCGGCTTCGGTCGCGGGGGGCGGAAGGTCCATGGTCTGGCTGCGCGCGATGGAGCGCGGCACGATGCCGTCGATGAGGGCACGGCGCGAGGCCTCGCCAATCACCGACAGCATGTGGGCTTCGTCGGCCGCGTCGATGCCGATGTGGCGGGGCAGGAACTCGGTGGTGTTTTCGAGTGCGGACAAGGGCAGGGCGGCGGGCATCTGCATGGCGGAACCAGTCTCAAAGGCTATTAAAAAGAGAGCTGCCAGCGCTTGCATTTAAACAGATTCAAGCACTTTTCATATTGAAGGTGCCTGAATTCAAGCGCGGGCAGCTATGGTTTTTGCTGCGGCGCTCAGGCGCTGGCGGCAAAGCTCGAATAGGTGGTCTCGTCCATCAGGGCATCGAGCTGCGATGCGTCGGACAGCTTGACCTTGAAGAACCAGCCGGCATTCAGCGGGTCAGAGTTGGCCAGCGACGGGTCGGCACGCAGGGCTTCGTTCACCTCGACGACTTCGCCGGAGACCGGCATGTACACGTCGGCAGCAGCCTTGACGGACTCGACCACTCCTGCCACGTCGCCCTGGGCAAAGGTGGTGCCCACGGCGGGCAGGTCGACAAACACCACATCACCCAGGGCGTCCTGGGCGTGCACGGTGATGCCCACCACGGCAGCGTTGGCGTCGGCGGCGTTGACCCACTCGTGGTCTTTGGAAAATTTGATCGTCATGGGAAAGGTTCCTGAAAGATGAAGGGAATCCGGAATGTAGCCTGCGCTGCAGGCTTTTAGCCGCGGTAGTAACGCGTGGGCACGAAGGGGGTGGCGCACACTTCCATGGGCACGGCCTTGCCGCGCACGATGGCGTGGACGCGCGTGCCCACGGCGGCATGCTGCGGGTCCACATAGGCCAGGGCGATGGGTTTGTCGAAGCTGGGGCCCAGCAGGCCGCTGGTGACTTCGCCGATCTTCTGGCCTTCGGTCGTTTGCAGCTCGGTGTGCTCGCGCACGGGTACGCGCTCCAGGGCGACCAGGCCCACGCGCTTGCGCGTCAGGCTGGCGGGGTTGTCGAGCTGGGCCAGCACCGTGTCGGCTCCGGGGAAGCCGCCCGCGCGCGCGCCGCCGGTGCGGCGCACCTTCTGCATGGCCCAGTTCAAGGCCGCTTCCACGGGCGTGGTGGTGGTGTCGATGTCGTTGCCATAGAGGCACAGGCCCGCTTCGAGGCGCAGCGAGTTGCGCGCGCCCAGGCCGATGGGTTTGACTTCGGGCTGGGCCAGCAGCGCGCGCGCCAGGGTGTCGGCCTGCGCGGCGGGCACCGAGATCTCGAACCCGTCCTCGCCCGTGTAGCCACTGCGCGTGACGAAGCACTCACAACCGGCAATCTGGAAGTTGCCGCCGGTCATGAACACCAGCTTCTCCACGCCGGGCGCCAGGCGCGCCAGGGCCGTGGCCGCCTGCGGGCCTTGCAGGGCGAGCAGGGCGTGGTCGGGCATCGGAATGACCTGGCAGCGCTGGCCGATGCGCGCCTGGATATGGGCTAAGTCGCCCACCTTGCAGGCGCCGTTGACGATGACGAAGATTTCATCCTGTGCCACGCGGAAGAACATCAGGTCGTCGATGATGCCGCCCGCGTCGTTCAGCAGCAGGCCGTAGCGCTGCTTGCCCACGGGCAGGTCGATCACGTCCACGGGCATCAGGCTCTCAAACGCTGCGGCGGCATCCGGGCCGACCAGGCGCAACTGGCCCATGTGCGACACATCGAACAGACCTGCGGCCTGGCGGGTGTGCAGGTGCTCGGCCATGAGGCCCATACCTGGACCTTGGTACTGCACCGGCATGGAATAACCGGCGAACGGCACCATGCGGGCGCCCAGTTCGATGTGCAGCGCGTTGAGGGGCGTGGTGAGCAGGGGTGCGGCGGCAGGTGCGGACATGAAAGCTCCAGGGCAAATGGGGGCCGTGGCACCAGTGCCACGGGATTTGCCCTGCTGTCCGCTTTACCTGAGAGATTCACCACGGCGCCCTGGCTGGCCGCGCGGCTTGCTCCTTCGGTGGATGGCCTGTGCGTTGCGCGCGGCCACCTCTCTCCAGCAAGGGAACGCCCGCATCACTGCGGGCGGTTGCCAGTCCTTTTGCCTGAGCGTTCGGCGGGTGCCTGCGCCTTCGGCGGTGCTGCTCGCGGATAAGCGGAGCACTCTCTCCTGACGGGGCCGATTGTACTTACTTCGCGTACACCAGATCGCGCAGCGTGAGCGAAATGGAGGGCACGTAGGTGATGACCAGCAGGCACACCAGAATCACGCCGACAAACGGCAGCAGGTGCGTGACGACGCGGTCCAGCGATATGCGCGCCACCGTGCAGGCCGCAAACAGGTTCACGCCAAAAGGCGGCGTGATCATGCCGAGCGCGAGGTTCACCACCATGATCAGGCCGAAATGCACCGGGTCCACGCCAAAGTGCATGGCCACGGGCGCCAGGATGGGCGCCAGCACGATGATGGCCGCGCTGGTCTCGATGAACATGCCAATGAAGAACAACGCCGCGTTCACACCCAGCAGAAAGAGCGCGGGGGATTGCAGCACCGATTCCAGCCAGCGGCCAATGGCATCGGGCACGCCGGCGCGCGTGATGAGAAACGCAAACAACCCGGCGTTGGCGATGATGAACATGATCACCGCCGACGAGATGGCCGACTTGCGCAGAATGGCGAACAGGTCCTTGATCTTGATTTCGCGGTAAATCACCACGCCGATGATCAACGCGTAAAAAACGGCCACGGCAGACGCCTCGGTGGGCGTGAAAACGCCGCCGTAGATGCCGCCCAGAATGATCACGGGCATGAACAATGCCCACCCGGCCTGCAGCGCGGCACGGCCAAAGGGCATGCGGCCATCGCCATCGTTCTTGCCCCAGCCTTTGTATTTGCACCAGGCCCACACAAACAGCATCAGTGCGCCGCTGATCAGGAGGCCCGGGCCAAAGCCGGCAATGAA
Organism: Acidovorax sp. JHL-3; assembly: GCF_000526295.1. NCBI lineage: Bacteria > Pseudomonadati > Pseudomonadota > Betaproteobacteria > Burkholderiales > Comamonadaceae > Acidovorax > Acidovorax sp. JHL-3. The sequence continues at coordinate 2,446,194 of NZ_JAFU01000001.1, forward strand.
CAGCTCGCCAATCGACACCTCGGCGCTCACGCCATACAGGATGAGCGGGATGGAGGGCGGAATGATCACGCCCAGCTCGGCACTGGTGGCCTGCAGCGCTGCGGCATAGCTGGTGGGGTAGCCATGCTTGATGAGCGCGGGGATCAGGATGGCGCCAATGGCAAATGTGGTGGCCACCGACGAGCCCGACACGGCTGCAAAGATCATGCAGGTGAGCACGCAGGTCATGGGCAGGCCACCCTGCACGCCACCCACGATGCTTTTGGCAAACTCGACCAGCCGCCGCGAGATGCCTCCGGTTTCCATCAGGTTGCCCGCCAGGATGAAGAACGGAATGGCGGCCAGCGGAAACTTGTTGATCGAGGCAAACATCTCTTTCACCGCGATCAGCATGTTGGCGTTGGCCACCTGAATGCCCAGGATGGAGGCCAGCCCGATCGACACGGCCACGGAAACGGTGAGTGCAAAGCACAGCACCATGGTGGAGATCATGACCATGCTCATATTAGGGCCCCCACGCTCGGCATTGCATGTCCTCGCTGCCCCCCGAGGGGGCAGTTCGCTTGCTGGAGGCGGCTCGGCGCGGCGCTCATTGCGCAGTCTCCAGTTCCATGCGCTGGGGATCGACCAGGTTGCCAATGATGCCAATCACACAAAACAGGCCACCCACTGGCATGGCGAGATAGGCCCAGAACATCGACACCGATTCCAGCCCGGCCATGCTTTGCACGCCGCCGCGCTGCGCGTAGTCCCAGCCCCACCAGATGATCACGCCGATCAGTGCCAGCGCGGCCAGTGACACCACCCAGTCAAGCACGCGGCGAATGCGCGGCGGGCTCCAGCGGTACAGCACGTCCACGCTCACCATGGCGCCCTGTCGAAAGGCGGCCGGGATGGCCAGAAACACCATCCAGATCAGGCTGAAACGGATCAGCACTTCGGTCCATTCGGCGGGTTGCTCGAACACGAAGCGCATGAGGATCTGGAACATGCCCAGCGCAGCGGCCAGCGCCAGCATGGCGCAGGCGCCCAGCATGGCCGCCCAGGTGCAACCGCGCTCAAAGATAAGAAACATGTTTTTCATGGGCGGCACGGGCCAGAAAGCGCATTGTAAGAGTAAAAACGCCCGTTGGCGCTTTGCCAACGGGCGTTGGTAGCTATCAAAAAGAAAGCGATCGGCGGCTTATTTGACGTTGCGGATCTTGTCGAGCGTGGCCTTGCCAAACTGCTTTTCAAACTCGGCATTCACCGGGGCCAGGGCTGCCACGAACTTGGCCTTGTCCACGTTGTCGATCACGGTCATGCCCTTGGAGCGCAGGTCGGCCACGCCCTTGGCATCGTCCTCGTCCACGCGCGCACGGTTGGCCTTGGTGCCTTCTTTGGCGGCATCGAGGAAAGCCTGCTTGTCGGCAGCGCTGAGCTTGTCGAACGAGGCCTTGTTCATCACGAAGATGCAGGGCGAATACACATGGCCCGTGAGCGTGAGGTGCTTTTGCACCTGGTCGAACTTGGCCGAGATGATGACGGGCAGCGGGTTCTCCTGGCCGTCCACGGTGCCTTGCTGCAGGGCGGTAAACACCTCGGGGAAAGCCATGGGCGTGGTGATGATGCCAAAGCCCTTGTAGGCGGCGATGTGCACGGGGTTCTCCATGGTGCGCATCTTCAGGCCCTTGAGGTCGCCGGGCTCCTTCACGTCGCGCTTGCTGTTGGTCATGTGGCGAAAGCCGTTTTCGGCCCAGGCCAACGCCTTGAAACCCTTGCTGTCGAACTTGGTCAGCATCTCCTGGCCGATTGGGCCGTCGAGCACGGCGCGCGCATGGACCTTGTCGCGGAACAGGAAGGGCACATCGAGAATTTTGGTCTCGGGCACAAAGTTGGGGATGGGGCCGGTGGAGCTGAAGGCCAGCTCCTGCGTGCCCAGCTGCACGGCTTCAACCGACTCGCGCTCGCCACCCAGTGCGCCGTTGTAGAAGGTTTGCACCTTGTAGCGGCCGCCCGTGCGCTTTTCGACTTCCTTGGCAAAGGTGTCGATGGCAATCCCCTGGTGGGAGTTCTGCGCCGTCGAGATGCTGATGCGCATGGTGGTCTGCGCGGCGGCGCTGGCCATGAAGCCGATGGCAAGACCGAGGCCGACGACGAGTCTGGTCAATTGCATGGTGTCTCCTGAAGGGGGATGGTTGCGTGCGGCCTGCGGTGCAGGCTGCGGCGCGGGCCTGCGCCGCGCACTGCAAAAATTATGGCGCTGCAGCATGGCGCCGGGCATCGGGGTTTGTGCTGGTAAGCATGCTTATCAGCGGCGTGCCAGCCGCATCGCAGCGCACCGGGGTCGCATGCGGGACAGGGCAGCAATAGAAGGCGTCGAGGGGAGAGGCTTGCCAAGCGCCCCGGGCGGGCGGTAACCCGCCGGGGCCTTGTCAGTTTGTGCACCCGGGTACGAGCGCCTTGATGCAGCAAAGTATGCAGCGCGGGAGGCCGATAAATCTTCTGAATTTGCGTTGATTTTCGCTATTCAAAGAAAAATATTCTGCCAAAGCGCAATTTTTGAAATAATGCGGCCCATGGACCGTCTTGACAGAAAAATTCTCTCCGTTTTGCAGGCCAACGCCCGCGCCAGCCTGCAGGAGATCGGCCAGGCCGTGGGCCTGAGCCCCTCGCCGTGCTGGGGGCGCATCAAGAAGATGGAAGAGGCCGGCGTGATCGAGGGCTACACGGTGCGCCTCAATCCGCGCGCGCTTGATCTGGCGGACACCGTGCTGGTAATGGTCACGCTCGACAGCCATTCGGACAACACGCTCGAAAAATTTGGCGAAACCCTGGCCAGCATTCCCGAGGTGATCGAGGCACACCTGGTGTCTGGCGACTACGACTACCTGCTGCGCGTGGTGGTCAAAGACACGCGCGACTACGAGCGCCTGCTGCGCGAGAAGCTCTACAAGATCAAGGGCATACGCCACAGCCGCTCCAGCTTTGTGCTGCGCACGCTCAAAAAAGCCGATCTGCCGCTGTTTGTGGACTGATTTTCCAAAAAATAGCCGCTTGCGCTTGTCCTACAAGCGCTAGCAGCTATTTATTTGATAATGCTTTGGTGAGCGTGCGGGTGTCAGCCCAGCAGCAGGGCGTCGTCGGCCAGCTTTTCGCCGCGCACTTTCTCGAACATCTGCAGCAGGTCGGGCACATCCAGGCGCTTGCGCTCTTCGCCGGAAACGTCAAGCACCACCTGGCCCTGGTGCAGCATCACGGTGCGCTCGCCCACGTCCAGCGCCTGGCGCATGCTGTGCGTGACCATCATGGTGGTCAGCTGGCTTTCGGCCACGATGCGCTCGGTCAGCCGCAGCACGAAGTCGGCGGTGCGGGGGTCGAGTGCGGCGGTGTGCTCGTCGAGCAGCAGGATGCGGGACGGCTGCAGCGCGGCCATCAACAGGCTCACGGCCTGGCGCTGGCCGCCCGAGAGCAGGCCGATGCGGTCGGTGAGGCGGTTTTCCAGCCCCAGGCCCAGTGTGGCCAGGCGCTCGCGAAAGCCCTCGCGCATGGACGCCTTGACGGCACGGCCCAGGTTGCGGAACGCGCCGCGGCGCTGCGCCAGCGCCATGTTTTCTTCGATGGTGAGGTCTTCGCAGGTGCCGGCCATCGGGTCTTGGAAGACGCGGGCCACGCGCTCGGCGCGGGCCCACACGGGCATGCGCGTGACGTCGACGCCATCGATGGCGATGCGGCCACTGTCCACCGACTGGTCGCCCGAGATGGCGTTGAGAAAGGTGGACTTGCCGGCGCCGTTGGAGCCGATGACGGTGACGAACTGCCCGGCCGGAATGTCCAGCGACATGCCGCGCAGGGCGCGGGTTTCAATCGGCGTGCCGGGGTTGAAGGTGATTTCGAGGTGTTGGGCGCTCAGCATGGGGCTCTTTCGGTGCGCGGGTTCAGGACGGCTTGCGCTTGGCAAACTTGCGCTTGAGCTGCGGAATCACCAGCGCCACCGCCACCAGCACGGCAGTGACCAGGTTCAGGTCTTGCGCCTTGAGGCCGATGAAGTCGCTGTTGAGCGCCAGGGCGATGAAAAAACGGTACGCAATGGCGCCAATGACCACAGCCAGCGTGGCATACACCAGGCGGCGCGAGGGCAGGATGCTTTCGCCCACGATCACGGCGGCCAGGCCGATGACGATGGTGCCAATGCCCATGGAAATGTCCGAGCCGCCCTGGGTTTGCGCAAACAGTGCGCCGGCCAGGCCCACCAGGCCGTTGGAAATGGCCATGCCCAGCAGCAGCATGGCGCCGGTGTTCACGCCCTGGGCGCGGGCCATGCGCGCATTCGAGCCCGTGGCGCGGATGGCCAGACCCCGTTCGGTGGCAAAGAACCAGTCGAGCAGCAGCTTGGCGGCCAGCACGATGAAGACCAGGATCAGCGGACGCGCAATGTAGTCCTGCATGCCTTCGGGCTGCAGCAGCACGAACAGCGTGGGGTCGTTGATGAGGGGTACGTTGGGCCCGCCCATGATGCGCAGGTTGATCGAATACAGCGCAATCATCATCAAGATGCTGGCCAGCAGGTCCATGATCTTGAGCTTGACGTTGAGCCAGCCGGTGATCAGCCCGGCCACCGCCCCCGCCGCCGTGGCGGCCAGCGTGGCCACCCAGGCGTTGGTGCCGGTGGAGATCAGGATGGCGCACACGGCACCGCCCAGCGGAAAGCTGCCATCCACCGTGAGGTCGGGAAAGCGCAGCAGCCGGAACGAAATGAAAACGCCCAGGGCCACCAGGCTGAAGATCAGGCCGATTTCAACGGCGCCGAGCAGGGAAAAGAAGGACATGGGCAGCGGGGCCAGCAAGGGGAAAAACAAAGCAGGAGCCACGCGGGGCATGGCTCCTGCCGGAGGGGCCGGGCATGCGCCCAGCCCTGCAGCACGGCGGTGCTTACTGCACCACTTGCGCTGCCGACTTGACCAGCGCGTCGGACAGCTTCACGCCCTGCTTTTCGGCAGCGCCGGGGTTCACGAACAGTTCCATCTTGGTGCTGATCTCGGGCTTGATGTCGCCGGGCTTTTCGCCCTTGAGGATGCGCGCCACCATGCGGCCGGTCTGCTCGCCCAGATCGCGGTAGTTGATGCCGAAGGCGGCGATGGCGCCGCGCTTGACGCTATCCGTGTCCGAGGCCACCAGCGGAATCTTGGCGTCCTGGCCCACCTTCACCAGCGCCTCGTAGGCCGAAACCACGTTGTTGTCGGTGCTGGTGTAGATCACATCGACCTTGCCGATCAGGCTGCGCGCGGCGCTGCTCACGTCCACCGAGCGGGGCGCTGCGGCCTCGACCAGCGTCATGCCCAGCTTGGGCAGCAGCGTCTGCAATTGCTTGACCACGACGACCGAGTTGGCCTCGCCGGGGTTGTAGACCACGCCCACGCGCTTGGCACCGGGCACCACCTGCTTGACCAGGTCCATCTGCTTGTCGAGCGCCAGCAGGTCGGACACGCCGGTCACGTTGGTGTGCGAAGGCTCCCAGTTTTTCACGAGCTTGGCGGCCACGGGGTCGGTCACGGCCGAGAAGACGACCGGGACAGTCTTGGTCGCGGCAATCACGGCCTGGGCCGATGGCGTGGCAATGGCCACGATGGCATCGGGTTTGTCGCCAATGAACTTGCGCGCGATTTGCGCCGCGGTGCCGGTATTGCCTTGGGCGCTCTGGTATTGCCACTTGAGGTTCTTGCCCGCTTCAAAGCCGGCTTCCTTGAGGGCGGCCTGCACGCCATCGCGCACGGAATCGAGGGCAGGGTGTTCGACGATCGCGGTCACTGCCACGGATTTTTGCTGCGCGCTGGCGGGTGCCACGGCGGCAACGGCCAGGGCCAGGGCACCCAGGGACATCCAGGGCATTTTCTTCATGTTCATCTGCGCGGTCTTTCTGGTTTTGGGATGGATCGGGTCGGCCTGCACTCGCAGGCGCGGGGCCGACGGGCAAGTTTACTGCGGCGCAACATTGCCACGCTGGGTCAAGCAAGCCTCCCCGTGGCGGGGTCGGGCTTTCAGCGCAGTTGTGGCTGAAATATCAACAAAAAAGGCCTGCAGCGCAGGCCCTTCATGCGCGAGCTGCTATGGTTTTTACATGCCCGAGTAGTTGGGGCCGCCGCCGCCTTCGGGTGTGACCCAGACAATGTTTTGCGTCGGGTCCTTGATGTCGCAGGTCTTGCAGTGCACGCAGTTTTGCGCGTTGATCTGCAGGCGCTGGGCATCGCCGCCCTTGGCCGTATCGGGCACGAACTCGTACACGCCGGCCGGGCAGTAGCGGGACTCGGGACCGGCATATTTGACCAGGTTGATGTTCACCGGCACGCTGGCGTCTTTCAGCGTGAGGTGCGCTGGCTGGTTTTCGGCGTGGTTGGTGTTGCTCACGAACACGCTGGAGAGGCGGTCGAAGGTGATCTTGCCATCGGGCTTGGGATAAACGATGGGCTTGCACTCGGCGGCGGGCTTCAGATAGGCGTGGTCGGGCTTGTCGCGGTGCAGCGTCCATGGGATGTGGCCCTTGAGCGCGAACTGCTCGATACCGTTCATCACCGTGGCCACGGTCAGGCCCTTCTTGAACCAGGCCTTGAAGTTGCGTGCCTTGTTCAGCTCGGTGTGGAGCCAGCTGGCCTCGAACGCCTTGGGGTAGGCCGTGAGTTCGTCGTGCTGGCGCCCACCGGTGATGGCCTCATAGGCTGCCTCGGCGGCCAGCATGCCGGTCTTGATGGCGGCGTGGCTGCCCTTGATGCGGCTGACGTTGAGGTAACCCGCGTCGCAGCCCACGAGTGCACCGCCTGGGAACACCGTTTTGGGCAGGCTCATCAGGCCACCGGCCGTGATGGCGCGCGCGCCATAGCTGATGCGCTTGGCCGGCTTGATGCCCTTGGATTCGTCGCCTTCGAGGTAGTAGCGGATGTTGGCGTGCGTCTTCCAGCGCTGGAATTCCTCGAACGGGCTGAGGTAGGGGTTGGCGTAGTCCAGGCCGGTAATGAAGCCCAGCGTGACCTTGTTGTCTTCCATGTGGTACAGGAAGGCGCCGCCGTAGGTGTTGTTGTCCATGGGCCAGCCGGCGGTGTGCAGCACGAAGCCGGGCTGGTGGCGGGCGGGGTCGATTTCCCACAGCTCCTTGATGCCCAGGCCGTAGGTTTGTGGGTCGCTTTCGGCATCGAGCTTGAAGCGGGCGATGACCTGCTTGCCCAGATGGCCGCGTGCGCCTTCGGCAAAGATGGTGTATTTGGCGTGCAGCTCCATGCCGAGCTGGAAGTCGCCCGTGGGCTCGCCTTCCTTGCTCACGCCCATGTTGCCGGTGGCCACGCCCTTGACGCTGCCGTTGTCGTTGTAGAGCACTTCTGCGGCGGCAAAGCCGGGGAAAATTTCCACGCCCAGGTTCTCGGCCTGCTGCGCCAGCCAGCGGGTCACGTTGCCCAGGCTGACGATGTAGTTACCGTGGTTCTGAAAACAGCCTGGCAGCAGGAAGTTGGGCGTGCGAAACGACGATTTCTCGCCCAGGAACACCATGGCGTCGTCGGTGACGGGCTGGTTCAGCGGGGCGCCGAGTTCCTTCCAGTTGGGAATCAGCTCGGTCAGCGCCTTGGGGTCCATGATGGCGCCCGAAAGAATGTGCGCGCCGGGCTCGGAGCCTTTTTCGAGCACTACCACCGACACATCCTGGCCCTTTTCGGCGGCCAACTGCTTGAGCCGGATGGCGGTGGACAGGCCGGCGGGGCCGCCTCCCACCACGACCACGTCGTATTCCATGGCTTCGCGGGGGCCGTGTTGGGCGAGGATTTCTTGGTTTGTCATAGCGTCTCGTCGGGCGTTTGATAATGGGGTGATTTTCTTCAGGCAGTGCGGCAAAACACTGTCTGGCTGGCGACTGATTGTATTCATGGGAATACACACAATCGAACGATCGTTCTATTTTTGATCCATGGAGAGACTTTAAATGGCTTACAGCATCGATTTGTCCGGCCGCGTGGCCCTGGTGACGGGCGCATCCAGCGGCCTGGGCGCGCAGTTTGCGCGCACCCTGGCCCGCGCAGGCGCTGGCGTGGTGCTGGCCAGCCGCCGGCTGGAAAAGCTCAAGGAGCTGCGCGCCCGCATCGAAGGCGAAGGGGGTGACGCCCATGTCGTTGAACTCGACGTGACCGACCTCGATTCCATCAAGGCCGCCGTGGCCCACGCCGAGACAGAGATGGGGTCCATCGACATTCTGGTCAACAACTCGGGCGTAAGCACCACGCAGCGCATCCAGGATGTGACGCTTGAGGACTACGACTTCATCTTCGACACCAACGTCAAGGGTGCGTTCTTTGTGGCGCAAGAGGTGGGCAAGCGCATGCTGGCGCGCTCGCGCGGCGCGGCGCCGGGCAGCTTCACGGGCGGGCGCATCATCAACATTGCCTCGATGGCCGGGCTCAAGGTGCTGCCGCAAATCGGCGCCTATTGCATGAGCAAGGCCGCCGTGGTGCAGATGACCCGCGCCATGGCGCTGGAGTGGGGTCGTTTCGGCATCAACGTGAATGCCCTCTGCCCGGGTTACATCGATACCGAAATCAACCACAGCCACTGGCAGACCGAGCAGGGCCAAAAACTCATCTCCATGCTGCCGCGCAAGCGCGTGGGGCAGCCGCAGGACCTGGACGCCCTCATCGTGATGCTGGCCAGCGACCAGAGCCACTTTGTGAATGGCGCCGTGATCGCTGCCGACGACGGCTTTGCGGTCTGAGGCGCCGGCGGGCGCTGGCACCAGCGCCGGCATTCTGGCCGGGCTGGCGGCTGGCGCGCTGTGGGGGCTGTCGTTTGTAGCGCCCCGCATGGCCAGTGGCTTTGCGGCCATGGATGTGACGGCAGGTCGGTTCATCACCTACGGGCTGGTAGCGCTGGGCATGATGGCCTGGGGCCTGCACACCCGCCGCCTGCCCACGCCGCGCCAGTTTGTCGCCGCGCTGATGCTGAGCCTGCTGGGCTTTACCGGCTATTACCTGCTGCTGGTGCTGGCCATTCGAGACATGGGCGTGGCGATGCCGGCGCTCATCATCGGCACCATCCCCGTGTGGGTGATGCTGCTGGGCAAGCCCCAGGGGCTGCGCTGGTCGGCCTTGCTGCCCGGACTGGGGCTGACGGTGGCAGGGCTGCTGCTGATGGCTGATGTTCCTGCCGGGGCGGATGAAGGCGCAAGCCAGGGACTGCATTTTTGGCGCGGCCTGGCATCGGCGGGCGGGGCGCTGGTGAGCTGGACGGCCTTTGCATTGCTGAATGCGGCCTGGCTCAAGCGCCACCCCGAGGTGCGCGCCACCGAATGGGCCAACTGGCTGGGCGTGGCCACCGGGCTGGGAGGGCTGGTGCTGTGGCTGCTGGCAGGCACCCCGGCTGCCGCGCTGGCCGCTACGCCGGGCATCGGCTTTTTTCTGCTGCTGTGCCTGGCCATCGGCTTCGGCTCGAGCTGGCTGGCCACCATCTTGTGGAACCTGGCCAGCCAGCGTCTGTCGGCCAGCCTGTGCGGGCAGCTCATTGTCAGCGAGACTCTCTTTGCGCTGGTTTATTCTTTTGCCTGGGACGGCCACTGGCCCGCGCCCGCGCAGTGGGCGGCCAGTGTGCTGTTCACGCTGGGCATCCTGGCATCCATCAAGGCACACCGATGAAGATCGAAATCCCCGAAGTCAAGAAGCTGGTTTACGAAATGCGCTTTCCCGTGCGCTGGGGCGACATGGACGCCATGGGCCATGTGAACAACACGGTTTACTTTCGCTACCTGGAAACGGCGCGCATCGAATGGATGGTGTCGGTGGGCTGCAACCCGGACCCGAAAGGGCAGGGGCCTGTGATCGTCAATGCGTTCTGCAACTTTTACCGGCAGCTCGAATTTCCGGCGGACGTGCTGCTCAAGTTGTATGTGAGCGACCCTGCGCGCACCACGTTCGAGACCTGGGGCACGATGGAACGCGTGGACCAGCCCGGCGTGGTTTGCGCCGCCGGTGGCGCCACCACCATCTGGGTGGATTTTCCACAGCAAAAAGCTGCCCCGCTGCCCGACTGGATGCGGGCATTGGTCACTGGATGATTTTTGAGTAAAAATGGCCTGTAGCGCTTATGGGTAAAGCGCTATAAGCTATTAAAATAATAGCTATTCGGTGGGCTTTTTGGCTTTGGGCAACCGGCCCATCAGGTAGAACTCGGGGTTGGGCTGCATGCCTGCAAAGCTGGCCATGCGGTTGGACAGGCCAAAAAACGCCGTGATGGCGGCAATGTCCCAGATGTCCTCGTCATCCAGCCCGTGGGCGTGCAGGGCTGCAAAGTCGGCGTCTTCCACTTCGTGTGCGCGCTGGCACACCTTCATTGCAAAGTCGAGCATGGCACGCTGGCGCGGCGTGATGTCGGCCTTGCGGTGGTTCACAGCCACCTGGTCGGCCACGAAGGGTTTCTTTTCGTAGATGCGCAGGATGGCGCCATGGGCCACCACGCAATACAGGCACTGGTTGGCGGCGCTGGTGGCGGTGACGATCATCTCGCGATCACCCTTGGTCAGGCTGCCTTCTTCCTTGAGCATCAATGCGTCGTGGTACGCAAAAAACGCCCGCCACTCGGCCGGGCGCCGCGCAAACGCCAGGAACACATTGGGAATGAAACCTGCTTTTTCTTGCACTTCCACGATGCGTGCGCGGATGTCTTCGGGCAGGGTGCTGAGGTCTGGAAAAGGGTAGCGGTTCACGGCGGTCTCCTGGGGTTGTTGTGGTGGATGCCGCAAGTATCACGGATGCCTCAAGGGTGCCAGTGGGTCGCCCGCACCGGACTCTGGGCGGGTGCTGCCGAATTGCCCGCCAGCGCATACGACAACTGGGCGGCCGCAGCCATCACAGTCTGCGCCAGCGCTTCGAGCTTTTCGGCGGGCAGGCGTGATGCCGGGCCCGAAATGCACACTGAGCCCATCAGCCGCCAGTGCATGCCAAACACGGGCGCTGACACGGTGGCCACGCCCTGTTCGCGCTCACCAATCGACCAGTGGTAGCCCTTCTTGCGGATCTCTTCATAGGCCTTGCCCGGCTCGCCCGAAAACGCCAGGATCACGCGGCCCGGCGAGCCTTTGTCCAGCGGCAGGCCTTCGCCCATGCGTGCGTGGTGGCGCAGCGCCTGCGGGCCTTCCACGCGCACGAGGCAGGTCCGCACATTGCCTTCGCGCACATAAAACGCGGCGCTTTCGCCCGTGGCAAGGGTCAGCTCGCGCAGCGCGGGCTCCAGCACGTTCTGCACGTCAAAACCGGCCTGGTAGCGCGCGCCCAGCCAGCCTGCGGCCGGGCCCAGGCGCCAGTCGCCATCCTCGCGTTGCACCATGAAGCCCGACTGCGCCAGCGTGCGCGCCAGGCGCAGCACGGTGGTCTTGTGCAGGCCGCAGCGGCGGCTCAACTCGGCCAGCGGCAGGCTGGATTCGCCCAGTGCAAAGGCCTCCAGCACCTGCAGTGCGCGCGTGACGGCAATCACGCCGCCGCCCGTGTCTTTGGCGGCGCTGTCTTCCGGTTCGGTGGGCTCCTGCGGCAGGGTCTTGCGGGGTGACGGGGACCTGGCAGGCGAGGGCGCGCTGGCGGCGGCGAGGGGCGAGGGTGGTTTTTTTGGAAAGTTGCTCAAGGTGCAATTCGTTTCATTGTGCGAAACGGCATTGTATGGGTTGAAACACCTGCGTAAAGTCGCGTCCACAGCGCCGGGCCTGCAGCAGCATGTGCAGGGCGGCGCGAAGAACCACCTGCCAGGAGACAATTGCATGCCCGCTTTTTCGCCCCGTTTGCTTCCCCGTGCCCTGGGCGCCCCCTGTGCGCCGCCGTTCTCGGCCTTGTTGCTGTGGCAGCGCCGTTTGCCAGCGCCCACGCGCAAGCCGCGTATCCGAGCAAGCCCATCCGCCTGATCGTCCCGTTCCCTCCCGGCGGAGGCACCGACATGATTGCCCGCACCGTGGCGCAAAAGCTCACGGACCAGAACAAGTGGAACGTGATCGTGGACAACCGCCCCGGCGCGGGCGGCAACCTAGGGGTGGACGCCGCCGCCAAGTCACCGGCCGACGGCTACACGCTCGTCATGGGCCAGACCAGCAACCTGGCCATCAACCCCACGCTGTACCCCAAGCTGCCGTACGACCCGCTCAAGGACCTGGTGCCCGTGGCACTGGTGTCGTCCTCGCCCATCGTCATGGCCGCGCCCATCAACTCACCCTTTAAGAGCTACGCCGATGTGGTGGCGGCCGCCAAGGGCAAGCCCGATGCGCTGACGCTGGGCTATTCGGGCAACGGCACCGTGGCCCACCTGGCCGGGGAGCTGGCCGAAAACGCCGCCGACATCAAGCTGCGCCACATCCCCTACAAGGGCGCGGCGCAGGCCATGACGGACCTGGTGGGCGGGCAGATCGACCTGTACATGTCATCGGTGCCCACGCTGCTGGGCCAGGTGCGCAATGGCAAGCTCAAGGTCATCGCCATCACCTCGGCCAAGCGCTCGCCGCAATTGCCGGATGTGCCCACGCTGGCCGAGTCGGGCTACAAGGGCTTCGAGGCCGTGACCTGGTTCGGCATCCTGGCCCCAGTCGGTACGCCCGCGCCCATCGTGGCACAGCTCAACAAGGCCATCAACGCGGCGCTGCAGCAGCCCGATGTGGCCGACAAGCTGCGCTCGGAAGGCGGTGACGTGCTGGGCGGCACGGCCGAGCAGTTCAGCACGCTACTGAAGGCCGAAGTTCCGCGCTGGGCAAAGATCGTGAAGGACTCGGGCGCCAGCCTGGACTGACGGGCTCATTCTGGGGCCGGTGTGTTCTGGACACCTGCCGGCCCCCCACTTCTTCACCTTTCGATTTCCTCTGCACTTCGTCAGCCGCCACCCCGAGGGGGCTTGTTTTGCTGCAGCACGGGCGTTTTGTACGCGCTGCCCAATTTGCAGTGCATATCTGCACCCCTGTTTCTCAGCTTTCTTTACAAGGATTCCACCATGAGCCAACTCCCTGAAATCATCCGCACCATCGAGCGCGTCAGCGCCGACGTCGTTGCCAAGGCCGCCACGTATCAGGCCGCGATACTGGCCGATGTGGCCGGCCGCCGCGGCACCATGCACGGCCGCGTTGCGCCCGTGCACCAGAGCATGAAGGTGGCAGGCCCCGCCTTTACCGTGGAAGTGCGCCCTGGCGACAACCTCATGATCCATGCCGCTATCGCGCTGGCCCAGCCGGGCGACGTCCTGGTGATCGACGGCAAAGGCGACCAGACGGCGGCCCTCATGGGCACGCTGATGCTCAGCGCCTGCAAGAAGCGCGGCCTGGCTGGGGTGATCGTGGACGCTGCGATTCGCGACAAGCTGGAAATCCTGGAGCTGGACTTCCCCGTGTTCAGCGCGGGCTTTAACCCCGCAGGGCCAACGAAGTATGTGCCGGGCCGCATCAACCACCCTATCTCGGCCGGCGGTGCAACCCTAAACCCGGGCGATCTGGTCGTGGGCGATGCCGACGGCGTGGTCATCATCGAGCGCGAGAAAGCCCCCGCCATGCTGGCCCTGGCCGACAAGAAGGTGGCCGACGAGGCTGCGCGTATCGAGGCGATTGCACGCGGCGACACCGCATCGAAATGGCTGCCTGCTGCGCTACGCGCCGCTGGCGTGCTGAAGGAAGGAGAGGCCCTGTGAGCCCAGCCGCCATCATCGTCACCGGTGCCGACCTGGCACCACAGGCCCTGGACCTGCTCGAGGGCTACCACATCGTTTACGCGGGCAAGACGCCGACAGAGGATGACCTGGTGGCTCTGTGCCGGGCGCACAACCCCGTGGCCATCATTGTGCGCTACGGCAAGGTGGGTGCCGCCGTGATGGATGCGGGCCCCGCGCTCAAGGTCATCTCCAAGCACGGCAGCGGCACCGACACCATCGACAAGGTGGCCGCCCAGGCGCGGGGCATTGAGGTGGTAGCCGCCGTGGGTGCCAACGCTGCCGCGGTGGCCGAGCAGGCGCTGGCGCTGCTGCTGGCCTGCGCCAAGTCGGTGGTGCAGCTCGATGCGCGCATGCACGCCGGCCATTGGGACAAGGCAACGCACAAAAGCCTGGAGCTGGGCGGCCGCACCGTCGGCCTGGTGGGCCTGGGCGCCATTGGCCTGCGCTTTGCGAAGATGGCCGATGCGTTTGGCATGCGCGTGATCGGGTTCGACCCGTTTGCAAAGAACCTGCCGGACTACGTGCAGAGCGTTCCACTCGAAACGATCTGGCGCGAATCGGATGCCATCTCGCTGCACTGCCCGCTGACCGACGAGAACCGCGGCATGCTGAACGCCGCCACGCTGGCGCAATGCAAGCACGGCGTGATCGTGGTGAACACCGCGCGCGGTGGCCTGATCGACGAAGCCGCGCTGCTGGCCGCCGTGCGTTCGGGTCAGGTCATGGCCGCAGGTCTGGATAGCTTTGCGGTGGAACCCATGACGGCCGGTCACCCTTTCCAGGGCGAGCCGCGCTTCATCCTCAGCCCGCACATCGGCGGCGTGACCAGCGATGCCTACGTGAACATGGGCGTGGGCGCGGCGAAGAACCTGCTGGCCGTGCTGGCCCGCACACCGGGCGAATTGGCTGTGGCCTGAGTGCCCCTCGCCCTATATCAAAGCCCAGAAGATTCCCCGACCCCCCCACTGACACTGATACAGGAGACCACCATGTTCCGCTTCTTCAAACCCCTCATCGTCGCTTGTGCCCTGGCATCGGGCCTGGCCCATGCCGCTTTTCCCGAGCGCCCCGTCACCATCGTCGTGCCCTATGCCCCCGGTGGCGCGGCAGACGCCGTGGCCCGCGTGGTGGCCACGCGCCTGGGCGCCAAGCTGGGAACCAGCGTGGTGGTGGATAACAAGGCCGGTGCCAGCGGCACCATTGGCGCCAGCTTTGTGGCCAAGGCCCCGGCCGACGGCTACACCATGCTGTACGACGCCACCCCGCATTCCATCAACCCGCACCTGTTCGCCAAGATGCCGTACGCCAGCACCGCGCTGCAACCGCTGTCGCTGGTGATGCTGGCACCCAACGTGCTCATCGTGAAAGCCGATGCACCCTTCAAGAACGTGGGCGACCTGATCGCCAAAGCCAAGGCGCAGCCCGGAAAAATCAACTTTGCCTCGGGCGGTAGCGGCACGGTGCAGCGCCTGGCGGCCGAACTGTTTCGCCAGCAGCTGGGCCTGGACATGGTGCACGTGCCCTACAAGATCGGCGGCCCGGCCATCGTCGACGTGATGGGTGGGCAGGTGGACTTCATGTTCGGCACTGTGGCCGCGACCTACCCCCATGTGTCGGGCGGCAAGCTGCGCGCGCTGGCGGTGTCGGCACCTGAGCGTTCCAAGCGCCTGCCCGACGTGCCCACGGTGGCCGAGGCTGCCATTCCGGGTTATGAGGCTTATGAGTGGAACGGCATGTTCCTGCCCGCTGGTGTGCCCGCAGCAGCGGCCACCCAACTGCAACAGGCCCTGCAGGAGGTGCTGAAGGAGGACGAGGTGAAGCAGCGCTTGGCCGACATGGGCGCCCAGCCCATCGGCTCCACGCCCGCCGAGTTTGCCGCCTTCCTGAAAAAAGAAGATGCCAAGTGGGGCGAGGTGGTGCGCAAGGGCCAAATCAAGCTGGACTGAGCCATGCCGTGGCCTGAGCTCACCACGCCCGTGCCGCACTCGGTGGGCCTGAGCCGCCCGCAGCGCCCGCCGCCACCCGGCGCATGTGACAGCCACATGCACATCTTCGACGCACACTTTGCGCCTTCGCCCCACTGGCCGCGCACGCCACCCCACGCGCCCGTAGACGCCTATCGGCAGCTGCAGCGGCGCCTGGGAACGGAGCGCGCGGTGGTGGTCACGCCATCCACCTACGGCACCGATAACGCCTGCATGCTCGATGCGCTGGACCAGCTGGGCGACCGTGCGAGGGGTGTGGCCGTGCTGGGCCAGGATGTGGACGCTGACGAATTGGCCCGCCTGGCCGCCCGCCGCGTGTGCGGGCTGCGCGTCAACTTTGTCTCGCCCCAGTCCTGGGGCGCCACCACGCCTGAGATGCTGGCCACATTGGCCCGCAAACTGGCTGCGCACCCGGCCTGCGCGGGCTGGCATGTGCAAATTTTTGCGCACCCCGAGCAGATCGTGGCGATGGCGCCGCAGCTGCAGGCGCTGCCTGTGCCGCTGGTGATCGACCACCTGGGCCGCATCGACCCGACGCAGGGGCCGGAGGCCCTTGCGTATGGCGTGTTGCGTGCGCTGCTGGATGGTGGCAACGCCTGGGTCAAGCTCTCAGGCGCCTACATGCGCTCGGCCATGCACGCCACCGCCTACGCCGATACCCTGCCGCTGGGCCGCGCCCTGGTGCAGGCTGCGCCCGAGCGGCTGGTGTGGGGCAGCGACTGGCCGCACACCACCGAGGCGCCCGGCACCGTCAACGATGCCGATCTGCTGGACCTGCTGCAGGCCTGGGCTGGCAGCGACGCCGTGGCCGATCGCATCCTCGTGGACAACCCGGCGCGACTGTATGGTTTCGATATCCCATCCTTGTATGGACCGGGGACATTGTTAACAGATGTGCGGACACATGGTTTACAGATCTGATTAAACGGCCTCGGTGTCAGCCAGGTCAATTACCAAGCAGCGATGGTGTGCGAAGAACACCTCAAAGCAGCCGTCCTTGTCCTGCTTGGGCCGGATACCCACCTTGTGGCGATGCAGGGCATTGCTCAGCTTGTATCGCTTGCCCCTGAACTTCAGGATCCCGTTCCAGTCGACCGTGCTCACTTCGTCTTCACTGCTGTACTCGGGCAGGCTCAATTGCTCCGGGAACGCTATCTTGCTGGGCCGATAGCACGTGACCGGTGTAGCTCCATGCAGTGCTTGGTGCGGGCGCTGATGGTTGTAGACCGCACGCCAGCGATCCAGCGCCGCCTGTACCCTCTCCAAGCTCTCAAAGCACCGTCCCTTGAGCACCTCGATCTCCAGTGTTCGATGGAAGCGCTCGTCCTTGCCATTGGTTTGCGGGTGGTAGGGTCGGCTGTGACTGACGTGAATGCCCAGTTGTACCAGCCACACGCCCAGTACTGTGAGCTGGCCCGGCGCACTTGGTGAGCCCCAGGGAGCGCCGTTGTCGAAGTTGATCTGCGCGGGCAGGCCATAGCGCCTGAATACTTCTGTCATGTGCGCTTGAACGACCTCGGTGGCAGTCTTGCCGCAGGCCTGCAAAGCCAGGTTAAAGCGCGAGTGATCATCCAGCATGGTCAGCGGCGAACAGCGCCCCTGAAGAGTCTGAAAGTGACCCTTGAAGTCGGCTTGCCACAGTGCGTTGGGCTCTTCACGTTCGAACCGCTGCCAGGGCTTGGCCGCTTCGCTGGCCTCGGACGTGATCAGGCCGTGGCGGCGCAGGATGGAGGTGGCGGTGCTGGGAGCCACACAGGGCCCACCCAGATGCTGCAAACGCCAGCTGATCTTGCGCCCGCCCCACGAGGGGTGCTCGGTGCGTACCGCGATGACGGCCGCCTCTACCTGCGGTGAGGAGCTGCTTGGACTGTTGCGGGGCCTGCGCGATCGATCTACCAGCCCCTCACTGCCTTGCTCTTCAAAGCGATTGAGCCACTTGTACGCGGTTGGGGCACTGATGCCAAAGCGTCGGCACAGCTCACGCACGTTGGCCCCTTCTTGCCTTGCCAGCTCAACGAATTCCTGTCTCAGGTTCATGGTGTTGCAAGCCTTCCATGGCATATAGACCTCCGGCGAAGTTCACCGAAAGTGTTAACCATGTCCTCGCACACCTGTTAACAATGTGCCCGGTCCATACACCATCCTGAATCCGAGAGACCCTCATGTTTTTGCTGCACCCTCCCCAGGTTCGTGAACTGGAAGTCTTCACGACCATGCCCGAGCATTTCCGACGCCGCGAGCGCAGCGTCTGGGCCGACGCCAATCGCGGCGGCATCATCACCGATTCGTTCCTCGAAGGCCCGGTTTTCGACAGCGCGGGCCATCTGTACGTGACCGACATCCCGTGGGGCCGCATCTTCCGCATCGACCCGCAGGGCGCCTGGTCGCTCGTCGCCGAGTACGACGGCGAGCCCAACGGCATGAAGTTCATGGATGCCGGCACGCTGCTCATCACCGACTACAAGAACGGGCTGGTGCGCCTGGACGTGGCCACAGGGGTCATTACACCCTACCTGGAGCGGCGCAATAGCGAACGCTTCAAGGGCGTGAACGACTTGGTCTTCGATGCCGATGGCAACCTGTATTTCACCGACCAGGGCCAGAGCGGCCTGCACGACCCCAGCGGCCGCCTGTACCGCCTGCGTCCCAATGGCCAGCTTGACCTGTTGCTGGCCAACGTGCCCAGCCCCAACGGCGTGGCCCTGTCGCCCGATGGCCGCGTGCTGTACCTGGCGGTGACGCGGGGCAACTGCGTGTGGCGGGTGCCGCTGCTGCGCGATGGCAGCGTGGCCAAGGTGGGGCAGTTCTTCACCTCCCATGGCCCCAGCGGTCCGGACGGCCTGGCGGTGGATGCAACAGGCCGCCTGCTGGTGGCCAATCCGGGCCTGGGCTACGTGTGGGTTCTGAACCATCGGGCCGAGCCGGAATGCGTGTTGCGCGGCCCCACCGGGGCCTCCACCACCAATCTGGCTTTCGGCGGAGAAGGGAACAGGGTGGTGTACGTCACCGACTCGACGCACGGCCAACTCCTGCACGCGGATCTGGACACACCGGGCCTGCGATTGACTTGGCCACGCTGAGCAGCGGTTGCAGCGGGTCTCGGAAAGAAGGGCGGACTATCAAAACAGCAGCAGCCCGCCCTTGATTACGCTGTTTCCTGTGATGTCTGCTTTTGAGATCCCAACGGGTAAGGCGCAGGCGGCTATCGAAAACAGTGCGATCACGGGCGTAATACTGCCCTCTCTACGGCTATCTTATTTGTGAAGAATTTAATAAAAAACTATCGATGAATTTGTATTAATTGACTTATTGATTCGAAGGTCACTCCCTATCATCTGGCTTGCAATTCGCCATAACGGCCTTACACGCAAGACAAGGAGCGCTACATGACCGAAGAATCCAAATGCCCATTCCACGCCGCTGGTGCCAGCAGCAGCCGCACCAGCCGTGACTGGTGGCCGAATCAGTTGCGCGTGGATTTGCTGAACCAGCATTCCGAGCGCTCCAACCCCCTGGGCGAGAAATTCAACTACGCCGAAGAGTTCAAGAAACTCGACTACTCCGCGCTCAAGGCCGATCTGAAGGCGCTGCTGACCGATTCGCAGGACTGGTGGCCCGCCGACTGGGGCACATACGCCGGCCTGTTCATCCGCATGGCATGGCACAGCGCGGGCACCTACCGCACGGTGGATGGCCGTGGCGGCGCCGGCCGTGGCCAGCAGCGTTTTGCCCCGCTCAACAGCTGGCCCGACAACGTGAGCCTGGACAAGGCGCGCCGCCTGCTGTGGCCGGTCAAGCAAAAGTATGGGCAAAAAATCTCGTGGGCCGACCTGATGATCCTGGCCGGCAATGTGGCGCTGGAAAACTCCGGCTTTCGCACCTTTGGCTTTGCCGCCGGCCGCGAAGATGTGTGGGAGCCCGACATGGACGTGAACTGGGGCGATGAGAAAGCCTGGCTCACCCACCGCAGCCCCGAGGCCTTGGCCAAGAACCCGCTGGCCGCCACCGAAATGGGCCTGATTTACGTCAACCCCGAAGGCCCCAACGCCAGTGGCGACCCGCGCTCGGCCGCAGCGGCCATCCGCGCCACCTTTGGCAACATGGCCATGGACGATGAAGAAATCGTGGCGCTGATCGCTGGTGGCCACACGCTGGGCAAAACCCACGGTGCCAGCGCGGCCAGCCATGTGGGTGTGGACCCCGAGGCGGCGCCCATCGAGCAGATGGGGCTGGGCTGGACCAGCAGCCACGGCAGCGGCAGTGGCGCCGACGCCATCACCTCCGGCCTGGAGGTGGTGTGGACCCAGACCCCCACCCAGTGGAGCAACAACTTTTTCGAGAACCTGTTCAAGTTCGAATGGGTGCAGACGCGCAGCCCGGCCGGGGCCATCCAGTTCGAGGCCAAGGACGCGCCCGAGATCATTCCCGACCCGTTTGATCCCGCCAAGAAGCGC
Source organism: Acidovorax sp. JHL-3 (assembly GCF_000526295.1). Taxonomy (NCBI): domain Bacteria; kingdom Pseudomonadati; phylum Pseudomonadota; class Betaproteobacteria; order Burkholderiales; family Comamonadaceae; genus Acidovorax; species Acidovorax sp. JHL-3. Next base: position 2,466,304 of record NZ_JAFU01000001.1, read on the forward strand.
AAGCCCACGATGCTGGTCACCGACCTGACGCTGCGCTTTGACCCCGGGTTCGAGAAAATCTCGCGCCGTTTCCTGAACGACCCGCAGGCGTTCAACGAGGCCTTCGCCCGCGCCTGGTTCAAGCTCACCCACCGCGACATGGGCCCCAAGGCGCGTTACATGGGCCCCGAAGTTCCGAAGGAAGAATTGGTCTGGCAAGACCCGCTGCCCGCGCCGCTGCACAAGCCCACGGCTGCAGACATTGCCGACCTGAAAGCAAAAATCGCGGCCTCGGGCCTGTCGGTGAGCGAACTGGTGTCGGTGGCCTGGGCGTCGGCCTCCACGTTCCGCGGCGGCGACAAGCGCGGCGGTGCCAACGGTGCGCGCCTGGCGCTGGCCCCGCAAAAGGACTGGGCGGTGAACGCCATCGCTGTGGGCGTGCTGCCCCAATTGCAAGCCATCCAGCAGGCGTCCGGCAAGGCATCGCTGGCCGATGTGATCGTGCTCGCCGGTGTGGTGGGCGTGGAGCAGGCCGCCAAGGCGGCGGGCGTGTCGGTGCAAGTGCCGTTTGCCCCCGGCCGGGTCGATGCGCGCCAGGACCAGACCGATGTTGCGTCCTTTGACGTGATGGAGCCGGTGGCCGATGGCTTGCGCAACTACCGCCGCGTTGCCAGCGGCCCCGCAACCGAAGAACTGTTGCTCGACAAGGCCCAGCAACTGACCCTCACGGCGCCGCAGCTGACAGCCCTGGTGGGTGGTCTGCGCGTGCTGGGCGCTAATTACGACGGCAGCCAGCACGGCGTGTTCACCAACAAGGTGGGCGTGCTCTGCAACGACTTTTTCGTCAACCTGCTGGACATGGGCACCGTCTGGAAGGCAGTGGACGAAACGGCACAGGTGTTTGAAGGCCGCGACCGCAAGACTGGCGCGGCCAAATACACCGCCACCCGCAACGACTTGGTGTTTGGCTCCAACTCGGTGCTGCGCGCCCTGGCCGAGGTGTATGCCAGCGCCGATGCCCAGGAAAAGTTCGTGCGCGACTTCGTCGCGGCCTGGACCAAGGTGATGAACCTGGACCGCTTCGACCTGGCTGAAACAACTGCCTAACGTCTGAGGGTCTTGATAACGCCACCTGTCTGGCCCGCCATGGGCCGGGCAGGTGGCGTTCTGCTTTTCAGACGGGCGGGGCGGCTAACATGGCAGCCCTTTTTCTCAAGCCGCAATGGAGAGCCCGCATGACCCAACCCCCATCCACCAAAGACTTCGACAAAGGCCTGGCCACGCGCAAGCAGGTCATGGGCGAGGACTTCGTGGCCAATGCCTTTGGCAATGCCACGCCCTTCACCCAGCCGATTCAGGAATTCATTACCCGCAATGCCTGGGGCGATGTGTGGCAGCGCCCAGGGCTGGACATGAAAACCCGCAGCCTGATCACCGTGGCGTTTCTCACGGTGCTGGGCAAGCAGCACGAGCTCAAGGGCCATGTGCGTGGTGCGATCAACAATGGCGCCACGGTGCAAGAGATTCAGGAAGTGCTGCTGCACGCCAGCATTTACTGCGGCCTTCCGGCAGCAGTAGAAGCTTTTCGCACCGCATCCGAGGTGGTGGACGGCAGCGGCAAGAAGCCCTGACGGCGGAAACTGCGGGTGGTGTGGAGCTAGCTACCGGCCACCAGCTTGTGCACCAGATCGGCGGCGGTGGAGGCGTTGTACTTGCGCATCAGGCGGGCGCGGTAGATTTCCACGGTGCGGTGGCTGATCTCCAGGGCTTTGCCGATTTCCTTGGAGGTCAGGCCTTCCAGCAGTTTGGCCGCCACTTCGCGCTCGCGCCCGGTGAGCTCGGCCTTGACGGTGCGCTGCGAGCTGAGGTCTTCAAAGCTCCAGATACCCGATTCGTGGGGTGCTTGGCGGTTGAGGGCCCGGCCGGACACATGGCACCAGAACACTTCACCGTTGGCCCGTTTCATGATGCGGTTGTCGGCGTAGTGGCCCTTGGCGTTCAGGATGGGTTCCATGTGTGCACCGAGGCGTTCGTACTCGTCGGCACTGGGGTAGAGAATCTGAAAGGATTGCCCGATCAGCACCTCGCGCGAGGCCCCAAACATTTCGCAGACTTGCCTGTTGCAGTCCATCATGGTGCGGTTGCGTGAAAGCACCAAACCCACGGGAGCAAATTCAAAGGCCAGTCTGTAATCAACGTCCATAGTGCAAATCTTTACGGGGTACTACTTATAAGTCTACGTAGTATCGTAGCGTATCCAATCTATCAAGGAGAGCGTGGTGAAAAAGTTATTTCCTTCTGCAGCCAAGGCCCTTGAGGGCGTGGTTGCCGATGGCCAGTTGCTGGCCGTGGGTGGCTTCGGCCTGTGCGGTATTCCCGAGGCATTGATCGATGCACTGCGCGATACCGGGGTGAAGAACCTCACGGTAATTTCCAACAACGCCGGTGTGGATGGCTTTGGCCTGGGCAAGCTGCTCGAAACGCGCCAGATCAAGAAAATGATTTCGTCTTATGTGGGCGAGAACAAGGAGTTCGAGCGCCAGTACCTGGCCGGCGAACTGGAGTTGGAGTTCACACCCCAGGGCACGCTGGCCGAAAAGCTGCGTGCCGGTGGCGCCGGCATTCCGGCCTTCTTCACCAAGACCGGCGTGGGCACCATCGTGGCCGATGGCAAGGAGCTGCGTGAGTTCGATGGCGAAACCTATGTGATGGAGCGCTCGCTGGTGCCCGATGTTTCGCTGGTCAAAGCCTGGCGCGCCGACCAATCGGGCAACCTGCAGTTTCGCCTGACGGCACGCAACTTCAACCCCGCCGTGGCCATGGCCGGAAAGCTGTGCATCGTGGAGGTGGAAGAGGTGGTGGAAACGGGCGCGATCGACCCCGACCAGATCCATCTGCCCGGCATCTATGTGCACCGCATCGTGCACAACGCCCACCCTGAAAAGCGCATCGAGAAAAGAACCGTCACAGAGAAAGCAGGAGCCTGACCATGCCTTGGACCCAAGACCAGATGGCCGCCCGTGCGGCCCAAGAACTCGAAGACGGTTTCTATGTAAACCTGGGCATCGGCATTCCCACGCTGGTGGCCAACTTCACCGGCGACAAGGAAGTGTGGCTGCAGTCCGAGAACGGCATGCTGGGCATCGGCCCGTTTCCCACCGAAGACAAGGTGGACGCCGACCTCATCAACGCCGGCAAGCAGACCGTGACCACCATTCCCGGCTCGTCCATTTTTGGCAGCCACGACAGCTTTGCCATGATCCGTGGCGGCAAGATCAACCTGTCCATTTTGGGTGCCATGCAGGTCAGCGAGCAGGGCGACCTGGCCAACTGGATGATCCCCGGCAAGATGGTCAAGGGCATGGGCGGCGCCATGGACCTGGTCGCTGGCGTCAAGCGCGTGATCGTGCTCATGGAGCATGTGGCGCGCAAGAAAGACGGCACCGAGGACATGAAGATCCTGCCCCAGTGCACGCTGCCGCTCACGGGTGTGGGCGTGGTGGACCGCATCATCACCGACCTGGCCGTGATGGACGTGACGCCGCTGGGCCTCAAGGTGGTGGAGCTGGCGCCTGGCGTGACGTTTGACACGCTGCAGTCCAAAACGGGTGTCACGCTGCTGCAGTGAGGGCAGAGCTTGACTTCACTCAAGAAGGGCCCGCGCAAGCGGGCCTTTTGCCAGCGAAGTCCGACCGCTATGGTCTTATATTCAAGGCAGTCCCATTTGAAGTTTCCGCATGACTGATCCATTTTTGGCGGCCACTGCCCCTGACAGCCCGCACTACCTGCGTGCGCTCACCGACATGGCCGACCGGCGTGCGGTGGTAACCCAGGACGCCATCTATACCGACAACGGCATCAAGCTGGTGGAAAAAGGGGCCCGCATCGACAGCCGCCTTTACGACCGGCTGGTGCAGCACAAGCTGCGCGAACCCATCGATCGGCACCTCACGGTCGAGAATGCGGTGGATGTGCCGGCGCTGATTGCAGCCGGGCAGGATCTGGCCGAACAGGGCGTCTTGCCCCAGATGCTGGCGCAGGCCCTGGGTTCTGCAGGCAAGCTGCTGGCGCCTTTGCGCTCCGTGTCTCTGCCCGATCCTGTTGCCTTCAAACTCACCGTCATGCGCGACCAGCGGCCAGGCCTTTTCGAGCACAGCCTGCAAATGATGATGGTGGCCGTTTTTCTGGGGCTGAAAAGTGGCCTGAGCGAACGTGATTGCGTGCCGCTGGCCGCTGCCGCGCTGCTGCATGACGCCGGTGTGCTGCACATGGATCCCTCCTGGATGGACCCCCTCAACAAGGTCACGGGTGTGCAGCGCAAGCATTTGGTGGCCCATCCCATCACCTCGATGCTGATGCTCAAGGATGCCGGCGTTTATCCCCGATCGGTGGAGATTGCCGTGCTAGAGCACCACGAGCGCATGGATGGCAGCGGTTATCCGCGCGGCTTGCCTGGGGCGGAAATTTCGCCCATGGGGCGCATCCTGCTGCTGGCCGAGGTGGTGACGGCCTTCTACGAAAAATACACCGACATGCCCGCCCAGCGGTTGTCTCTGGTGCTGCGCCTGAACCACCGCAAGTTCCCGGCCGCACTGGTGGCCCATGTACTGCCCCTGCTGCAGGAAGACGTGGCGCGCGATTCCGCCCTGATGCCCCTGGGCGCCGACGCGCCGGTGCAAATCGATACCCTGGCGGGCGCCTTTGAGCAATGGGAGCAGCTCAAGGCGGCATTGCCCCCCGCCGCCAGGCAAGTGCCGGGCAGTGTGTTCGCCTTTGCCGATATCCGGCTGCAGGCACTGCAAAAGGCGCTGATCGAAGCCGGATCCCACCCTCGGCAGCAAGGCGATCTGCTTGAACAGCTGCAAGGCGACGCCTTGGGGTTGGCCGAAGTCGCTCTGGTAGGGCGCGAAGCGCTGTGGCAGCTACAAAGCATCGTCAACGCCTGCTACCGCCGCTGGCCCCAGCTGACGGATCGCGCCAGCCCTGCGGATGCGGCAGTGGCCGACTGGTGTGATTGGGCGATGCGCAAGTTGTAGCCGTCAGCCTTTCGGAAACACGGTTGCCATGGTTCGCCCAGAACCGTGGGCGGCTGTCACGACAAACCAACTGGGGGCGGCAGAGTTGCCCTGTGCCAATGCGCCGGGGCATGGTCATGGATGGCCGCCTTGCGACGGGACCAGGGCGTGCGTTCACCTGCTGCTGTCTTGCGGGCGCCATGGTGGCACTTTCTTCGTTGGGCGCAGGCAAGAAGGGCCGACCGCCCAAAACCCTGTGGCAAGTTTTGGCCCACGATTCAAAATACTGGTTATATTTACAGTGTTTTCGTTTTCTGAAGCCCCTGTACCACCATGCCTGCACCACGCCCCCATCTGCGGGTTGCGTTCGACCTGCCTTCTGCCGTGCCCGGTGTCTGGCATGCGGACGCATTGGGTGCGGGCTCGCAGCCAGCGCAGCCCACGGGATACGCGCTGCTCGATGCCCAGCTGCCAGGCGGTGGCTGGCCCGTGGGGGCCTTGAGCGAGGTATTGCAACCCATGGCGGGCCTGCACGAATGGCAGCTGGTGTTGCCCGCACTGGCGCAGGCAGCGGCCCGGCGCGTGGGGTGCGTGGTGGTGGTGGCGCCACCGTGTGAACCTTTTGTCCCGGCACTCAAGGCGCAGGGGCTTTTGGCAGAGCGCTTGTGCGTGGTGCGTGCCGACAACGCCAAGGCTGCGCTCTGGGCGGCCGAGCAGGCGCTGCGCTGCCGTGAAGTGCTGGCTGTCATGGCCTGGTTGCCCCAGGCGCAATCTGCCGCCTTGCGCAGGTTGCAGCTGGCAGCGGCACAACAGCAGCAGCTGCTGTGGGTGTTTCGCCCGGCCAGTGCAGCACCGCAGGCATCGCCCGCCTTGCTGCGGCTTCAGGTGCAGGGGCTGGCCCTGCCGGGGGATACCGTCATATCGCCCGGCATGCAGGTGCAGATCCTCAAGCGCCGGGGCCCGCCCCTGGTGCAGGGGCTGGATCTGCCGGGCTGCCACCCCCGTCTGGCACAGGTGCTGGCGGCGCAGGCCGAGCGGCGGCGCGCTGCGCAGGTGGTGGCCCGTGCAACGGTGGTGCGCCACAGCCCCGCACAAGCATTGCCGCTGCGCCTGGCACCAAGGACTCTGAGGGCCATGCCAGAGAGGAAAGACCATGCACTGGATCGCGCTGCCGTTGCCCTGGTGCGATGAGCCCGCGGCAATTCCGGGCGCTGCCATGCAAGCGGCGGCGACGGGCTGGTGGGCCTTGCGCTTTACGCCGCGCGTGGCGCTGGTGGATGGCGAAGCGGTGTTGCTGGAGGTGTCCACCACCGAGCGGCTCTGGGGCGGGCGCGATGCCTTGCTGGCGCAGGTGCTGCAGGCCTGGGCCGATGCATCGGTCGGGCTGCCGGATCACCCAGCCACCCGGGAGGCGGGGGTACCACCGCCTGGCACGCAGGCGGTGTGGGGCTGCGGGCCGACAGCCCTGGTAGCGCAGGCCTGGCTGCGCATGGCGCAGGCCGGGCGTGCGCCATCAGGGCACAACGTGGAGGGCTTGCCTTTGCACACGCTGACCGCCCTGCGCCCGCATGTGGCCAGCCTGGAGCGCATGGGTTGCCGAACTTGGGGGGGCCTGCGGGCGCTGCCGCGTGCCGGGGTGGCCCGGCGTTTTGGTGCCAAGGTACTGAGGGTGCTGGATCAGGCCCTGGGCGATGCCCCCGAAGCCCATGCCTGGCTGGAGCTGCCCGAGCAGTTTGCGCTGACCGCCGAGCTGCCTGCACTGGCCGAGTCGGCCGATGCGCTGCTCTGGAGTGTCAGCCGCTGCCTCACGGCCCTGCAGGGCTGGCTGCAGGCGCGCCAGCAGGGCGCACTGGCGCTGGAGCTGGCCTGGCGCCACGACCTGCGGCGCATTGATGGCGTGGCAATTGCCCCCACGCAGGCCCTGCCGGTGCGCACCGCCCAAGCCACGCAAGACATGGCGCACCTGCGGCGCCTGCTGTCTGAAAACCTGGCGCGCACAACACTGGCGGCACCGGTCAACCAGATCACGCTGCGCCTGCTCGAATCCGCCCCGCTGCCGCACCGAAGTGCCAGTTTGCTGCCGTCCGGGGATGGCGTGGGCGGTGGCCGTGACGACCCGGGTGGAGCACCCGGCGAGGCCTTGCACCAGTTGCTTGAGCGCCTGTCGGCCCGCTTGGGGGCCGACCATGTGGTGGCCCCCGTGCTGCAGGCCGACCACCGGCCCGAACGCATGCAGCAGTGGTGCCCTGCGGCCGAGGTGCTGGGCCAGAATCGAGCGCACACCGGCGTCCAAAACACCGGTACAAAAGCCCCCGATGCCACCCTGTGGCCCACCTGGCTGCTGCGCCCACCCCGGCGGCTGGCGGTGCAGGGCAACCGCCCCTGCCACCACGGCGTGCTGCGCCTGCTGGCGGGGCCGCACCGGTTCGAGGCGGGCTGGTGGTCGGCCGAGGACGAGGGCGCTGGCGACCCGGGCAATGCCTGCGCTGGCCTGGCGCTGCGCGACTATTTTGTGGCGCATAACGATGTGGCGGGGTTGGTGTGGGTGTTTCGTGAGCGGTTGGCACCGCAGCCAGGCGGTGCGGTGCAAAAGGACGCGACGCAAAAGGACGCAACGCAAAAGGGCGCGATGACGGCCGCGCAGCCGCACCGCTGGTTCCTGCACGGCATTTTTGGGTGAGACCATGGCGTCTTCCTCCATGCCGTCCGCAATGTCCGCTCCATCCGGGGGCGCCATGCCATCGCCTGCGCCCTTGCCGGGCTATGCCGAGCTGCATTGCCTGTCCAACTTCAGTTTTCAGCGCGGTGCCTCCCATCCCAAGGAACTGGTGGCCCGTGCCGCCCAACTGGGTTACCAGGCCCTGGCGCTGACCGATGAGTGCTCGGTGGCGGGCGTGGTGCGCGCCTGGGAGGCGGCCCAGGAGTGCGACGTGCACCTCATCGTGGGCAGCGAGTTTGTGTGGGGCGACCTGCGGCTGGTGGCCCTGGCGCGGGATGCGCAGGGGTGGGGCAACCTGTGCGAATTCATCACCGCGGCCCGTGCGGCAGCGCCCAAGGGGCAATACCACGTAGGCCCCGGCAGCCCCTTCAGCCTTCTGCAGGGGTGCGAGCTGCTGCTGGCCCCGTGCCGCGAGCGCATGGATGCTTCTGATTTCGTAGCTGTCAGCGCTTGCCTATCAAGCGCTAGAGCCCAATTTTGCTTAAATTTTGACGGCCACCTCTGGCTGGCGGTAGAGCTGCATCTGGCCCCCGACGACAGCCTGTGGCTGGCCACGCTGCAGCGTGCGGGCGCGGCGCTGGGCCTGCCGCTAGTTGCGGCGGGCGACGTGCACATGCACGCCCGCTCGCGCAAGCCGCTGCAGGACGTGATCACGGCCGTGCAGCGTGGGTGCAGCGTGGCCGAATGCGGCTTTGCCCTGCAGCCCAATGCCGAGCGCCACCTGCGCCAGCGCGTGCGCCTGGCAGGCATCTACCCGCCCGAGCTGCTGGCCGCCACGCTCACGGTGGCAGCGCGCTGCACTTTCAGCCTGGGCGAGATCCGCTACCAGTACCCACTGGAGACCGTGCCCTCCGGCATGACGCCGGCCCAGGCCTTGGCCTGGCTGGCACAAGAGGGGGCCATGGGCCGCTATCCGCAAGGGGTGCCCGACTGGATTGCCGCACAGATCCGCAAGGAGCTTGCGCTGATTGCGCACTGCCAGTACGAGATGTACTTCCTCACAGTGCACGACATCGTGCGCTTTGCGCGCAGCCAGGGCATCCTGTGCCAGGGGCGGGGCTCGGCCGCCAACTCGGTCGTCTGCTATGTGCTGGGTATCACGGCAGTGAATCCCGAGGATTCGCACCTGCTGTTCGAGCGCTTCATCAGCAAAGAGCGCAGCGAGCCGCCCGACATCGACGTGGACTTCGAGCACGACCGGCGCGAGGAGGTCATCCAGTACATCTATGCCAAATACGGCCGCGAGCGCGCCGCCATTACCGCCGTGGTCGCCACCTACCGCACGCGCAGCGCCCTGCGCGATGTGGGCAAGGCGCTGGCCGTGGCGCCCGCCTTGGTGGATGCCTTTGCCAAAGACCACCACTGGTTTGACGAAGGCATTGCTGCCGACCGTCTGCAAGAGCTGGCGAAAGGCCTGGGGGTGCCGCTGCACCGGCACACCGCCGCGCTGTGGCTGGAGCTGGCCGCGCAGCTCAAGGGGTTTCCGCGCCACCTGAGCCAGCATGTGGGTGGCTTCGTGCTCACCCAGGGCAAGCTCACGCGCCTGGTGCCGGTGGAGCCCGCCAGCATGGAGGGCCGATCCGTCATCCAGTGGGACAAGGACGACCTGGACACCATGGGGCTGCTCAAGGTCGATGTGCTGGCGCTGGGCATGCTCAGCGCGCTGCGCCGCTGCCTCCAGCTGCGTGCCGTGCTGCGCGGCGAGCCATGGGGGCTGGCCGATATCCCCCGCGAAGATGCGGCCACCTACGACATGATCTGTGCCGCCGACACCGTGGGCGTGTTCCAGATCGAAAGCCGCGCGCAGATGAGCATGCTGCCGCGCCTGCAGCCGCGCGTGTTCTACGACCTGGTGGTCCAGGTGGCCATCGTGCGCCCCGGCCCCATCCAGGGCGGCATGGTGCACCCCTACCTGCAGGCGCGCGAGCGGCGGCGGCACGGCCAGCCGCTGGAGCTGGAAAAACCCGAACTCGAAGCCGCCCTGGCGCGCACGCTGGGCGTGCCCATCTTTCAGGAACAGGTGATGCAGATCGCCATGATCGCGGCGGGCTTTGGCCCCGGCATGGCCGACGACCTGCGCCGGTCCATGGCCGCCTGGAAGCGCAAGGGCGGCGTGCACCGGTTCGAGCGCCCGCTGATCGGCGGCATGGAGGCACGCGGCTACCGCACCGAATTCGCACAGGCTATTTTTCAGCAGATGCTGGGCTTTGGCGAATACGGCTTTCCTGAAAGCCACGCCCACAGCTTTGCGCTGCTGTCTTATGCCAGCAGCTGGCTCAAGTGCCACGAACCCGCGTGTTTTCTGGCGGCGCTGCTCAATTCACTGCCCATGGGTTTTTACAGCGCTTCGCAACTGGTGCAAGACGCGCGCCGCCACGGCGTGCGCGTGCTGCCCATTGATGTGCTGGCCAGCCACTGGGATTGCACCCTCGAAGGCCCGTTGGCCGCCGTGCCGGGCGTGGCACTGCCCCAGCCCGCTGTGCGCCTGGGGCTGCGGCTGGTCAGTGGCCTGGCCACCGCTGCGGGCCAGCGGCTGGTGCAGATCCGGCAAGCGCTGCACGACGCGGCCGTGGCGGGCAAGCCAGGCGCTGCACCCGCACCCGCGCTTGCGCCCGAATTCGTGCCTGCCACATGTTTCACCAGCACCGAAGACCTGGCCTTACGTGCGCAACTGAGCCAGCAAGACCTGCAGGCCTTGGCCGCAGCCGATGCGCTGGCCAGCCTCTCGGGCCACCGCCGTCAACAAATGTGGGATGCCGCTGCGCAGCACACCGCACCTGCCTTGTGGCGCGATGTGCCCGTGCACGAAGTGCCGCTGGCGCTGCCCGCTGCGCACGAGGGCGAGGAAATCGTCTTCGACTATGCAGCCACCGGTCTCACCCTGCGTCGCCACCCGCTGGCCCTGCTGCGCCCGCGCCTGGCCCGCTGGCGCCTGCAGACCGCACTGCAGCTGCACAGCGCACCCAACGGCCGCAAGGTGCGCGCCTGCGGCATCGTCACCATGCGCCAGCGCCCCGGCACGGCCAAGGGCACGATGTTTGTCACGCTCGAAGACGAGACCGGCCCCGTCAACGTGATCGTGTGGCCCGCACTGGTGGAGCATTGGCGTCAGCCACTACTGGGTGCGCGCCTGCTGGCGGTGGAGGGCGTGTGGCAGTGCAGCCCCCATGGGCCCGACGGCCAGGCCGTGGTGCGCCACCTGGTGGCCCAGCGCTTCAAAGACCTCACGCCCCTGCTGGGGCGCATGGCGCAGGCGTTGCAGGGCAGCCGGGATTTTCATTGAACCCGGAAGCGGCAGCTGGATGCGCCCGCCGGCGCCCAGAGCGCGGCAATGCCGGGTGCATAGCGCTTCACCCATCAGGTGAAGGCCATCGAAATCAACAACGATAAATTTCGTGCGGCTGGGCAAAGGGTACGAAGCGGTCAACTGCCGTTTGCAGGTTGAACGCAGGCCATGGAGCCTCATGAGGGTTTGAACCTAAAAACCGCAGTTGGATGCGCCTGCCAGTGCCATGATCGGCGTGCCAGGCAAGACGCGACGAGGCAGCGCACTCCTGTGCGCAACGAGGAGCAACGCCGCATGGCGCGTCGAGCATGGTGCTGGCAGGTGCATAGCGCAATCACCCAAAAGGTGAACGTTCCAAAGAGATACAAAGCAAGTTTTCACAGGGCCTATCCAGGGATTGCAAGCGGTCAACTGCGATTTTTAGGTTGAAGCATCGCTGCAAGCGTTTGCCATCCTGGCTGCCGTCAGTGGCATACCGCCTTTTTCAAGGTTTTAATGAAAATGGCCTATAGCGCTTATGAATAAAGCGCTAGCAGCTATCAAAAAATGAGTTATCTAGGCGCCGGCATAGCGCCGTGTTGCGGGCGATTTTCAGCGCGGCGCAGGGCGTGCAGGCGCTGCGGGCTTGCCCGCACGGCCCGCCTTGACCGGTTGTGTGGCCTGCGCCAGCAGGGGGGCGCACTGCGTATCGTCGTCGGCGCCCGGCACTGTCACGGGCAGCAGCGCCAGCGCTGCCGGGGCCACCACTGCCGCCGCGATCGCCGCGCCTGCGCGCAGCAGCAGCGGGCCGGGTTCCACACCTACATCGGGATTGGCAAAGCTGCCGCGCACATACAGCGGGGTGCGCAGCGAGAAGAACTTCCACTGCAGCGATTCGGGTTTGATGTGCAGGTTAAGGCGCTCATGGGCCATGTCGATGGTGCCGCTGGCGTCCACAATGGCCTCGTTGGTGCTGAGCTTGCCGGTGCGCACGGTGGCCACGCCGTCGCGCACGGCCAGGTCGGCCACGGCGCAACGCAATTGCACCTCTTTGTCGTTGCCAAACAGCTTGGCCACCACGACGCTGCCCACGTTGAGCGCGGCGCGGTTGAGCAGTTCGCGGCTCAGGGTGCCGTCGCGCACATACAGGCGGGCTTCGCCGCTGCTGGTGCCCAGCCATTGCGCCACCGAGGTGCCCTTGCCGTTGAGCGCCATCGCGCCATCGAGCCGGCCGAGGCTTTTTTTGGTGAGTTCGACCTCGGGGAAGAGCGAGGCCAGCCGCAGGTTCTGCACGCGGGTATCCATGTGCACGGTCAGTGGTGTGTTGCGGCTGTCCAGCACCACCTTCGATTCGATCTTGCCCTTGGCCACGCCGAAATGCAGCGGGTCCAGGCGCAACACCGCATCGCTGAGCAGGGCATGCACGCTGAGGTCTTCGAGCGGCAGGCTGCCCTGCCGGACCACGCGCTGCCCCGCAAATTTCAGGTCCATGTCCATGGCATTCCACCGGTCGGTGGCAAACGGGGCATCGGGCAGCACCTTGCCGCCGCGGCCGGCCTTGGCAGAAGTTGTGGTGGCCGTGCCAAGCACCGGGCCCAGGTCTGCCAGGCGCAGCTGCCGGGATGTGACGCTGCCCGAGAGCTTGCCGCGCGGCGCACCCGAAACAAAGCGCAGGTTGCCATGCAGATCGCTCTGGCCCACGGTGCCGGTGAAGTCGCGGTAGTCCCACACCGCCCGGCCAGGTTGCAGGCTGCCCTGCAGCTGACCCTTGGTCTGAAAAGCGGGCGTATTGGGCAGCACCAGGCCGGTCAGCGCATACAGGTCGGCCATGCTGGCGCCCTTGAGCATCACCTGCAGATTCATGCCCGACAGCGCGCCCGGGTTGGCCAGAATGCCCTCTACCGCGGTTTCCACACTGCCGGCCTTGGCGGTGAATTGCAGGGGGTAGTTCACCTCCTTGTCGCGCAGCGTGAGCACGGGGCCTGCCTTGCCCTGGCCCTCGATGCGGGCCTTGCCCAGCGTGCCTTTCAGGTCAAAGCGCACGCCATAGACCGGGGCCGCGGCTGGGCTGGCAGTTGAGGATGCGGTCGCCGAGGCGGGCATTGCCGGGCCTTCGGTTTCAGTGGCTGGTGCAGCTTCGTTGATGGTGTCGATGTGCGCGCTCAGGTTCAGGTCTCTGCCCGCATCCGCGTAGGCAAGCTGGCCCTTGCGCACCACCAGCCGATCAATGCTGACCGTCCAGCGCGGCGTGGTGTCGCCGAGAGCGCGCTGGGGCTCAAAGGTCCAGTTGTTGCGGCCGTCGTCGAGGCGGGCCAGGGCGATGTCGGGGCCGGTGAGTTCGAGGGTGTCGATGGCCACCTCGCGCGCCAGCAGGGGCAAGATGTGCAGCGATGCGCGTGCCATCTCGGCCCGGGCCATGGGCCGGGGCTCGGCTGCCTTGCCGGGGCGGGCAAAACCGGCTGGGTCTTGCATGACCAGTTGCGTGCCTTGCACCGTGACACCAGGCACCCAGCGGCGCCAGCCATCGTCCAACGTTTGCGGCCACTGCCAGGTGGCCGAGAGATCGCCTTCCACTGCAACGTGGCGGCCTGTGGCGTCGCTCAGGGTCTGGTTCAGCCAGGGTTTTGCGCGGTTCCAGTCAAGCTGGGTGAGCACGATGCCGCCAATCACCAACAGCCCGACCAAGCCGCCTGCCAGGCCCAGCGCCAAGCGCTGCCCTCTAGCGCGTCGCGATGGCGTCACGGGCTTTGAGGGGGCCGATGCCGGCACGGTGTTGGTATCAGTCTGGGGTTCTGTCATGGAGAAGCCATGCTAGCCCGCAGCGTGCGCTTTTTGGACGATCCCGCAGGATGAAAGGCGTATTGGCGCAGTTGTCCTACAGCCCCGGCACAGCACCGCGCGCCCTGCAGCTGGCGCGCCCTAAAATCCGCACGCCATGCACAACCCCCGCCATGCCTTTGTCTTGCCCCTGCGCGACGGCGTGGGCCCCAGTTGCGTGGTGCTGCCTTCGCAAGGGCAGGGCAGCATGCTGGATTTTCTGGCCCAGCGCCTGCCGGGCGTGCAGCGCAGCGAATGGCTGCAGCGCATGCAAGCGGGGGATGTGGTGGACGAGCGCGGTGTGGCCGTGTTGCCGCACCGGCCATTTGAAGGGGGCATTCGCCTGTATTACTACCGTCACCTGCAGGCTGAGTCCGCTCTGCCTTTTGCAGAAACGGTGCTTTACCAGGACGAGCACCTGCTGGTGGCCGACAAGCCGCATTTCATGCCTGTGACGCCATCGGGGCGGTATCTGCAGCAAACGCTGCTGGTGCGCCTCAAGCGCCGCCTGGGGCTGCCCGAGCTGTCGCCCTTGCACCGCATCGACCGGGACACCGCCGGGCTGGTGCTTTTCTCGGTACAGCAGCGCACGCGTGGCGTTTACCAGGCGCTGTTTCGCGACCGCCAGATCACCAAGCACTACGACGCCGTTGCGCCCTGGCACGGCGATGTGCACTTTCCGCGAGACCACCGCAGCCGCCTGGAGGAAAGCCCACAGTTTTTTCGCATGCACGAAGTGCCCGGTGAGCCCAACAGCCACACCCACATGCAGGTGTTGCAGGTGGCTGGCGCGTGGGCGCTGTACCGCCTGTCGCCCATCACCGGCAAGCGCCACCAGTTGCGCGTGCACATGGCGGCGCTGGGGCTGCCGCTGCGCAACGACCCGTTCTACCCGGTGGTCAACGACCCGCCCGAGGGCGACTATTCGCGGCCGCTGCAACTGCTGGCGCGGTCGCTGGAGTTTGTGGACCCGCTTACCACAGAGCCCCGGGTGTTTGAGAGCCAGCAAAGATTGATTTTGTAAGACTGCGGGTTTACCATTAGATGCAATTTTTGTGCATCTATTACACAAGTTCCTGACGCTGCAACAGGGTTTGTGTGCGGCGGTTCGTGTACGGATGCCAATAAATTGAACTGAAAACAAGCTTTGTGCAGATAACCCCGGAGCGGAAAAACCCCATGAACCCCACGTCGACTAGCGCCCCCACATCTGGGCCCAAGCCTGCGGCCCACCGCTCTGTAGCCTTCAAGCTGTCACTGGCTGCGTTGGTCAGCTTGCTGGTGGTCTTGCTGATCACCATGGGCATCGTCAGCGGCCTGCTCTGGAAAGATTTTGGCCGCATGTCTACCGAAGAGGTGAGCCGATATGCCGCCCAGGTGCGCGCGCTGGTGCAAACCTTTGACGAGACCGCGCAAGACCAGGCCCACCGCGATTTCGCCATTTTCAAAGCCAATTTCCCGGGCAAGTTTGAAGTGGCCGAGATGCCCGGGGCAGATGGCAAGCCCGAGGCCGTGCTGTCGTATGAGGGTGCGGCTCTCAACGGTGACTTCAATGTGGTGGACCAGTTTCTCAAAATAAGCGGGGGTGCCACGGCCACCATCTTTGCGCGCACGGGGGACGACTTTATCCGCGTGACGACCTCGGTCAAAAAGCAGGATGGTGAGCGTGCCTTCAAGACGTTGCTGGACCGCAACCACCCGGCCTATGCCCTGATGAATGAGGGCAAAACCTATGTCGGCCGGGCCAGCCTTTTTGGCCGCGAGTACATGTCTGTTTATGAGCCCATTCGTGAAGGCAACCGCACCATCGGCATCTTGTACATCGGCTCCGACATCGGCGCCATTCTGGGCAAGCTCGAAACCGTGATGGCAGCGCAAAAACTCTTCACCTCGGGTGCCGTGTATGCCGTCAACCTCTCGTCGGGCCCTGCGCGTGGCAGTGTCTTTGGCCTGCCCGGCGCTGGCAAATCGCTGAAGGTGGATGAAAAGGACGATGACGCCAAGACCTGGCTGGCTTCGCTGGCAGCCATCGAGCAGGCCGGCAATCTGGAGTCGAAGTGGTCACCACGCCGCAGTGCAGAGGGCGACCGCGCAACGCGCTTCGTGGCAATAGAGCGTTACAAGCCCTGGTCCTGGGCCATCGTTGCCGAGGCACCCCTGACCGAAATGATGGGCGAGGCGCGCTATGTACTCACCTGGCTGTGGCTGGGTCTGGCCGTGGCGCTTGCGCTGCTGGCCGTGGTGCTGGTGGCGGCCACACGCCGGCTGGTGGGGTTGCCGGTGCAGCAGCTGAGCACGGCACTCGGTTACCTGGCGCAGGGCGACCTCACCCATGAGGTCTCTATCCGCTCCCGCGATGAAATCGGGTCTCTGGCCCAAGCCATGGAAGGGTTTCGCGTGCGCCTGGTGGAAAGCCTGGGCACGGTGCGCACCAGTGCCGACAGCGTGTCGGCCGCCAGCACCGAAATCGCACAAGGCAACCAGGACCTTTCTGGTCGGACCGAAAGCCAGGCCAGCGCGCTGGAGGAAACAGCCGCCAGCATGGAGCAACTGGGGGCCACCATTCGCCACAACGCCGATAGCGCCAGCCAGGCCAACCAGCTGGCCGTGGGCGCCAGCCGCGTGGCAGCGCAGGGCGGTGAAGTGGTGTCACAGGTGGTGCGCACCATGCACGACATCAACGCCAGTAGCCAGAAAATCGCCGACATCATTGGCGTGATCGACGGCATCGCTTTCCAGACCAACATCCTCGCGCTCAACGCGGCCGTGGAGGCAGCCCGTGCGGGGGAGCAGGGCCGCGGCTTTGCGGTGGTGGCCACCGAAGTGCGCAGTCTGGCGCAACGCACCGCCGCCGAAGCCAAGGCCATCAAGGAGCTGATCGGGGCCAGCAGCAGCATGGTGCAGCAAGGATCGGTGCTGGCCGATCAGGCGGGTACCACGATGCAGGAGGTGGTCAGCTCCATTCAGCGCGTGGCCGACATGGTGTCCGAGATCAGCGCCGCCAGCAACGAACAGACCGCCGGCGTGAGCCAGGTGGGCGAGGCCGTCACGCAACTGGACCAGACCACCCAACAAAACGCTGCGCTGGTCGAAGAAATGGCGGCTGCTGCCAGCAGCCTGAGCGGACAGGCCGAGCAGATGGTGATGGCGATTGCGCGCTTCAACCTGGGCAACACAGGCGATTCGGGCCAGCGCACATTGCAATCGCCGGCCTCTGGCCGGGCAGGCCAGAAACGGCTGGGCGCCTGAGCCAAAAGCCAGCGGTGCGTGCCGCCGCACTGTGGTCTGTTGTACTTTTATGCAGCCCCCGCGCCGCCCCATCGTGTGGCGGCGCGCACCCGGATTGCGCCGGTGAGGGCGCCTATAATGCAAGGCTGTGCGGGTGTAGTTCAATGGTAGAACGGCAGCTTCCCAAGCTTCATACGAGGGTTCGATTCCCTTCACCCGCTCCATTTCACGTAAGTCGTTGATTTATAACGATTTTTACCTGGAATCGGATCAGCAAACTCACACCTGATACTCACACAGGTGCTGAAGTTTTAGGCAGTTGGAGCCTCCAACATGCCTACACACATGCCACGCCTCATCAGGGACTCCAAGTCAGGGGTCTACTTCTTCAGGGTGGTCCTTCCTCGCTCAGTTTCAGGGTCTCAACAGAGGTCTGTTTATCTTTCACTCAAAACGCGTGAAAATAAACTGGCACGAGCCAAAGCTGCTGTACTGAATTTGCGAGTTGAAATGACAAAGCCTGACCTTGACTTTGACGGTCTCCGTAAATTAATCAATATTGATTTAAAGAACGGCGTTTTTCAAGCTGACACACCAGCAGAGCAAGAGCTTGGTCTGAGGATTTTGGAGGCTATGGGTAAAGCACAAGCTACCCAGTCGACCATCCCGCAGGCATTGCTGAGCGCGTCTACATTGCCTGTTTCTGCTCAGAAAGTATCTACCTATGATGAGGTAGTCAAAGACTTTTTGGCTGAAGTCACACCAACACTGAAAGCCACCACAGTCTATAAGTACAAGAAGACTTTTGAATTCTTCAAGAATTACTTCTCAAATGTGGACATCAACTCCTACACCAAGGAAGACATCAAGACATTCAAGAATAAAATGCTTGCAGAGGGAAAGGCACCTCACACCATCAATGGTTTTCTTGGGTGCTTGAGGGCAATGTTTGAATATGCCATCAAAAACGGACTCAGGACTGAGCAAGTCAATCCTGTTGATGGCATGTACATCAAGAACAGCAAAAAGCAGCTTAAGTCACGAGATCAATTCTATGAAGATGACTTGAGCGAGATTTTTGACTGGAAGAATTATAAAATTTACGCCACAAAGCCAGACTATTTTTGGGGCCCTCTGATCTGTTTGTACACAGGGATGAGACCAGAAGAGATCACCACTCTTGAAGTGAAAAACATCAGGCAGGATGATGGAATTCACTTTTTCCAAGTTAAAGACGCGAAAACCCAAGCAGGCGTTCGATCCATTCCCATTCACTCCGCACTTATCAAGCTGGGTCTCTTTGACTACATTAAAAAAATTAAAGACAAAGAGAAGCTATTCTGGTATTTGAAGAATGGCCACAATGGCACGAAGAAAAACTTGTCCCGCAGGTTCTCGGAATATCTCACCACCGTTGGAGTCAAGCAAGATGACAATTGCTTCTACTCTCTCAGGCATACGGTGATCACAAGACTTGTTGCCAGGAATGTGAACAACTCAACAATCTATGTCCTGTCTGGGCATGTGAGTGACAAGTCCGCGCATTACAACTATCTCCATGAGGTTCCCATGAAGGTGCTGAAAGAAGCGATTGAAACACTTGACTGGCATGAGAGAATCGACTTCAGCAGCTTCAACCACGCGCTTTCTTTTACCGTGTTTGACTAGTCCAAACCTCATTGACAGCGATTTTTTTTCAAAGGAAAATTTCTATGGCAAAAACCATCACCAAGGATCAACAGATGCCCACTCTCGCAGAAGTTCGCGCCCAACTGGAAGTACTCAAGAAGCAAGAAGCTGAGCTGCTCGCCAAGGAACGTGAGCCGATCATCGCCCAGATGAAGGAGAACATTGCAGCTTACAGGATCACTGCCACAGAGCTTGGCTTTGCCAAGAGCATGGGTGAAAAGGTTGCAAGGGCCACCAAGAAGAACAGTGAGGAAGCGGTAGTGAAGTACCGTGACGGTGAGAACACTTGGTCTGGTGGACGTGGCCGGAAACCCAACTGGGTGCTCGAAAAAATCAATGCCGGTGAAGACATTGAAAAGTATCTGGTGGTCTGAGCGCAGCAGGGAGGAATAAATGAAAAGAATCAAGGTTTTTTATTATCAGTTTTTTGCACCACCCGGTGCGCCAGCCATAGAAGAACTTCTGAAAGATCTTGAGCAGCAGGATCTTGGCCTAAGGGAGAAAATTTGCGGAGTTCAGACAATTCGCCTTGACGAAATCTCTGAGAGACATCACGCAGATGGCACAGTCAATTGGCACCTAAAATTTAGCAAATTTCGAGATGACAATTGGCCCGGCGTAGCTGCGGCAGGTCAACCAGCAAAAGATCTCGAACTAGAGGATGGCGAAATACTTTCCGAAGAGACAGTTGCCATCTACTCCACAAAAAATGACCGGCTTGTAATTCAATACAACCACTTTGGAGTGAGAGCATCCAAAATAAGGGAATATTTAAACCAGTGCATTGCCGACCCAGCAATGCAATATTCTCTAACTCCAATCCTTACAAACGAAGCACTCGAAAAATATCAAAACAAGCAGATTGTCACTTCTATTGATGCATGCATTGAGGGAATAAGTGAAGCCGACATCGCTGTCATGGAAGGCACCGGACTAGAAGGCGCCCTCAAAAAATCCATAGAAAGCAAAGCAACCAAATTCGAGTTCCGCTTTTCTGTGGACGCCAGAGTGAAGAGAAACAAGGTTGACAGGGGTTGGATTGCTGCGTTGGTCGATGGAATAAGGAATCGTGCTGGTGATAACGACACTCTAAAGGTTGCAGCAAAGGCTAACGAGGATGACACAGCGGAAGTGATCGACCTATTAGAGGCAAGAAAGTTTACTGAATTTAATGCAGATCAAGTCGATAGAACTATTGGACGACGATACGATTCAAACCAGCTATTCGGACTTCTTGAGCAATGCCTTAAGCAGTGGGTCTGATTTATGAGCCTACCAAGATACGCAGAGAAGGCCTATCCCTACGCTTTGTCACTTGTCGCAGGATTTGCTTGCTGGTGGTTTGAAGTCGAACTAACCCAGCAAAAACTTGAGAGTCTGTTGACATCTGCGATAAGCGTAAGCGCGATCTTTCTTGGATTTCTTGGAACCTCCAAAGCTATGTTGCTGAGCTTTCGGTCGGCAAGATATTCATGGCTTAAGAACAATGCAACGATGTGGCGGCTTTTACTGGGATATCTCAAGTCTGCTTTTAATTGTAGCTTTCTAGCCTGTATTGTCCTGTTAGTATTTTTGGTTCTTGATATATCAGAATTACCAGAGCAATCCAAGCAGTTCGTTACTCCGCTTTTGGTTTCCGTCTATGGTCTTTCAATAGTTACCTTTTACAGAGTCGTGTCCGCCTTCTTTTCTATACTTTCCTCGGAATCAAATTAGAAAGCCACCGCATGGTGGCTTTTCTTTAGTCAAGCAGAATCTTTTCTGCTTTAAAGGTTGATTGCCACTTGTTCAACTGCGTCATCTTCTGGTCGCTTGAGCTGAACAAGTTGATTTCATAGACCCAATCGAAGCTCTTTGTCTCGCCTGGTTGTAGTGTCTGATCGATCTTTATTCCAAAACTACCCGCCAAATCACCGAAGGCATCCCTCAAGACAAGTGTCCCTTTTATTCCGTGAACTACTTTTTCACTGCCATTTGTCACCTTCACTTGCAAGCCAATTCCTGAATACGCATTGGCAATCTCGTTGAATTCCTTCGGGGCGATAGAAACAAGGTCGAGTTTGATCTTGCTCTCGACTGAGTCCACAGGTATATCTTGGCTTGGGACGACAACTGGCACCGTTGCGGCTTCGGCAGATTCGTCCTTCGGCACTTTTTGGACTACGTTTTCTGCTGTGCTTACTGTCTGAGAGTCAATCTTACTCACACTTGCAGGAACGTCTCTTGGCTCGCCATTGGTTAGCATATATGCCATAAACAGACCAGCAACAACGAACAAGATAAATCCAAATAGGATTATCTTGACTAACGAACCCATCCCACCCGCCAATTTCTCCAATGACATGACATTTCTCCTTGTGTGCATATATACACATACAGAAGGAAAATGATTTGTCAAATAAAAAGGGCCTCAATTGAGGCCCCTTTTACATCCGCGAAACATCACCCAAACCTAAACTTGGCACCATCCAAGTATTCTTCAACGTTATCAATACCAATCCACCGACGATTGAGAGTTTCGGAAACGCTTCCAGTCGTCATTGACCCACCGAATGGGTCAAGGACAATATCACCTTCGTTGGTCAAGAATTTGATAAAAAATTCAGGAAGCTGGGCAGGAAAGCGTGCTGGATGAATTTTGATCCCAGCCTCTTTGCACTTCTTGGTGTAAACGTCATTGGCTGAGTTGTTCCCCATTTTCAGCATTTCAGTCGGGATCTCGTCATCAATGACATTGGGAGCGATGGAGCCACCAGAGTGCAGCTTGTCCCACTTGTCGGTGATGTTGTGACCAGAAGGTCTAACAGTGGTCTTCACACCCTTTGCAGCAAGCCTGAGCATGTCCTTCGAGTAGGGACGAAGAACCTTCTTGTTGTCAGCCTTTGGCCAAGGAGTCTTGGAGAACCACCAGACGTACTCCACAGCGTCCTTCACACGAATGCGCCTGACAGTCACCCACTCAGCAGGCACTGGCATCTTCGCTGGGTTGTACCAGAAGCACTCTTGAGCAAGATGAAAGCCGAGAGTCTCCACCATGGCCACCACCAGCTTGTAGTGATAGATGCTCCTAGTGGGTTGCCCCTTCTGCCATGTGCCCCCGATGTTCAGAACAAACGATCCATCGTCAGTTAGGATACGTTTGATTTCCTGAGCAAAAGTGAGGAACCAGTCCACATAGTCAGCTTGGTCGGCATTGCCGTACTCCTTCTTGAAGTGGAGGGCATACGGTGGAGACGTGAAGACCAGATTGACGGAGTTATCGGGGATTTTCTTTAATATTTCCAAAGAATCGTTGTGATAGACGAGGCCCTTTTTCGACTTGAAGAAGGGTTTCGATCCTTTGACGAGTTCAGTGGGCGGCTTCAGGGAAGCAGCAAAAAGGTCTTCTTGCTCTTGGGTGACTGTACTCATGGGTGGCTTTTTTGATCAACGGTGCAAGTGTGACGCGTAAGAAAGGTGGGCGCAAGGCCCTTAAAAATGACCAAGCAACTGCAAGAACTCAGAACACTGATCGAAGCCTTAAGTGCTGAGCAACAGAAAGAACTTTTTCAGCCTTTACTCCAGAACCACCTGGTGCACCCACTTGAAGCTCAGTGGAATATTTCAGCAGACTTTGTACTTGAAGCCATTGCCAGAAGCCAAGACATAACCAAAAGAGGTGTTCGCGGCATAATTGCAGAGCTATGCTTTGACAATTATATCATCAAGCCAATAGCACAAAAAGGATGGATTCCGCAGACCATCGTTGGAGATCAACCATATGACTCACACCTGAAAAATGGAAACCGCGAGATAAAAATTCAAGTCAAAAATCAACGATTAAAAAAAGGCGTTCCACTTAAAGCTGGTGAGCAGTCAGCCAAAAAGTTTGCTGGTTATGCTGATTGGTGGATAGCTGAATGCCAAAAGACCAGAACTGGCACAGATGCAGAAGGTGCAGCAACAAGGCCGTACAGGTTCGGAGAATTTGATATTCTGGCAGTGTGTTTGCACCCTTCTACAAACAACTGGACCAAGTTCATGTTCACACCAGGTGTCAAGCTTTTTCCAAGACCAAAAGAGCCAGATCTCATTGAAATCATGCAGCCAGTACCACCTACCAAACTCGGAAACTGGACTGACAGCCTTGAAGAGTGCATAAGCTGGCTATAAATCAAAGCAGCCATAGAACCGCCGAAAGGCGGTTTTTTTATGCCGACTTTAAGGAGTTGCAGATCAACCTATTTTACTTACCCCGTTACTCTGTAGAGTTTTGATCGGGGAGTAACACTTTGGGTGCGTCTGGAACGACAGTCTCAGATGTTTTATTCTTAAGGTGAAATTTGGAATATGAACGGATCAGACCGTTTACGGTGAACGTTTTTTGATATTTTTCGCCCAGAACAGTCTGAATAGTCCTCCAACCAACACCCAGCCTCAGCATTTCTTCAACTGTTGAAAAATCTGCCGCCCATTCCACAGGCTTGACCTTCCCCTCCAAAATCATTGCCCTCTCAATCAATTTTTTGTCCACTTTCATAATCACCTCCGTTGACTTCAGATTAGCGATCAAAAAGGCAAAGTCAACGTCTGGTGTGCCCACACCCTCCTGACTTTACCTTTTCTCCCCCACTCCCTTCTTTGTCAGGATTGGTCTAAATTCGGGGAATTAGCAGCTAAGCACCATACTTCCAAATTGAAATTTGGAGCGTTTTTGTAATCTCTCCCCCTTGCTTTCCCTATGAAACCGCATGTCATACATACTGTTGACATGTGTTTTTAACGCGCTATTCTAAAAAGAAAGGGGGCAAATATGATTGAAAAACACAAGGCCAAAACCATTAGAGGGATCAGCAAAAAGGCATGGATTGAGTTTGAGGAACTCAGGAAGTACCTCAAATTAAATCAGGGAGACGCCTTCGAAAAAGTGATTGAAGTCGCACAGAAACAGATTGCAGGCGCAAAGTCAATCAGCGAAATCAGATATGAGAGGGTGGCTGAGCTTGAAGAGCAAGTATTCAATTTAGACAGCATGGTTCACTCACTTCAGTCTGAGCTTTTGAAGCAGCGAGCACTGGCTGAGGAATTTGTGAAGGTTGCAGAAAAGCGATTTGAAGAAATCAAGGAAAGAGCGGATAAGCACAGCAAACGCATTCAAGCAATCAACACTGAAATCGAGAATATTAAAAAGCCGAAATCTCTCACTCAGAAGATGGGGCTTGGGGTGTGAGTCTTGTACAACTTCATCAAGACCGCTGATGACGGTGTGACCAAATATCTGACAGATGCCGAGTCAGAACACCGCTCTTCGACCAAGCGAAGGTTGAAGCCTCTTGATGTGATGAGCAGTGAGATGAAAGCCCTCTCACTCAACCCAGCAGACAAGCAAGACTTCGAGCGTTACCTCAGCCTGGAAGACAACCACGAGGAAGCCAAGGTCACAGGGAAGCTTGCCGACAAGCTCAAGCTGAAGTACTCCCAGGACCTGTTCGTCAAGATGACAAATGGCAGGTATGCAGATGGCAAGTCAGTGCTCAGGAAGTCCGAGAAGAAGCAGCTTGGCTACTCTGGAGCACTCGCCATGAGCAAGTCCATTTCCATGCTCTATGCAGTCTCTGACAGTGCCACCCAGAAGAGGATCAGGGAGGCAATCAACAAGGCTGACAGTCAGATCACAGAAGAGATGCAAAGGCGCTTGAGGCCATCAAATAGGAAGGCCAAATATCAGCAGATTGACCCGTCCAAGACCAAAGCAGTCTTCTTTGAGTTCTGGCACTACGAAGCCAGAACAGTTGCCGCGAATGGAAGCAGGCTAGAGCCACACCTGCACAAGCACAAGCAATTGATGAACTTCGCTGAATTCACGCTTGAAAACGGTCAAACCAAAATGATGGGAATTGATGCGTCTGACCTGCTCAAGGCCACAAAAGAACTGACAGCCAAGTTCAATACATTGCTAGCCACTGAACTCAATATGATAGGAATTCAAACAGAGGCTTGCAGTGAGCCAGGCCTTGAGCACTCATTGAGAGTGAAGGGAATCTCAAGGGAGATGGAGATAAACCTATCATCAAGGCACAAAGAGATTGAAGGCCTCACAGCAAAATATGCAGATGAAGACAAGTTCTTTTCATCCACAAAGCAGCTTGAGGAAGAACTATCAAGGAAGAGCAGGAACGAGAAGAAGATCACCAGTGCTGATGAGATTCACGTTCTTATAAAAAACAACACAGCAGCAGTGATCAATTCACAAGCACTTGAGGCAGCACAGCAGCAAGAAACCACCTTTTCAGCCAGCCCAGAAGAGTCACTATCAAGGCTTGAGAGTCATCCAGATTTTGACTTGAAGGGCGAAATGTCTGAGCCAAACATCAAGGCACAGATCACCAATGCACTGAGGTTCACCAAGAGCTACGGCAGCCTGGAAGAGCTAGACAATGATGTGAATACCCATCTGGCAAGGCTTGAGGAAGAGATGAAACTTGTGAGGAAGGATAGCGGCAGCTACACCACTCTCAAGGTCATTGAGAACGAGGTGGAAGCTATTCAAAATGCCGCTGAGCTTTCAAAAAAATACACCGCATACAAAACACACCATCCAGACGAGTTCAGAACAATCGTAGACAGATACTGCACTTCAATGAAGCAGAAGACTGGCTTTGATTTCAATGAAGGTCAAATCAAAGCAATGGAGTTAGTCGCACAGCGTAGAGGCATAACATATATAGAAGGTGACGCAGGTACAGGCAAGACCACATCAGTCATCAAGTTTGCCAACGACATGTATTCCAATAAGGGCAAGGTCATCGGACTTGCGACACAAACCAAGACAGCAAGCTCACTGTCTGAAGCTGGCATTTCAAAAAATTATTCAATTGCAGAGTTTTTGGCAAGAGTCACAGATGCAGAGACAGGCCAGTTCAAAAAGCAGGCACTCATAGATAACGAGAGGTCTGCAATTATCATTGATGAAGCTGGCATGGTTGGAGCAGAACACTACAGAAAACTCACCGATTTTTGCCTGAAAACAGACTCTAGACTAGTTCTGGTGGGTGACGTCAAACAGCTTGCTTCTGTTCAACACGGTGACACATTGAGGGCCATTGAAAGGAAGCTGGATCACTCATTCAAGGCACGCCTATGGCAGAACATGAGGCAGAAGAACAAGGTGGCTCAGGATGTGGCTGAAGCTTTCAGAGATGGCAAGACAAAGGAAGCCACAGAACTGCTTGGAAAAAATGGCTTGCTCCAGACTTCAGACAAGAAGGCTGATCTCTATAAAACGATTGCAAATGACTACATCAATGACCAGTCCAATTCAAAGCTGGTTCTTGCATACAACAATGCAGACTGTGACGCAATCAATGATGAAATAAGAACAAGACTGATCGAAGCTGGCCAGATTTCCAAAGAGGCAGCAAAGACTCAAGTTCTGGTAAACGTCACCAGGAAGTCAGGCAATGGGGCTGCTACAGAAGCAGGCAGATTCTTTACTGAAGGTGACAGAATAGTTTTCACTGAGAACATCAAAATCAGCAAAACAGAAAAGCTGAAGAATTCAGAAGTAGCAACAGTCAAGAGGATTGACAAGAAGGGACAGTCAGTCTTTTTAACTGTTGATATTGCAGGAAAGGAAGTGACTTTCAATGCGACTGAGCACAGGACTTTCAACCATGCTTATGCAGTCACCACATACAAGAGCCAAGGTCAGACAGTAGAGAACGCTTATGTCTTTGGCACTGGCACCATGTCTTCAAACAGTGCATATGTGAATTTCTCAAGACACAAAGAGAAGGTCAAGCTCTACATTCAGTCAGACGATCTTGAGAATTTCAAGGAAAGTGCGAAGAAGGCACAGATCAAAGTCTCTGCTGCTGAAGACAAGCTTGCTCTGGCTGCACTAGAGAAAAGAAAAGACATAGAGGCTCAAAAACGAAGCAAGATGACTTCTGTTATGAACAAGATGAAAAAGCCACTCTCATCTTATTCTGAGCCAAAGAAAAACTATTCTGAAATACTTGAGGAAGAGAAGCAAAAATCCCAGAAGAAACTTGCTGACCTAGCAGCAGTTAGAAAACTGGAATTTGAAAAATTCAAGGCTTCACCCAAGGCCTCAGAGTTTGCAGCCAAACACCCAGAAATCCCGATAACCATAGACAATCTTGAGGCCATCAAGAACAAAATGGAAGAAGACAAGAAATACCTGATTGTCGAGCAGGAAAAGCAGAAAGGCAGGAGCAGTCTTATGATGAAACTTACTCCACAGCCACCAGGAATGAGGCCACCCACTCAAAACACTCCACCAATGACAATCAAGTGAGTTGACTTTTGCTCTTTAATTGATAAATTGAGTTCAGAAACAAAAAAAGCCGCATGAAGCGACTTTCTTTGGTAATCAAGGCCCTGAGAAGCTAATTTGATTACAACTGACAATTCAAGTTTATTCCAAACAAATAGAAAAGTCAAGAGTAACCAAATCCTTTCAGGCCCAACTGGAGGGATTTTATGATTACAGAGCAACTAAAGACATTTGAGCAAAACCTACCCAAGAAGCCATACTGCACTGACGAGCTTCAATATGGCCTACGAATTCGCAGCAGAAATATAGCCGTCATCAGACGGTACATTCAGCACAACAAGCCCACATCAGTCAAATATCTTGCTTTTGATATTGACTATGCTGGAGTGACAGAGCACATCAGGAACAACTGCCTACCCCCTCCAAATCTGATTGCATACAACAGAAAGAGCGGCAGAAGCCATGTCTTCTACTGCTTAGGGGTGGAGGTCTACACAGTACAGAATGCTCGCAGAAAGCCCCTTGAGCTTCTTGCAGCCATAGAGCAGCAGTTGTGCCTGGAACTGGAGGCAGACCAAGGGTACTCTGGCCTCATCTGCAAGAACCCTCTCCATGAGGCTTGGGAGGTGCAGGAGGTTAGGCAGCAGCCTTGGGACTTAGCAGAATTCCTTGAATATTTAGAAATTCCACCCAAAAGGGCAAGCAGAAAAGCCGCCTATGGACTCGGGAGGAATGTATCTCTCTTTGACGACACCAGATTTTGGGCATATGCACAGGTGCTCAGCTACCGCTTGTCTGGTGCAAAAGAAGAGTTCTTCAATGCAGTTCTGAACTATGCCATTCAGAAAAATCAGCAGTTCCCAGCACCCTTGAGCTTCCCAGAAGTACAAGCCACAGCAAAGAGCATTGCCAAATGGACTTGGAACAAATACACAGGGAGAATGAGTGATGATGAATTCAGTCTCATCCAAGCGAAGAGAGGTTCAAAATCTGGAACTGCAAGGTTTCACAAAACACTTGAGCAAAGAGTGATGGCAAATCTCTATTCAATTATGGGACTTGGTCAGAAGGAGATAGCCAATCTTCTTTTTACTACACAGAAAAGTGTTTCTGTCTGGTGCAAGGCTTGATTTATACCTGAACCATATCAGATATAAGCCCTTGGAAATATCTGACACCCAGCCTTTAGGAATCAATGCAGAGCGCTTCCAAATGGGATGCGCAGCATATATAACAAAGAATTAGAATAAAATTGGCGATTTTCTAATACTTGACTTTCAGCTCCGATTTCTTAGCCTCAGAAACACTAGGAGGCCATATGGAGCAATTCATTTTGTTAGTTTTATTTTTCGCATCCCTTTACGTTGCGCCACGAGCAGGAAGGGCAATTGGCTTTTTGATGAGTGATCATCGTTCGGTTGAGGTAAATGTTATTCTTGCAGTGCAACAGGGATTTGTAAGTTCGTTCTGGATGAAGTTTAGCTTTGTTTGGTTTATTCTTTTAATCTGCAATGGGTACATTTCCGTACAACTGCTTGGTTGGTGGGGTCTGTGCTCACCAGCTTTTCTGATATTTGCAATGAGGCCTGGTGTTGCTGAGGGAAAAAGAATCGCCTACTTAATTGACAAGACTGTGACCAATACAGTGCGAGAGTTCAAAGAAGAGAATGAAAAGGAATCATCCTCCTGAGGACGTAGCATCTTGGCTTAGCACTTCACACCAAGGACAGAAGACGTCGTTGAAGTCGACGCACTAGCTGAGTGCTGCTAGGATCTACCCACACATCCAACCCACACATTTCTGCCTAAAAATCAGGCATTTTTTGAGGTAAGTTGTTGATTTTGTTGAGGCTGAGGGATCGAGAAGTTTTGTTCCCTTCACCCGCTCCAGTCACCGCGTTCAGCCTCTGGCTGAACGCATTCAGCCTCTTTCCCCTTCTTGTTCTGGCTTGCCCCGCGTGCGTTGTGCGGGAGGCGGCATGTTTGCGCTCCTTTGCGCCATTGCAGCCGGGCTGTTGTTCGGGGGCGGGCGGAGCGCAAGGCACCAACGCCCCGTTTCACGCAGGGGTGGTGCTCTCCATGGTTTTAGGTATTTTTGGCCTCTAGCGCTTTACCATAAAGCGTTAGTAGCTATTAAAATAATAGCAGTTGACGCACGATCGTTCATTGCTTTTCCAGGATATCCCCCAGGCACAGGTACTTGATCTCGACGTAGTCGTCCATGCCGTGGTGCGAGCCCTCGCGGCCCAGGCCCGACTGTTTGACGCCGCCGAAGGGCACATGCTCGGTGGCCAGAATGCCCACGTTGATGCCCACCATGCCGTATTCGAGCGCCTCGCCCACGCGGAAGATGCGGCCCACGTCGCGGCTGTAGAAGTAGCTCGCCAGCCCGAACTCGGTGTTGTTGGCCGCAGCAATGGCCTCCTGCTCGGTCTTGAAGCGGAACACCGGGGCAAACGGGCCGAAGGTTTCTTCGCGTGCGCACAGCATGTCGGGCGTGGCGTTGGCCACCACCGTGGGCTCGAAGAACTGGCCCGAGCCCATGCTTTGCAGGCGTTTGCCGCCGACCATCACCACGCCGCCCTTGGCCACCGCGTCATCCACATGGCGCTGCACCTTTTCCAGTGCGGCCTCCTCGATCAGCGGGCCCTGGTTCACGCCGTCCTCAAAGCCGTTGCCCACCTTGGCGGTTTTGACCTTGGCGGCGAACTTGGCCACGAATTCGTCGTACACGCCTTCCTGCACATAAAAGCGGTTGGAGCACACGCAAGTCTGCCCGGCGTTGCGGTACTTGCTGGCAAAGGCGCCTTCCACGGCGCTGTCGATGTCGGCATCGTCAAACACGATGAAGGGAGCGTTGCCGCCGAGTTCGAGCGACATTTTCTTGACCGTGGGGGCCGACTGCGCCATGAGGATGCGGCCCACCTCGGTGCTGCCGGTGAAGCTGATGTGGCGCACCACGTCGCTGGCGCACAGCACCTTGCCGATGGCAATGGAGTTGGCGGCATCGGCCGAGAGGATGTTGAGCACACCCGCCGGAATGCCCGCGCGCACCGCCAGCTCGGCGGCGGCCAGGGCGGTTAGCGGCGTCAGCTCTGCGGGCTTGATGACCACCGGGCAACCGGCGGCCAGCGCCGGGGCGACCTTGCGGGTGATCATGGCCAGCGGGAAATTCCAGGGTGTGATCGCTGCGCACACGCCGATGGGCTGCTTCAGGACCAAAAGGCGCCGGTTGTTGTCGAACTGGGGCAGCGTCTCGCCATTGACGCGCTTGGCTTCTTCCGCAAACCATTCCACAAAGCTGGCGCCGTAGGCCACTTCGCCCTTGGCCTCTGGCAGCGGCTTGCCCTGCTCGGCGGTCATGATGCGGCCCAGATCGTCCTGGTTGGCCATGAGCAGGTCGTACCACTTGCGCAGGATGATGCTGCGCTCCTTGGCGGTTTTGGTGCGCCAGGCCGGCCAGGCGGCGTTGGCGGCGGCAATGGCCGCCTCGGCGTCTGCTGGTCCCAGGTTGGTGACGTCGGCCAGTTTGGTGCCGGTGGCAGGGTCGTGCACATCAAAGCGGCTGGCACCGGCCACCCATTGCCCGTTGATGAGCGCGTCGGTCTTGAGCAGGGTCGGGTCTTTGAGCTGTGTAAGAGGCGAAGAGGACATGGCCGTAGGCATCCGGGTGAGTTGAGGGGTGAACGGGGTGGCTGGTGCCGAAATGCTGGCAAGCAGGCACAAACGAGGCAAAAGAATAGCCTGTTCACAGCCCAGTGGCTGCGTCGATGGTGACAAGGTTGCAAACTTATAATCACCGGTTGGCCCACGCGTGCCAACCCTGTGCGGCATCGCCCCGTGCACAACCCAACGTACACACCATGAGCACTCCAACTTTTTCCGTTGCCGACATCCGCAAGTCCTTTCTGGACTTCTTCGCCTCCAAAGGCCACACCATCGTGGCATCCAGCCCGCTGGTGCCGGGCAACGACCCGACGCTGATGTTCACCAACTCGGGCATGGTGCAGTTCAAGGACGTGTTTCTGGGCTCCGACAAGCGCCCTTACAACCGCGCCGTTTCGGTGCAGGCCTGCCTGCGTGCCGGTGGCAAGCACAACGACCTGGAAAACGTGGGCTATACCGCGCGCCACCACACCTTCTTCGAGATGCTGGGCAACTGGAGCTTTGGTGACTATTTCAAGCGCGAGTCGCTGAAATGGGCGTGGGAGCTGCTGACCGAGGTCTACAAGCTGCCACCCGAGCGCCTGCTGGCCACCGTGTACCAGGAAGACGACGAGGCCTACGACATCTGGACCAAGGAAATCGGCCTGCCGCCCGAGCGCGTGATCCGCATTGGCGACAACAAGGGCGGCCGTTACAAGAGCGACAACTTCTGGATGATGGCCGACACCGGCCCTTGCGGCCCGTGCAGCGAAATCTTCTACGACCACGGCGACCACATTGCCGGCGGCCCCCCAGGCAGCCCTGATGAAGACGGCGACCGTTTCATCGAGATCTGGAACAACGTGTTCATGCAGTTCAACATGGACGAAACCGGCGCCGTCACGCCGCTGCCCGCACCTTGCGTGGACACCGGCATGGGCCTGGAGCGCCTGGCCGCCATCCTCCAGCACGTGCACAGCAACTACGAAATCGACATCTTCGACCAGCTCATCAAGGCCGCAGCCCGCGAAACCGGCGTTGCCGACCTGGACAACAAGAGCCTGCGCGTGATTGCCGACCACATCCGCGCCACCGCGTTTCTGGTGAGCGATGGCGTGATCCCCAGCAACGAAGGCCGTGGCTACGTGCAACGGCGCATCGTGCGCCGCGCCATCCGCCACGGTTACAAGCTGGGCAAGAAGACGCCGTTCTTCCACAAACTGGTGGCCGATCTGGTGCGCCTGATGGGGGATGCCTACCCGTCGATTCGCACACAAGAGCAGCGCATCACCGACGTGCTCAAGGCCGAGGAAGAGCGCTTCTTTGAAACGCTGGCCAACGGCATGGAAATTCTGGACGCAACCCTGGACGGCGGTGCCAAGGTGTTGCCCGGTGAGGTGGCCTTCAAGCTGCACGATACCTACGGCTTCCCGCTGGACCTGACCAACGATGTGTGCCGCGAGCGCGACGTCGAGGTGGACGAGGCGGGCTTCAAAACCGCCATGGAAAAGCAGAAGGCACAAGCCCGCGCTGCAGGCAAGTTCAAGATGGACAAGGCGCTGGAGTACACCGGCGTGGCCAACCAGTTCACGGGCTACGAAAACCTTGCCGAGACTGCAAAAATCGTAGCAATTTACGTTGACGGGACAAGCGCCGCAGCCCTTAAAGCAGGTCAAACCGGTGTGGTGGTGCTCGACACGACCCCGTTTTATGCCGAGAGCGGCGGCCAGGTGGGTGACGAGGGAGTCATCACCAGCGGCTCGGCCCGTTTTGCGGTGGGCGACACGCTCAAGGTCAAGGCCGACGTGTTCGGCCACCACGGCACGCTTGAAGAGGGCACCCTGAATGTGGGTGACACCGTGCAGGCCCAGGTGAACACCGCTGTGCGCGCTGCCACCATGCGCAACCACTCGGTCACGCACATCATGCACAAGGCCCTGCGCGAAGTGCTGGGCAGCCACGTGCAGCAAAAGGGCAGCCTGGTCAACGCCGACCGCACGCGCTTTGACTTTGCGCACAACGCCCCCGTCGCCGATGCCGAGATCCGCGAGATCGAGCGCCGTGTGAACGAGGAAATCCTGGCCAACGTGGCCACGCAGGCGCGCGTAATGGACATCGAATCAGCCCAGAAGACCGGCGCCATGATGCTGTTTGGCGAGAAGTACGGCGAAACCGTGCGCGTGCTCGACATCGGCACCAGCCGCGAGCTGTGCGGCGGCACGCACGTGCACCGCACGGGCGACATCGGCCTGTTCAAGGTGGTGGGCGAGGGCGGTGTGGCCGCCGGTGTGCGCCGCATCGAGGCGGTGACCGGCGCCAACGCGCTGGCCTACCTGCAGACGCTGGAAGACACCGTCAACCAGGCCGCTGGCTCCCTCAAGTCGCCCGTGGCCGAGCTGAACGCCCGCATTGCCCAGGCGCTGGAGAACGCCCGCACGCTGGAGAAGGAAGTCGCTGCGCTCAAGGGCAAGCTGGCGTCCGCCCAGGGCGACGAGTTGTTGACGCAGGCGGTGGATGTCAAGGGCATGAAGGTGCTGGCCGTGGTGCTGCCCGGTGCGGACGCCAAGACCCTGCGCGACACCATGGACAAGCTCAAGGACAAGCTCAAGACCGCCGCCATCGTGCTGGCTGCTGTGGATGGCGACAAGGTGCAGATCGCCGCAGGCGTCACGGCCGACAGCGTGGGCCGTCTCAAGGCCGGTGAGCTGGTGAACTTTGTGGCCCAGCAGGTGGGCGGCAAGGGCGGCGGCAAGCCCGACATGGCCATGGCCGGTGGAACCGATGCGTCCAAGCTGCCTGCTGCCCTGGCCTCGGTGGTCGGCTGGGTGACCCAGCAGGTGTAACGGTCAGCGGCCATGCCCGCTGATCGTCAAAAAAAGGGGGGTGGTGGGACTTTGCCCAGCGCTATTTGCCTGCCGCCCAATGCGATGCGGTGGACCTGGGTGCCATCGAGCGGCTGCTGGTCTAGAAAGCCATCCGCCGGATCGATGCGCGTGCGCAGGTCTTCACCAGGCTCTCAAAACAGCTCCACATCCTCGTTGGCCACCTTGGTTTTCAGCTGGCCGCTGGCGATGAGCTCATCGTAAAAGCAGACCTGGTTGCGGCCGTTTTCCTTGGCGTAATAGAGCGCCTGGTCGGCCTGACCCAGGATCTCTACCGGCGCGCCCCTGGATGTGCTGACAAAGCCCAGGCTCACGGTAACCTGGCCCACCTGGGGAAACGGGTATTCCTGCACGGCAAGGCGAAAGCGGTTGAACACCTTGTGGGCCGTGGCCAGGCTGGTGGCGCGCAGCAGCACCACAAACTCTTCGCCGCCAAAGCGGAAAATGCGGTCGTGGCTGCGAAAGGAGCTGCGCAGGATGTTGGCAATCAGGATCAGCACCTCGTCGCCATACAGATGGCCAAAGCGGTCGTTGACTTGCTTGAAATGGTCCACGTCCACCACGGCCAGCCATTGCTCGACAGGGGGTTCGCAGCATGATGCCTCTTCGTCAACCGCCAGGCCCGTTGTGGCTGGGCGCAAGCGGCGGGCCAGGCTATCGGCGGTGCTGCGGGAAAACTGCTCGTCAAAGGTCTTGCGGTTGAGCAACCCCGTGAGGGCGTCGCGTTCGCTGTAGTCCAGCAGGCTTTGGTAGTTCTGGTAAACGTGAAAAATGCCCTGGATCACATCGAGCTTGTGGGCCGAAAAGGGGCGCGACTGCGTGATCTCGAGGCAGGTGCTGACCTTGTCGTGCATCCACACGGGCAGCCAGAGTGTGTAGCGCCCCTTGTCCATGCTGGCCGTGGCCCGGATTTCGCGTTTTTCAATGCACTGGCACAGGGCCGGGTAACTGTTCAGGGGCTCGCGTTGCGGGTCGCTGGCGGCTTCCGAGTCGGTGGAGACCAGGTCCCCATCCTGCACCCAGGTGCGCGGGCGCACGTGGGTGGCACCGTCGTCGGTGAACACTTCGAGGGCTCGCACTTCGGTGGTGGCACTGAGCTTTTGCAGGGTTGAGAGCACGGACACCTCAAGGCGCAAATGGTCTCGGTGGCCGGTCATTTCGACCAGGTTTTGCAAGATGGGCTTCATGAAGGAGCTGCGGCGCTGGTAGAGGTGAGCGGGAGTGAGCGAAAGCCTGTCGGGAGCTCAGTTGCGTCGCACGAAAACTACGTCCCAGACGCCGTGCCCCAGTCGCAGGCCACGGTTTTCAAATTTGGTCAAGGGACGGTAATCGGGTTGCGGAGCAAAGCCTTCGGCAGTGTTGGCGAGCATGGGTTCTGCGCCCAGCACCTGCAGCATCTGATCGGCATAGGGTTGCCAGTCGGTGGCGCAGTGCAAATAGCCGCCGGGCTTGAGACGCTCGGCCAGCTTGGCAACAAGGGGCGCCTGGATGAGGCGGCGCTTGTTGTGCTTCTTCTTGTGCCACGGGTCGGGAAAGAAGATGTGAATGCCGTCCAGGCAAGCGGACGGCAGCATGTTGTCAATCACCTCGACAGCGTCATGCTGCAGGATGCGGATATTGGTCAGGCCTTGCTCGCCAATGCGCTTGAGCAGCGCACCCACACCGGGCTCGTGCACTTCGCAGCACAGGAAATTGTCGTCTGGGCGCACGCGGGCGATGTGGGCTGTGGCCTCGCCCATGCCAAAGCCGATTTCGAGTACCAGCGGCGCGCTGCGGCCAAAGGCGGCGGCCGCGTCGAGCGGGGCGGCTGCATACGGCAACACAAAGCGGGGTCCCAGGTCTTCAAAGGCTTTGGCCTGGCCCGTGGTGGTGCGGCCGGCGCGGCGCACAAAGCTTTTGATGGTTTTGGGGTAGGCCACGCCGGGGGGCGGTGTGCCATCGGGGGCACCGGCGCCAGCGGATGAAGCGGCTGCAGGGTGCGCGGAGTCGGGAGAAATGATCGGTTCTGTCACGGTCGCCCATTGTAGGTTCGCTCCCAGGCGTTGACCC
Organism: Acidovorax sp. JHL-3; assembly: GCF_000526295.1. Taxonomy (NCBI): domain Bacteria; kingdom Pseudomonadati; phylum Pseudomonadota; class Betaproteobacteria; order Burkholderiales; family Comamonadaceae; genus Acidovorax; species Acidovorax sp. JHL-3. The sequence continues at coordinate 2,501,870 of NZ_JAFU01000001.1, forward strand.
ACATCTCCAGGGCCTGCGCTGGCGTATTTTCGTGAAGCTGCTCCACGGCAGGAAGGCCGAGCACCCGGGCGGCTGCTCCCAGGGCCTGCAAGGGATCGTGAAGATCGAGCGCTGCGGCGCCATTCTGTTTGGAGAGCTTTTCGCCGTTGGCGCCACAGACCAGCGGGGTGTGCAGGTAGCTGGGGGTCGCCACACCCAGTGCCTGCTGCAGCAGGATCTGGCGGGGTGTGTTGTCGGCCAGGTCTTCGCCGCGCACCACGTGGGTGATGTGCTGGGCTGCATCGTCCACCACCACGGCCAGCTGGTAGGCCCACAGGCCGTCTGCGCGGCGCAGCACAAAGTCGCCCACCGCGCTGGCCACATGCTGCGCCTGGGGGCCGAGGCGGCGGTCTGCCCAACGCACTGTGCCATTTGCTATTGAAAATGTAGCTCCTTGCGCTTTATCTATAAGCGCTAGAGGGTTTTTTGGCTTGAAGTCCGTGGTGTTGAACCGCCAGGATCGTGCGGGCCGCCCGCGCAGGCCGTGGCGGCAGGTGCCGGGGTAGGGCAAGGTGGCATGGCGTATGCGGTCATGGCCTTGCGCCGCGTGGGCGTCTTCGATGTCTTTGCGCGAGCAGGCGCAGGGGTAGGCATGGCCCTGCGCAATGAGCTGGTCCAGTGCCTGCTGGTACAGGGCGCCGCGTGCGGATTGCCACACCGGCGGTGCGTCGGGCAGCAAGCCGCAGGTGGCCAGCTGCTGCAAGATGACATCGGCCGCGCCAGGAACGCAGCGCGGTATGTCCACGTCTTCGATGCGCACCAGCCAGCGCCCGCCGCGCCCGCTGTGGCCAACTTCCCAGGCCCGCGCATCCAGCCAGCTGGCCAGCGCCGCCACCAGCGAGCCTGCATGCAGCGGGCCGGTGGGCGAGGGGGCGAAGCGGCCCTGGTAGGTGGTGGCCTCCCGTTGGGCCCCTTCGCCGCGCGTCATGCCACGGCGAGTGCCATCTCCAGGCCGGACACAAAAGCGTCTTCCAGGCGGTGGCCCAGGCACCAGTCGCCGCAGGCGCCCAAGGCCAGGCTGGCGTCCCACAGATGGCTTTGCCCCAGGGGCTGCGTGGTCTGGGCATAGCGCCAGCGGCGCGTGTCGGCATGGGCGGGTTGCGCCCGAATGCCGGTGACCTCGGAAAACGCCTTCAGCAGCTTGGATTGCACGCGATCCGCGTCGTCTTCAAGGTGTTCTGCCGACCAGGCCGGGCTGGCTTGCACCGTCCAGCGTTCGACGGTGGTGCGGCCGGGTTTGGACGACTCGCGTGCCAGCCACGAAATGCGGTGGTGGGTGCTGCGTGCCGCGTTCCACTGGGGGCCAAGGGTGGTCAGGTCCGGGCGCACGGCCTGCGGGTAGGCAAGCATGAGTGTCCAGCAGGGCGCAGTGGTCACGCGCGACAGGGCGGCGTTCAGCGGGGTGTCCAGCCCCGACACCGCCAGCAGTGCCTGGGCGGGCGTGGCGGGCTGGGCCAGCAGCACCGCGTCGAAACCGGCATAGACATGCTGTGCACCGCCCTGGCCTTCGGTGCGCACTTGCCAGTGGGTGCCATTGAGGGGGTCGCGTTCAATGCTGCTCACGCGGGTGTCGGTGATGAGCTGGCCTGCCTGCAGCAAGGGGGCGGCCCAGGTGGTGACAAGGGCGTTCATGCCCGGGCTGGCCACCCAGTGGGGTTCGCGCGTGGGTAGGCCCGCGGCCGCCACGCGGCCAGCCGCGTCGAGCACGCGCACGGCGTTGGCGCTCCAGGGCCGGCACACGCCGGGAACGGTGTCGATGGCCTGGGCAAAGCGCGGGTCGCGTACGGTGAAATATTGCGCACCCGCATCAAAGCTGCCAAAGGGGGAGTCGATGGTGGTGGTTCGACCACCGGCCTTGGACGATTTTTCAAAAACGGTGACCTGATGGCCTGCCTGCACCAGCGTGCGCGCACACACCACGCCGGCCATGCCTGCACCAATGATGGCGAAATGGCGTGGTGTCTTGCCGGTCTTTGTTGCCTTGCCGGACTGGCGCTGGGCGGGTGCTGCTGCCGGGGTGCCTGGGCGTCGGGGCCGTTTGGCGGGGCGGGAAACGGGTTTTGTCATGGAAGGCCTTTCGGAGACGGTCGGCTGGAGAAATCTAATAAGAGCCACTCTACACGCGTGGCGCGGGGTCGGACATCAGAAATGATGGTGGTTTTCCAGCAGGGCATGGCGCGTGGCCGTGCTTTGCAGCTGATTCAGCCACCATTGCAGTGCGCGCCCGGGCGTCGTGAAACCGGGGCCGCCCCATGCATAGTGAATGCGCAGGCTGCGCTCGGGCCGGGCCACGCGGCGTGCCACCAGATGGCCGGCCTCCACGTAGGGGCGCACCATGGGTTCCGGCAAAAAGCCTCCGCCCAGGCCGCGCAGCTGCGCCTGCACCTTGGCCTGCATGGTGTCCACCGTGAGCACATCCTGCCCGCCCAGCAGGCCCATGGTGGCACCGCCGCGCTGCGCCGAGTCGGCCACGGCCACCGCGCGGTGCTGCAGCAAGGTGGCGTCGGTGATGGGCTCTGGCACCGCCGCCAGCGGGTGGTGCGGTGCCACCACGTAGATGAACCGCAACTCACCGAGCAGCCCTTGCTGCAGGCCGGCCACGTTCGAGCCCTCGGCCGAGACGCCAATGGCCAGATCGGCGTTGCCGGTGGTCAGCGCCTCCAGGGTGCCGGTCATGATGCCGTCGCGCAGTTTGAGGTGGGTGGGCGGGGCCATGGCATAAAACGCATCGACCAGTTCCAGCAGGGTGTGTGGGGAGACCACGCCGTCCACGGCAATCGTGAGCTGGGGCTCCCAGCCTGTGGCCACGCGGCGCACGCGGTTGGCCACGGCATCGATCTCGCGCAGCAGCCGTGCGCCTTCGCGCAGCAGCTCGGCGCCGGCTTCGGTGGGGCGTGCCTGGCGGGCTGTGCGATCAAACAGCAGCACGTCCAGGGCGTCTTCGATCTGGCGCACCCGGTAGGTCAGCGCGCTGGGCACCAGGCCCAGGTGCCGGGCTGCGGCCGCAAAGCTGCCGGTTTCCGAAATCACCTGCAGCATGGCAAGGCTGTCCGGGGTGAGAACGTCGTAGGCGTGGGGCATGGTGCAGCAATGTTAGTTCAGATTTTTTGAACGATTCCGACAATCCCCCAGACCCTGCAGCGCAGGCCCGCCCCCTACAGTCGAGTCTTGAAAGGAGCAATGACCATGCTGACTGTTCGAAAATCGCAAGACCGGGGCCACGCTGACCATGGCTGGCTCCATTCCTTCCACAGCTTTTCCTTCGCGGGTTACTACGATCCCCGCCACATGGGCTTTGGCAACCTGCGCGTCATCAACGAAGACCGCATTGCGCCCGGCACCGGCTTTGGCACCCACAGCCACCGCGACATGGAGATCATCAGCTATGTGCTGTCGGGCGAGCTGGCCCACAAGGACAGCATGGGCAACGTCAAGGGCATTCCGCCCGGCGACGTGCAGCGCATGAGCGCTGGCACCGGTGTGACGCACAGCGAGTTCAACCACGCTGCCGGCGAGACCACGCATTTTCTGCAGATCTGGATAGTGCCCGACGAGCGGGGCATTGCGCCCAGCTACGAGCAAAAGACTTTCACTGCCGCCGAAAAACGCGGTGCATTGCGGCTCGTGGCCTCACCCGACGGAGCGCAGGGCTCGGTCACGGTGCATGCCGATGCCACGCTGTATGCGGGGCTGCTGGATGGCCCGGAGGCCGTCACCCAGCCCCTCAACCCGGCACGCAAGACCTATGTGCACCTGGTGCGCGGTGCGCTGTGTGTGAATGGCCAGCCACTGGCCGCAGGCGATGCCGCGCTGCTCGAAAACGAATCGTCCCTGGCGCTGACCGGTGGCCAGGACGCCGAGGTGCTGGTGTTTGACCTTGCCGCCTGAGATTTGCGCCGCTGTCGGTTTGTCTGATTCTTTTTTTCTGGCGCTCACCCTATCGGCCTCTTTGCAAAATCCGATGGCCGTGGTGCCGGCGCCTGGAGCGTGGACGGCCAGCGCGCAGCCAGCTAAGCTCTGCGAACGTATTTCTCGGTCCACCCCACCTTTCCGAGGGTGACGCGTGGGTCTTTTTTCTCTTGCATAGAAGGATTCATCCATGTCTTTGATTGCAGTGGTTTATCACTCCGGCTACGGCCACACCCAGCGCATGGCCCAGGCCGTGGCCGATGGCGCGGACGCCCAGTTGGTGGCGATTGATGCCGACGGCAACCTGCCCGACGGCGGCTGGGAGACCCTGCTGGCCGCCAAGGCCATCATCATGGGCTCTCCCACCTACATGGCAGGCCCAAGCTGGCAGTTCAAAAAATTTGCGGATGCCTCGTCCAAGCCCTGGTTCAACCAGTCCTGGAAAGACAAGCTCTTTGCGGGCTTCACCAACAGTGCCAGCATCAACGGCGACAAGCAGGTCACGCTCGACTATCTGTTTCATCTGGCCATGCAGCATGGCGGGCTGTGGGTGGGCGCGGGCATGATGCCTGCCAACTCGAAGGCGGCCACGCGCAACGATGTCAACTGGATGGGCGCGTTCAGCGGCGCCATGGCGCAGTCGCCCTCGGATGCCTCTGCCGCCGAAATGTTGCCCGGCGATCTGGAAACGGGCCGGTTGCTGGGCCAGCGCGTGGCGGCGGTTGCGGCACGCCTGGGCGACTGATACATCAAACCACTTTGGAGTCGCCCCATGGCCATTGAACTCAATCGCATCGTCTCCACGCCCATGGCGCAAACGCTGACCATTCGCAGCCACGCGCTGGTGGTGGATGGCACCGCTGCAGAGGGAGGCGACGACACAGGCCCCAACCCGCACGACCTGTACGACGCGGCGCTGGGCTCGTGCAAGGCGCTTACGGTGCTCTGGTACGCGCGCCGCAAGGGCATTCCCGTGACCGACGTGCGCACGGTGATCGAGCGCGACGCTTCGGCCGAGCGCGCGGGCACCTACCACCTTGCAGCCCGTATGCAGATCAGTGGCGATCTCAGCGATGACCAGTTGCAAGAGCTGCAGGCCGTTGCGCACAAATGCCCGGTGCACAAGCTTATGACGGCCGTCACCACTGAAATCACCACTACCGTGGAGCGCATGGCATGAGCATGGCGCCACTGGTGCTCTCCGGTCATTTGAAGGATCTGGGGGGCGGGTTTACGGTGCGCAGGCTCCTTCCCGCCGTGCAGCGCAAATCGGTGGGGCCGTTTCTGTTTTTTGACCACTTTGGCCCCGTTACCGTGCAGCCCACGGACGAATACGACGTGCGGCCGCACCCGCACATCGGCCTGGCCACCGTGACCTACCTGTTTTCGGGTGCCATCCTGCATCGCGACAGCCTGGGCAGCGTGCAGCAGATCGAGCCCGGCGCCATCAACTGGATGACCGCCGGGCGCGGCATCGTGCATTCCGAGCGCCGGCCTTTGGCATTGGCCAGCCAAAGCTATGTCAACCACGGCATCCAGCTGTGGTCTGCACTGCCACTGGGGCAGGAAGACTGCCCGCCTTCGTTCACGCACACACCTGCCAGCGCCATTGCGCAGCGATCGGTGGGCGACGCCACGGTGCGGGTGCTCATCGGGTCGGCGTTTGGCGTGACCTCGCCGGTGGCCGCGATGTTGCCCACGCTGTACCTGGATGTGCAGCTGCCGCCACAAGGCGTGCTAGAGCTGCCCGCCCTGGCGCAGGAGATGGCGGTGTACGCGGTGGATGCCGCCGTGCGGCTTGATGGCCAGCCGCTGGCCGAGCACACCATGGCCGTGTTGCCGCCCGCCGCATCGGCGCGGTTGCAGGCGGGCCCCACGGGGGCGCGGCTGATGGTGATAGGCGGTGCGCCGCTGGATGCACCCCGCCACATGTGGTGGAACTTTGTCTCCCGCAGCAAAGACCGCATCGTGCAGGCAGCCCACGACTGGGAAACCGATCAGATGGGTCAGGTGCCCGGAGACACCGAGCGGATTCCCTTGCCGGCGCACCGTTTCAAGCCGTGATGCAAGGTTGTACGCAGGTTTGCAGCTAAATAGGCCTCTAGCGCTTATGGCGTAAGCGCTGATAGCTCATGTATTTATAGCGTCTTCAGCCTTGGCGCTGAGGGTGGCCACCGCAAGATCAGCGGCCAGCGTGCGGCGCTCGTCAAACACAAAACAGCCGCCGTGGTAATGCGCGCCATCCGTCTCTTCGAAATATTTCAGGATGCCGCCTTCGAGCTGGTAAACATGCGCAAGGCCTTCCTCGCGCATCAGGATGGCGGCCTTTTCGCAGCGGATGCCGCCGGTGCAAAAGCTCACCACCGTCTTGCCCGCCAGCTCGGCCTTGTGGGCCCGCAGGGCCGGGGGGAACTCGGTGAATTTGTCGATGCGCCAGTCGATGGCGTTGTCGAACGTGCCTTCATCCACCTCGAAGGCATTGCGTGTGTCCAGCGTCACCACCGGGCGGCCCGCATCATCGTGGCCCTGGGCCAGCCAGCGGTGCAGGGTGGCCGGTGTCACGGCCGGTGCCCGGCCTGCCGAGGGCTGAATGGCGGGGTGGTCCATGCGAATGATCTCGCGCTTGACCTTCACCAGCATCTTGCGAAACGGCACAGTGCCTGACCAGCTTTCCTTGGGGGCCAGGTCGGCAAAGCGCGGGTCGGTGCGTAGGGCATCGACAAAGCCGCGTACCGCCGCTGCCGGGCCTGCCAAAAACATATTGATGCCCTCATGGGCCAGCAAAATGGTGCCCTTGAGCGCGGCAGCCATGGCGCGCTCGTGCAGCAGATCGCGCAATGCCGCTGCATCGGGCAAGGGCACGAACTTGTAGCAGGAGATGTTCAGGACTGGGTTCACGGCGGATATCTCAGAACGGCGCACCCGCCCGCGGGCAGGCGCTGCACCGGTGCCGTGCGCTCAGGCGGTGGGCACCAGCAGCGTGGATTCGATCTTGTTGGCCAGCTGGGCAATGGCCAGCGCCGCAGCACAGCCCGGCGTTTGCAGCAGCAGCAGCTGGCGGCGCATGACGGCATCCCGCACCGCAGGATCGGCCGGGATGTCGCCCATGTGAATCAGGCGCATGGCGCGGCCCGATTCGGTGCTGACAAAGCGGTCGAGCACCTGCTGCAACTGGCTGGTGATGGCACGGCCATCGCCCGGGCGGGCGGCCTGGTTGATGACCATGCGCACATGCTGGCGTTTTTGCTGCATGGCCAGCACCTTGATGGCCGCATAGGCATCGGTGAGCGAGGTGGGCTCAGGGGTGGCCACGATCAGCACCTCGGATGCCAGCGAAACGGAAAACAGCACCACATCAGAGATGCCGGCGCCGGTGTCGAGCAGCACCACGTCGTACTTGGGCGTGATCGCCTGGATGACGTTGAGAAACTGGTTGCGCACCTCGGGGGTCAGGCGCGAATACTCGACCATGCCCGAGCCCGCCAGCAGCACCGAGAAACCGCCGGGCGCCTGGATGATGGCGTCCTGCAGGGCAGCCTTGCCGGTGAATACGTCGTGCAGCGTGATCTTGGGGTGCAGGTTCAGCACCACGTCAAGGTTGGCCAGGCCCAGGTCGGCGTCGAGCACCAGCACACGCTGGCCTCGTCGGGTCAGGGCTGCAGCCAAGTTGGCAGAAACAAAGGTCTTGCCCACGCCGCCTTTGCCGCTGGTGACGGCAATGATGCGTGCACCGGTGCCTGGCGCCGCAACGGGGGGCGTGGTGGGCGGCACAGGGGCAGCCGGGGTGTTGTTGGGGGGGGACAGCGCGTCGCTCATCTCATTACTTTCAGTAGACGCTGCCTGCGGGGTCCAGCGAAGGCAAATCGCCCCAGCCCGACGGCGTGTAGAGCGGGCCGAACAACAGGCTCTTTTCTTCGGCACTGACCGTGCTGTCGGGTTGCTCCTCAATGCTCACACAATTGCGGCCCATGGATTTTGCGTTATACAACTGGTGGTCTGCGCGGTCTGTCCAGAGCAGGGTGGTGGAGCGGATCCATTGCATGGCGAAAGCGCCACCAATGCTGAGCGTGACGTTGACTTCAACCGAAGGCGAAATGCGCACCGGCGTGTTGGCCACGGCACGGCGAATGCGCTCGGCAACCACCTTGCCAAAGCCTGCCTGGCAGGCGGGCAGCACCACTGCAAATTCTTCGCCACCGTAGCGCGCCAGTGTGTCCATGGGGCGCACGCAGGCGCTCAGGGTGCGCGACACCGACTGCAGCACCACGTCACCGGCCAGATGCCCGTAGGTATCGTTGATCTGCTTGAAATGGTCGATGTCCAGGATCAGCAGCAAGGCGGCTTCACCCGAGCGTGTCACGCGGTCGATTTCACGCTCTAGCACCGCACGGAAATGGCGACGGTTCGCCAGCCCGGTGAGGTGGTCTTTGAGAGAGAGTTCGCACAGCCCGTCGATCAGGCCCTGCAGGTGCCGTGAGGGCTGATCGCGGCGCAGGGCAGCCTCGCTCCCGCTGGCCTGGGCTACCAGAGCGTGCGCAGTGTCCAGGCGCAGGTCGCGCAGGTCTACGATGTGGGAAGCCGGATCAGGCACGGATTTTGAGGGCCATAAGTAGCCTGCGAGTGTATCAGTCGGCCCTTGCTTTTTGGCTGTCTGCGACGCCATCACTGGCGTTGTGGGCCGGTCCCGGCAGTTGCTGCAGGGCCAGCAAGGCTTCGGCGTCGGTGCGGTACATGGCCAGCCCCGGGCCGGGCTCCAGCACCCCGGCGCGGCGCAGTCCCTGTTCCACGGGCAGCTTGAGCCCGCTCAGGTGCAGCGTGCCCGTGCGGGCACGCAGTGTGGAAACCAGGTTGGAAAAGGTTTCCACACCCGTCACGTCGATGCGGTTGATGGGCTGGGCCAGCAGGCAGACATGCACCACGTCGGGGTGGGCGCCCAGGTGGTCCATTACCCGGCGCTCCAGCGCGCTGGCGGACGCAAAGTCAAGTTCCGCGTCCATGCGCAGGGCCAGCAGGTGCGGTGCCAGCGCGGGCAGTTGCCACAGGTGCCGGTCGCGCAGGCTGCCGTCGGGGTGCAATCCCACCTCGATGATGCGGGGGTGCAGGCGCTGGTAAAGGAAGTGGCTCAGGTTCATGAGCAGCCCCACGAGCACACCCCAGTACATGCGGGGGGCTGTGGCCAGCGTCAAACCGAAGGTAACGCCAGAAATGACCGCCTCGATGCGGGAAATCCGCCACAACCGCACAAAACTGCCTGGTTTGATCAGGCTGGTGACAGCCGTCACCACCACGGCGGCCAGCACCGATTGCGGCACATGGTAAAGCGCTGGTGTCAGCCACAGCAGCACCACCAGCACCAGGGCAATGGCAAACACGGTGGCCCAGCCGCTGCGGGCGCCGGCATACAGGTTGATGGCCGAGCGAGAGAATGAAGCGCTGGTGGCAAAGCTGCCACACAGGCCGCTGCTGATCTTGGCCAGTCCCTGACCGATCAGGTCCTGGTTTTCGTTCCAGCGCTCTCCCGAGCGCTGGCTGTCCACCTTGGCGCTGGAAGCGGTTTCGAGAAAACTGACCAGCGTCACCACCAGCACCGGCATGACCAGTGCCGAAAAGCTGGACCAGGGCAGGGCGCCCGGCCAGTAAAAGCTGGGCAGGCCGGCCGGCAAGGCTCCCACCACCGCACCATCGGCCTCGGCGTAGCCCAGGGCCCAGCTGACGGCACCCGCAGCCCCCAGCACCACGATGGCAGCCGGAAAGCCCGGGCGCAGCCGACGCGCCACTATCAGCAACACCAGGCTACCCAGGCCGAAGGCCGCTGCTGTCAGATCGAAATGGCCCAGCGAGGGCGTCGTCCACAAGGCGCCCAGATCGGAACGCAGCCCGGTCAGTGCCCCGAGCTGGGACGAAAGAATCAGCAGCGCCGCTGCCTGGGTAAAGCCGCTGAGCACCGGTGAGGTCACCAGATTGAGCAACCAGCCAAAGCGCGCCAGCCCCATCACCAGCTGCAACAGTCCTGACAGGATCGCCATCCAGGCCGCCATGGCCACCCACTGCGCACTGCCGGGTTCGGCCAGCCCCGTCAGCGATGCGCCGATCAGAAGGCTGGTCAGTGCCGTGGGCCCCACGCCCAGGCGCGTGGAGGCGCTGAACAGCACGGCCACCAGAGCGGGCACGAGGGATGCATAGATGCCGGTCACCAGGGGCATCCCTGCAAGCGCGGCGTAGGCAACGCCCTGCGGCACCAGCATCAGGCCGACGGTCATTCCTGCCCAGAATTCGCCCTTGAGCAAGGCCGGTTCTGGGCGCGGCCAGTTCAGAAACGGAAGCCAGCGGGACAAGGTGTTCAGTGACATCGTTGCAATTGTCGCCGCTGCATCGGCCTGGCGCACCCGAAGGCATCCCCGCGCGCCAACTGTCTTTCGCGAGGGGCAGAGCAGGTTGGTGCTGTTGTCCTACAGCCCATTCGGCGCTGTCCGACCCCAGGCGTCACGATGTGCTGCCTACATTCACACCATCTTTTATCTGGAAGGAGTGATCACATGAATATCCGTCATTTTTCGCACAGTGGTTCGCAGCGCATCCTGAGCATTCTTGGTGTCAGCGCCTTGGCTTTGGGTCTGGCCGCGTGCGACAAGCAAGAGCAGCCCACCGTGGGCCAAAAACTCGATTCCGCTGTGCAACAAACCGAACAGGCCGCCGCGGATGCGAAGGTGAAGGCAGAAAACGCCCTCGAGAATGCGGAAACCAAGGTCGAAGAGGGCGCTGCCAAGGTGCAGTCGGGCGCCCAGGAAATGGGCACTGCTGCCATGGGCGCAATGGATGACGCGACGATCACAGCGCAGGTGTCTGCTGGCTTGGCCAAGGACCCAGATCTGAGCGCGTTCAAGATCGACGTCGACACCCGTGCCGGCGCAGTCACACTTTCGGGTCCCGCACCCAATGCAAGCGCCCGCGAGCGCGCTGAAACCATCGCCAAAGAGGTGAAGGGCGTGACATCGGTCACCAACAACCTCAAGGTGCCCAGCTAAGCCACAGGCATCTCGCCCCCACCTACGCATGGGGGCGCTGCACCCGGGCTTGCGGCCCGGTGGTACCGCAGGCTACGGCCGTGGGCGCGCTACCATGGCTGGCATGACTGAAGACACCACTTTTGGGCCTGCAACCCGCATCGTCCATCACCCTTATGTCCCGCCTGCCGGATTTGTCGCGCCGCAGCCTGGTGTGTTCAAGGCATCTACGGTTATTTTCCCTAGCGTGGCCGCGATGCGTTCGCGCGAATGGAAAGACAAGAGCGGCTACACCTATGGCCTGCATGGCACGCCCACCACGTTCACGCTGGAAGAGCGCCTGTGCGCCCTGGAGGGCGGGCTGCAATGCGTGCTGGTGCCCAGTGGCCTTGCGGCCATTGCCAATGTGGCCCTGGCCCTGCTCCAGCCTGGTGATGAAGTCCTGATTCCCGACAACGCCTACGGTCCCAGCAAAGACCTGGCCAACGGCGAGTTGGCTCGCTTCGGCATTCACCATGTGCTGTATGACCCGCTCGACCCCGCCGATCTGGCAGCGCGCATCACGCCGGCCACGCGCCTGGTGTGGCTGGAGGCACCTGGTTCGGTGACCATGGAATTCCCTGATCTGTGTGAACAGGTCCGCATCTGCCGCGGCCGGGGGGTCACGTCGGCGCTCGACAACACCTGGGGCGCTGGCCTCGCGTTTGCGCCCTTTGATCTGGCAGGAGACGGCAGCGGCTGCCTGGCCGTCGATATTTCGGTGCATGCGCTGACCAAATACCCCAGTGGCGGCGGCGATGTGCTGATGGGCAGTGTGATCACGCGCGATCCGGCGCTGCACATGAAAGTCAAGCTCACGCACATGCGCCTGGGCCTGGGCATCGCAGCCAACGATGCCGAAGCCGTGCTGCGCGCATTGCCCAGCATTGGTTTGCGCTACCGTGCACACGACGTTGCGGCACGCCAGCTGGCTCAGTGGTTGCAGCAGCAGCCCGCCGTGGCGCAGGTGCTGCATCCGGTGCTGCCCGGTGCACCGGGCCACGCCCACTGGCAGGCGCTGTGCGGCGCTGCAAACGATGGCCATGGCGCTGCGGCTGGTTTGTTCAGCGTGATGATCGACGCGCGTTTCAGCCAGCAGCAGGTTGACGCGTTCTGTGATGGCTTGCGCCTTTTCAAGCTGGGCTACAGCTGGGGCGGCCCCATGAGTCTGGTGGTTCCCTACCAGCTTGCATCCATGCGCAGCCGGCCCGCGCCGCACCTGCAGCCTGGCACCCTGGTGCGCTTTTCGGTGGGGCTGGAGGAGGTGGAAGACCTCCGCCAGGATTTGGAGCAGGCCATGCGCGGAGCATTTGGAGCGGCCTGAAGGCGGGGCGGGAGTGCTGCGGGGGTGGTAGTTTCCTCAGTGGCGCGTGGCGGTCAGGTGGCTTAGGGTGTTGATATGTGTCAACGGACGGTGTGTCCGTCGTCCCCATAAACCCTCTTGCACCTTCTGCCATTACCTCCATCACCGCCATGTCCGCACCTCCTGCCGCCCAAGTACCGCCCGCCACCGCCGTGGCGATCGCACTCAATCCCCTGCGCCTCGCAGATCCCTTTCGCTGGCTGCGCAAGGGCCTTCAGGATGTGGTGGCCGCGCCCGGCATCGCCCTGTTTTATGGAGCATGTTTCTGGTGCATGGCGCTGGTGTTGGGCTGGGTGTTTCGCACACGGCCCGAATACACCATGTCGCTGGCCAGCGGGTGCCTGCTGGTAGGGCCGTTTCTGGCCATGGGCCTTTATGACACCAGTCGGCGCCGCGAGGCTGGCCAGGCGCCCGATCTGGGGCAGTCCATCACCTGCTGGGACAAGCACATGGGCAGCATGGGCATGCTGGTGCTCGTGCTGGTGGTGCTGGAGTTGCTGTGGGGCCGGGCGTCGCTGGTGGTGTTTGCGGTGTTTTTCAATACCGGAATGCCCTCTACCACAGGGGTGATGGCGGCCATCTTCAACCCCCAGAACTGGGGATTTGTCGGCGTCTACATGGCGGTGGGGGGCGCTTTTGCAGCGCTGGTTTTCTCGACCTCGGTGGTCTCCATTCCCATGATCCTGGACCGTGATACCGATGCGCTGACCGCAGGCATCACCAGTATGCGGGTGGTGCTGGAAAACCCCGCCGTCATGCTGCTGTGGGGTTTGTTGATCACCCTCATCGTGGTGGTGTCACTGTGGTTCTGGGGGGCGGGCCTGTTGCTGGCCGGGCCGGTGCTGGGCCACGCCAGCTGGCACGCCTACCGCGCAGCGGTTTCCCCCACGCAGTGAAGCGCGGTCTGGGCCCGCCTCCAGGGGCAAGCTGTTACAGTGGGCCCCTACTTTAGGAAGCAAATACCTTGGCAACACCCAACTACGGATACGAAAAGCGCCAGCGCGAACTCGCCAAAAAGAAAAAAAAGGAAGAGAAGCTCAAAGCCAAAACTCACCGCCGGCCTGACGAGCCGCAAGATGGGCAGCCCACCGACGGCCCCGCCGCTTTTGCGTCTCCCGCACCTGCAAACCCATCGGAGTCAACCGGCAGTTGATTTCCCCCGGGGCTCTTTAACGCAAGAGCTTCTGGAGTTCCGGCCACACATTGGCCAGCATCTGCGGATGCGCCTCGGCGCGCGGGTGGATGCGGTCTGGCTGGAACAGTCGGGTCGGGTCGGGGCCATCGGCCACGCCCTTGAGGAAAAACGGCACCACTCCCACCTTGCGCGCCTTGGCCACGGTTGTAAAGGTGGCCGCAAAGCGGTTGGCATAGTCGGTTCCGTAATTGGGGGGCACCTGCATCCCCACCAGCAGTACCTTGGCTCCTGATTTCTGGGCCGTCTGCACCATCCACGTCAGGTTTTCTTCGGTATTTTTCAGTGGCAGGCCCCGCAGGGCATCATTGCCGCCCAGCTCGATCACCACCTGGCTGGGTTGGTGCTGCGTCAGCAGCGCCGCAAGGCGGGAGCGCCCGCCGGACGTGGTTTCTCCGCTCACGCTGGCGTTCACCACAGTGGCGGCTATCTCTTCCTGCGCCAGGCGCTTTTCCAGCAGTGCCACCCAACCCGTTCCGCGCGGCAGGCCATATTCGGCGCTGAGGGAATCGCCCAGCACCAGAATGACCTGTGGTCGCACCGGGGCCGGCTTTTGCGCCATCGCTGCCGGGGCATAAAGCCCCGCCAGCGCGCCGGCTGCAGCGGTCAGGATAAAGTGGCGTCGATGCAGATCGCAAATCAAAATAAAAAACCTTTCATGTCCGAACCTACCCAGTCACCAGCCAAACCCATTATTGCGGTCGAGCATGTATTCAAGTCGGTGACGGATTCCACCGGCACACTGGACATTCTGCGTAATATCGATTTCCGCCTGGAGTCTGGGGAAACCGTGGCCATTGTTGGCGCGTCCGGCTCTGGAAAAAGCACGCTGCTGTCCATCATTGCGGGCCTTGATACGCCTACGCGCGGCACCGTGCGGCTTGACGGCCAGGATCTGTTTGCGCTGAGTGAAGACGGCCGGGCCGCGCTGCGTGCGCAAAAGGTGGGTTTCGTGTTTCAGAGTTTTCAGCTGATGGGCAACCTCACAGCACTTGAAAACGTCATGCTGCCGCTCGAACTGGCCGACCGCAGCGATGCCCGCAAGGCGGCCACCGAGATGCTCAAGCATGTCGGGCTGGGTCAGCGCCTGGGGCATTATCCCAAGGTGCTGAGCGGTGGCGAGCAGCAGCGCGTGGCGCTGGCACGTGCTTTTGTGATGCAGCCCGCCGTGCTGCTGGCCGACGAGCCCACCGGCAGCCTCGACTTCGCCACTGGCGAAACCATCATGCAGCTGATGTTTGACCTCAACCGCGAGCAGGGCACCACGCTGGTGCTGGTCACGCACGATCGGGCCATTGCCCAGCGCTGCGACCGCCTTATCAGCATCGAGGCAGGCCGGGTCAGCACCTGACCCGGTCGGTGTCCGGTAACGTTTTAGCGCGCTGACGGCGGCTGTGGTTCTGCCCAGCGGCAGGCCACGGCCGTGAAGAGCACATCGGTCGAAGAATTGAGCGCCGTTTCGGCCGAGTCCTGCAGGATGCCGATGATGAAACCGATGGCCACCACCTGCATGGCGACATCGTTGCTGATGCCAAACAGGCTGCACGCCAGCGGAATGAGCAGCAGCGAGCCACCGGCCACGCCCGAAGCACCGCAGGCACAGACGGCCGCCACCACGCACAACAGCAAGGCGGTGGGCACTTCAACCGCAATGCCCAGCGTGTGCACTGCCGCCAGCGACAGCACGCTGATGGTGATGGCCGCACCAGCCATGTTGATGGTGGCTCCCAGCGGAATGGCGATGCTGTAGGTGTCCTCGTTCAGGCCCAGGCGCTTTGCCAGCGTCAGGTTGATGGGGATATTGGCCGCCGAGCTGCGCGTGAAAAACGCCGTCACGCCGCTCTCGCGCAGGCAGGTAAACACCAGCGGATACGGATTGATGCGCAGCGCCAGGAAAACGATGAGCGGATTGATCACCAGCGCCACAAACACCATGCAGCCCAGCAACACGGCCAGCAGGTGCGCATAGCCCCACAGCGCCTGCGCACCGGCTTCGGCAAAGGTGCTGGCCACCAGGCCAAAAATGCCCAGTGGTGCAAAGCGGATCACCACCTGAATGATGACCGTGATGCCGGCCGACAAGTCGTGCATGACGGTGCGGGTACCCGCGCTGGCGTGGCGCATGGCCATGCCAAAGCCCACCGCCCAGGCCAGGATGCCGATGTAGTTGGCATTCATCAGCGCCCGCACAGGGTTGTCCACCACGTTCATGAGCAGCGTCAGCAGCACATCCTGGATGTGCATGGGAGCGTTAGCCGCCTGCGCCGGGGCTTGCAGCACCAGCGTGGACGGAAACCACAGACTGGCCGTAACGCCCACCACGGACGCCACCAGTGTGCCCACCAGATACAAAAAGAGCACCGGGCGCACGTGGGTGGCTTCGCCGGGCTTGTGGTTGCTGATGGCGGCAATCACCAAAATGAACACCAGCACAGGTGCCACGGCCTTGAGAGCTGAAATGAACAGCGTGCCCAAAATGGCCACCTTGGGTGTGGCAGCCGGAAACAACACGGCCAGCGCGATGCCTGCAATCATGGCGATCACAATTTGTGTGACCAGGCTCGTGCGCTGTGCCCAGCGAAGCGGGTTAAAAATCATGGTATTGAACAAAGGTAAAACAGGCCAGTGGCCGCGGCAACATGTGCACAAAACCGCGGGGGGCCATCAATCAAGGGGGTTGGAAAAAGTCCAACCCGTAAAGCCACATGGGCAGCAAAAACGGCACGTAAAAGCAGCGCCGTCCAGCAGATCGCTAAATGGAAGACCGCGATTTTAGGCGCTTGAGAGCAAGCCCTTTGCGCAACCCCGTTGCCTCTCGATGCACTTGTGTGGCCCGTTGCCTGAAGGGCGCAACTCTGGGGGCGCCGGCAATGCCCGGATAATCCCCCCATGTCCAGCCCCAAAGTTCTCTTCGGCTTTCACGCCGTGGGTGTGCGTCTGAAGACCGCGCCGAAATCCATCATCGAGATTTATTACGAGGTGACGCGGCGCGATGCCCGCATGCGCCAGTTTCTCGACCGTGCCCGCGAGGCCGGTGCCCGCCTGATCGAGGCCGACAGCGTGCGCATTGCCAAGCTGGCCGGAAGCCATGGCCACCAGGGCGTCGCGGCGCGCGTGGAGCCCGTGGCGCAGGTCACCTCGCTCGACGAACTGCTTGAAAACCTCGAAGCCGCCGGCATCGAGCAGCCCCTGCTGCTGGTGCTCGACGGCGTCACCGACCCGCACAACCTGGGCGCCTGCCTGCGCGTGGCCGACGGTGCGGGCGCGCATGCCGTCATCGCCCCCAAGGACCACGCCGTGGGCATCAATGCCACCGTGGCCAAGGTGGCCAGCGGCGCGGCCGAGACCATGCCGTACTTCATGGTCACCAACCTGGCACGCACGCTGGGTGAACTCAAGGAGCGCAACATCTGGTGCATCGGCACCAGCGACGACGCGCCCAAAACCGTGTACCAGGTTGATCTGAAAGGCCCCGTGGCCCTGGTGCTGGGCGCCGAGGGCGACGGCATGCGCCAGCTCACGCGCAAGACATGCGACGAACTGGTGAGCATCCCCATGAAGGGCGCGGTGGAGAGCCTCAACGTGTCGGTGGCCAGTGGCGTGTGCCTCTACGAAGCGCTGCGGCAACGCGGCGGCTAGCCAGCCTGCACGGCCTGCGTCATTACATTGAATGCAGGCCGATCATGTTGCCCTCGGTATCGTTCACCAGAGCGCATTGGCCATATTCGCCGATCGAAAATTTCGGCTTGAACACCTTGCCGCCGGCCTTTTCGACCCGGCCCTGCTCGACAGCGCAATCCTCGCAGGCAAAGTAAACCAGCGTGCCGCCGCCACCCCCGGAGGGCACTCCTTCCATCTTGACCAGCGCGCCGCTGGCGCCCATGGTGGTCATGTCGCCGGGGAAGGACAGCATCTGCATGCCGTTGGCTTCGCCCGCGGGTGATTTCAGTGTTTCCAGCTGGCACTGGAACACCGCTTCGTAGAACTTGCGCGCGCGCGCCATGTCTTGCACATGGATCTCGAACCAGACGACGGGATTGGGTTTCATGGGTTGCTCCTTGCGTTGCTGTGGGTGAATCAGGCGCGGTGCTCGACGTACCGCGCGAAGTTGTCCAGGATGGCTTGCCAGCCCTGGCGCTGCTGTTCGGCGCTGTGGCTCTCCTCGGCGTCGAAGGACTCGCGCACCCTGATGCTATTGGCCAGTGGAGTGAACTCGACGCGCACCTTGCGCCCGTCGCCCAGGGTGTATTCGATCAGGCGCTGCGGTGCGACACGGGTGTACGTGCCCTCGAAGTCGAAGCCGACGCTGCCGTCCCGCGCCTGCATGCGCGCGCAGAACTTGCCACCTTCGCGCAGATCCACGCTGGCGCGCGGTGTGTGCCAGTCGGGCGAGGCGGCGTTCCACTGCTCCATGGCGCGCGGGTCATTCCAGGCGGCCCACACGCGGTCGATGGGCGCGTGGACACTGGTTTCGATGGTGATCTTCATGGGCATGCCTTGTGCCGACGCCTGCTCAGGCGCCGGGTTAGCGTGGCGCCGCAGGACGGCATGCGTGGCCTTGTCGGACGCCACGAACTGAACGCATTCGTAGCCCAGCGCCCGCAGGTCGAGCCCCTGCAGCAGCGGCTCTCCCCGGCCAAGCAACACCGGCGCGACCGCGATGTGCAGTTCGTCGATAAGGCCTTCACGCAGGTACTGCCGGATGGTGTTGGCTCCGCCGCCGATCCGCACGTCCTTGCCGCCAGCGGCATCGCGTGCCCGTTCAAGCGCCTCATGGATGCCGCCGGTGACGAAGTGGAACGTTGTGCCACCTTCCATCTCGATCGGCGGCCGGGCATGGTGGGTCAGAATGAAGACCGGAACGTGGTAGGGCGGATCGTCGCCCCACCAGCCTTTCCAGGTGTTGTCCTGCCACTCGCCGCGCATGAGGGGCGAACATGTTGCGCCCCAGAATCCATGCGCCAACATTCTGAAAGCCGCGCGCGGCGAAATCATCGTCAACCCCCGTGCTGCCGCCGTCCTGGCCGAACAGCGTGCGCTGGAGCGTGCGGGTCGGCAGCAGCCACTGGTGCAGCTGCGTTCCGCCCACGCCGAGCGGATCATCGAGGCTTTGGTCCGGGCCCGCTCCATATCCGTCGAGCGAGATGGTGAAGCTCTCCACGCGAACACTTGTCATGGTTTTTTCCTCGGTTTCGGCGCCTGATGTGTGCCGGCCCTGCAGCCTTGGTCGGGTCCGCGCTCTCAGCCGGCGTTCACGTTGATCATCCAAGGCGTGCCAAAGCGGTCGGTCACCATGCCGAAGCCGGCCGACCAGAAGGTCTTGTCGAACGGCATGGTCACCTGGCCGCCTTGCGCCAGGGCGTCAAACACGCGCCGGCCTTTGGCGACATCGTCCGCCTGGATCGACACCCACAGGCCTTGCGGTTTGGCATAGCCGCCCGCGCACACGTCGCTGGCGCCGTGCAGGGTGTCGGATCCCATCAGCGCCTGCGCGCCGACCTGCAGGTGCACATGCATCAGGCGGTCTTTCGCCTCGGGCGGGATCGGTGGGTTCTGCGGGTCTGGCGGAATCTCGCCGAAGGTGCTCTGGTGCACCACGGTGCCCTTGAACAGATCCTTGTAGAAGGCAAAGGCCTCGCGGCAGTTGCCGTCGAAGTTGAGGTAGGGGGTGAATTGCATGGTGCCTCCGGGTTGAACAGGTGTGGGGTGCGGCGGGTCAGCGGCCCGCCACCGCGGCCTCGATGGCAGCGACGTCGATCTTCTTCATGGTCATCATGGCGTCGAAGGCGCGCTTGGCGGCGGCGCGGTCGGGGTGGGTCCAGGCCTGGGCCAGTGCCACGGGCGTGATCTGCCACGAGATGCCCCACTTGTCGCGGCACCAGCCGCATTCCACCTCCTGGCCGCCGTGGCCGACGATGGCGTTCCAGTAGCGGTCGGTCTAGGCCTGATCGGCGGTGGACACCTGGAACGAGAACGCGTGGCTGTGCTCCACGCCCGGCCCGCCGTTCAGTCCCATGCAGGGCAGGCCCAGCACGGTGAATTCGACCACCAGCACGTCGCCCGCCTTGCCTGCGGGGTAGTCACCCGGTGCGCGGTGGATGGCGCCGACGGCCGAGTCAGCAAAGGTGGTGGCGTAAAACCGCGCTGCTTCTTCAGCGTCGTTGTCGTACCAGAGGCAGACGGTGTTTTTGGATGGGGTCATGGTGGGTCTCCTTGCAAGGGGGCGGAGCGCGGGCGGTATGTGTCGCGCCGCGCAGTCGGCACGGTGCAGAGGAAGCCGTTGAGAAAGCGGTTGGTATCCATGCGGGTCTCCTGTAGAAAGCGGCAAATGGAACAATATGTGTACGACGTCCACTTCATTGTGCCGTCGTAAAATGAACAGTGTCCACATTTAACCCTTCGCACAACAGGGACGCCGTCTTGAGCGCTTCACATTCCGTTCCTCTCACTCCTGTGACCCCTGCCGCACCGGCGGGCCAGACCGCGCGGCGCCCAACCTACCGCCATGGCGACTTGCGCCGCGCGCTGCTGGACGCCGGCATTGCGCTGGTGCGCGAGGGCGGGCCGCCGGCGCTGGTGCTGCGCGAGGCCACGCGCCGCGCCGGCGTGGTGCCCAACGCCGCCTACCGCCATTTCGCCGGCCATGCGGCATTGCTCGATGCCGTGCGCGGCGCCGCACTGGGCTTGATGGCACGCGCCATGGAGGCGGAGATCGACCACGCCACGCGCCACCTGAGCGCGCCTGTTGCACGGGCACGCGCTGCTTTCAAGGCCGTTGGCACGGGCTACGTGCGCTTTGCGCTGGCCGAGCCGGGCCTGTTTCGCACGGCCTTCGTGGCCCAGCCCTTCGACGTGGCCAACGGCAGCCGCGACGACTTTCGTGGCGACAGCGGGCGCGATCCGTTCGAGATCCTGTGCGGCACGCTCGACGACATGGTGACTGCCGGCGCACTGGGCGCGGCACAGCGCCCGGGCGCCGAGTTTCTGGCGTGGTCGGCAGTGCACGGCCTGGCCATGCTGGCGCTCGACGGCCCGCTGCGTGCGCTGCCCGCCGCGCACATCGAGGCCATGGCCCAGCGCGCCGTGGCGATGGTGGAGCAGGGGCTGGCGGGCTGAGCGCCTCCCGGGCAGCCGCGGCAGAAAGGATCGCGAGAATCCGCACGTCCCTGGCTTGCTAAGCTGCGCGCATGAACATCGCTCTTCCTGCGGGTGCTTACGAGGTGCGGCAATGGCTGCAGGGCGCAGCCCATATTGCCGTGCTGACCGGAGCGGGCATCAGCGCCGAATCGGGCGTGCCCACCTTCCGTGAGGCGCAAACCGGCTACTGGGCGCAGTTTCGCCCGGAAGACATGGCAACCGAAGCGGGCTTTCGCGCCCACCCGCGGCGTGTGTGGGACTGGTACCAGCACCGGCGCAATTTGCTGGCTGGCGTGCATCCCAATGCCGGACATGTGGCGCTGGCGCAGTTCCAGCAGCAGCACCCCGGGCGCCTCACGCTGATCACCCAGAACGTGGACGGCCTGCACCAGCGCGCGGGCAGCATCGGCACGCTGTGCCTGCATGGCGACATCTTTGCCGACCGCTGGCTCGACACCCCGCGCAACTGCTGCCACATCGACCACGCCGTGGCCGGCCACCCGCCGTATTGCGACCGCTGCGGCAACCTGGTGCGGCCGGGCGTGGTGTGGTTTGGCGAACCGCTGCCATATGCCACGCTGGAAGCCGCCCAACAGGCCGCCCGCACCTGCGAGCTGATGCTGGTGGTGGGCACGGCGGGCGCCGTGTATCCGGCAGCGGGACTGGCGCAAGTTGCGCGCCAGGCGTGCGCCCGCGTGGCCATCATCAACCCGGCCGCGAGCGACCTGGACGATGTGGCCCATGCGCTGTTGAGTGGCACCGCAGGCAGCGTGTTGCCAGCCTTGCTGGCGGGCGTGTGATTCAGATTCGCCCGCCAGGCGAGATCACACCAGCCCCAGCGCCCCCAGCAGCGCCCCCGCCCCCAGCAGCCACAGCAGGTGCAGGCGCGTGCGCCACACCAGCAGCGCGCACACCGCCGTCAGCAGCCACAGGGCCCAGTCGGTGGCGGGGTTGCTGTGGGCGCTGCCCAGCAGCCAGGCGGTGGCCAGCAGCAGCCCTATCACCACCGGCGCCATGCCTTGCTTGAAGGCGCGCACGCTGCGCCGCTCGCGGTTGCGGTGGCCCCAGCGGGTGGCCAGCCAGGTGAGCGTGGTGCTGGGCAGCATGATGCCGACCATGCTCAGCACCATGCCCAAAGCGCCGCTGGCCCAGCCAGCCGGCCCGGCGCCGCCCGCGTTGATGCCCACGTTCCAGCCCAGCAGCGCAATGAACAGCACATTGGGCCCCGGCGCCGCCTGGGCGATGGCAATGGAGGCGTTGAATTGCAGATCGGTCAGCCAGCCCTGGCGCTCCACCAGAAAGCGGTGCATGTCGGGCGCGGTGGCAATGGCGCCGCCCACGGCCAGCAGCGAGATCGAGATGTAATAGAAAAACAGATTCAGCCAGTCCAGCGGCTGCAGTGCAATGGCGTGGTTCATGGCGCAATCTTTCGCCACGTCAGCACGCAGGCCACGCCGCCCAGTGCGGGCAGCACCCAGGCCAGCGGCCAGCGCAGCAGCGCCATGCCAGCGAAGGTGAGGGCGGCCAGCGCGGCGCACAGCCAGGGGCCCAGCGGGTGATTGCGCAGCGCCGCCGCCAGCTTGAAGCCCGTGCCCGCAATCAGCCCGGCAGCCACGGCGCCCATGCCCCGCAGCGCGCCCGCCACGGCCGGGTGGCTGGCAAATTGCGCATACACCAGCGCCAGCGCCAGCACCACCAGCAGAGGAAAGGC
Source organism: Acidovorax sp. JHL-3 (assembly GCF_000526295.1). Classification (NCBI taxonomy): domain Bacteria; kingdom Pseudomonadati; phylum Pseudomonadota; class Betaproteobacteria; order Burkholderiales; family Comamonadaceae; genus Acidovorax; species Acidovorax sp. JHL-3. The sequence continues at coordinate 2,524,264 of NZ_JAFU01000001.1, forward strand.
GAGCATGCCTGCCAGCGCCGCCAGCGCGCCACGCCAGCCGAAATGGCGGTCGCCAATCATCACCGAGAGGTTCACCACATTCGGCCCCGGCATGATCTGGGCCACGGCCCAGTCTTCGACGAACTCCTCGTTCGTCATCCAGCGCTTTTTTTCCACCAGTTCGCGCTGCACCACCGCCAGCACACCGCCAAAGCCCTGCAGCGCCAGCCAGGTGAACGACCAGAACAGGTCGGCCGGGTTGCGCGGCCGGGGCCGCGATGGAGAATCGTCAACAGGGTGCAAGGGCGCGGACATGGGTTTTTGGATAGAAATATGCCTCTAGCGCAATATCCATAAGCGCAAGCAGCTATCAAAACAGGAGTTTCCAGGCCGCCAGGCAAGGCGCCGGGAAAAGCCCACCATGTTAAGCCGCACCGGCCTGCTGCCCCATGGCCCCGGCATCGCCAACGGCGACAGGGGCATCATGAATGCTGATGGGTGGGCGCGTGCACATCAGCAAGTCGCAGCTACCCGCACCGTGCCGCTGGACTAGGATAGATGCCGCGCCGCTGCCCGCCCGCCTGCGACATGCGACATGCGACATGCGGCATGCGGCCGGACGGTACCCAAGACACACAAGGACAACCCATGAAACTGGTTCGTTATGGCCAACCCGGCGCCGAGCGCCCCGGCGTGCTGGATGCACAAGGCGTGCTGCGCGATCTGTCGATGCTGTTGCCCGAACTGGGCCCCGCTCAGTTGGCCCCGCGCACCTTGTCGGCCCTGGCGGCCCTGGATGCCAGCCGTTTGCCCGCCGTGCAGGGTGCGCCGCGCCTGGCTTGCCCGGTGGCGGGCGTGGGCAAGATCGTTTGTGTGGGGCTGAACTATGCCGACCACGCGCTCGAAGCCGGTATGCAGGCGCCCGCCGAGCCCGTGCTGTTCATGAAAGCCATCACCGCCCTGAGCGGCCCGAACGACGCGGTGCGCATTCCACCGGGCGCGCGCAAGACCGACTGGGAGGTCGAACTGGGCATCGTCATCGGCACCCGGGCCAGCCACGTCAGCGAAGCCGCCGCGTTGCAGCATGTGGCGGGCTACGTGCTGGCCAACGATGTGTCCGAGCGCGCCTGGCAGACCGAGCGTGGCGGCCAGTGGGACAAGGGCAAGAGCTACGACACCTTCGCCCCCATCGGCCCGTGGCTGCTAACCGCCGACGAGATGCCCGACCCGCACGCCATCGACCTGTGGCTGGAAGTGAACGGCCAGCGCGTGCAAAACGGCAACACGCGCAACTTCATCTTTGGTGTGCCCACCGTGGTGTCGTATGTCAGCCAGTTCATGACGCTGGAGCCGGGCGACATCGTGCTGACAGGCACGCCCGCCGGTGTGGGCCTGGGCCAAAAGCCCGCGCCCTGGTTCCTCAAGCCCGGCGACGTGATGCGCCTGGGCGGCACGGGCTTGGGCGAGCAGGTGCAGACCTGCGTGGGCGGGTGAGGGCAGGGGCCCGCATTGGGGAGAAATATGGAGATGGCGCTGGCGTAGGTGCGGTGCGGCCTCACCCGGTGAGGCCATCGCCTTCAGCGCCATGCACAGGCCAGTCCCTCAGCCGATTTGCCCACAGAACCGGTGCGCCTTGTTGCGCCAGCCCGCCTGTTCTGGGTATTTGACCTTGAAAGTCTTGATGTCGGCCTGGGTGGCGTATTTGACGCGGAAGATCTTGAACGTGGCATCGGCCTCGTAGTCCACAAAGCACCACTGCGCGTCACCCTCGGCCTGCTGGCGGTAGGGCAGTTCATACCAGCACAGGTCGGCCTGGGTCTCAAAAGGCACCTCAAACACGCTTGCGTCGGCTTTGCTCGCCAGCGCTGCCACCAGAATCTTTGCCATGCGCAACCTCCTGCGAAAGGGGAAAAACCAACGCGTGCATGTTATCGAACTGCACACCTGAGTGCATGGTGGGCAACCCCATCACCCCCCATCACCCGAACAGCGGCGGTTGCGCGCGCCGTGGCGTGCGAAGGTGAAAATTCTCCAAGCGGGTTGCACCGCAGGCAAAAATGCCGGTGTGCGCACGTCGGCCAGTGGTGCCTATGTGGGTGGGCACGGCTCGTGCACCTGCGCGGCGTTTTGCTGGTAAACGACGACGTGGGCAACGCGGTGCGGCTGTGGGCCCGCGCCCCAGCACCGTGCGCCTCTGCGCAGGGCACCAGCAACGCAAGACCCAGCCCCAACACCATGCGGTTTATGAGAGCCTCCACCATGCCGAGCCGTGGCAAGCGGCCACACCAGCCAGCCCGGCGCGGGGTTGGGGGCCTTGAGCATTGCGATGGTGCGCCTGCGCATGTCTGTAGGCAACCCTTGAGGATGACCTGCATAACTCCCTGCGGTCTGTGATTGCGCGGTCTCGGGCGGTCCACTGCGTTGCTTTTGTTGCCAATAGCCGAGCTACTGGTCTCCAAAAGACGCCTTGTGGTCCATCCCGATCCGCACTACCACCGACTCGCTGGGGTTGTGCCGGACATCCTTAACAATTGCCCTTCTTCGCTTGGCCAGGAGGGCAAAACTTGCCTTTGCCCGAATCGTGCGAACCCTTTGGGTCCACGACTACAGAGCCGGATGGTGTGTAAACAGCGCAGCCAGTGGTAGCGGCTGCAAGAATAAACATTGCGATGAGGGTTCTCATTGGGGGTCCTGGGTAGTGGGTAATGCGATTTAGTTTATCCGCACGTAGCCAAGCGTAATTTCTGCCGCAGAACATGCCGATCTGGTTGGGCAAAGCGGGATGTTCAGAACGCGGGTGTCTCCTGTCCATAACGCCCCGCTTGGTTGACTCCCCACCCCAATGCCCCATACCCTGCCAGCCTTCACTACCCGCACAAAGACTTCGCCATGTCCTCCGCCACACGCCGCCTGCACCTTGAACGCCACCGTACCGACCGCATCGGCTGGCTGCGCGCCGCCGTGCTGGGGGCCAACGACGGCATCGTGTCCACCGCCAGCCTGGTGGTGGGCGTGGCGGCGGCGCAGGCCAGCCAGTCCACCATTTTGATGACGGCGGTGGCCGGGCTGGTGGCCGGGGCCATGTCGATGGCGGCGGGCGAATACGTGTCGGTGCACTCGCAGGCCGACACCGAAAAAGCCGACCTCGACCGCGAGCGCAGCGAACTCGCCACCGACCCCGCCGCCGAAGCGCACGAGCTGGCCAGCATCTACGAGCGCCGGGGGCTCGATGCCGCGCTGGCACAGCAGGTGGCCCAGCAACTTATGGCGCACGACGCGCTGGGCGCCCATGCGCGCGACGAGCTCGAAATCTCCAGCGCCATGACCGCCCGCCCCGTGCAGGCCGCGCTGACCTCGGCCGCCGCCTTTGCCGCCGGCGCCGCCTTGCCGCTGCTGGTGGCTGCCGTGGCGCCCGCCAGCAGCCTGCTGGTTTGGGTGTCCGGCACGGCTTTGGTGTTTCTGGCCCTGCTGGGCGGTGTGGCCGCGCACACGGGCGGCGCGGGCGTGCTGGTGGGCGCCTGGCGCGTCACCTTCTGGGGCGCGCTGGCCATGGCCATCACGGCGGGTGTGGGGGCGCTGTTCGGGGCGCCGGTCTAAGGCAGATGGGACGGCGCCGCACCCCCAAACCACCCGTTTACGCAGCGCTGACCACCCGGTTGCGCCCGGCAGCCTTGGCCGCGTAAAGCGCGGCGTCTGCCCGCGAAAACAGGCTGGTGGCGTCTTCGTGGCTTTGCAGCGTTGCGCTGCCCTCGCTGATGGTTACTTGATGCCCGGCACAGTGGGCCTGCGCCACGGCGATGCGCATGCGCTGGGCCACTTCCAGGGCGCCATGGGCGTCGGTGTTGGGCAGGATGACGGCAAACTCCTCGCCCCCCACGCGGGCGATCATGTCAATGGCCCTGGCGCACCGGGCCAGCACCTGGGCAATGGCTTGCAACACCTTGTCGCCCGTTTCGTGGCCGTGGGTGTCGTTGATGCGCTTGAAATGGTCCACGTCCAGCACGAGCAGGCTCAGCGGCGTGTCCCGGCGGTCCACGATGCCCAGCTCCAGCTTCAGGTGGTGATCAAAGGCCCGCCGATTGCTCAGGCCCGTCAAAACATCGGTGGTGGCCAGCTCGCTGAGCGCGCGGTTCAACGCATCCACCTGTTGCACCTGGGCCTGCAACTGCTGGTTGAGGGTTTCGGCGTCTTGCAGCGCCTTGCGCAGCCGTAGCTCGCGCATGGCCGAGTGGGCCAGCTCGGTAAGCACTTCAACGTCGCGCTCGGTCCACTGCCTGGGCTTGAAATCCACCGCGCAAAAACTGCCCAGCACCTCGCCATCTTCCGTGCGCAGCGGAATGCCCGCATACGCCCGCACCCCCAGCGATTGCACGGTGGGAACATCGCCGTAAACGGGCAACTGGGTAACGTCGTCCAGCACCAGCGGCTCGCCCGACACCAGGGGATAGTGGCAAAACGTGCGCCCGCTCAGCTGGCGCGTGGTGTTGAGGGGCTCGCCCAGGCCATAGGCGCTTTTGTAAAAGTCGCGGCACGAGTCGAGCAGCGACACAAAGGTCACCGGCGCCCCGGTGAGCTTGGCCGCCAGACGGGTCAGGCGGTCAAAGCTTTCTTCGGGAAGGGTGTCGAGCAGACCGGTGCTGCGCACTGCCTCCAAGCGCTGAAGGTTGGTCAATGCAGCCTGTATCTGGGCTTCACTGGCAGGTCTCGGTGGTTTGGATTCCATGGCACATGGTAGCAACGAAGGCTTTGGTTTTTGTGTGTTTGCCCGCCGGGTGAAAGGCCCATGGCGCCTTGGATTCGTGCAGCGCACCGCTTGGGCTGCGCTTGTCGAATCCGGTGCACGCTGGGGGTTGCAGACCTTCGACCCGCGCCGGGCGATCGGGATTCCACTCCGGCAGGCCAATTATCAGCAAAAAGTGCCGCCAGCCCTTTAAGGGTAAGCGCTGATAGCTATTGAATTAAGAGCGCTTGCATCACCCCCGCCACGCCACTTCGCCATCGGTGGCCACCGCCTGCGCGCGGCCCAGGGCTTCGAGGGTTTGCAAGAGGGTGGGCAGGCTTTTCTTCCAGGGGCCGCGGCCCTTGAAGCGGGCTTCGATGGCGGGCAGGGTGAGCGGCGCGGGGCTGGCGGCCAGCACGGCGGCCACGGCGCGCACTTGCTCGGGCAGGGTGGGGGGCCAGGGGTGTTGGGTGGGTTTGGTTTGCTCTGGTTTTGATAGCGATTTTTCGCTATCCAAATCGGCCTCTGGCGCTTTATCCTCTTGCGGTAGCAGCTCTTGTTTTTGCAGTGAATTTTGCGGGTTTTGAAACGCGGGCCGCAGCCAGCGCACGCGGCCCTGGGCTTCTTCGGCCGCGCGCTGGGTGTTGAGCTGCACCAGGTGGGCCAGGATGTCGTCGGTGCTGGCCGTGGCGGGCAAGCCGTAGGCCGCCAGCACCGCCGCGTCCAGCTCGTCGTGCAGCTCGCGCAGCACGCCCACCAGGCCCTGGGTGTGGATGGTTTTTTCTTTGGGCGTGAGCGCGCGGCCTTCGCGCAGGGCGGCCAGCACGTTGTAGAGGCCGGTGAGGGTGAGGGCGGCGCTGGCGGGGGATGCGGCAGGCGTTGTTGCGGGTAGTGCCGGGGCAGGCGGGGACTGCGGCGGGCTCATACGCGCTTCGCTTGCGAAATCGCCCCCCGCAGTCCCCGCCTGCCCCAGCACGCGCTTGCGGTGGGCGTCGATCTGCTCGGCCAGGTGGGCGATGCGCTCGCGCAGGGGCGGGGTCAGGCCGGTGTCTTCGTCGGGGAAGGGGAAGGTTTCGAAGCAGCGGGATTTGACGTACACCGGGTCGTTGCCCACGCCCAGCCAAGAGCCGGTGGCCAGCGCCCAGTCGATGTGCAACTGGCTGGAGAGCAAGCCCAAGTGGAATGCGTCATTCAGTGTGATGGCAATAAGCTTGTTGTCCGGCAGGATGCTGGCGTCGAGGAACTGGAAGGTGCGGTGCTTGGCGGTTTCGACCGTGGCGATGTAGCGAGGCAGGCCAGCGAGCGCTGGCCGCAATTCTCTGCGGGGTTCGCCAAAAACCCACCAGTTGTTTCTGTACACGGCTCGATTGTTTTGGTCGCGCTCGGGTTTGACCCGCTCCAATAACCACTGGTACACGCTGGGGTGCTGTGTGCGCAATTCCTCGGCGGTCAAGCCGAAGGCGTCAATAACCATCGAGCCGCGCGGCCTGTCCGTCAGGTCGCGGCCATTGCGGTAGTGGCGTACCAGCGCTGGGTTATTCCAATCGGCGGCTTGCTCGGGTGTCACGATGAAGCCAGCGCCGTGCAGCTTCACCCCGGGCGAAGAAATGCGTGCCATAGCTTGCAAAGGTATGGCCGCCGCCACATTGGCGCCCACGCTCAGGTCGGCATGAATCAAACCGCGCCGTTCCTGCAGCGCCACCGTCACTTCCCCATGCTCACCGGGTCGCTCGTCTGTCACCGTGAGCAACTGCCCTTCGCCCACACCGGGCGCAGCCACCGTCATGGCAATGCGCACGGCGGCGCCGTTGGCGCCGTCCACCCACGGGTGGTCGGGAATCGCCATGACCAGATGCAGCGGCTGCACCGTTTGAATTGTCGCTTTCGTGGGGGGGGGTGACAATCTTGCTTCAACCACGCGCCGATTGAACGTCTGGCGCAGGCTGTTGGTCGTAATCAAGCCCATGCGCCGCGTGTGCCCCGCAGCCACCTGCGCGGCGGCGTGGTGCCACCAGAACATCACAAAGTCCGCGCTCTCGGGCACCTCGGGCCAGGCACCGCGCAGGGCTTGCACGTAGCCGTCGCCCAAAGCAGCACGCATGCTGGCGGCGCCAATAAACGGCGGGTTCCCCACAATGAAATCCGCCTGCGGCCACTGCGCCTGCCGGGCGCCCACGTAGCGCCATTGCGGCACCTGGGCGGCTTCGTCGGGCACTTGTTCGCCCGTCACAGGGTGCGTCTTGAACGTGGTGCCGTCCCAGCGGCTGAGCAGCTGGCCGGCGTCGTTATACGCCAGCTCTTGCGTATCCCAGGCCAGCACGGCGTCGCGGCATTCGATGTTGCCGTAGTTGTGCACCACGGGCTCGGCCACGGCGGCGTTGCCTCGGGTGCGGATGTGCCATTGCAGGTAGCCAATCCACAGCACCAGTTCGGCCAGGGCGGCGGCGCGTTCGTTCAGCTCGATGCCGCGCAGTTGCTGCAGGGTGACGGTTTCGCCTTCAAAGCCGAGCTGGTCTTGCATGTGTCCCAAAGCCTCCAGCTGGTTGACGACCTCGCCCTCCAGGCGCTTGAGGTGCTCCAGCGTCACATACAAAAAGTTGGCGCTGCCACAGGCCGGGTCCAGCACGCGGGTGGTGCACAGCTGGTGGTGGAATTTTTTGACCTCCGCGCGGGCCTCGGCCAGCTTGGCCTGCGCGGCCTTGCCCTCCAGCGCGGCGGCTTCGTGCGCCAGCACCAGGGCGGCGGCCTGGGCGTTGGCCCAGTCGGCGCGCAGGGGCTCGATGACGGTGGGCAGCACCAGGCGCTCTACATAGGCGCGGGGCGTGTAGTGGGCGCCCAGGGCGTGGCGCTCGGTGGGGTCCAGGGCGCGCTCCAGCAGGGTGCCGAAGATGGCGGGTTCGACCTCGCGCCAGTTCGACTTGGCGGCGGCAATGAGCAAATCAATCTGCTCGGGGGTGAGCCGCAGGCTGTAGCCGTCTTGCCCCGCGCCTTTGAAGAGCTTGCCGTTGAAGTGCAGCACGGGCTTGGCCAGCGCGGCAGAAAAGCCGCCCCGGTCCATGTCGGCCCACAAAATGCGCAGCATTTGCTGCAGCGTGGCGGGGTCGCCCCTGTGGGTTTGCAGCAGGCCGAGAAAGGCGCCTTTGGGCAGCAGTTCCACGTCTTCGGCAAACATGCTGAACAGGCAGCGGGTGAGGTAGGCTGCTACGGTTTCAGGAGCTATTGGCGCTTGCTGTGTAAGCGCTGGAGGCTGATTTAGCTTGAAGTTTGCGCCATGGCCCTCCAGCGACTTGGCCAGCTGGGCCAGCAGCGCGGCCACGTCGCGGGTGACCTGGGCGCTGATGCGGGCGGGGTTCAGGCTGTCGGGGTCGGTCCAGATGCGGCGCAGGCGGTCTTGCACCTCGGGCCGGGCCAGGTCGGCCAGTTGCAGGCGGTGGCTGCGCGGGTCGGGGTAGGGGGTGTAGGTGCCGCCGGTTTTGCTGAACTCGGCATACACCTCGATCACGGTGCCCACATCCACCACCAGCACAAAGGGCGGGCGGCCATCGGCTGCGGGCAGGGCGCGGGCATAGGCCTCGCCCTGGCTGCGGGCGCGCAGCAAGCCGTCGTCAAAACCCTTGGTGTGGCTGCCGGCCTTGAGCTTTTTGGCCTCCAGCACAAAGTGGCCGCGCCGGTAGCAGTCAATGCGCCCGGCGCTGGTGCTGCCGTCGCCATGGGCAAAGGTGACGGGGCGCTCGAACATGTAGGTTTGCTCGGGCGTGGGGTGCGGGCGCTCTACGCCCAGCAGCGCGCACAGGTCCATCACAAAGCTTTGCGCGGTGGCCAGCTCGCTGGCGGTGTTGTGTTGCCAGCGCTGGATGAAGGCGTGGGTGGCGGTGGCGTCAATGGCTGCGGTGGCTGCGGTGGCGGTAGAGGTCATGCAATGGGGGTTGGCAAAGGGGTCAAAGGCCCAGGGCGGTGGCGCCTTGCAGGCGTTGCAGCACGGTGCGCTGCATGGCAGGCGGGGCGGTGTGCAGCAGCTGCGGCCAGTCGGCCTGCGCCAGTCTAACTACATCCCGTAACAAAGCCAGGTGCCGTGGCACGCGCAGCAGGCCGGCGGATTTGAGCAGGGCCTGCAGGTCGGCCCAGGTGAAGGCGCGCAGGGTGCGGTCGATTGCGCGGTTGACGGCGTATTGGACCTCGGGCACGCCGTCAAAAAAGGCGGCCACGCAGACGGGGTCGTACACCGGGGCGAGCTGGGGCGTGCGGCCATCGGGGTAGATGAGGGCCCAGTTTTTTAAATGCGCGTCGGTGTTGCCCATGAGAATGAAGGCCACCATGCGGGCTAAAAATTCGCGCGTGTCCTGCACGGGCTGGCTGCTCAGGCGGTTGAGCACGCGCAGCATGGTGGCCCAGTCTTGCTGGATGCCTTTGCCGTATTTCTGGCGCGGGGTGTAGCCCAGCACCTGGTTGAACTCTTCCATGTGCACGCGGGCACCGCCGGGCAGGTGGTCGAAGCGCTGCACGGCCAATATGTCGTTGAAGGGCACGGCGGCGGGCAGGTCGGCCTCGGCGCGGGTGATGACGCGGGCCTGGGCGCAGTTGAGGCCCAGCGCCTTGCACAGCTGGTAGCCGGTGTATTCGTTGGCCACCAGGTCGGGGTGGGCGGTGGTGGGCAGCTTCAATATCACGCTGCCGGCCGCGCCCTGGCGGTGCACGGTGTAGCGGCGGCCGTCCTGCACGGCGCTGAACTTGGTGACCACGCCGGGCAGCGAGGCGGCGTCTTCCACGGGGTATTCGACAAACCCCGGCTCCAGCACATCGAGGCCCTGGGTGGTGTGCCAGTGGCGCACCACATCAGGAATGCCGTCTTGCGCGGGCACGGGCTCTACCTCCAGCGCGCCCATCAGGTCGTGGCCGGCGGCGGCGAGCAGCTCGAACTCGTCGTCGGGGCTGCAGCCGCGCTCGCGCGCGAGGCGCTCGCGGTTGTGGCCCTCGGGCAGCAGGTTTTGAAAATACACGGGCCAGCGCCCATCGGTGCGCACCAGCCGTGCATCGCGTGCCGACGCCAGAATTTGCTGCGTGGCGGCTTCGTCGGCGCCCTGGTAGCTGAGCGACAGCGTGGGGCGCTGCGGGTTGCGGATGTAGGCCTCGTCAAACGACACGCGCAGGATGTCGCCATATTGCGAGAGGTAGCCAATGGCCTCGCGCCCGCCCGCTGTGCCGTTGGCCTGGGCAGGGCGGTGCAGGTACAGGCGCAGGTAGCGGATGGAGGTGGACATGGTGGTGCCGATCATCCGGTGCGGGGTGGATCAAGCGGGGCGGCTGAGGCTGTCAATTACTGAAGGGGGCGCGTCTACTCCCTCGGGCTGGCCCAAAAATTTGCCGCCCGACTGGATGAACGCTTGCAGGCTGGGCCGCAGGCTGCTGGGTACGGCAATGATGTCCATGCCCAGCACGCGCGCCATTTCGGCCAGGGTGGAGTAGCGGGGGTCGAGGTCGCCGCCTTCGGTGCGCTGCACCGTCATGCGCGAAAGGCCCGCGCTTTCGGCCAACTGGGCCTGCGTCATCTGGTGGGCCTTGCGGGCGGCGGCGAGGGTGGTGATCAGGTCGTTGTGCATGATCGTAAATATACGCTTTTAATTAGAAATGTATAGTTTGAGTTTCATGCTGGCAAAAAAAGGCCGCCGGTTGAGGGCGGCCCGCGAGGGTTTACCTTGGAGAGGTTGGGGCTGGCAAAAACCTTGTGGGTTTATGCAAATGTGTTGACCTGGGTGCCCAGCGTGCCCGAGGTGGCCAGGGCGGGCTGGGGCAGGGCCTGCAGCAGGGTGGCTGCGGCGCTGGCCTGCACGTCCAGGGCTTTTTTCAGCACGGTGATGTTGATGGCATCCGACGTCTGGCGGCTGGCCAGGGCGGTGGAGGTGCTGACGATGCTGTTGGTGAGGCCGACGTCCATGCAATGTTCCTTGGAGTATTGCCTTGTTATCGGCAGGTGCGCGCCGCGCTGGAGGGGTGTTACATCTGGGGCGCCCGCTACTCCAGTGCGGGCACACCGAGGGCGGGGCACGAGGCGAGGTCGGATTCGGGCGCGTTGGCAGCATCCGCCAGCTGGCGGGCCGCGTCACGCAGCGCGGTGCGCAGACCTTCTTCCAGCACCGGGTGATAGAACGGCATGCCCAACAGATCGTGCACCGTGAGCTTTTGCTGCACAGCCAGTGCCAGCAGGTGGGCCAGGTGCTCGCCTTCGGGGGCGCACATTTCGGCGCCTTGCAGGCGGCCGGTGGCGCGGTCGGCATACACATGCAGGGCTCCACGGTTGCGCTGGGCGGCGCGGGCGCGGCCCTGGTTTTCAAAGCTGACGGTGCCGGTGACGGTGTGGGCGCTGTCCAGGTCGGCCAGGCGCTTGCCCACCATGGCTACCTGCGGATCGCAAAAAACAATGGCCAGCGGCGTGCGGCGTTGAAAGCGCGTGGGTGTGGGGGGTGGGGGTATGGCCGCCGGTGCCGCAGCGGGCGCCGCAGCAGGTGTCAGGGCGCAGGCCATGGCGTTGATGCCGGCAATGTGGCCTTCGTCGGCAGCTTCGTGCAGCAGCGGCACTTGTGCGTTGGCGTCGCCCGCCAAAAACACGGGCAGGTCACCGATCTGCTGGGTTTGCGGGTTGACGGCGGGCATGCCGCGTTTGTCCAGCGGCACGCCCAGGGTTTCCAGGCCCAGGTGTTCGATGTTGGGCACGCGGCCCATGGCGGCGATGACCTGGTCCACCACCACGCGGTTGGGGCCGCTGCTGACCTCGATGCCGCCCGCCACCTCGCGCAGCTCGGCCGGGGCGCCGGTGTGCAGCAGCATTTCTTCTTTGAGCACGGCGGCCAGCTCGGCGTTGAGCGCGGGGTCTTTCAGGCCGGCTAGGTGGGGGCTGGTGGTGAAGGCGGCCACTTCGATGCCCAGGCGGGCCAGCGCCTGCGCAATCTCCACGCCAATCACCCCCATGCCGATCACGGCCACACGCGGGCCCAGCGTGGGCTGCTCGAACAGGGTGTCGGTGGTGAGGATGCGGTCGCCAAAGGCCAGCCATTCATCCGGCACGCGGGGGCGCGAGCCGGTGGCAATGATGATGCTGCGCGTGGCGTAAGGGGTGCCGTCTATGTCTACCGCGTTGGGGCCCAGTACCGTGGCGCGGCCTGCCATGCGGGCAGCGCCCAGGGTGTCGGTGGCTTGCAGGGCCCCGGCTACAAATTGGTCGCGCTGGGTGCGCACGCGTTGCAGCACGGCGGCGATGTCGGCGGTGAGGCCCTCGGCGCCGCGCAGGCCAAACGCCTCAAAGGCATGGCGCCGGTGAAAGGCGTTGGCCGCTTCAATGAGCGCTTTGGACGGCATGCAGCCCACGCGTGCGCAGGTGGTGCCCCAGGGGCCTTCGTTGACGATGAGGTAGCGGTCGGTGCGCTTGCGCACCTCGCGCAGCGCGGCCAGGCCTGCCGTGCCTGCGCCGATGATGAGGGTGTCGAGCGGTTGGCTCATGCGGTGTCTCCCCGGGGCCACAAAACCCGCAGTGTGTGGGCCCAGCGGCCGTTTGGCGTGTAGGCGCACAGGCATTGCGCGTGGCGGTGGGGGGCGGCAATGTGCGGGTGCGGGGCCTGCAGGGTGCGCTGGCGTGGTCGGCCCGTGGGGGCGAACCGGGCCTTGGCAGATGCAGGCCGGGTAACAGGGTTTTTGAGGCCTGGCGCTTTCTGGTAAAGCGCTAGCAGCTACTGTTTATGTAGCGTTTTCGACGGCCTGAACCCGGCGCTGCGCTGCAACGGCGGGGTGTGCGGTGTGCGCCGGGTGGGCCGCGCCCCTCGGGTGGGCCTGCAGGTTGGCGCGCACAAAGGTTTCCAGGTGCTCGGGCAGCAGCGGGCGGCTGTAGTGGTAGCCCTGCACCTGGTCGCAACCCTGTGCGCGCAGGTAGTCCAGTTGCTCGGCGGTTTCCACGCCTTCGGCGATGGTGCTCATGCCCAGGCTGTGGGCCATTTGCACGATGGCGGTGGCAATGGCCTGGTCGTCGGGGTCGGTGCCGATGTCGCGCACGAACGACTGGTCGATCTTGAGCTGGTTGATGTGAAAGCGCTTGAGGTAGCTGAGCGACGAATACCCGGTGCCAAAGTCGTCGATCGACAGGCGGATGCCGCGCTGGCTCAGCTCTTGCATTTTGAGTGCGGCGGTTTCGGGGTCTTTCATGGCGACGGCTTCGGTCAGCTCTAGCTCCAGGCCTTCGGGCGGCACGCCGGTTTGCTGCAGCAGCCGGCCCACCATGTCGGGCAGCCCGGGCTGGCCAAACTGCACCGCCGAGAGGTTGACCGCCACGGTCATCATGGGCAGGCCGCCGTCGAGCCAGGCGCGCAACTGGCACAGGGCGGTGTGCAGCACCCATTCGCCAATGGGCACGATGAGGCCGTTGGCTTCGGCCAGCGGAATGAATTCGGCAGGCGAGACCACGCCCCATTGCGGGTGGGTCCAGCGCAGCAGCGCTTCGACGCCGACGATGCGGCCATCGTGCAGCGACACCTGGGGCTGGTACACCAGGTGCAGCTCGCCCCGCGGCAGGGCCTGCTTGAGGGCGTTGCCCAGGGCCAGCGCGCGCGCAGAATGCGCCTGCATCTCGGGCGTGAAGAAGCGGTAGGTGTTGCGCCCGTCTTCCTTGACGCGGTACATGGCGGTTTCGGCGTTTTTGAGCAGGGCGTCGAGTTGCTCGCCGTCGTTGGGGGCGATGGCGATGCCAATGGATGCGGTCACAAAAATCTCTTGGCCCGCCACCTGCAGGGGCTGGGCCAGTGCATCCAGCAGGCGGGTGCAGAGCTTGGCGGCTTCGTCCTGGCTGGTGTGGGGCAGCAGGGCGACAAAGTCATCACCGGAATGGCGCGAGAGCGTGTCGTGGTCTTGCAGGCTGGAGCGCAGGCGGTGGGAGACTTCGAGCAGCAGCATGTCGCCCTCGCTGTGGCCCAGCGAGTCGTTGATGTCCTTGAAGCGGTCAAGGTCGATCCACAGCAAGGCCAGGGCGGGGCTCTGGCTGAAGGCGTGTTGGAAGTGCGCGCCCAGCAGGGTGCGGTTGGGCAGGCCGGTGAGCTGGTCGTAGTGCGAGAGCTGCTGTATGCGCTCGGCAGCCTGTTTGCGCTCGGTCACGTCTTCTTTGTGGGCAAGGTAGCTGGTGACCTCGCCCTCGGCGTTGCGCAAGGGGTAAATGAGCACCGATTCGGTGTATTCGCGGCCGCTTTTGCTGCGGTTGCTCAGCTCGCCGTGCCACGGTTTGCCTTGGGTGAGCTGGGCCCACATGCCCCGGTAGGTGGCATCGGGCGTTTTGCCCGACTGCAGGATGCGCGGGTTTTGCCCCAGCACTTCGGCGGCGGTGTATTCGCTGGAGCGGGTGAAGGCGTCGTTGACGTATTCGATGCGGCCTTGCAGGTCGGTGATGACGATGGGCAAGGGGTTCTGCGCAACCGCCTGCGAGAGCTTGCGCATGGCCTCTTCGCTTTGCAGGCGCTGGGTGATGTCGCGCGAGATGACCACGTAACGCGGGCCCTGACCCGGCTGCGGGGCCTTGCGCGCCACCGACAGCTCAAACCAGCGTTGGCCGTCGGGCACCTGCAGGGCAACCACGCGGCCGCGCGAGAAGCCGGTCTGGCGGGCTTCGTCCAGGGCGGCCAGCGAGATGCGCGCGGCTTCGGCGGGCAGGGCTTCTTGCAGGGTTTTACCGAGCAGAGAGACGGTGGGTGCGACCAGGGCGCCTGCGTGGCCGGCGCGTGCGTCGACGTAGCGCCCATCGTCGTCGAGTTCGAGCAGCGGGTCGGGCAGGGCATCCAGCGTGGCCTGCAGCTGCCGTTGCGAGTTGCGCAGCAAGGTGTAAGGCCGTTGCACGGTTTCCACAAAAACCGCGCGGTACAAAAAGGCGTAGGCCAGCACTTTGTAAAAGTGGCCCGTGAGGTTGTAGATGTCGGTGACGCCGGCGTAACGGGTAAAGAAAAACTCGCTTTGCGCCATGACGCACGCCGCCGCAAACAGGCCGCTGGCGTTGAAGCTGCGCTGGCGGCGCATGTGCCACAGCAGCCGGGCTGCGGCGGCAAGGTACAGCGCCATCAGCGTGTATTCGAAAGCGATCTTGAAGGCAGTCAGCCCGCGGCCCGGCACGTAGGTGGCGGGCAACAGGTGCGGCGCCAGGAAGAACAGCCCGTGCAGCGCGGCCACCAGCACCAGCACCGCCGCCGTCATCAGCGTGGCCTGCGAGCGCGTGGCGGTGCTGCCCCAGGGCAGCCAGGCCACCGCCAGCAGGGCCAGTGCGCTCAGCAGCCGCGCCGACAGCCAGTAGTGGATGGCTTTTTCGGACGTGTTGGGGGTAATGAAATCGGGCATGCCGCTGTAAGACAGCATGTGGCTGAAGTCGAGCAGGCCCACGCCCAGGAAAGCGCAGCCCAGCAACAGGGCATTGAGTGGCAACTGTTCGCGCCGCACGCTCCATGCCATGCCAAAGGTGAGCGCCGCCACCACAATCGCCAGCGTTTCCAGCGCCATGTGCAGGGGCAGATAGTGCGATACGCCCTGCAGGCCGGGAAGGATGGGCAGCGCCATGACCAGCAGCAACAGCACCAACGGCGCGACCACGGCACGGATGGCCTGGCGGGCTGCAGTCTGGTGGCTTGGGTGGATCAGCATTGACGGGGTGGTGTCAGTTACCGGGGGGTACCGCGGGGGTAGGCGAAACAGGTCTGTGTGCAAGTGTAGTAGTTGTAAAGCGGTGTTCCCCGGGCTGTTTATGACCCGCCGGTCAGTTGATCGGGCCAGCCCACACGGCCTTGGCCGAGGTCGTTGATACGCTGCACAAAGGCGCTGGCCTGGGTTTGGGGCAGGCGCAGTTGCAGCGTGACGAGCGAACCATGCTGAACGCCCAGCAGCTCGGCGCCCGCGGCCTCGATTTCGCGGCGCAGCAGGCCTTCCAGTGCATAGGGCACCTGGCATTGCAGCGTGGCCATGCGCTGCAGTTGCACCTTGGGAGCGTGGAGCAGGGCCTGGGCCACGCAGTCGGTGTAGGCACGCACCAGCCCGCCTGCGCCCAGTTTGACGCCGCCAAAGTAACGCACCACGGTGGCCAGAACGCCTTCGAGGTCCTGGTGGCGCAGCACATCGAGCATGGGGCGCCCGGCGGTGCCGCCGGGCTCGCCGTCGTCCACGGCGGCCGATTGCCCGCCCGCCAGCAGCGCCCAGCAGATATGGGCTGCGCCGGGGTGCTGCTTCCAGAGCGCATCGACATGCGCCTGGGCGCTGGCGCGGTCGGGCATGGGCTGCACGCAGCCGATGAAACGGCTCTTCTTGATGATGATTTCGCTGTGGACGGGCGCGGCCAGGGTCTGGGACATGGGCCCCAAGCTTACCGGCACGATGGCTGGGTGCGCGGCAGGGACAAGCGCCGAAACGGCGACAAAAATGGCCTGCCGCCGTAAAATGCGCGGTTACCCACCAAGACCGCGCCCCCACCATGGCCCCACCAGCCCATGGGCGGCCGCACTTCCCCCTCGCATGAACGCCTTCGTCGACGTCTCCCTGTTTCCGCGTGCGGCCAAGCCGATCACCAGCTACCGCCCGTTCTGGGCCAAGCGGTTCGGCACCGCCCCGTTCCTGCCCATGAGCCGCGCCGAGATGGAGCAGCTGGGCTGGGACAGCTGCGACGTGGTGCTGGTCACCGGCGATGCCTATGTGGACCACCCGAGCTTCGGCATGGCCGTGATTGGCCGCACGCTTGAAGCCCAGGGTTTCCGCGTGGGCATCATTGCCCAGCCCGACTGGCAAAGCGCCGAGCCGTTCAAGGCGCTGGGCAAGCCCAACCTGTTCTGGGGCGTGACGGCCGGGAACATGGATTCGATGATCAACCGCTACACGGCGGACCGCAAGATCCGCAGTGACGACGCCTACACCCCTGGTGCCGAGGGCAACCGCCGCCCTGACCGCGCGGCCATCGTCTACAGCCAGCGTTGCCGCGAGGCCTATAAAGACGTGCCCATCGTGCTCGGGGGCATCGAAGGCAGCCTGCGCCGCATCGCGCATTACGACTACTGGAGCGACAAGGTGCGCCGCTCCATCGTGGTGGACGCCAAATGCGACCTGCTGCTGTTTGGCAACGCCGAGCGTGCGCTGATCGAGGTGGCGCACCGCCTGGCCGCGCGCGAGCCGGTCGAAAACATCACCGATGTGCGCGGCACCGCCTTTGTGCGCCGCACCACGCCCGAGGGCTGGTTTGAAATCGACTCATCCGAGGTGGACCAGCCCGGCCCGGTAGAAGCACACATCAACCCCTACCAGACGACCAGCGAGCAGGCCGCCGCAGCGGGCGGGAGCTGCAGCGGCCCGGATACTACTATTTCGATAGCTGATGGCGCACAGCCAGCAAGGGCTAGTGGCCAAAATGATGCAAAACCTGCCAGCGACGGCACGCACAAGCTCACTTTTGTGCCCAACCCGGCGTTGATGGGCAAGCGCAAGCTGCCGCCGCTGGAGCGCACGGTCATCCGCCTGCCCAGCTACGAACAGGTCAAGAGCGACGAAGTGCTTTATGCCCATGCCAACCGTGTGATGCACCTCGAAACCAACCCCGGCAATGCCCGCGCCATGGTGCAGGCGCACGGCGAGGGCACCACCGCGCGCGATGTGTGGCTCAACCCGCCGCCCATCCCGCTCACCACGGCCGAGATGGACTACATCTTTGACCTGCCCTACGCGCGCAGCCCGCACCCGCGCTATGCCGACGAAAAAGGCCGCCACGACGGCGCGACCAAGATCCCGGCGTGGGAGATGATCCGTTTTTCGATCAACATCATGCGCGGCTGCTTTGGCGGCTGCACCTTTTGCTCGATCACCGAGCACGAGGGCCGCATCATCCAGAGCCGCTCGGAAGACTCCATCATTCGCGAGATCGAGGACGTGCGCGACAAGGTGCAGGGCTTCACCGGCACCATCTCCGACCTGGGCGGCCCCACGGCCAACATGTACCGGCTGGGCTGCCGCACCCCCGAGATCGAGGCCGCCTGCCGCAAGCCGAGCTGTGTGTACCCTGGCATTTGCCAGAACCTCACCACCAACCATGACCCGCTGATCAAGATTTACAAGCGCGGCCGGGCGATCAAAGGCGTGAAGAAAATCCTCATCGGCTCGGGTCTGCGCTACGACCTGGCGCTCGAATCGCCCGAATACGTGAAAGAGCTGGTGCAGCACCATGTGGGCGGCTACCTCAAGATTGCGCCCGAGCACACCGAATCCGGCCCGCTGACCAAGATGATGAAGCCGGGCATCGGCAACTACGACAAGTTCAAGACGCTTTTTGAAAAGTACACGGCCGAGGCGGGCAAGAAGCAGTATCTGATTCCCTACTTTATTGCCGCGCACCCCGGCACCAGCGACGAGGACATGATGAACCTCGCCATCTGGCTCAAGAAGAACGGCTTTCGGGCCGATCAGGTGCAGACCTTCTACCCCAGCCCCATGGCCACGGCCACGACCATGTTCCACACCCGGCTCAACCCGCTCAAGGGCATCCACCGTGACGAACGTGGCGAAAAGGTGGACGTGGTGCGCGGTGAAAAGCGCCGCCGCCTGCACAAGGCCTTTTTGCGCTACCACGACCCGGCCAACTGGCCGCTGCTGCGCGAGGCGCTCAAAAGCATGGGCCGCGCCGACCTCATTGGCAACGGCAAGCACCACCTGATTCCGACCTTCCAGCCCTTGAACACGGGTGGCGGCTGCGCATCGCGCAAGAAAGACAATTTCCTCACCATTCCGTCCATGGTGACTGAGAAGGTGCCCTCCAAGGCAGGACCCAAGCCGGGCCAGATCCTGACCCAGCACACGGGCTTGCCGCCACGGGCGGGCATTCAGGGTAAAAAACCGCAAAAGCCCAATACCAGCAAGCGCTGATAGCTATTGAATCAGTAGTGAAAGCGCGGCGCCTTGGCGCGCTGCGCAATCAGAGCCAGGGTTGGAACGTGCCCACCCAGTGCAGAAACCCCGCCAGCGCGGCGCAGTGCAGCACGATGGTTGCCCAGTAGATCGCGCGAAACGCGGTCTTGCTGGATTTGTGGCGCATGTTCTGCTGGGCCAGCCAGGCGGCGGGCCAGCCGCCGAGCACCGACAGCAGGTGCAGTTGCTTTTCTGCGATGCGCCACTGGCCCCGGCGTGCGGCGTTTTTGTCTGCCGCATAAAGCCATAAAGTGGCCAGGTTCAAGCCCGCCAGGGCCGCCACGCTCCACAGCGGCAGGTACCGCGCCCACACGGCCCAGGCCACCAATGCCACCCACGCCAGCATCAGGCCGTAAGCCAGGGCGGCGCCCGCAGGCGCGGCAGGGGCGTTTTTGCGGCGCGTGCGTGGCGTGCTCGCGGCTGTTGCGGTGCGGCCTGTGCTGTGGCCTGTGCGGGTTGGTTCTGGGCGGCGTGCACGCCGGGCTTCGCTGCCACGGTGGCCAGATGGGGCGCTTTGCGCGCCTGCGGCCTGCACCGCCATGGCGCGCGGGCCCTTGCCACCCCCATGGATTTCTTCAAAGACCACGGTCAGGCCTTCGCGCGGCGGTGTGGTGCCCCGGAAGTCACGGATGTGAAAGAAAACATCGGCAGCCGAGCCCTGGCTGCGGATGAAGCCAAAGGCACGCTCGGCATTCCAGCGCACCACGGTTCCTTGCTTTTGCATGGGTTTGCGTTGCCCGACTACGGACAAGTTCTAAGCCAGGGTGTGCAGCGGAATGTCTTTGGCGTGCGCCAGTGCGTTGAGCTGCGCGCGGGTCTGACCCTTCAGGAAGCGGGCAATGGCCTCGTGCGTGGCGGGGTTGCGCAGGTGAGCCATGTCGCCCGCTGCAGGCAGGCCCGCCGCCTCGCAAAGGCGCGCGGCGAAGTGGGGCTCCAACGCAGCCACGGCCACGCGGCCATCCTGGCAGGGGTAAATGCGGTAGCCCGCGTGTGCGCCGCCCACGTCGCCCTGCGGGGTGGTCAGACCCCAGTGCAAGGGCAGGGCCAGCCACTGCGCGGCCTCGGCCAGGCCCACCTCGATGCACACGCCCACACCCTGCGGGCCGCGTGCCAGCACGGCCTGCAACACGGCTTCGCTCGCCATCAGCGCGCCTGCCATGTCGGCAAACAGCGTGGGCGGCACCTGCGGGCCGGTCAGCAGCCCGGCCTCGGCCTGGTAGGTGAGGTCGTGGCCGGGTTCTTCGGCACGCTCGCCCAGCGCGCCCACGATGCGCACCAGCGAAAGGCGCGGGTAGCGCGCCTGCAGCGCCTCCCAGCCCAGCCCCAGCTTGGCCAGCGCCGAGGGGCGAAAGGAGGTGATCAGCACATCGGTGCGTGCCAGCTCGGCGTGCAGCGCGGCCTGGCCTTCGTCGGTCTTGAGGTGGGCGTGCAGCACGCGCACGCCCTGGTGCAGCTCGCCATAGGCCGCCGGGCTGTAGATGCCCATGGGGTCGGCACTGGGCTGGCCGGGTTGGGGCAGGGGTTCGAGCTTGGTGCACTCTGCCCCCAGGCGCGCGCAGCGCAGCAGGGCGGCAGGACCGGGCAGGTTGAGCGCCAGGCTCAGGATGCGGGTGCCATGCAGTGGGCGAAGGGGCGTCATGGGATGGGGTCTCCGTTGAGTGCTATATATTAAATAGCTGCTAGCGCTTTGCGGACGGTCGCCAGGGCCGCTTTTGACCATAAAAAAGCCGCCCGGGGGCGGCTTGGGGGCAGCGCCACTGTAGCGCTTACATCACCTTGGCAATGGCCTGGCAGACGTAATCGATGTTCTTGCTGTTGAGCGCAGCCACACACATGCGGCCGGTGTCGGTGCCATACACACCAAACTCGCTGCGCAGGCGCACCATCTGGTCCTTGGTGAGGCCCGAGTAGCTGAACATGCCGATCTGCTGGGTGATGAAGGACATGTCCTGCTTCACGCCGGCGGCCTTGAGGCCATCGACCAGCTTCTGGCGCATGGCCTTGATGCGCACGCGCATCTCGCCCAGTTCCTTTTCCCACAGGGCGCGCAGCTCGGGGTTGTTCAGCACGGCTGCCACCACCGCGCCGCCGTGGATGGGCGGGTTGGAGTAGTTGGTGCGGATGACGATCTTGAGCTGGCTCAGCACGCGCGACGCTTCTTCCTTGTCGGCGCACAGCACCGACAGGCCGCCCACGCGCTCGCCGTACAGGCTGAAGCTCTTGGAGAAGGAGGTGGAGACGAAGAAGTTCAGGCCGGCGGCCACGAACTTGCCGATCACGGCGCCGTCTTCGGCGATGCCGTGGCCAAAGCCCTGGTAGGCCATGTCGAGGAAAGGCGTCAGGCCCTTGGCCTTGACGGCGGCGATGACCTGGTCCCACTGCTCGGGCGTGATGTCGTAGCCCGTCGGGTTGTGGCAGCAGGCGTGCAGCACCACGATGGTGCCGGGTGCGGCTGCGTTCAGGCTGGCCAGAAAGCCTTCAAAGTTGACGCCGCGCTTTTCGGCGTCGTAGTAGGCGTAGGTGCCGACTTCAAAGCCGGCGTTGGTGAACAGCGCGCGGTGGTTTTCCCAGCTGGGGTCGGAGATCAGCACCTTGGCGTTGGGGCTGAGTTTCTTCAAAAAGTCGGCGCCAATCTTCAGGCCGCCGGTGCCGCCAATGGCTTGCACGGTGGCCACGCGGCCGGATTGGACGGGTTCGCTGTCGGCGCCAAACACCAGGCTCTTGACGGCGTTGTCATAGGCCACGATGCCGTCGATGGGCAGGTAGCCACGGGCGGTGGGGGTGGCCATCATGGTCTTTTCTGCGGCCTGCACACACTGCAGCAGGGGCAGCTTGCCGTTGTCGTCGAAATAAACGCCAACACCCAGGTTGACCTTGTTGGGGTTGGTGTCGGCGTTGAATTGCTCGTTGAGGCCCAGGATAGGGTCGCGGGGGGCCATTTCGACGGCGGTGAAAAGAGACATGAAAATCCTTGAAAGGTTGTCAGTAGCGAAGAATCCGGGCGTGGTGTACTGTGCCGGGTTGGGCTGATTTTAACGGCCCGCCAACTCCCATTGTTGACCGCCCCCATGCCGGATATCACAGAAGTCATCACCGAAAAGCACGACGGCGAGTTCGTCCGTTTCCCCGATTCGCCGTTCGAGCTGTTCCAGCCGTACCCGCCTGCGGGCGACCAGCCTGAGGCCATCAACAAGCTGGTGGAGGGGCTGAACGACGGCGAGACCTTTCAGACGCTGCTGGGCGTGACGGGCTCGGGTAAGACCTTCACCATGGCCAATGTGATTGCCCGCATGGGGCGCCCGGCCATCATCTTTGCGCCCAACAAGACGCTGGCCGCGCAGCTGTACAGCGAATTTCGAGAGTTCTTCCCCAAGAACGCGGTCGAGTACTTTGTGAGCTACTACGACTACTACCAGCCCGAGGCCTATGTGCCCCAGCGCGACCTGTTCATTGAGAAAGACAGCGCCATCAACGAGCACATCGAGCAGATGCGGCTCAGTTGCACCAAGAGCCTCATGGAGCGGCGCGATGTGGTGATTGTGGCCACAGTGTCGGCCATCTACGGTATTGGCGAGCCCGAAAGCTACCACCGCATGGTGATGACGCTGCGCACCGGCGACAAGCTGGGCCAGCGGGACGTGATCGCCCAGCTCATCCGCATGCAGTACCAGCGCAACGAGGCCGATTTTTCGCGCGGCAAGTTTCGGGTGCGCGGCGACACTATCGACGTGTTCCCGGCCGAGCATTCCGAGCTGGCCATCCGCATCGAGCTGTTTGATGACGAAGTGGAGAGCCTGCAGTTGTTTGACCCGCTCACGGGCCGCGTCAAGCAGAAGATTCCGCGTTTTACGGTGTACCCCAGCAGCCACTATGTGACGCCGCGCGACAAGGTGCTGGCGGCGGTAGAGACCATCAAGGTAGAACTGGCCGAACGACTGAAGCAACTGGTGGCCGACGGCAAGCTGGTGGAGGCCCAGCGCCTGGAGCAGCGCACGCGGTTTGATCTGGAAATGCTCAGCGAAGTGGGGCACTGCAAGGGTATTGAAAACTACACACGCCACCTCTCAGGCGCCGCGCCGGGCGATCCACCCAGCACGCTGACCGACTACATGCCCAAGAACGCGATCATGTTCTTGGACGAGAGCCACCAGATGATTGGCCAGCTCAATGCCATGTACAGCGGCGACCGCTCGCGCAAGACCACGCTGGTCGAATATGGTTTTCGCCTGCCTTCGGCGCTGGACAACCGGCCGCTGAAGTTTGAGGAGTTCGAGCAGCGCATGCGGCAGGTCATTTTTGTATCGGCCACACCGGCAGACTACGAAAAGACCCACTCAGGCCAGATCGTGGACCAGGTGGTGCGGCCCACAGGGCTGGTGGACCCGGTGGTCGAGGTGCGCCCGGCCACGCACCAGGTGGATGATGTGCTTCAAGAAATACGCATTCGCGCAGAAAAGCACGAGCGAGTACTCATCACCACACTCACCAAGCGCATGGCCGAGCAGCTGACCGACTACCTCACCGACAACGGCGTGAAGGTGCGCTACCTGCACAGCGATGTGGACACGGTCGAGCGCGTGGAGATCATTCGTGACCTGCGCCTGGGCGCGTTTGATGTGCTTGTGGGTATCAATCTGCTGCGCGAAGGGCTCGACATTCCCGAGGTGTCGCTGGTGGCCATCCTCGATGCGGACAAGGAAGGCTTCCTGCGTGCAGAGCGCAGCCTGATCCAGACTATTGGCCGCGCGGCGCGCAATCTCAACGGCCGCGCCATCCTGTATGCAGATCGCATCACCGAGTCCATGAAAAAAGCCATGGGCGAGACGGAACGCCGACGCATCAAGCAGATCGCACACAACGAGGCCCACGGAATCACGCCGCGCAGCATTGTCAAGCGGGTAAGAGACCTGATTGACGGCGTTTACAGCGAGAAGGCGGGCAAAGATGCTGAGCGGCTGGAGCAGGAAGCCATGCAGCGTGCGCAGGTGGAAGACATGTCAGAGAAAGATGTGGCGCGGGAGATCAAACGGCTCGAAAAGCTCATGCTGGAGCATGCGCGCAATCTGGAGTTCGAGCAGGCAGCGCGGGTGCGAGACCAATTGACGCGACTCAAGGATCAGGCCTTTGGTGCGCATGGCAGCGATTCGATCGCTCTTTGATGTCCGTCACCCCGAGGTGGAAAAACCAAACAGTGGAATAGTGACTTGTTGGTTTTTTAACCCGACAAATTCGATAGGGATTTGTGTTATACTCTCACAAAACACTCAAGAACAGAGCCCAACGATGAAGGGCCCCGCATCAGAAGGCTGAACGGGGGTAAGGGGCGGAGACGGTGCTGACGCAGTGCATTTGCCAGTGTCAGCAGTATTTATAACGAACAAGCCTAGACAAGGAGCTTGCGATGCGTCTCACAACCAAAGGCCGTTTTGCGGTCACCGCCATGATTGACCTGGCTTTGCGCCAGAACAATGGTCCCGTCACGCTGGCGGCCATCAGCCAGCGGCAGCAGATTTCGCTGTCGTACCTGGAGCAACTCTTTGGCAAGCTGCGTCGCCACGAGCTCGTCGAATCGACCCGTGGCCCAGGCGGCGGCTACACGCTGGCCCGCAAGGCCGGTGACATCACGGTGGCAGACATCATTGTGTCGGTGGACGAGCCCATTGATGCCACGCAGTGTGGTGGCAAGGAAAATTGCCTGGGCGAAGCCGGACGCTGCATGACGCACGAACTTTGGGCTTCGCTCAACCAGCGCATGGTGGAATTTCTGGATTCCGTCACGCTGCAGAAACTGGTGGACGAGCAGCTTGCCAAGGGAGTTCAGATTGAGGACAAGCCCATGGCACGGCGCGCCATTTCGACCACACCAGTGGTCAAGCCCATCCGCGTGAACGCACCCAACTCGGTCTTTGCACTGGGTAACGTGTTCGCAAAATCCTGAGCTGATTGCCACCTGTTTCGGTCCTGGGGCCAGCCGCGCCCTGAACGATTTTGATTGCATAGCTTTTTGTTGCCAGCCAGATACTTTTACTGAGCCAGCCATGGACATGACCCCGCATTTCCCCATTTATCTCGATTACGGCGCCACCACTCCGGTCGATCCACGCGTTGTGGATGCCATGATCCCATGGCTGCGCGAGCACTTTGGCAACCCGGCATCCCGCAGCCACGCCTGGGGCTGGGAAGCTGAAGAGGCGGTTGAGAAGGCGCGTGTGCAAGTGGCCGATCTGATTGGTGCAGACCCCCGCGAAATCGTCTGGACCAGCGGTGCCACTGAGTCCATCAACCTGGCCTTGAAGGGCGCTGCCCACTTCTACCAGGGCAAGGGCAAGCACCTCATCACCCTCAAGACCGAACACAAGGCCGTGCTGGACACCATGCGCGAGCTGGAGCGCCAGGGCTTTGATGTGACTTACCTGGATGTCCAGGAAGATGGACTGGTGAACATGAATGCCCTGAAGGCTGCCATTCGTCCCGACACCATCCTGATCAGCATCCTGTTCGTGAACAACGAAATCGGCGTGATCCAGGACATTCCGGCCATTGGTGCGTTGTGCCGCGAAAAAGGCATCCTGCTGCACGTGGATGCCGCGCAGGCTACGGGCCGAGTCGAGATCGACATGAATGTGTTGCCCATTGATCTGATGAGCATGACCGCCCACAAGACCTATGGCCCCAAGGGCGTGGGCGCCTTGTTTGTGCGCCGCAAGCCCCGTGTGCGCCTGGAAGCGCAGATGCACGGCGGTGGCCATGAGCGCGGCATGCGCTCGGGCACGCTGCCTACGCACCAGATCGTGGGCATGGGCGAGGCCTTTCGCATCGCCAAGGAAGAAATGGCCGAGAGCAATGCCAAGGCCAAGGCGCTGCAGCAGCGCCTGCTGGATGGCTTGAAGGACATCGAACAGGTGTTTATCAATGGCAGCCTGGAGCGTCGGGTACCGCAGAACTTGAACATGAGCTTCAACTTCGTCGAGGGCGAATCCCTGATCATGGGTATCAAGGGCCTGGCCGTGTCGTCGGGCTCGGCTTGCACTTCTGCCAGCCTGGAACCCAGCTATGTCTTGCGCGCCCTGGGCCGCAGCGACGAACTGGCGCACAGCAGCCTGCGCATGACCATCGGCCGTTTCACCACCGAAGAAGAGATCGATTACGCCATTGGCACCATCCGTGAAAACGTGGCCCGATTGCGTGAGCTCAGTCCCTTGTGGGAGATGTACAAGGACGGCATCGACATCAGCACCATCCAATGGGCTGCACACTGAATCCCTGAAGAATTGAAGAGGTACACATCATGGCTTACTCAGACAAAGTGGTTGACCATTACGAAAACCCCCGCAATGTGGGCTCGTTCGACAAAGGTGATGATTCGGTGGGCACCGGCATGGTGGGCGCACCCGCTTGCGGCGACGTGATGAAGCTGCAGATCAAGGTGAACCCTGAAACCGGGGTGATTGAAGACGCACGCTTCAAGACCTACGGCTGCGGTTCGGCCATTGCCTCGTCCTCGCTTGTGACCGAATGGGTGAAAGGCAAAACGCTGGACGAAGCGGCAGCGCTGAAAAACAGCGAAATTGCCGAAGAGCTGGCCCTGCCGCCCGTCAAAATCCACTGCTCCATCCTGGCCGAAGACGCCATCAAGGCGGCGGTAAACGACTACAAGGCCAAGCACAACAGCGCGGTGGCTGCAGTCTGACCATGGCCATCACGCTGACTGAAGCGGCTGCCCGGCACGTCACCCGTTACCTTGCGCGCCGCGGCAAGGGTTTGGGTGTGCGCCTGGGGGTAAAAACCACCGGATGCTCCGGACTGGCATACAAGCTCGAATATGTGGACGATTCCGAGCCGGAAGACATCGTTTTCGAGAACCACGGCGTCAAGGTGCTCATTGATCCCAAGAGCCTGGCCTACATTGACGGTACCGAGCTGGATTTTGTGCGCGAAGGCCTGAATGAAGGCTTCAAGTTCAACAATCCCAATGAACGGGACCGCTGTGGCTGTGGAGAGAGTTTTCGGGTTTGAAGCCTTCTGCTGCGCTGCCATCCAACCGCCATCGCGCTCTGTGCTGGCGGTTTTTTATTGATCCGGTGTGACCTGGTGTGGGCATGAATCTGCAATCTGACGATTTTGAACTGTTTGGCGTGCCGCAACGCTTCGCCCAGGACCGGGCGGCACTGGATGCACGCTGGAAAGAGCTGCAGCGCGAGGCGCACCCTGATAAATTTGCCGCACAAGGGGCCGCAGCCCAGCGCGTGGCCATGCAATGGTCGGTTCGCATCAACGAGGCCTATCAGCGCCTGAAAGACCCGATGCGCCGCGCCGCCTACCTGTGCGAACTGCATGGCGCGCCCATTCAGGCCGAAGACAACACGGCCATGCCGGCAGCCTTTTTGATCCAACAGATGGAATGGCGCGAATCGCTGGAGGAAGCGCGGTCGGCAGTCGAGCTGGATGCCCTGGATGAGGGTGTGCAGCATGCGCGTGGCGAAGCGCTGGCCCTGTGCGGACAATTGCTCGATCAGCAGACAGACTACGCCGGTGCCGCGCGGCAGGTCAGAGCCCTCATGTTCATTGCGCGATTGGCCGACGATATCGAGCGTCGTCGGGATCAACTGGGACAATAGAGGCACAACCCCTTTTCGAGGCATTTTCCGCGGGGCGCGGGCTTCATTACGCAGAATACAGAATTTCCATGGCGCTTTTGCAGATTTCCGAACCCGGGCAATCCCCGGATCCGCACCAGCGGCGCATCGCGGTTGGCATTGATTTGGGCACCACGCATTCACTGGTGGCCGCCGTGCGCAACGGCGTGGCCGAGTGCCTGCCCGATGGCGAAGGGCGTGTGCTATTGCCGTCGGTGGTGCGTTACCTAGAGCAGGGTGGGCGGCAGATTGGCTACGACGCGGTGGCGGCACAGTCCAGTGATGCCCGCAACACTATTGCCTCGGCCAAGCGCTTCATGGGCCGCGGCCTGCAGGACGTGGCGCAGGCAGAAGAACTGCCCTACGAATTCGTCCAGAACCCTGACAACAACGCTGGTGGCATGGTCAGTGTGGTGACGGCGGATGGCATCAAGTCACCGGTCGAAATCAGCGCCGAGATATTGGCCACGCTGCGTTACCGCGCCGAAGACACCTTCAATGACGATCTGTACGGTGCGGTCATTACTGTGCCGGCTTATTTCGATGACGCCCAGCGCCAGGCCACCAAGGATGCGGCCAAGCTGGCGGGAATCCATCTGCTGCGCCTGATCAATGAGCCCACTGCGGCGGCCATTGCTTATGGCCTTGATAACGCCAGCGAAGGCGTCTATGCCGTTTACGACCTGGGCGGTGGAACCTTCGACATTTCGGTTTTGCGTCTGACGCAAGGCGTTTTTGAAGTGATCGCTACGGGTGGCGATTCTGCTTTGGGCGGCGACGACTATGACGCGGCGCTTGCCAACTGGGTGCTTCAGCAGCAGGGTCTGACCGCCGACACCCCCGACGACAAGGCCGCCATCCGCATGGCAGCCAGAGCCTGCAAAGAGGCATTGACAGCTACTGAAATGGTAGCGCTTACCGCTGATCTGACGGGCGGAAGAGTGCATTTTGATGTAAGAAAATCAGATTTTGAAGCGGTTACCGCCGAGTTGACCGCGCGGTCCATGGCCGCTGTGCGCCGAGTGATGCGCGATGCCAAGCTTGCGCGCGATGACGTGCAGGGCGTAGTCATGGTGGGCGGCTCCACCCGCATGCCCCAGGTGCAGCGCGCGGCAGCCGAGTTTTTTGGCAAGGAGCCCCTGACCAATCTCAACCCGGATGAGGTGGTTGCACTGGGAGCCGCCATTCAGGCCAACCAGCTGGCGGGCAACAACACGGCGGGAGATTTGTTACTGCTCGACGTGATTCCCCTCTCGCTGGGTATTGAGACCATGGGTGGCTTGGTAGAGCGCATCGTGGCCCGCAATGAAACCATTCCCACCGCCAAGGCGCAGGATTTCACCACCTACAAGGACGGCCAGACGGCACTGGCCATCCATGTGGTGCAGGGTGAGCGCGATCTGGTGCAGGATTGCCGCAGCCTTGCGCGGTTTGAATTGCGTGGCATCCCGCCCATGGCGGCAGGCGCGGCCCGTATCCGCGTTACCTTCACGGTCGATGCCGATGGCCTTTTGAGCGTGAATGCCAGAGAGCAGGGCAGTGGTGTAGAGGCCCGGATTGATGTGAAGCCTTCCTACGGCCTGTCGGACGACCAGATCGCCCGGATGCTGCAGGATGGTTTTGCCACCGCAGCGCAGGACATGCACGCACGGGCCGTGGTGGAGGCGCGCGTGGATGCCGATCGCATGCTGATTGCCACCCAGAGCGCCCTTGACTCCGATGGCGACGTGTTGTCTGCGTCAGAGCGCGCCGATATCGATGCCTTGATGGCGGCTTTGGCCACGCAGCGCGATTGCGACGATGCTGCCGTCATTGAAGCAGCCACCCAGGCCCTTGCCAAGGGCACAGAAGCCTTTGCCGCGCAGCGCATGAACCGCGGCATTCGGCAGGCCCTGGCCGGAAAAAAACGTACAAACCCTTTAACCCACCATGGTCTGCATCAACGCAGGTGTCCAGTCGCTGATTTTGGCGAAGTATCCCGTGGGGATGCGGCACCGGTTGTGCAAGACCTGTCTATAAAAGCGACGCCATGCCCGTCATCAAGATACTGCCCCATCCTGAATATTGCCCCTCTGGCGCCGAGATCAATGCACCTGCGGGCACGTCCATCTGCGAAGCGCTGCTGGAAAACCACATCAACATCGAGCATGCCTGCGACATGAGCTGTGCGTGCACCACCTGCCACGTCATTGTGCGCGCGGGCATCGACTCGCTCAACGAGGCTGAGGAAGAAGAAGAGGATTTGCTCGACCGCGCCTGGGGGCTGGAACCCCAGTCGCGCCTCTCGTGCCAGGCGATCATCGCGCAGAAAGACTTGGTGGTGGAGATTCCCAAATATTCCATCAACCATGCCAAGGAAAACCACTGAAATGCACCGTGCTCATTGGCAGCGCCGCATGAATGCCCAGCGCCGCGCAGCGCGCGCACCTCGGGAGGCCTGATGTCACGCCAGATAGTTCTCGATACGGAAACCACCGGTCTGTCCGCCGAAGGGGGCGACCGCATCATTGAAATTGGCTGCGTGGAGCTCGTGGCACGCAAGCTCACGGGCAACAACAAGCATTTTTACCTGAACCCTGAGCGCGACAGCCACGAGGACGCGCTAAGGGTGCACGGCATCAGCAACGAGTTCCTGAAGGACAAGCCCAAGTTTGCAGCCGTGGCGGACGAGTTGCTTGATTATCTGCAGGGCGCCGAGATCATCATCCACAACGCGGCGTTTGACGTGAGCTTCCTGAACAAGGAGCTGGAACTGGTGGGGCGCCCCGCGTTTCGCAGCTTTGTGGACAGCATTACCGACACCCTGGCCATGGCCAAGGAACTCTATCCCGGCAAGCGCAATTCGCTTGACGCGTTGTGTGACCGCTTGGGCGTGGACAACTCCAGTCGCACGCTGCACGGCGCCTTGCTCGATGCCGAGCTGCTTGCCGACGTGTACATCAACCTCACGCGGGGCCAGGATGCACTCTTGATCATCGACGATGCGCAGGAAGGCGGCGGTTGTGCCGATTTTGTTCCGATCGACCTGCGCAGCTTCACCCTGGCCGTGATCCAGGCCAGCGAGCAGGAAGCCCAGGCCCACAGTGAAGTCTTGACACAGATCGACAAGGCCAGTGGTGGCAAAACAATTTGGCGATCCGCTCAGACAGTCTGAAAAGCTGTGCCATAATTGAAGGCTGTCACAGCGACAAGGGTGATTAGCTCAGCGGTAGAGCACTGCCTTCACACGGCAGGGGTCACATGTTCGATCCATGTATCACCCACCAAGTCTGTTGACAGCATCGCAATTCCTGTAATGGGGTGTGCGACGGGTGATTAGCTCAGCGGTAGAGCACTGCCTTCACACGGCAGGGGTCACATGTTCGATCCATGTATCACCCACCAGTTTTTCGAATGAAATCAAGGGCTTGGCAGAAATGTCAGGCCCTTTTTCTTTGGCTCGTCCCCATCGGGCACACAGACAATATCTTGACCGGCTTCGGTGCACATGCGCATTCAGGCAATGCCGGTGCTGGCTGTGGTGGCCTGCGCCAACCCGCTGCGTGCGAGCTTTCGATGTTGCAGCCGTTGGGGGTGACAATTTTGGGGAGTCGCTTTTCAAAAGCGCCCTGCGCCAGCCTTTAAAGTAGGCTGCTTGTCTTGAACAAAGGACCACAAAGATGACAGACCAGGTCGATTGCGTAGTGGTGGGGGCGGGCGTTGTGGGCCTTGCCGTGGCCCGCACGCTGGCGCTGCAAGGGCGGGAGGTGATGGTGCTGGAGGCGGCGGACGCCATTGGCACGGGCACCAGTTCGCGCAACAGCGAAGTCATTCATGCCGGGTTGTATTACCCCACGGGCTCGCTCAAGGCTCGCCTGTGCGTTCAGGGCCGTGATCTTTTGTACGCCTATTGCGCCGCCCACGGCGTGCCGCATCGCCGTTGCGGCAAGCTGCTGGTGGCCACTTCGACGGAGCAGCTGGAAGGCCTTCGGTCGATTCAGGCGCGTGCCGTTGCAAACGGTGTTCTGGACCTGCAGTGGCTCGAACGCGATGTCGCCCGGGCGCTGGAGCCTGCCCTTGAATGCGTGGCGGCCCTGCATTCGCCCAGCACGGGGATCGTGGACAGCCATGCGCTCATGCTTGCACTGCAAGGCGATCTGGAGCATGCCGGGGGGCTTGTGGCATTAAATTCGCCTCTAGCCCTTGCCAAGTGTGCGCAAGATGCTATTTTTCTAGAAGCTAAGGATGGCACGCGGCTGCAAGCCCGCACGGTGGTCAATGCCGCGGGGTTGCATGCGCCGTCCCTGGCCCGGCAGTTCTCCGGGCTCGACGCACGCCATGTTCCTGCAGCGCACTTCGCCAAGGGCGGTTACTTCACGCTGACTGGAAAGGCCCCCTTTAGCCACCTGATCTACCCGGTGCCAGAGGCGGCAGGCCTGGGGGTACACCTGACGCTGGATCTGGGTGGGCAGGCCAAGTTCGGTCCGGATGTGCAATGGGTGGATTCGGCCGATGACCTGCTGGTCGACCCGGCGCGGGGTGACGCCTTTTACGCCGAAGTACGCAAATACTGGCCTGACTTGCGCGACGGAGCGCTGGCGCCGGGCTATGCCGGTATCCGCCCCAAGATTCATGGCGCCAGTGCGCCCGCGGCGGACTTTCTGATCCAGGGGCCGCGAGACCATGGCGTGCCAGGGCTGGTGAATCTTTTTGGCATCGAGTCTCCGGGCCTCACCAGCGCACTGGCCATCGCTGACCATGTGCGTCACTTGGTTTGACCTGCGTTAAGGTTTTGTCTGTTGGTAACGTTTTGCGACCAAGCGATATGAAAGGTTTTTGGGCATGTCGCTAAGATGGTCCTTATGCCGGCGCAACATCTGTGCTGCATGGCTGCTCACTTATTGCAATGAAAGGGATGTATGACTGCTTCTGACACCACCACCACCCAGGGCGAACTCGAAAAACTGGTTTCCGATCTGCGCGGCTTGTTGGCCAGCAGGGATCTGGACGCCTTTCCCGAGATCAAGGTGCTTCGCCAGCGTCTGGATGACGGCATGCATTCGGTGCGTGAATCGGCAGTGCGCGCCGCACAGGAAGCTGCCCGCCAGGCCAAGGATGCGGCACTTGCTGCCGATCGTTATGCACATGATGAGCCTTGGCGCGTAGCCAGCGCAGCGCTGGCGGTAGGGGCTTTGGTAGGCTTTTTGCTTGCGCGCCGCTGATCGTTGTCAGGTCATCGCACCGTTGCAGGGAGGGTTTGTATGAACTGGCTTTCCTTGCTTGGGCTTGAAGCCTTTGTGGCGCGGTGGCGTGCGAATGTCATTGAAGGTGCCATAGCCGCTGAAGACCGGCTGGAACTGGCGCGCCTCGAGTGGCTCGACCAAAAGCAGCGCCTGCAACAACTGCTGGTGCTGTTGATTGCTGTAACCGGGCTTACTGTAGTGACCCTGGTGCTGGTGTCGATCGCCATACTGGTGCAGTTCTGGGACACGCCGCACCGCGTGATGGTCGCTTGGGTGGTCGCTGGCGTATGGCTGGTGGCCTGGTGCGCAGCCATCATCAAACTCGTTTCGGTGGCGCGCAGCACAGGCAGTGGCTTTGCCCTCACTCGGCGCGAATTGTCGCAAGACTGGCGTGATATCAAGGAGCGCTTGTGAGTTCTTCTGAACAGGCATTGCCTGTACACGCAACACAGGCACAACAACGGGTGCTGGAACGCATTGCCGTGCAGCGGGAGCGCTTGCGTGCGCGCCGCGCCGCCCGAATCCAGTCCCAGGCCCTGGCCGAGGTATCGGCGGGGGACGACGCAGATGCGCCGCTGCTGGCACGCGCAATTGCCTTTACCCGCCAACATCCTGCCGCCGTGGCCGCCCTGGCAGGCGTAGCGATTGCAGCCGGCCCACGCCGACTGATCCGGTGGGCGGGGGTCGTGTTACCTCTCGTGATGCGCCTGCGGCGCTGACCCAAAAGACGGAGCCAGTGATGGCTTCGTCTATCCGCATGATGCTGCTGGTCAAGCCGCCTGTCAGCCCATCGCCTTGATAGCGCGTGCTGCTTTCGAGACGAGCGAAGGGCCTTCGTAAATCAGGCCGGTGTAGATTTGAACCACATCTGCTCCCGCACGAATCTTGCTCAGTGCATCTTCTGCACTCATGATGCCGCCCACTCCGATGATCGGAAATCGGCTTCCCAGCGCTGAGCGAAGCTGCCGGATGACCTGGTTGCTGGATTCGAGCACTGGTGCACCGCTGAGCCCGCCCATTTCACTGGCATGGGGCATTCCTTTGACGGCTTCCCGACTGATTGTGGTGTTGGTTGCGACAACGCCATCCATGCCGTGGCGTTGAAGGGTGGCCGCAATCACCGACACCTGCGCTTCGTCAAGATCGGGGGCGATCTTGACGAAGATGGGAACCCAGCGGGGCTTTGTTGCGCCCCTGCCATCAGTCTGGCTGTATTGCTCGGTCAGGGCTTCACGGCGCTCGGCAATGGCGCCCAGCAGGCTGTCGAGTGCTGCGTCACTTTGCAGTGCGCGCAGGTTTTGCGTGTTCGGTGAACTGATATTCACCGTGACGTAGTCCGCGTGCGGATACACGCCCTCCAGACAGGTCAGGTAATCGCTGGTGGCGTTTTCGATGGGTGTGCTGGCGTTTTTTCCAATATTCAGGCCCAGCAGCATGGGGTGCTTGCGCGGGAGCGTGCGAAAGCGTGCCTGTTGCACGTTGCGGAGAAATGCGTCCAGGCCATCGTTGTTGAAGCCCAGACGGTTGATCAGTGCCCGTGCCTCGGGTAGGCGGAACATGCGCGGTTTGGGATTCCCCGGTTGTGCCTTGGGAGTGACGGTGCCTACCTCGACAAACCCGAAGCCCATCGCACCCAGTGCGTCGATGCAGCGGGCATTTTTGTCCAGGCCTGCAGCCAGGCCCACGCGGTTGGGAAAGGTCAGTCCGGCCAGCTCGATGGGGTCATCCACCGTCTCATTGCACCAGGCCCACTGCAGCGGCGTGCGCTGTCCGCGCGCCAGCATGTCCATGGTGAGTTCGTGGGCAGCTTCGGCATCCATGCCAAAAAGAAGGGGGCGGGTGAGTGCGTAGGGGATCAGGGACATGGAGGGATAATTCGACAATTACCCTCTGATTCTCCCCCATGACGACTTCACACCCTCTGACCCAAGACGAACTCAAGGCCCTGGTAGGCCAGGCGGCCCTGCAATACGTGGTGCCTGGCGGCATTGTGGGCGTTGGAACGGGCTCCACGGTCAACAAATTCATCGATGCACTGGCCGGCATGAAGGACCAGATTCGGGGCGCGGTGTCCAGCTCGGTGGCCAGCACCGAGCGGCTCAAGGCGCTGGGAATCCCGGTGTTCGATGCCAACGAGGTGGAGTCGCTGGCGGTGTATATCGACGGTGCCGACGAGATCGACGGCCACGGCTATATGGTCAAGGGGGGGGGCGCTGCACTGACACGCGAAAAGATCGTGGCCGCCCTGGCCAGCCGCTTTGTCTGCATCGTCGATGAGTCCAAACTGGTGGCGGCCCTGGGCCGCTTTCCGTTGCCAGTCGAGGTGATTCCCATGGCGGCGCATCACATCACGCGGCGATTTGCCGCGCTGGGTGGCGCGGCGCGGGTGCGCATGAAAGATGGACAACCACTGCTCACGGACAACGGGCAGCAAATTCTGGATGTGACGGGCCTTACCATCGCCGACCCACTGGCGTTCGAATCTGAAGTGAATCAGTGGCCGGGGGTGGTGACGGTGGGAGTGTTTGCGCACCAGAAGGCATCGGCTTGCCTTCTGGGTACAGCGCAGGGTGTGGTGAAGACCTTCACCTACTGACGCACGAGCCCGCTTGGCCGGCACATGCCGGCTTCAGCAGCAGGGCTTAGAACCGGATACCTGCCGGATTGCTGGGCGTGGGCCCGTCTGTTGCAGGAGCGGGGCGCTGGCGCTCTGCAGGCGCCCTGTTTTCGGGTGCCGTGGGCGCCGCAGGTTGCGCGGCCTTGACGGCCACCAGCGGTGTGGCGGGCGGGCGGCGGTAGTTTGAGGGCAATTGCGATTGCTTGGGGTAGCCCGCAGCGTTCAGGTACTGGGTCCACTCGCTGTCGGAGAACCCGGCCAGTTGCTGGCCGCCAATCGTGCCGAACGGCAGGCCGTTGCCTCCGCTGAGCCGTTGCAGCGCATCAATGTCCTCATTGGTGGTGATCGTGCGCTCGGTAAAGGGAATACCGCGCCCCACCAGCAGATTGCGCGCGTTGTTGCATGGCGTGCAGTCAGTGCCCGTGTAAAGCGTGACCGGGAAACGCGTGGCGACTTGCTGCAGCTCATAGGGCAGGGCCGCACCGGTGGCACCCGTGCCCGACGTGGTGCTTTGAGCAGGCTTGGCGGCGGTGTCTGGTGCCCGGTCGGAGAAGGTTACTTTTCCATCGGGGCCGACAATCCGATACACGGCCTGGGCATGGGCGCCGACACCCGCCAGGGCCAACAGCAACGAGGCCAGCAACGGGGTACACAATGGCTTGCGCATGGGTCAATCTCCTGGTGAGTCAGAGTCGGTACAAAAGAATGATGGGCCGAGGGATTAGTCTGCCATGCCTTGGTGGCGGAGCAGGGCGTCCAGATTGGGCTCGCGCCCGCGGAATGCCTTGAAGGATTCCATGGCAGGGCGGCTGCCACCCACTTCCAGGATGGCTTCGCGGTAGCGGCGACCCGTTTCGGTGCTGGGTAAACCGTCGCTGAGGGCGGTTTCTTCAAAGGCCGCATAGGCATCGGCGCTCAGCACTTCTGCCCATTTGTAGCTGTAGTAGCCTGCGGCATAGCCGCCGGCAAAAATATGGCTGAAGGTGTGGGCCGTGCGGCTGAAGGAGGGCGGTGGCATCACCGACACTTCGCTGCGCACCTCGGCCAGCAAGGGCATGAAGTCCTGGGCAGGATCGTGGTCGGTGTGCAGCAGCATGTCGAACAGCGCAAACTCGATCTGGCGCAGGGTTGCCATACCGCTCTGAAAATTCTTGGCGGCGGTCATCTTGTCGAACAGCACGCGCGGCAGCGGCTCGCCAGTGTCAACGTGGGCGGTCATGTTGCGCAGCACGTCCCATTCCCAGCAGAAGTTCTCCATGAACTGGCTGGGCAACTCGACCGCATCCCACTCGACACCGCCAATGCCGGACACGTCGCGCTCGTTCACCTGCGTCAGCATGTGGTGCAAGCCGTGGCCGAACTCGTGAAACAGGGTGATCACGTCGTCGTGCGTGAGCAGCGGTGGCTTGCCGTCCACGCCATCGGCAAAATTGCACACCAGATGCGCCACGGGCGTCTGGAGCACGCCGGTGTCGGGCCGCAGCCAGCGTGTGCGCACGTCATCCATCCAGGCGCCACCGCGTTTGCCGGTGCGGGCGGGTTGGTCGAGATAGAACTGGCCCACCAGCTGCCCGTTGCGCTCGATGCGATAAAACTCTA
Source organism: Acidovorax sp. JHL-3 (assembly GCF_000526295.1). Classification (NCBI taxonomy): domain Bacteria; kingdom Pseudomonadati; phylum Pseudomonadota; class Betaproteobacteria; order Burkholderiales; family Comamonadaceae; genus Acidovorax; species Acidovorax sp. JHL-3. Next base: position 2,560,981 of record NZ_JAFU01000001.1, read on the forward strand.
CGGCGGCGTTCCATACAGGGGCGCTGTCGCGGCGGATGCTGACCTCGAACAGTGTTTCGATGATCTTGAAAAGACCCGCCAACACCTTGGGTGCCGTGAAGAACTTTTTGACTTCCTGCTCGCTGAAGGCATAGCGCGCCTCCTTGAGCTTCTCGGCAAGATAGGGCCAGTCCCATGCCTGTGGATCCTGCAGGCCCAGCTGGCTGGCTGCGAAATCGCGCAGATCGGCCACGTCTTTTTCGGCGTAGGGACGGGCGCGGCGCGCCAGATCGCGCAGGAAGGTGACCACTTCTTCGGGCGACTGGGCCATCTTGGGCACTACAGACACCTGTCCGAAGTTGTCGTAACCAAGGAGCCGGGCTTCTTCGCGGCGCAGCACCAGGATTTCACCGATGAGCGCCGAGTTGTCAAAGCGCCGGGCGTCGCCTTCGGCCTGGTCAGAGGCACGCGTGACGTAGGCGCGGTACATGGTTTCGCGCAGTGCGCTGCGGGTGGCGAACTGCATCACCGGCAGATAGCAAGGCATCTTCAGCGTGAGCTTGTAGCCGCTTTTGCCTTCGGCCTGGGCAGCAGCCAGCGCCGTTTGCTGCACGTCAGCGGGCACACCATCCAGTTCTTCGGCCGTGGCGTAGTAGGCAAAGGCGTCAGTGGCGTCGAGCGCGTTTTCGCTGAATTTCTGGCTCAACTCGGCCTGCCGCTCCTGGATCTCGGCGAAACGCTCCTTGGCGGCCCCCGTGAGTTCGGCGCCGCTCAGGACGAAGTTGCGCACGGCGTTTTTGTGGGCCTGGCGCTGCTCAGGGGTCAGACTGGCAGGGTCGATGGCCTTGTACTTGGCGTACAGGCGCTCATCGGCTCCGAGGCGGGTCCAGAACTCGGTGACCCGGGGCAACGCCGCGTTGTAGGCGGCGCGCAACTCTGGGGTGTCGGCCACGCTGTTCAGATGACTGACGGCCCCCCAGGCCGTGCCCAGATGTTCTGTGGCGACATCCAGCACCTTTGCAATGGCGTCCCAGCGGGCCGGAAAATCGGCGGCCGTGACCGTTTCAAGGGCCGCGCTGGCCTTCTCCAGCAACGCGTCCATCGCAGGGGCAACGTCAGCGGGCGTGATCCGGTCAAACTGGGGAAGGTCGGAGAAGTCGAGGAGGGCGTTGCTCATGCGGTGGTAGATGGCGCCTGGGGGCGCGGGTTCAAGTTGCGAAACGGCGATAAGTGGGCGGCAATTGGCAATCAGCGCTCGACAGGTGTCATGCACCCGCAGCGCGCTCGGCGGCTTCAAGGGTGTTGACCAGCAGCATGGTAATGGTCATGGGCCCCACCCCTCCGGGGACAGGGGTGATCCAGCCGGCCACGTTTTTCACGCCCTCGAAATCCACATCACCGCACAGCTTGCCTTCGTCGTTGCGGTTCATGCCCACGTCGATCACCACGGCGCCGGGCTTGACCATGTCGGCAGTCAGCACGTTGCGCTTGCCCACGGCGGCGACGATCACATCGGCCTGCAGCGTCTGGGCCTTGAGGTCGGCTGTCCGCGAATGGCAGACGGTGACGGTGGCATCTTTTTGCAGCAGCATCAGCGCCATGGGCTTGCCCACGATGTTGCTGCGTCCAATGACCACCGCGTGCTTGCCCCGGAGGTCGTAGCCCTTGCCGTCATTGAGCGACTCCAGCATCTTCATGCAGCCATAGGGCGTGCAGGGCCAGAAACCGGGCATACCGGTCATCAGCGCCCCGGCGCTGGCGATGTGAAAACCGTCCACGTCCTTGGCGGGCGAGATGGCCTCGATGACTTTTTGCGCGTCGATGTGCTTGGGCAGGGGCAGCTGCACGAGGATGCCGTGGATGGCGGGGTCGTTGTTGAGTGCCTGCACGCGCGCCAGCAGCGCGGCTTCGGTCATGCCGGCTTCGTATTTTTCCAGCACCGAATGCAGGCCACTGTCTTCGCACGCCTTGACCTTGTTGCGCACATAAACCTGCGACGCCGGGTTGTCGCCGACCAGTACTACAGCGAGGCCGGGCGTGGTGCCCCGTGCTTTGAGGGCTGCAGCGCGCTGGGCGACTTCGGTGCGTAGTTGGCGGGACAGGGCGTTGCCGTCTATGAGTTGTGCGGTCATATCAAAAAATACAAGTCAAAATGGCCTGTAGCGCTTTATGGATAAGCGCTAGTAGCTATCAATTAATGAGCAATCAGGTTTTGGGGGCGCTCTGGCCCAAGGCGATCTTGAGCAGATCGGCCACCGTGTTGGCGTTGAGCTTTTCCATGATGTTGGCGCGGTGCGCCTCCACGGTCTTGATGCTGATGCCCAGGTCATCGGCGATCTGCTTGTTCAGACGGCCGGCGACGATGCGCTCAAGTACCTGGGATTCGCGGCCCGTGAGCTTGGAGAGCAGCGCGTCGCGGCTGGCCGCCTGCTGGAAGCCGGCAAAGGCTTCGCGGGCGTGGTCGAGCATGCGTTCGACCAGCCCGACAAGCTCTTCTTCATCAAAAGGCTTCTGAATGAAGTCGAGCGCGCCTTTTTTCATGGTGTTGACGGCCATCGGAACATCGCCATGGCCGGTGATGAACACGATGGGCAGGGGCGACTTGCGCTCGATCAGGCGGTCCTGCAGCTCCAGCCCGGTCATGCCGCCCATGCGGATGTCGACGATCAGGCAGGCCACCTCACGCGGGTCGTAGCGCGAGAGGAAGGTTTCGGCCGAATCAAAGCAGCGTACCCGGTAGTCCTTGCCCTCCAGCAGCCACTGAAGCGAGTCGCGAACCGCCTCGTCGTCATCCACCACGTAAACGGTGCCTTTTTTCGGAATCAAACTCATGCAATTGTCCTTGGGGGTTGTGCGTTTGCTACAGAATTTGTAGTGGCATCCACAGGCTTGGCAAGCGGAAGCCAGAAGGAGAACCGGCAGCCTATGACCTCGGAACCATTGTAGAGGTTCTCGGCCTGCATCCGGCCGTGGTGCGATTCGACGATGCTGCGGCACAGGTTCAGGCCCATGCCCATGCCTTCTTCCTTGGTGGAGAAAAAGGCTTCAAACAGGCGTTCGAGCACTTCGGGCGCCAGTCCTTTGCCGGTGTCCTGCACCGAAAACTCCACCACTTCGCGGTCTTCGATGTGCTTGGGCACCACGCGCAGTTCCACGCTGCGGCCCGAAGTGGGGCGGTTGGCCATCTGGATCGCCTCGGCCCCGTTTTTCATGAGATTGACGAGCACCTGCTCAATCAGGATGGTGTCCGCCATCACCGGCGGCAGTCGCGCCGCCACGTAGTGGGTCAGGCGCACGTTGTGGCGGCGCAGCTCGATGTCGGCCAGCTCGACGGCCTCGTCCACCATCGAGTGCACATCGGCCAGTGCACGATTGGGTTCGCTTTTTTTCACAAAAGCCCGGATGCGCTGGATGATCTGGCCCGCGCGCTGGGCCTGGTGCGCAGTTTTTTGCAGGGCGGTGAGCAGGGCTTCTTCGGTGATCTGGCCGCTCTGGATGCGCGAAACCATGCCACTGCAGTAGTTGCTGATGGCCGTCAGGGGCTGGTTGAGCTCGTGCGCCACGCTCGACGCCATCTCGCCCATGGTGATCAGGCGGCTGACCGACTGGGCCCGCTCGGCCTGCCGGGCCGACTGCTCTTCGGCCAGGCGGCGCGGCGTGATGTCGGTGGCAATCACCATCTGGGCCAGGCGGCCGTCCACCCAGTTGAGGTAGCGAGAGCGCACTTCCAGCCATTTGCCCAGCTCGGGCAGGTAGATTTCGGCGTTCTCGGCGCGCGCGCTGGTCAGGGAGTCAGTGGGCAAGCCCATCAGCCCGTCCTCGTCGTCCATGCCCGTGGGGTTGCTGTCGGAGGCCGGCAGCACGCCCGCCTGGGCCACCAGCTGCAAATGTCCAACGGTTTGCGAGCCAAACCACTGGCGGTAGAGCTTGTTGGCAAACAGCAATTCCTGGCTGCCCAGCGGCGCCACCGAAACCGAGGCGTCCAGCGATTCGAGCACGATGGTGAAGCGCTCATGTGAGGCTGTCAGCTGCTCGCGAATGCGGTTGGGCTCGGTGATGTCGGTCATGGACGTCATCCAGCCGGTTTGCTGGCCGTGGGCGTCGATCAGCGGAGACACATACAGCCGCGCATCAAACTGGGTGCCGCTCTTGCGCCGCACGCGCACATGAAACCCGCCGGGCACGGTCTTGCCGCTGATCTCTTCGCGCAGCTTGGCGTACAGCGTTTCATAGTCGGATTCGGGCCAGTAGGGGAAAGGGGGTGTCAGGCCCACCAGTTCGGACTCGCTCCAGCCGGTCATCTGGCAAAAAGCCGCATTGACATAGGTGATGCGCCCCTCCAGATCAAGCGCGCGCATGCCGGTGAGCACAGAATTTTCCATGGCCCGGCGAAAGTTGGTTTCGGCCACCAGCGCTTGCTGGGCCTGCATGCGCCGGCGGGTGTGGCGCCAGGTGGCTATCAGCATCCAGGCCGTCATGGCGCTGAGCGTGCCCACCAGCCAGAACAGGCCGCTGCCCACCACACCGAGGGACGTGCGGTAGGCCTGCGCCCGCAGCACCAGTCCGTTGCCCACCGGCGAGACGGGCACTTCGTACTGGTTCGCGCGTTGGCGCCAGGGCAACACCGGAATGCTGGAGTCGCGAGGGCCCAGCGGCGTGCCGGCCAGCAACTGGTTGTTGCCATCGAGCAGCGTGACGGCATAACGTGCCAGCACTTCGGTGGGCGTGCCATAGCGCAACAGGCTGTCGATGGAATATTCCCCCAGCACCACGCCACTGAATTTGCCCTGGTGGCTCAGGGGCACCTGCAATTGCAGCAGCGGCGCGGAGTCGCCCTGGGTTGCGGTGGGCTGCGAATACACGGGTTGCTGAAGGTCGCGTGCCAGCTCAAAGGTGTCTGCGGTGTCGCCAGGGGTCAGCACTTCGCCGGCCACGCGCAACTCGCTGCTGCCCAGCGTGGGAGCGGCATGGCTGGCGCGGATGCGTTTTTTTTCATCGATCCAGGTGATGGCCTGCAATTCGGGGTGCTGGCTGATCAGGGATTCGGCCTGGCTCACAAAACCTGCGCGATCCACTTCCTGGTTGGACAAATCGCGCGCGACGCGCATCAGTTGTTCCTGGCGCTCCAGCAGCCGCAGGCGCACGCGCTGCTGGGCGTATTCCACATCGCGCTTGAGGGCTTCGTGTTCGCGTTCGACCTCCTCTGCCCGCAAATACCAGAAAGCCGCCACGATGGCCGCCATGAACAGCAGCACGGCAGCCAGCGGTGCCAGTGCAGCAAAACGGTCTTGCCGGGCCGGCGAGAGGTTGCGCCACCACGAACGCCACCAGTGCGCGGGGGTGGCCAGGGGGGCTGCCGGCGTGGTTTGGTCCGTGATGGGGGTGGTGTTCATAGGTGCCAAGTGTAGAGGGGCAGGCCGGGGCTTTGGGTCTGCGGGGGTTGTGGTTGTTGGCACGTAAATTCCATTATGCGGAATGTATAAGCACAATTTGAAATTAAAGAAAAATATGCGAAACTTCGGGCAACGTACTAAATTGCACCCTTACACACAGGAGACAAGCATGTCAGCTCAGCCCGACCCCCAGGCCGGAAACGGCGCCGCGCCCGCGACCGACACCGATCAGCAAGAAACCCGTGAGTGGATGGATGCGCTGTCCGCAGTCATCGACAAGGAAGGTGCTGAGCGCGCCCATTTCCTGATCGAACAATTGCTCGAACATGCCCGCCAGAGCAGCATTGACATGCCGTTCTCGGGCAATACGGGTTACGTGAACACCATCGAGCCCGAGCAGGAGGCCCACTGCGCCGGCAACATCGCCATCGAAAAGCGCCTGCGCGCCTACATGCGCTGGAACGCCATGGCCATGGTGGTGCGCGCCAACCGGCTGGACCCGGCCGACGGCGGTGATCTGGGTGGCCACATCGGCTCGTTCGCCTCAGTGGCCAGCATGTTTGGGGCAGGCTTCAACCATTTCTGGCACGCCGAGAGCGAGGGCCACGGCGGCGACCTGCTCTACATTCAGGGCCACAGCTCGCCCGGCATCTATGCCCGCGCCTTCCTTGAAGGCCGTCTGACCGAAGAGCAGCTCGACAGCTTCCGCCAGGAAGTGGACGGCAAGGGGCTATCGAGTTACCCGCACCCCAAGCTGATGCCTGAGTTCTGGCAGTTCCCCACCGTGTCGATGGGGCTGGGCCCGCTGATGGCCATTTACCAGGCGCGTTTTCTCAAGTATCTGCACGCCCGGGGCATTGCCAACACCGAAAACCGGAAAGTCTGGGTGTTCTGTGGCGACGGCGAAATGGACGAGCCCGAATCGCTGGGCGCCATTGGCCTGGCCGCGCGCGAAAACCTCGACAACCTGATCTTCGTGGTCAACTGCAACCTGCAGCGCCTGGACGGTCCGGTGCGCGGCAACGGTAAGATCGTGCAAGAGCTCGAAGGCGAGTTCCGTGGCAGCGGCTGGAACGTCATCAAGCTGCTGTGGGGCGCTGGCTGGGATGCGCTGCTGGCCCGGGACAAGACCGGCAAGCTCAAACAGCTGATGATGGAGACGCTGGACGGCGACTACCAGGCCATGAAGGCCAACGACGGTGCCTTCGTGCGCAAGAACTTCTTTGGCAAATACCCCGAGACGCTGCAACTTGTCGAGCACATGACCGACGAGGAAGTGTTCGAGCTGCGCCGGGGCGGCCATGAGCCCACCAAGGTTTACGCCGCTTTTCATGCAGCCAACGAGCACAAGGGGCAGCCCACGGTGCTGCTCATCAAGACCGTCAAGGGCTACGGCATGGGCAAGGCCGGTGAAGGCAAAAACACTGTGCACCAGACCAAGAAGCTCAGTGATGAGGACATCAAGTACATCCGGGACCGGTTCAACATCCCGATCCCGGACAGCGAGCTGCACAAGATTCCTTATTACAAGCCTGCCGACGACACGCCGGAAATCAAATACCTGCACGAGCGCCGCAAGGCACTGGGCGGTTACCTGCCCAAGCGCCGCGTCAAGGCCGACGAGCACTTCACCGTGCCCGCCATCGAAACCTTCAAGGCCATCCTGGAGCCCACGGCCGAGGGCCGCGAGATCAGCACCACGCAGGCCTATGTGCGCTTTGTCACCCAGCTGCTGCGCGACCAGGCCCTGGGACCGCGCGTGGTGCCCATCCTGGTGGACGAGGCCCGCACCTTCGGCATGGAAGGGCTGTTCCGCCAGATCGGCATCTACAACCCCAAGGGCCAGCTCTACACCCCGGTCGATCGCGACCAGGTGATGTATTACCGCGAAGACAAGGCCGGCCAGATTTTGCAAGAGGGCATCAACGAAGCCGGCGGCATGGCCAGCTGGATTGCCGCGGCCACCAGCTACAGCACCAACAACCGCATCATGGTGCCGTTCTACGTGTACTACTCGATGTTCGGCTTTCAGCGCATTGGCGACCTGGCCTGGGCAGCGGGTGACATGCAGGCGCGCGGCTTTTTGCTGGGCGGCACGTCGGGCCGCACCACGCTCAACGGCGAAGGCCTGCAACACGAAGATGGCCACAGCCACATCCTGGCCAACACCATCCCCAACTGCGTGACCTACGACCCCACCTTCGCCCACGAAGTGGCGGTGATCATGCACCACGGCATGAAGCGCATGGTCGAGCAGCAGGAGAACGTTTTCTACTACATCACGCTGCTCAACGAGAACTACCCCATGCCCGGCCTCACGGCGGGCACCGAAGAGCAGATCATCAAGGGCATGTATATGTGCAAGCCCGGCGCCGTGCCACCGCAGGGCACCTCCGGCGCCAGTGAAAAGCGCGTGCAGCTGCTGGGCTCGGGCACCATCCTGCGCGAATCCATCGCCGCCCAAACCCTGCTGGCTGCCGACTGGGGCATTCAGGCCGACGTGTGGAGCTGCCCCAGCTTCAACGAGCTCACCCGCGAAGGCCAGGACGCCGAGCGCTGGAACCTGCTGCACCCGCTGGAAACCCCGCGCGTGCCCTTCGTGGCGCAACAGCTGGGCACCAACACCGGCCCGGTAGTGGCATCCACCGACTACATGAAGGCCTATGCCGAGCAGATCCGTCCGTTCATCCCGAAGGGCCGCACCTACAAGGTGCTGGGCACCGACGGTTTTGGCCGAAGCGACTTCCGCAGCAAGCTGCGCGAGCACTTCGAGGTCAACCGCCACTACATCGTGGTGGCCGCCCTCAAGGCGCTGAGCGAAGACGGTGTGCTGCCCGCCACCAAGGTGGCCGAGGCCATTGCCAAGTACAACATCCAGGCCGACAAGGTCAACCCGCTGTACGCGTAAACCGAACCAACTGGAGACAACAATGGCATTGGTAGAAATCCAAGTTCCGGACATCGGTGACTTCGACGAAGTCGGCGTGATCGAGTTGCTGGTCAAGCCCGGCGACACCGTCAAGGCCGAGCAATCGCTGATCACGGTCGAGTCCGATAAGGCATCCATGGAGATTCCCTCCAGCCATGCGGGCGTGGTCAAGGACCTGCGGGTGCAGGTCGGCGACAAGGTCAAGCAAGGCTCGGTGGTGCTCACGCTCGAAGTGGTTGGTGCTGTTTCTGAATCAAATTCAACACCAGCCCAATCGCAGCAAGCGCAAGCAGCTATTGAAAAAATAGCAAAAACACCGACGCCCAGCGCCGCTCCCGTTGCTGCACCGGCGCCCGACGCAGCGGCGCCTGTCGGCCCCATCGAAGTGCGCGTGCCCGACATCGGCGACTTCAAGGACGTGGCCGTGATCGAGCTGCTGGTCAAGCCCGGCGACACGGTCAAGCTGGAGCAATCGCTCTTCACGGTCGAATCCGACAAGGCATCCATGGAGATCCCTTCGCCCGCTGCGGGCGTGATCAAGGAACTCAAGGTCAAGATCGGCGACACCGTCAACATCGGCGACCTTGTGGCCGTGCTGGAAGGCTCGGCGGGCAATGCACCAGCGGCGGTTGCTCCAGCCGCACCGGCCGCATCAGCAGCGCCAGTTCCTGCCGCCGCTGTGGCAGCGGCTGCGCCCCCCGCAACCGCTATCGCCTCTGCCTCCGTGCCCGCGCACCAGCCCGGCACGCCCGCTGCCGGCCTGCCACACGCCAGCCCCTCGGTGCGCAAATTCGCCCGCGAACTCGGTGTGCCGCTCCACGAAGTCAGGGGCACTGGCCCCAAGGGTCGCATCACGCAAGACGACATCCAGGGTTTCACCAAGGCGGTGATGGGCGGCGCCACGCAAACCAAGGCGCAGGCAGCCAAGGCACCCGCCGCCAGTAGCGGCGGCTCGGGCGAGGGCCTGAACCTGCTGCCCTGGCCCAAGGTCGACTTCACCAAGTTCGGCCCCGTGGAGCGCAAAGACCTCTCGCGCATCAAGAAAATCAGCGGTGCCAACCTGCACCGCAACTGGGTGGTCATCCCGCACGTCACCAACCACGACGATGCCGACATCACCGACCTCGAAGCCTTCCGCGTGCAGTTCAACCAAGAGAACGAAAAGAGTGGCGTCAAGGTCACCATGCTCGCCTTCATGATCAAGGCCGCCGTGGCTGCGCTCAAGAAGTTTCCCGACTTCAACAGCTCGCTCGACGGCGACCAGCTGGTGATGAAGAACTACTTCCACATCGGCTTTGCGGCCGATACGCCCAACGGTCTGGTCGTGCCCGTGATCCGCGACGCCGACCAGAAGGGCATCGTCCAGATCAGCCAGGAGATGGGCGACCTGGCCAAGAAAGCGCGCGACGGCAAGCTGGGCCCGGCCGACATGACCGGCGGGTGCTTCTCCATCAGCTCGCTGGGCGGCATTGGTGGGCGTTACTTCACGCCCATCATCAACGCGCCTGAGGTGGCCATCATGGGCGTGTGCAAGAGCAGCCTGGAGCCCCAATGGGACGGCACACAGTTCGCACCGCGCCTCATGCTGCCGCTCAGCCTGAGCTGGGACCACCGCGTGATCGACGGCGCCAGCGCCGCACGCTTCAACGTGTACTTTGCCTCGCTGCTGGCGGACTTCCGCCGCATCGTGATGTAACGAAAGGGCAACGCACATGGCAACAATCGATATCAAGGTGCCCGACATCGGCGACTTTGCCGAGGTGGCCGTCATCGAGGTGATGGTCCAGCCGGGTGACACCATCAAGGTCGAACAGAGCCTCGTGACCGTCGAGTCCGACAAGGCCTCGATGGAAATCCCCTCCAGCCACGCTGGCGTGGTGCGCGAGGTGCGCGTCAAGCTCGGCGACAAGATCGCCGAGGGTAGCGTGCTGCTGACGCTGGAAACCGCCGACGCAGCAGCTGCCGGTGCGCCTGCACCCGCAGTTTCAGAGCCAAAACAGGCCCATCCGCTTGCTGTACAAGCTCCTGAAGCTATCAAAACAGAAGCGTCCGGCTTCACCGGCAGTGCCGATCTGGAGTGCGACCTGCTCGTGCTCGGCGGTGGCCCCGGCGGCTACAGCGCCGCCTTCCGCGCGGCCGACCTGGGCCTCAAGGTGGTGCTGGTCGAGCGCTACGCCCAACTCGGCGGCGTGTGCCTGAACGTGGGCTGCATCCCCAGCAAAGCCTTGCTGCACGTGGCCGCAGTGATCGACGAGGTGTCGCACCTGTCAGCGGCAGGCATCGACTTTGGCGCGCTCACTGTCAATGTCGACACGCTGCGCGGCCACAAAGAGAAAGTCATCGGCAAACTCACCGGCGGCCTGGCCCAGATGGCCAAGATGCGCAAGGTGACCACGGTGCGCGGCTACGGCGCGTTCGTCGGTGCTAACCACGTCGAAGTGGAAGAAACCACCGGCTCGGGCCAGGAGAAGACCGGCACCAAGAAGGTCATCGCCTTCCAGAACGCCATCATCGCCGCCGGCAGTCAGGCCGTGCGCCTGCCCTTCATGCCCGACGACCCGCGCGTGGTCGATTCCACCGGCGCGCTGGCGCTCCAGGGTGTTCCGAAGCGCATGCTCATCCTGGGCGGCGGCATCATCGGCCTCGAAATGGGCACGGTGTATTCCACCCTGGGCGCGCGTCTGGATGTGGTCGAGATGATGGACGGCCTGATGCAGGGCGCCGACCGCGACCTGGTCAAGATCTGGCAGAAGATGAACGCCAAGCGCTTCGACAACATCATGCTCAAGACCAAGACGGTGGGCGCCAAGGCCACACCCGAAGGCATCGAGGTGACATTTGCCGCAGCGGAAGAGGGTGGCGCCGCCCCCGCGCCGCAGGTGTACGACCTGGTGCTGCAGGCCGTGGGCCGCACGCCCAACGGCAAGAAGATCGCCGCTGACCAGGCTGGCGTTGCCGTCACCGACCGTGGCTTCATCAACGTCGACATCCAGATGCGCACCAACGTGCCGCACATCTTCGCCATTGGCGACATCGTGGGCCAGCCCATGCTGGCGCACAAGGCGGTGCACGAGGCACATGTGGCGGCCGAAGTCATCGCCGGTGAACTGCAGGGCAACAAGGAGCTGGCAGCCGCCGCCTTCAATGCCCGCGTGATCCCGAGCGTGGCCTACACCGACCCCGAAGTGGCGTGGGTGGGCCTCACCGAAGACCAGGCCAAGGCCCAAGGCATCAAGGTCAAGAAGGGCCTGTTTCCCTGGACGGCCTCCGGCCGCGCCATTGCGAATGGCCGGGACGAAGGCGTCACCAAGCTGCTCTTCGACGACTCGCCAGAGGCCCATGGCCACGGCAAGATCCTGGGCGGCGGCATGGTGGGCACCCACGCAGGCGACATGATTGGCGAGATTGCCCTGGCCATCGAGATGGGCGCCGATGCGGTGGACATCGGCAAGACCATCCACCCGCACCCCACACTTGGGGAATCCATCGGCATGGCAGCGGAAGTGGCGCACGGGTCGTGCACCGACGTGCCCCCGGCACGCAAGTAGGCCGGAGCACAGCCACCGGAGCCTGGCCATGGCAGTCAAGAAGTTCCCCCAGGCCCCCGCCCACCCCGAGCGGGTGTGCTGGGGCTGCGACTTGTACTGCCCTGCCAAGGACATGCGCTGCGGCAATGGGTCGGACCGCACGCAGCACCCGGCGGAGCTGTTTGGGGACGATTGGGACCAGTGGGGCCTGCTGGACGACCGGGGTACGCCGCCCGATGCCACGGCAGAAATGGGAAAACCCTCTGTGCGTTGAATGCGGTATCGTGGCTGGGCGTATTTGCGTGCGGTCCCTTTTTTCTGCGTTTGACTTATCGTGCTTCGACGTTCATTGCTGACGGGCCTGTTCGGGGTCCTGATTCTTTTTGTCGCCACCCTGTGGCCTGCCCGGTTTACTGCAGCAGAGCCGGACGGGAACGGCCCGGTGCTGACCGTTTTTGTGCGCGATGGCTGCCCGCACTGTGCGGATGCCAAGGCCTATCTTGCCGGGCTGGCCCGCGAGAGACCCGCGCTGCGCATTGACTACCGCGCCATCGACCGCGACCCGCAAGCACGCCAAGCACTGGAGCAGGTCTCGCGCCAGGCCGGTATCTGACCGCCGGGCGTTCCGACCTTTGTCGTCGGCGAGCGGGTGATGATCGGCTTCGGGGACGCCGCAGACAGCGGCCCTGAGCTGCTTGCGCTGCTCGATGCGGCGCCGCCCGCCGCATCTGCACCGCAGGCATTGCCTGCACCGCGCCAGGCGATCGACGCGCCGCTTGTTGGCACGCTCAGCGTCGCACAGCTCGGCTTGCCGCTGTTCACGCTGGCCATCGGTCTGCTCGACGGCTTCAATCCCTGCGCCACCTGGGTGCTGCTCTTCCTGCTCTCGCTGCTGGTGCGGCTGCACGACCGCCGACGCATGGCGCTGATTGCCGGCACCTTTGTGCTGGTCAGTGGCGCGGTTTACTACGCGATGATGGCGGCGTGGCTCAACCTTTTCCTTGCGGTCGGCCTGTCAGTGCCGCTGCGCGTGGGGCTGGCCCTGCTGGCCATCGCCATTGGTTCCATCAATACCAAGGACTACTTTGCATGGGGACGCGGTGTCTCGCTGTCGATTCCCGAAAAGGCCAAACCCGGCCTCTTTGAGCGAATGCGCCGGGTGATGAACGCGCCATCGCTGCCGGCGGCCATGGCCGGTGTCGCGCTGCTTGCCATCGCCGTCAATCTGATTGAATTGCTGTGCACTGCGGGTCTGCCAGCCATCTACACGGCAATCCTGACGCAGCAGGACCTGGGACACCTTGCATACCACGGCTACCTGGGCCTGTACATCATTGGCTACATCACCGACGACGCACTGATGGTCACGCTTGCGGTCAGCGCACTCGCCAGCAGCAAGCTCACAGAGCAAGGTGGGCGCTGGCTCAAGCTGCTCTCTGGTCTGGTGATGCTTGCGCTCGGCTTGGTCATGCTGTTGCGGCCGCAGTGGCTGGGGTGAGGCTTGCCGCGCAGCGCCATGCGCCAGATTCCCATTGACCTGCCCCCCGTTTCGTGTAGTTCTTACCCCACGATTCACGCGGCTTTTTGCGCTCCGCCGCCCAGCAGCGCCTCGGCCATCTGGCCGGTGCCGCCGGTCATCGACTCGTAAGCGATGAGCAGGGTTTTGGGTATTGCGCAGGGTAAAGCAGGGTTTTTACAGGGGCCGTGGCGGGCGAGGGGGTTGTAGCCTGTAGCGGCGCAACGCTCTGCCTGCGCAGCACGCGCTGGCGTGTGAACGGATGCCTCTCTCATGGTCCCTGCCACTGGTCAATGGAAATGCAGTCTGCCCACCTGGGCGGCGCAGCTGTGGGTGGCGCTGCCGCAGGATGCTGCGGGCACATGGCCCGGCGAGGAGCCGCTGGGGCCACACTGGCAAGGCCAGTTGATGCAGCGCCTGGAGGCTTTTGCCGCAGCGCTGGACTGGGAGGACTCCCAGGCTTTTGTGGGACAGATGCTCTGGGCTGCACAGGCGGCGCGCAACCGGGGCCAGTCTGAAGCCCCCTTGCTGCACCGCGCCGACCATGCCCTGTACCAGTCCAAGAACCAGCGTGCAACCGCGTCACGGCGGCACCCTGCAACCCCTGAACGCCCATGGACATCCACAGCAAACCCATAGCCCAGCGCATCGACTGGCTTTTTGAGCGCGCGCGTGACCACTCGGCCCAATTTTGCAGCCCCGAGAACTGGCTGGCCCGCGAGCGCTACCTGGCGCTGCACCCCACGGCCATTGGCGTGCTCAAGTGCATGGACGGGCGCATCAACATTCCGGTGGCCACGCACACGCCACTGGGCATCATCCAGCCGTTTCGCAACCTGGGGGGCATGTTCGACCTGGGTTGGCCGCACCTGGGCGAGGTGCTGGCCGGGTATGTGCAGCGCTGCGTGTGTGAAGGGCGTCGGGTGCTGCTGCTCATCACTTACCACTTCTCGCGCGGCAGCGTGCACCGGGGGTGTGCGGGCTTTCATGGCGACACGGGAGCGGCCATCGCGCACACCCGGCGCATCAAGCAGCAGGTGGAAACCGTGTTCGGCCAGGGGCGCGACACTGTGTACCCCGTGCTGTGCGGCTTTGAAACCGACGAAGACGCCCTGCTGGTGCATGGTGAGCAGGGCGGGCTGCTGGACCTGGCGCTATGCGCCGGCATGGCCGAGGACGCACTGGCCCAGCACCTGGCAGCGCTGTTTCCCGACATGGCCCGCCAGATGCGCGAAGACCTGCTGCCGCTGCTGGCAGGCAACCTGCGGCGCATCGACGAAGTGCGGCAGATGCATCGGGCCGCCGACATCGAGCACCGCGAATGGATGATTTGCCTGGGCCGGGGCTTTGACTTTCTGCACATGCCCAACATCGCCTTGATCGTCGGCCCCTACAGCCCCGAGCTGGCCGAACCCGTGGGACAGGCGGCGGCCATCATCGAAGCCAACATGGCCAAAGGGCGCATACCGGACGATGGTTTTTTGTTGCTGGCTTCGGTGCCCTACGAGGAACTGGGGGTGGACAGCGCCCGGGCAGGGCTCAAGTCGGCCTTTCTGGCGGACTTTGCCGCCGGGGTGATTGCCCGCCAATCGCCCGCCCTGGCGGGCAAGATGCATGTGCGCACCGCTGTGTTGGACTGGCGCTCGCGCAGGCTGGAGCCGGTTTGAGCCTGCGCACCTGTGGAGGCGGGCTTGCCCATACCGCATTTGCGGTATCAATGAAAACCCCAACACCCTCTAGGCGGCTGCGTCTAGAGGCAGGGGGCTGGTGCGTGCGATAGTCGAAAAATGCAAAGACGAACTTTATTGAAGCTGGGCCTGGTGTCGGGCGCTGTGCTGGCGCTGGCGGGCGGGGCGGCCATGCTGCTGCAGCCGGGTCTGGTGCAGGGGCGCCTGTCTGACGCGGGGCGGGGGCTGTTCATCAGCGCGGGCCGTGCCATTCTGCAGGGCACACTGCCGCAAGACGCGGGCGCCCAGCAGCAGGCGCTGCAGGGCATGGCAGACCGTGTGGACGCCCTGGCGCAAAACCTGCCACCGCATGTGCAGGCCGAACTGTCGCAACTGGTGGGACTGCTGTGCACCAGCGCCGGGCGCCGGGGGCTGGCCGGCCTGTCCAGCGACTGGCTTGATGCCGACCCGGCACAGGTGCTGGCTGCACTCGAGGACATGCGCTTTTCGCGCCTGGCGGTGCGCCAGCAGGCCTACCAGGCGCTGCACGAGATTGTGGGCGGTGCCTATTTTTCTGACGAAGCCACCTGGTCGACCCTGGGTTACCCAGGCCCTGTGGATATCTGAGCGGCTGAGAAGTCTTTTGCCTGTGCCCGCCTTGCACGCCAAAACACCCCTGCTCCGTGTTGCAAATGCTCGCCATCGCCCGTGCGATGGCTGTGCTTTGGGCCTTGATCAGCGGTGTTTTGACGCACCTTTCGGGCACGAGCAAAAAACTCTCAACCTCTGACCCCCGAACCGGTGTGAACCCATCCGTTCGTCACACCTTATGAACCAAACACCATGAGCAAACTCCCCGATCCCATTCGCAGTGGCCTGCAGCGCGGCTGGAAAGTGCTGGGCGGCCCCCACGGCGCCGCGCCGCAAACCATCGCTTGCGACGTGGCCATCATCGGCTCGGGCGCGGGTGCGGGCATCACGGCCGAGCTGCTGACCCGCGCCGGTCTGTCCGTGGTCATCGTCGAAGAGGGCCCGCTGCGCAGCAGCAGCGATTTTCGCCAGCGCGAGTCTGAGGCCTACCCCCAGCTTTACCAGGAAAGCGCCGGCCGCAAGACCGAGGACAAGGCCATCTCCATCCTGCAGGGGCGCTGCGTGGGGGGCTCCACCACGGTGAACTGGACCAGCTCCTTCCGTACGCCACCCGCCACCCTGGCCTACTGGGAGCAATACTTCGGGCTGAAGGACTACAACGAGCAGGCGCTGGAGCCGTATTTCGAGCAGGCCGAGCGCAGGCTCAACGTGTCGTCATGGCAGGTGCCGCCCAACGAAAACAACGAACTGCTGCGTTCTGGCGCGGTCAAGCTGGGCATTCCGGTCGAGTCGATCCGGCGCAACGTGCAGGGCTGCTGGAACCTGGGCTCCTGCGGCATGGGCTGCCCCACCAATGCCAAGCAGTCCATGCTGGTGACCACCATTCCGGCTGCGCTCGACAAAGGCGCCACGCTACTGGTGCAGACGCGTGCCGAGAAGCTCGATCTGGCCTCGGGCAAGGTGCAGGCACTGCGCTGCGTGGGCGTGCAACTCAACGGCGCGGTGGCGGCAGACGCCGTGCGCACCACCATCACGGCGCGGCATTTTGTGCTCTCGGGCGGGGCCATCAACTCGCCCGCCGTGCTGATGCGCTCGGGCGTCCCCGACCCGCATGGCCGCCTGGGGCAGCGCACCTTCCTGCACCCGGTGGTGATGACGGCCGCCGTGATGGAGCAGCGTGTGGAGGGCTGGGCGGGTGCACCGCAGTCGCTGTACTCCGACCACTACCTGCGCACCCAGCCCATCGACGGCCCCATGGGCTTCAAGATCGAGGCGCCGCCGCTGCATCCACTGATTCTGGCCACGTCGATGCCCGGCTCGGGGCAGCCCCAGGCTGACCTGCTGAGCCAGTTTCCGCACACACATGTGCTGCTGGCGCTGCTGCGCGACGGCTTCCACGACCAGGCCCGGGGCGGGCACGTCAAGCTGCGCGGCGATGGCTCGGCCGTGCTCGACTACCCGCTCACCGACTATGTGATGGACGGTGCACGCCGCGCCATGCTGGCCATGACCGAAATCCAGTTTGCCGCCGGCGCAAAGCAGGTGCTGCCCGTGCATGAGATGGGCCAGCTCTACACCTCCTGGGCGCAGGCCAGGGAGGCCATCGGGCAACTGCCCATGAAGCCGCTGCTGACCAGGGTGGTCAGCGCCCACGTAATGGGCGGCTGCGGCCTGGCGGCCGATGAGCGGATGGGCGTGGTGCGGCCCGATGGCGTGCACTGGCAGCTGGAAAACCTCTCGGTGCACGACGGATCGCTCTTTCCCACCAGCGTCGGGGCGAACCCGCAGTTGTCGGTCTACGGCGTCGTCAACCGGCTTGCGCAGGGGCTGGTGCAGCGCCTGACCGGCCAGGCCGAGGCGCAGGCGCTGGCCTGAGAGCGATTACCGCCCGGGTGCGTCCACCATCTCGCGCATGCGCTTGCGCAGGGCGCGCTCGCGGCGTTGCTCCTCGTTCCAGTCATTGCGCACGCCGCGCCACAAGGCAATCGCCAGTAGCATCACATCGGCAAAGGGCAGGGCGAACCTGATGGCGGCCGTCTGCGCCGCCGCGATGCTGCCCGCGCTGGTGCTGGTGCTGGTGCTGGTGCTGGTGCTGGTGCTGCTCATTGTGCTGGGCACGGTGTTCGGCAGCTTTTGAACGCGCGCTGCCTGTGGTCACAACGCAGTGGAGGCCTCTGGCAGACCCGCACCGTGCCACGGCAACCTGATTGATAGTGGTTCGAAACGCTACGTTATTAATAGCTATCTGCGCTTATCCAGTAAGCTATAGAGGCCTGAAACATCTAATATTTTATGCAGCCCTTGCTCGACGCCATTGCCGCCATGCCCTTGCCCACCGACGCCTGCCGCATCTTTCACGGCCGGGGTGGGCGCTTCCCCGGCTGCGAGCAGTGGACGCTCGATGCCTACCCGCCCGTTTGGGTGCTGACCAGCTTTCTGCCCGCGGGCGACGAGACCGAGGCGCAACTGGCCAGCATTGGTGCCGCGCTGGCCCAGCGCTGGGAGGCCCTGGCGCCGGGCCAGCCGCTGAACTGGGTGTTTCAGTGCCGCAACGAGGCGCTGCGCACCCAGGGCCGCACCGAAACGCGCTTGATGGCGGGCAGCGTGCCCGACCCCCATGTGGTGACCGAGCAGGGCGCCCGGTTCAAGGTGCATGTGCTGCGCGGCCAGAACCACGGCCTGTTTCTGGACATGGCCGAGGGCCGCCGCTGGGTGCGCGACTACGCGGCCGCGCACAGCGCCGACCGCTATGGCCTCAAGGTGCTGAATCTGTTTGCTTACACCTGCGCGTTTTCGGTGGTGGCGCTGCAGGCGGGCGCCAGGCAGGTGGTCAACGTGGACATGAGCCACGGAGCCATTGCGATTGGGCAGCAGAACCACCAGCTCAATGGCATCACCACGGGCGCCAGCTTTCTGGCGCACGACATCTTCAGCAGCTGGGGCAAGATCACCCGCAGCGGGCCCTATGGCGTGGTCATCGTGGACCCGCCCAGCTACCAAAAAGGCAGCTTTGTGGCCACCAAAGACTACGCCCGCCTCATGCGCCGCCTGCCTGATCTGCTAGCACCCGGCGGCCACGCGCTGCTGTGCCTGAACGCACCCGAGCTGGGCGTGGACTTTTTGCAAAGCCAGATGCAGGAACTCGCGCCCGAGCTGAAGTTTGTAGAGCGCGTGGCCAACCCGGCAGTGTTTGCCGACGTGCAGGACGGTCGGGCGCTGAAGGTGCTGGTGTACCAGGCGCCTGAGTTGCCCGGCCATAGCAGCGAGGGCAGCCAGGGCGGGTGAAAGCGGGTGCGGGCGCAACGCGTGTTCGCACACGTGCAAGAAACCCCGTCACCCGGCCCTGCGACCATGGCCTTGCGCAGGCCAAGGCCGCGCGCCACGTCTGCCAGGTTGCGTGCCGCACGGCATTGCTGGCGCTGGCTTGGCCAGCGCAGGGGCGGGCGCAAACCAGGTTGCGCACGCCCTGGACAGGCCGCGATTGCTTTGATTTTGATAGCTGATAGCGCTTTACTACCAAGGGCTAGCGCGTGAAATGACCTCAAGGTTGCAAGTTGCGCTGTTGAGAAGGCGTATGTGCCACTGACGATGCCCTGAGGCAGCTTGTGCAGGCCCGCTCTACCGCCCGCCTTACCGTGGGTCGCTGCCGGGCGCGTCGCTGGTGATGCCGTGTGCGCCCGCACCGAGTGCCATTGCTCCAACACCACCACCGCCGCCGCCGGCCCCCCCGCCACCCGCACCGCCACCTGCACGTCCACCTGCGGCTGCGGCACCCTGGCCGCTGCTGCCCCGTCGGCCCGATGCGCCGCCACCAGCCGCGCCACCGGGCCGCAGGGGGCCCTGGTGGGGAATCAGCAGGCTGGAGGGAATGGGCTCCAGGTCCAGCGCCGCGCGGATGAACTGGCGCAGTGATACCACCAGTTGAGCGACTTCCACGCTGCGCCCGGCCACCATTTCGTGTGCGGCGGCGGCGGCCAGTTGCACCTGCTCTTCGGTGCCGAGCAGGATGACATCTGAAAGGGCGGCTTCCACGGCATCGCGGATGCGGCGCTGGCGCTCGGAGCCGCTGGTGGGCGATGCCGCATCGGGGTCTGCGTGAATGGGGGCTGCGGTGTCGGTGGCGCTGCCGTCGGTGCCTTCCGGGGCGGTTGAAGTGCCGGGTGCCAGCGTGCCGATGGTGCGCAAATCGCGCATGTGCGCCGGGCTGACCTGCAGTTGCCCGGTGAACGACCCGCCCAGCGTCTTGTAAGCAGCGATCAGCGTCTTCAGGCGTTCGTTGATCTGGCGGTTCTCGCGTTCGCGGCGTCGCTGAATGGTCTGCATGAAGACCAGCCGGATGCCCACCATGACCAGCGATGCAACCAGCAGACCCATGACGGTGGAGAGCAGGGCAGGCCAGGAGCTGAAGTCGAGGATGTTGCGCATGGCGGTATGGGGCGGGGATGCCGCAGGCGTTGTTGTCAGCGGCCATCATAGGTGCGCGGTGTGTGGTGGGCGGTAGGCGCAGGCCGCGATGCTGGGGGGCAGATCGGCCGCGGGCCGCTTGCCAGGCGGGCGACTCAGCCTTCGCCGAGCAGGGCCACGATGTGGTTCCAGTGCACAGCGTCCACCGGGGTGATGGAAAGGCGGCTGCCTTTTTGCAGCACGCGCAGGTCGGCCAGTGGAGGATGGCTGCGCAGTTCAGAAAGGGGCAGCAGCCGTGTCTTGCGCAGCGCCTGCACATCCAGCAGCAGCCAGCGGGGTGCATCGGGTGAGGATTTGGGGTCGTGGTAGGGCGATGCGGGTTCGAACTGCGCGGGGTCGGGCCGCGTGCCGCTGGCCACGCGCGCAAGGCCGGCAATGCCTGGCTCGGGGCAGCTGGAGTGGTAGAACAGCACGCCATCGCCCACCTGCATGTCGTCGCGCATGAAGTTGCGGGCCTGGTAATTGCGCACGCCGGTCCAGGGCACGGTGGCGTCCTTTGCCGCCAGTGCGTCGTCAATCGAGCACTCTGCGGGCTCGGACTTCATGAGCCAGTAGCGCGGGGCGCGGACTGGGGGGCTAGAAGGAGTAATGGCAGGCGCGGTCATGGCGCCATTGTGGTAAACGGGCAGGTGGGTTGCCCGGCTTGCTGAGGCCTGCGCTGGTGCGGTGATAGGCCTCATTGGATTCAATTTTGATAGCTGCTTGCGCTTATTAGATAAGCGCTAGAGCCACAAAACACTCAAACTTCTGGCGGTTGCATCGGCCGGGGCCGCCGCGGGCCGGTGCCGCCCCAGCGCAGCGCGTCTTCGCCCGGCAAGCCCAGCGGGTTGTTGGCCGGCTCGCTCAACGGCGCCAGCAGCGCGTGCAGGTCGGCCGCGCTGAATTTCACTGCGCCCTCGGCGTCGTGCCCCAGCACCTCCTGCGCCAGCGCGGCCTTGCGGGTCTGCAGCTCCAGCATGCGCTCTTCGATGCTGCCTTCCACCACCAGCTTGTAGACAAACACCGGCTGGTCCTGCCCGATGCGATGGGCGCGGGCGGTGGCCTGTTCTTCCACGGCGGGGTTCCACCAGGGGTCGAGGTGGATCACGGTGTCGGCGGCGGTGAGGTTTAGGCCCACGCCCCCCGCCTTGAGGCTGACGAGCAGGATGGGCGCGCTGGTGTCGTCCTGCGCTTGGAACTGCCGCACCACCGCGCCGCGCTGGCGGGGCGGCGTCTGGCCCGTGAGGGTGAGGTAGGGCAGGGCCAAAGCGTCCAGCAGCTCGGCAGCGAGCGTCAGCATTTCGGTGAACTGAGAGAACACCAGCACGCGTCGGCCCTCATCGACCAGGGCGGGCAGCATGTCGGCCAGCAGTTCGAGCTTGGCGCGTTCCATCGTCTGTGCGGTTCTTTTTGCCGCTGGGCCGCCCCCAGGCAAAAAGGCCTCCCCTTCACGAAGATGCGGCGGAGCGTGGGGGCCTTGTTGGATGCCTTTCACCAGGCGCGGGTCGCAGCAGACCTGACGCAGTTTCAATAACGCATCCAGGATGGTGATCTGCGCACCCTCGAAGCTCTGGCGCTCCAGCGCGCGGCGCACCTGTTTGTCGGCGGTGGCGCGCACGGCCTCGTACAGGTCGCGCTGCTTGCCTTGGAGCTGCACACGCAGGATGGTTTCGGTGCGCGGCGGCAATTCGGTGGCCACGTCCTGCTTGCGGCGGCGCAGGATGAAGGGGCGCACGCGCTGGGCGAGCAGCTGGGCGCGCAGGGTTTCGCCGTTCTCCTCGATGGGCTTGCGCCAGCGGGCGTTGAAGCTGCGCACGTCGCCCAGAAAGCCGGGCATCAAAAAATCGAACTGCGCCCACAGCTCGCCCAGGTGGTTTTCGAGCGGCGTGCCCGTCAGGCACAACAGGTGCGGGGCCTGCAGCTTGCGCAGGGCGCGGGCGCTGCGGCTGCCCGCGTTTTTCACCATCTGTGCTTCGTCCAGAATGAGCAGGTGAAACGGCTGGGCAGCCAGCGCGTCCACATCGCGCCAGAGCAGGGGGTAGGTGGTCAGCAACAGGTCGTGCCGCGCGATGTCGGCGTAACTGTGCGCGCGCCGGGGGCCATGCAGCGCCAGCACACGCAGGCCGGGGGCCATGCGCGCGGCCTCGGCCTGCCAGTTAAAGAGCAGCGAGGTGGGCAGCACCACCAGGGCGGGGCGGGTCAGGCGCCCGGCATTTTTTTCGGTCAGCACATGGGCCAGGGCTTGTGCGGTTTTGCCCAGGCCCATGTCGTCGGCCAGAATGCCGCCCAGCCCTTGTGCACGCAGGTATTGCAGCCAGGCCAGGCCTTCGAGCTGGTAGGGGCGCAGTTGCACCTGCAGGCCCTGTGGGGCGGCTACCGGCTGCGGGGTGCCGATGGTGCGCAGGCGCTGGGCCAGTTGCGCCAGGCCGGCGTCGCCCTGCAGTTGCCAGGCGTTGTTCCAGCCATTCACCGTGCCCACGCGGTGGGCCTGCACCAGCCCCGCACGCAGGGCTTCGATGCGGCGGGCTTCCCATGCGCCCAGGTGCAGCGGGTCGCCGTCCTTGCGCTGGTTGCGCGTGGGGTCGGTCAGCAGGTCCACCATCGCGCCCACGATGGCCTTGAGCGGCCCAGCGGGCGCGTCGATGCGTTTGCCGCCCGGTGCGCGCAGTGAAATGATGGCGATGTCGTCAATGGCCGCCATCTGCTGCGCATGGAGCCAGCGGGCATCACGGCGCAGCAGATCGGCCAGCATGGGCGCCAGGTCCAGTGTTTCGCCGTCGATCTCGATGCCCAGGCTCAATAGCCAGGCGCCTTCGCGCTCGGGCAGTTGCAGTTTTTGCACGGGGCGCAGGCGCTCGCCCAGCGGGCCGTCCACTTCTTTGCCCAGCAGCTCGCCGGTGTCGGGGGCAATCAGCAGCTTCCAGCGCTGCACCGGCACGCTTTCGTGCGCAAAGCCGGGCTGCACCACCACGCTCCAGCCTTCGGCGCGCAGCTTGGGAATCTGCTCGGCCCAGAAGTCGCCAAAGTGCGCCTCCTGCGCCAGCGTCCACACGGGGCCCAGTGCGGCGGCGGCTGCGCGGTGGCGCCATTGAAGCTTGTTGGCGTCCACAGGGATCAGGCCCAGGTCCCACACGCGGTCCATGGCGTCGGCCTCGGCAGCCAGGTTGCGCTGCATGCGCAGCACCGGGCCGCCGGTGTCAAACAGCTCTTGTATGGCGGGTGGGCGGGAGTTGAGCACCGAGTTAGGCGCAGGTGTGTGCCAGGCGATGGTGTTGGGCGCCGCGCTCTCTCCCGCATGGGTGGTGTACGTCCAGTCGATCTGCGCCAGCGTCACGCTGTCGCCACGCGGGCCCAGCGGGCCTTGCGGGCGCAGGCCCAGCAGGCCGTCGCCCCGCCCCAGGGTCATCAGGGTGATGCGCGGGCGAAAGTGGCCCGTGGCAATGCCGGGCGTGGCGGCTGGCTGTGTGGGGTGTGCGGGAGGCGTGGCACCTGGCGTTTCGTGGCGCAGCCGTGCCATCACGCGGGCGGCGTCGGCATCGGTCAAGGGCGGGAGCTGCTGCAGCGTGGCGGCGTCCGCATGGCTGCGCAGGGCTGTCAGCCACATTGCCACGGCGTTTTCGTGCACCGCGGGGTCTTGGTTTGAGAGGGAAGGGGCACTTTTGCCTGCGGTGGCCATGGGCTGCGATTCTGCCTTGGGGCAGGGCGCTGGCGGGCGACCTGGTGCGACGCAGCGCGTGCCACTGGCCCCTGGGCGATAAGTTAATGGCTAAAAGTGCCTCTGGCCATTGCACATAAAGCGCCAGCAGCTCCTTTTTCAGGAGCAATCAGCGGGGCACGGGCAGCTGCAATTGACTCTGTTGCACCACCAGAACGCAATCGCGCAGGTGCTGCTCTCCCAGGTAGCGCAAGGTGGCATAGCCCACAGTGGCGGCCACCGCCTGGCCTGCCAGGGGCACATATTTGGCGAGCTGCTTGGTGGTGAGGCGCAGGCCCACCGTGCGGGTGATGCGCAGCACGAGCTCTTTGGTGATCAACTTGCCAATCAGCACCGACCCCACCAGGGTGACCGCTTTTTGTACCTGTTCGCGCTTGCCGGGGTCCAGCTGATCGAGCTGCTCGGGGGTGAGCCCGAATTGGGCACTGATTTGCGGCAGCAGCCGCGACAGCAGGGCGGCATCCACCGCCCAGTCCAACCCCGGCACCGGAACGGTGCTGGCCGCTGCCGCCACCAGCGCGCGCCGGTGCAGCAGGCGGCGGCTGCGCTGCACGGCCGCAGCCAGTTGGGGGTTGTCAGCAGCCATTTGTTGGGCAGATGCCATGAAGCGTGCCTTGCCTGTGGTGGTTGAACTGGGGTCAGAGCCCGTTCTTTCGAACGCAGCCGTGGGTCAGGACTTGCCTTTGACCATGCTGTAGATCACCAGCAGCACCACGGCGCCCAGCACCGAGGCGATCCAGCCTGCGGCGTCACCTTGCGCATACCAGCCCATGGCGGTACCCACGTAACTGGCAAGAAAAGACCCCGCCACGCCCAGCAAGGCGGTCATGATCCAGCCCAGCTTGTCGTCGCCCGGTTTGACCGCCCGTGCGATGAAGCCGACAACGAGTCCGACAAGAATGGTTCCGAGAATAGAAAGCATGTGTGCACCCGATGAAAAAGATGGGTGTCACTCTAAGACATATCTGAACGGAGGGTTGTCAGACAAGACCGTTTGTGCGGGTGCGAAGCGGTTGTATCCGCCGGATTGGCAGGCGAGGCGCTTTGGGTATGCGGCAAGGGGTATGGAGGCCGCAAAGGCTCCCGGGTCGTTGTTTTGTAGCAGCCTTTGGGCAGTGGCATGACAGCGGTGCGTGGGTGTTTGTCTGACAGCCCGGCGCGCTGCTCGCCTTCGCTGGGCTTGGGGGCTGGCCTAGGCGTGCGGTGCAGTGCGGCCCCTAGAGTCAAGCACTCTGATGGAATCAAAAGGAAACCGCATGAAGAACTATTCGACCACCGGCCTGTTGGCCACCGCAGCGTGGGTGGTGGCGGGCGTTTTTTCAATGCCAGCATTTGCGCAAGGTGGCGATGAGGCATCGCTGAAGCGTGGTGCGGCACCCGATACCACCGCGCAGCAGCGTTACCAGTCTGCTATCCGCGAGGCGGGAGGCGGGCTCAAGATCAGCCTGCAGGAGTGCAAGACCCTGCCCGCAGGCAAGGATCTCAAGGCGTGCGAGGGTGATGCCCGGTCGCGCTATCAGCAGGACATGGCCGATGCGCGGGCCATGCGCAGCAACCCGAATCTGGGCCCGGTCAATATCACCGGTGGACCCATTCGAAGCACTGAAACGGTGACGGTGGTCAAACCCTGACCGGGGTGGGCGCTGCACAACGGCAGCGCTGCAGGCACTGCAGTCCGTGCCTTAGGGCTGGGCCTTTGCTTCGACCGTGACACGGCGCGCGCCGTCAAAGCGGCGCTGCCAGTAGGACTGGCGCATGTCTTCCACCCGCACTTCACTGCCTGTGCGGGGTGAATGGATGAATTTGCCGTCGCCCACATAAATGCCCACGTGGCTGAAGGCGCGGCGCATGGTGTTGAAGAACACCAGATCGCCGGGTTGCAGTTCTTTTTTGTCGATGACCTGGGTGCTGGCAGCTTGCTGAGCGGCCTTGCGCGGCAGGACCATGCCCACGGTTTTTTCGTAAACAGCGCGCACGAAGCCGCTGCAGTCAAATCCAGTGGAGGCGCTGGTGCCGCCACGGCGGTAAGGCACGCCAATGAATCCCATGGCGTTGCCAATCAGATCGGCGGTGCGGTCTGCGACCACATGGGCTTTGTCTGCGACCGAATGGCGCACATCATCGAGTTGCACCAACAACCCTTTGTCTGTCAGAAATCGTTCGATGCGCTCAATTTCTTCGGGGGAAGCCGTTGCAGGCGCAGCCTGCGCAGCAGAGGCACAGGTGAGAAGTAAGGCAATGATCCAGCGAGACATGGGGGCGGAGGGTAACACGCTTTGCGCAAGGATCTGTAACCGGATGGCAGCGCTTGATGTGCATCATCGTTTTCCCGCTTGGGTGCCCGTCATTCCGGTGTAGGCTGATGCCCATGCATATCGAGACCAGCGAACCCCGGGATCTTCCCCCTGCACCCGTTACCAACCAAACCCCCTCACGACTGGCCTTGCGCCGTGTGGCCATCGACACCTGGCGCGAAAACGTGGCTTACCTGCACCGCGATTGCGCGGTGTACCGGGCCGAGGGTTTTCAGGCGCTGTCCAAGATAGAGGTGCGCGCCAACGGGCGCCACGTCCTGGCCACCGTGAATGTGGTGGATGACGCCTCCATCGTCGGCTGCAACGAACTGGGGCTGTCGCAAGACGCCTTTGCCCAACTCGATGTGGAAAACGGCCACACCGTATCGGTCACGCAGGCAGAGCCGCCCGAATCGATGGGCGCGCTGTTTCGCAAAATTGCCGGCGAGCGCCTGACACGGGCCGATTACGCGGCCATCGTGCGCGACATTGCCGGCCACCACTATTCCAAGATTGAGCTGACGGCCTTTGTCGTGGCCTGCAACCGCGACGAACTGGACCGCGAAGAGGTGTTCTTCCTGTCTGACGCCATGGTGGCCAGCGGCCGGCGGCTCGACTGGCACGAGCCGCTGGTGGTGGATAAACACTGCATCGGCGGAATTCCCGGCAACCGCACCACCATGCTGGTCGTGCCCATCGTGGCAGCGCACGGCATGTTGTGCCCCAAGACCTCATCGCGTGCCATCACCTCCCCGGCTGGCACGGCCGACACCATGGAGGTTCTGGCCAAGGTGGAATTGCCGTTTGAGCAGCTGGCCGACATCGTGCGCGACTACCGCGGCTGCCTCGCCTGGGGTGGCACGGCCAATCTTTCCCCGGCCGACGACGTTCTGATCTCGGTGGAGCGCCCCCTGTCGATCGACTCGCCCGGGCAGATGGTGGCCTCCATTTTGTCCAAGAAGGTGGCCGCCGGTGCCACCCATCTGGTGCTCGACATTCCCATCGGCCCCACGGCCAAGGTGCGCTCCATGCCCGAGGCCCAGCGCCTGCGCCGCCTGTTTGAATATGTGGCGCGGCGCATGGGCCTGTCACTGGACGTGGTCATCACCGACGGCCGCCAGCCCGTGGGCAACGGCATTGGCCCGGTGCTGGAGGCGCGCGACGTGATGCGCGTGCTGCAAAACGACCCCGATGCACCCAACGACCTGCGCCAGAAATCCCTGCGACTGGCGGGCCGCCTGATTGAATGCGACCCCGACGTGCGCGGCGGCGATGGCTATGCCATTGCGCGCGACATTCTCGACTCTGGCCGGGCGCTTCGGCGCATGGAAGACATCATCGCCGCGCAAGGCAGCAAGGGGTTCGACCACCTGCACCCGCAACTGGGCCCGCTGACCTTTGAGGTCTGCGCGCCCGCCAGCGGCACCGTGGTGGGCATCGACAATTTCCAGATCGCCCGTGTGGCGCGGCTGGCGGGCGCGCCCAAGGTGCAGGGCGCGGGCGTGGACCTGATGCACAAGCTGGGCGCAACGGTGGCGCAGGGCGATGTGCTGTACCGCGTGCACGCGGGCTACCCTGCCGACCTCGAATTCGCCCGGCAGGCCAGTGCCCGGGATATTGGCTACCGCCTGGGTGATGCCGACGCGGTGCCCCAGGTGTTTGTGGAGTTCTGACCATGTCGGTTGCCCCATCGCAGGCCTGCCTGCTGCATTTTGACGATGAAACCGCTGCCGCCCAGCGCCTGGGCCAGGCCGCGCAGCTGCCCGTGAAGATGATCGACCGCCACCGTTTCCCCGATGGCGAGCTCAAATTGCGACTGCCGGTGGATGGGGCAGGGCGCCTGCCTGCCCATGTGGTGCTGCTGCGCAGCCTGCATGACCCCAACGAAAAGCTGGTCGAGTTGCTGCTGACTGCCCACGCCGCCCGCACGCTGGGCGCCCGGCACATCACGCTGGTGGCGCCCTACATGGCCTACATGCGGCAAGACATTGCCTTTGCGCCGGGCGAGGTGGTCAGCCAGCAGGTGGTTGGTGCGTTTCTGGCCGGGCTGGTGGACGCCGTCATCACTGTAGACCCGCACCTGCACCGCGTGGCAACGCTGCAGGAGGCGATGGCCGTGCCCCAGGCCATCGTGTTCAGCGGCGCCGAGCCGCTGGCCGACCTGATCGCGCAGCGGCATCCCAACGCCTTGCTGGTGGGGCCCGATGGCGAATCGGCCCAGTGGATTGCCCAGGCAGCCGCCCGCCATGGTTTTGACCATGCCGTTTGCACCAAGGTGCGCCATGGCGATCGCGATGTAACTATCGAGCTGCCGCCGCTCCATGCCCAGGGGCGTGCTGTGGTGCTGCTGGACGATATGGCCAGCACCGGCCGCACGCTGGCCCAGGCGGCCCGGCTGCTGCGGGCGGCGGGCGCGGCCTCGGTGGATGTGGCCGTCACCCATGCGCTGTTTGCCGGCGATGCACTGCAAGCCCTGCACGATGCCGGAGTAGGCGAGGTGTGGAGCACCGACTGCATTCCCCACGCCAGCAACGCCGTGCCCATGGCCGAGCCCCTGGCGCAGGCGTTTCGTTCGCTGTTGCCCGCCTGAACCGGGCTGCGACAATCACCGCCTTCCGCGTGCCACTGACCGCTTTCGAAAGACACCATGCTGCTCGACGCCTCTGAATCCCAACTCGTTCTGGTGGACTACCAGGAACGCCTCATGCCCGCCATCTTTGAGGGCCCTGCCGCGCTGGCCAATGCGCTGCGCCTGGCCCAAATCGCCCAGCTCATGGAAGTGCCCGTGTGGGGCACCGAGCAAAACCCTTCGCGCCTGGGTGGCAACGATCCCGCGCTGCGCGCCCTGTGCCAGAAAACGCTGGCCAAGATGCATTTCAGCGCCGCCGAAGAAGGCTTGGGCGAATGGTTGCGCCCACCCGCCAAGCCCCAGCAGGGCGGCAATGCTCGCAGCCTGCCCAAGCATTTGCAAAAGCCCGCCCTGCAGGCGCCTGAGCGCGGCACCATCGTGATTGCAGGTTGCGAAGCCCATGTGTGCCTGATGCAGACCGCACTGGACCTGATTGAGGACGAGTTCGAAGTGTGGGTGGTGACCGATGCCTGCAGCTCGCGCACCGAACGCAACCGCGATGCCGCCTTCGATCGCCTGGCCGGCGCAGGCGCCGAGCTGGTGACCACCGAGATGGTGGCGTTTGAATGGCTGGGCAGCTGCGAGCACCCGGCGTTCAAGGACGTTTTGGGGTTGATCAAGTAACCGGTTCTTGGTTATTTTTGGCCTTCAGGGCTTTCTCAGAAAGCGCGAGCAGCTATGTAAGCTATAGCAATTGCAATGCCCGGACATTGCTGCCATCAACGCTGCGAGGGCCTTCGCGGGTCCGTCAACAAAGCCCTGTGGTGCCCACAATTCAGCGACGCTACAGGGTGGAGGAGTGCACATGAAATGGGTGGTGTCGCTAGAAAAGTGGCGTTTTCTGATGCGCCGCATCCGCGAGCGTTTGTGGGTCAAGCCGCTGTTGATCTGCGCTGTCTCGATCATTGCGGTGTTCGGCGCCAAGGTGTCGGACACCTTGCCACTGGCGCGCCTGGCACCCGACGTGTCGAACGGCTCGTTGGAGAGCCTTCTGTCCATCATGGCGGCCAGTATGCTGGCCATTGCCACCTTTGCGGTGGCCTCCATGGTGGCAGCGTATTCCTCCGCCAGCACCACGGCGACTCCGCGCGCGTTTCCTCTGGTGATTGCAGACGATGTGTCGCAGAACGCGTTGTCCACGTTTGTGGGGGCCTTCATTTTCAGTGTCGTGGCCCTCGTGGCCATGAAAAACGGCTACTTCGACATCGCCGGGCGCTTCACGCTTTTTTCGATGACGGTGTCTGTTCTGGGTTTCGTAGTGTTCACCTTTGTGCGCTGGACAGACCGCATCGCGCGCCTGGGGCGGCTGGGGGCCACGGTACAACAGGTGGAGGCTGCAACCGCCTCAGCCCTGCAACGCCGCCTGAAGGCACCCGCGCTCGGCGGCATTGCGCGCGACCCACAGGCCCCGGCGACGGGGGTGGCGGTTTATGCCTCTGAAGTGGGCTATGTGCAGCAGATTGACGCGCAAGCCCTGCAGGCATTTGCGCAGGACATCGGTGGTTGGGTCGTGGTGGATGCGCTGCCGGGCACGTTCGCCATGCCGGGTACTGCGCTGGCGCACGTCGTCCAAGGCGCGGTCTCGCCAGGCGATACGGATGCACAGCGGGTGGTCTCGGCGTTCACGATCGGGCGTGACCGCATTTTTGACCACGACCCGCGCCTGGGCCTGATCGTCCTGTCCGAGATTGCCGGGCGTGCGTTGTCTCCAGGCGTCAATGATCCTGGCACGGCCATCGGCGTCTTGGGCACGCTGGTGCGTTTGTTCACACTGTGGGCACAGCGGGATGAAAACCTTGCAGGGCAGCCTGTTGAGTTCGACCGGGTAGTGGTTCCCTTGCTGCAAGTGGGCGACCTGTTCGATGATGCTTTCACCGCCATCGCCCGCGATGGCGCTGGCGCGGTGGAAGTGGGCGTACGGCTGCAAAAATCGCTTCGATCGTTGGCGTCTGCGGGCGACGACGCCATGCGAGTGGCGGCCGTGAAACACGCTCAACATGCGCTCGCCAGGGCGGAGCAGGCGCTGTCCCTGCCGCACGAGGTTGGCACGATTCGCACACTGGCGCAAAGCGTGGGCGTGCCGCTGGCCACGGACGGGTCGTCGAATACTCTGCGGTAAAGCCGTGCGATAGTGGCGTCCTTTCTTTGAGTTGACAGTCTTTTTTGCTCTGACGCCGATGGATAAAGCGCGAATAGCTATAAATACGCAGCAATTGCTGTCGTCGATCCTTGAAGGTCGACGGACTCGGCCACGCACAACTGCGTCAGCTTCCCGCAAGCCCGTCATGAATAATTATGAATTCAAAACCTGCTGTCCCGGCAGGGAGAGAGAGTTGAGGAGACACCACACCATGACCGCATACGCTGACTTTTACCGCCAATCCATCGATCACCGCGACGCGTTCTGGAGCGAACAGGCGAAGTTGATCGACTGGAAGACCCAGCCTGCGCAGGTGTGCGACTACAGCAACCCGCCGTTTGCCAAATGGTTTGTCGGCGGCACCACCAACCTGTGCCACAACGCGATCGACCGCCACCTGAAAGACCGCGCCAGCCAGCCGGCACTGGTGGCCATCTCCACCGAAACCGATACCGAGCGCAGCTACAGCTTTGCCGAGCTGCACGCCGAGGTGCAGCGCATGGCCGCCAGCCTGATTGCGCTGGGCGTCAAAAAGGGCGACCGGGTCCTGATCTACATGCCCATGATTGCCGAGGCGGCCTTTGCCATGCTGGCCTGCGTGCGCATTGGCGCGCTGCATTCGGTGGTGTTTGGCGGCTTTGCCTCGGGCTCGCTGGCGTCCCGCATCGAAGACGCCGAGCCGGTGGCCATTGTCAGTGCCGACGCAGGTTCGCGCGGCGGCAAGGCCGTGCCCTACAAGCCGCTGCTCGACGAGGCCATTCGCCTGTCGCGCCACAAACCTGCCGCCGTGCTGCTGGTGGACCGGGGCCTGGCGCCCATGGACCTGGTGGCCGGGCGCGACCACCTCTGGGCCAGCTTGCGCGAGCAGCACCTGAACGCCACTGTGCCCTGCGAGTGGGTGGAATCCACGCACCCCAGCTACACGCTTTACACCAGCGGCACCACCGGCAAGCCCAAGGGCGTGCAGCGCGACACCGGTGGCTACACCGTGGCGTTGGCGGCCAGCATGAAGCACATCTTTGATGCCAAAGCCGGACAGACCTACTTTGCCACCAGCGACATTGGCTGGGTGGTGGGGCACAGCTACATCATTTATGGCCCGCTGATTGCCGGCATGACCACCATCATGTATGAAGGCCTGCCCACGCGGCCCGATGCGGGCGTCTGGTGGAGCATTGTCGAAAAATACAAGGTCACGCACATGTTCTCGGCCCCTACGGCGGTGCGCGTGCTCAAGAAACACGACGCTTCGTGGCTGAAGAAATACGACGTTTCCACCCTCAAGGCCCTGTGGCTGGCGGGGGAGCCGCTCGACGAACCCACGGCACAGTGGATCAGCGATGCGCTCTCGGTGCCCATCATCGACAACTATTGGCAGACCGAAACCGGCTGGCCCATCCTGACGCTGGCCAACGGCGTGGAGCAGCAGACCACGCGCTTTGGCAGCCCCGGCAAGGCCATGTATGGCTACCACGTCAAACTGATCGACGAAAGCAATGGCGAAGAGCTGACCCAGCCCAACCAGAAGGGCGTGGTCGCCATCGAAGGCCCGCTGCCCCCCGGCTGCATGCAGACGGTGTGGCGCGACGACGAGCGGTTTGTGAACACCTACTGGAAAAGCATTCCGGGCCGCATGATCTACAGCACCTTCGACTGGGGCATCCGCGACGCCGACGGCTACCACTTCATCCTGGGCCGCACCGACGACGTGATCAACGTGGCCGGGCACCGCCTGGGCACGCGCGAGATCGAAGAATCCATCTCTTCGCACCCCAACATTGCCGAGGTGGCCGTGGTGGGCGTGGCCGACAGCCTCAAGGGCCAGGTGGCCATGGCATTTGCCGTGCCGCGCGATGCCTCGGGCCTGACTGACGACGCCGCGCGCCTCAAGCTCGAAGGCGAGGTGATGAAGCAGGTGGACACCCAGCTCGGCGCCGTGGCGCGTCCATCGCGCGTGTACTTTGTAACGGTGCTGCCCAAAACCCGCAGCGGCAAGCTGCTGCGCCGCGCCCTGCAGGCCGTGGCCGAGCGCCGCGATCCGGGCGATCTGACCACCATGGACGACCCCGCCGCGCTGCAGCAGGTCAAAGACCTGGTGGGTGATTGATGGCCCGATAGCCCGGCTGCCGGACAACGCCCAGGCCTGCCGTGGCCTGGGTTTTGTCAAAAAATCTTGTCAAAAACAATAGCTGCAAGCGCTTGATGGATAAGCGCTGCGGCTATTTTCATATCGAATAATCCTCGGCATGCTGGTGCTGCCACTGCACAGGCGGTTGCCAGCGGCGGGCCCAGTCGATGAAGGTGTCGATGGGCATGGGGCGCGCAATGCAGTAACCCTGGCCATGGGCGCAACCGAGCTGCTGCAGCATCTGTCCCTGTTCGATGGTTTCCACGCCCTCGGCAATCACCTGGTAGCCAAACGACCGGGCCAGCCCGATCACCCCCTGCACAATGGCCCGGTCGCCCGTGTCGTCCAGCATGCCCTGCACGAAGCTCTGGTCGATCTTGAGTGTGTCCATGGGCAGGCGGCGCAGGTAGGTCAGTGATGAGTAGCCGGTGCCAAAATCGTCCAGCGCAACCGACAGGCCCAGAGCGCGCAGCCCGGCCAGGGTGTCGGCCACGGCGGCCAGGTCGTACAGCGCCGCGCTTTCGGTAATTTCGAGCTCGACCCGGCTGGGCGCTACCCGGGGGTAGCGGGCCAGGCATTGCACGATCCACGCCCCGAAGCCGGGGTGCTGCAGGTGCCGGGCCGAGATGTTGATGCTCACGGGCATGTGCAGGCCCGCCTCCTGAAGGCGTTCAAGCTGGGCCAGCGCCGCTTCGACCACCCACTGGCCAAAAACGATTTCGAGGGCGGTTCCGTCCAGCAGCGGCAAAAAGGCGCCCGGGGGCAGCAGGCCGCGCTCGGGGTGCTGCCAGCGTGCCAGGGCCTCAGCGCCCACCACCTGTCCGGTCTGCATGACCACCTTGGGTTGCAGAAACAGCACGAACTGCGCCTGCGTCAGCGCTTCGCTCAGGAGCAGGCCCTGCTCATGGTGTTCGCGCTGGGCGCGCTCCTGCGCTGCGTCGAACTGGTGAAACCGGTTGCGACCCGCCTGTTTGGCGGCATACATGGCCTGGTCGGCGTGGCGCAGCAGGGTGTCGGCGTCCGCGTCGTCACAGGGGAACACCGTGTAGCCAATGCTGGCCGTTACCGCCACGCGCTCGGTGTCCAGGGTGTAGGGCGAAGAAATGCTTTCCATCACGCGCCCCAGTAGTCGTTCGCCATCCGTGTGCGTGTTCAGGCCCGGCATGAGGATTACGAATTCGTCGCCGCCCAGGCGGGCCACGCAGTCTTGCGGGCGCAGCGCGCGCGAAAGCCGTCCCGCCACCACCACCAGCAGCCGGTCGCCGGCGCCGTGGCCCAGGCGGTCGTTGATGGGTTTGAAGCCATCCAGATCCAGATAGGCCACGCCCAGCTGGGTGCCGTGGGCGCGGGCCTGGGCCATGCCGGCCTGCAGCCGGTGCGCCAGCAGCACGCGATTGGGCAGGCCCGTGAGGGCGTCGTAATGGGCCAGTTTTTGCAGCAGCTCTTGCTGCTCATGCTGCGGCGTGACGTCGATGGCCACGCCCAGCATGCGCGCGGGCTGGCCTGCGTCGTCCGGTCCGATGATCTTGCCCACGTTGCGTATCCAGCGGGCGCCTCCCTGGGGCAGCACCACTTTCCAGGTGGCGTCGAACGGGGTGGCCGGATGGTCCGTGTGGCGGGCCAGTTCCGCCGAGATGCCGGCCAGCGCCTCGGCCGCCACTCCTGTCGTCCAGTGCACTGGGGGCGCGGAGGCATCGCCGGTGGGAGCACCGCGCAGGGCGCACCAGCGCGCATCGCCGTGGACCATGCCGGTTTGCAGATCCCAGTCCCACAGCCCCAGCGCGGCTGCCGATATGGTGAGCGACAGCAGCGCCTCGCGTTCGCGCACCTGCTCCTCGCTGCGCTTGCGGTCGGTGATG
This sequence comes from Acidovorax sp. JHL-3, assembly GCF_000526295.1. Taxonomy (NCBI): domain Bacteria; kingdom Pseudomonadati; phylum Pseudomonadota; class Betaproteobacteria; order Burkholderiales; family Comamonadaceae; genus Acidovorax; species Acidovorax sp. JHL-3. The sequence continues at coordinate 2,595,791 of NZ_JAFU01000001.1, forward strand.
TCGTGCACGGCGAACAGCCAGCAGGGCTCGCCATCGAACTCCGTGGCGCGCATCGACTGCAGCGCTGTGCGCTCTTCGCCACTGCGCGTGATGATCTTGACCTCGTAGGCATCGAGCTGGCCGGTCTTTCGGGCCTCGTCAATGAGGCGGATACGATCCTGCGCCTGAAAAATGCCCAGCTGGATGGGTGAAACGCCCACCGCTTGCGCCCGGGTGTAGCCCAGCATTTGTTCCCACGCAGGATTCACCTCGACATAGCACCCGTCGCTTTGGCGTGTCATCCCCATGGGGTAGGGCATGAGCTGGAAGATGCGCGAGAAGCGGTCTTCTGACTGGCGCAACCGCTGCTCGGAGCGCTTGGCCTCGTCGATGTCCTGCAGCACACCGCGCATGCCGGTGACGGTGCCGTCCTGCAACACCGGTTCGCCGCGTGCGCGCACCCATATCTGGCGTCCATCGGCACGGATGATTTCGTGTTCCAGGCTCCATTCAGTTTGGTGGTGGTGGCAGTCGTGTAATTTGGCACGCACCATTTCCTGCCAGGCGGGCGCCACGAAGCGCTGAACATAATCGTGGGGTGGCGGGGCGCCCGGGGGCAGGCCGTGGATGTCACAGCAGACATCCGACCAATAGACCATGCCTGCTTCGCGCGTGCTCTCCCACGCGCCAAGACGGGCCATACGGCCGGCCTGCTGCAGCAGGTTGTTCAGTGCCCGCAACTCGTCGCTGGCGCGCTGCGCCTCGGTCGTGTCGTGAAAGACGAACAGGAAACAGTCTTCGCCCTCCACCACCACAGGGCGGGCCGACATCAGGCCGGGCACACGCACACCGTCACGATGCGCCACCATGGGCAGGCGGTCCACCTTGCCTTCGCGCTGGTAGGTTTCCAGCATGCGCGCGCGCTCCTGGTCCGAGGCCCAGATATTGAGCTCTCTGGAGGTGCGCCCCAGTACGGCTTCGCGTTCCGCACCCAGCAGTGCACAAAAGGCGGGGTTTACGTCGATGTAGCACCCGTCCGAAATCCGCGAAATGCCCGCAGCGTCGGGCAGTGTCTGGTAGATGGTGGTGTATTTGGCTTCCGAGGCGCGCAGTGCATCCTCGACCTCGTGCTGGGCCGTGATGTCCACGTCCATGCCTATCATCGTCAAGGGGCGGCCGGCGGCATCGCGCTCGCCCACCAGGCCCCGCGATATCACCCAGCGCCAACGGCCCGCCGTGTCAAGAATGCGGAACTCGGCTTCGTAGGTGGCCAGCTGCCCCCGCTTGGCCCGCTCCATCTTGTCAGCAAGGCGGGCAGCATCGGCCGGGTGCCTGCGGGCGTGCCAGCGTTCCCAGGCGTCGTCACTGTCGGCGGCCTCCATGCCGAAGGCGGCATAGAAACGGCCGTAGCAGCTGAGTTTCTGGTGCGCAATGTCCCATTCCCAGCGCCCTCCGCCCAGCGAATCGAGCGCCAGGCGCATCTGCTGGTCGCGCTCGCGCAATTGGTGGTTGGCCAACTGCGAGGCCACGAGGCATTTTTTGAGGGCCGGCACAACATCCATGCAGGGAGTTTAGGTCCGTTTCGCAGCCTCTAAAGGCTTGCGCGACGTACTGATAAGCCCCGTTGACAACATGGTGCCGCACACAATGACCAGCCCGCAGCCAATCATCCACGGCGTGATGGCCTCGTTCAGGAATACGGTGCCGTACAGCAGTGCAAACACCGGCGCCAGAAACGTCACCGCCAAAGCCCGGCTGGGGCCGGCGTGGGCAATGAGGCGAAAGTAAAGGATGTAGGCGATGCCGGTGCAAAGCACCGCAATGGCCACGATGGCGGCCCATGCGCGCGGCCCCGGCATGGTGGCGGGCCAGAACCACAGCATGGGCACCAACAGCCCCAGCGCCGCACCGAGTTGGCTGCCCGTGGCCGCGGCCAGGGGCGGCACGCCCACCAGGTAGCGCCGGGCATAGCTGGCCGCAATGGCATAGCAGGTGGTGGCGCCCATGCAGGCCGCAATGGCCCAGGGCGCATAGTCTGACTTGATGCCCGCCCCCCCCGGCGCGCGCCAGGCCAGCAGCGCCACCCCGACAAAACCAATGGCCAGCCCCAGCCCGCGCAGGCGGTTGATGCGATCGCCCAGCCACACCCAGGCCACCAGGGCGCCAAACAGCGGCACCGTGGCGTTGAGGATGGAGGCCAGCCCCGTGGTGATATGCAGCACCGCCCACGAATACAGCGCAAACGGAATGGCCGAATTCACCAGCCCCGACAGCAGCGCAGGCTTCCAGTGCTGGCGCAGCTGCGGCCACTGGCCCTGGTACAGCAGGATGGGCCACAGGAACACCGTGGCCAGCAGCACCCGCATCCCGGCCGTGGACAGCGGGCCAAACTCTGACGCACCCATGCGCATGAACAGAAACGAGGCGCCCCACAGGGCCGCCAGCACGACAAACTCGCCGATCCACGCGGAAACCGGTTGGGTGACGGGTGCTGCGCTCATGCAGCGGCCTTTGCCGGGGCCTTGGCCCGTCCTGTTGGCTGTGCTTTGGCATGCGCGTGTTCTGGTTGCGTGGCCCGTTTTTCTGGCTCGGAGGGCAGGGCGCCCTCCAGCTGCAGCAATGCCGCCTTGCGCTCCAGTCCGCCGGCGTAGCCCGTCAGGCTGCCGTCACGCCCAAGCACCCGATGGCATGGCACCACCACGCTGACCGGATTGCGTCCCACGGCGGCACCCACGGCGCGCACCGCGGCCGGGCGGCCCAGTTGCTGGCTGAGCGCGCCGTAGCTGGTGGTGTGGCCACACCCGATGGACAGCAGCGCGCGCCACACGTCCTGCTGAAACGGCGTGCCGCCCGCCAGATCCAGCGGCAGCTCGAACCCGGTGCGCTCGCCACGCAGGTACTGGTGCAGTTGCTCGATGGCGGCCACCAGCACCGGATGGTGCAGGTCTTGCGGCCAGGCGTGGGGCCCGTAGAGTTGCGCGGGCTGGTGGCGCTGGCCGTCAAACCAAAGGCCGACCAGACCCTGGGGAGATGCTGCCAGCCGCACAGTGCCCAGGCGGGTAGAGGTGCTCGTCTGCACGGTGGAGGGGTGGTATTGCATGGTCAATCAATATTGAATGAAATTGACTTGTAGCGCTTATGGGATAAGCGCAAACAGCTATTATTTTGATATTAATTCCATCGCTGTCGCACTGGGGTTGCTGGCGATGCTGCCCGCCGCCCATGCGCGCACCACGGCATAACTGCGCCAGGGTTGCCAGGCCAGCGAGGCCTGGGTGGCCGCGCGTGCCGGGTTTTTGTGCGCCTGCACGCCCAGGGATTTTTGCAGCGCCACGTCGCCCGCCGGAAACGCATCGGGCCAGCGCAGCACGCGCATGGCGATGTACTGCGCCGTCCAGTCGCCAATGCCGGGCAATGCGCACAGCGCCGCCGTGGTGGCGGCCACGTCTGCGCCACCTTGCAACTGCAGCTGGCCGCCGTCCACCGCCCGCGCCAGCGCCACGATGGCCGCTTGGCGCTGGCGCACGATGCCCAGCTGCCCCAAGGCTTCGCCGGGCGTCTGCGCCAGCACGGCCGGGGAGGGGAAAAGCCGTGTAAGTTCAGGCCAGGGCGTGGCGATGGGCTCGCCAAAACGCTCTACCAGCCGCTGCCCCAGCGTGCGTGCGGCCGCCACGGTGATCTGCTGCCCCAGCACGGCACGCACGGCCAGCTCAAAACCATCAAAAGCGCCGGGCACGCGCAGGCCATCGCCCTCGGGAAAACTGGCGTGCAGCACGGCATTGATGGCCGCAGGGTCGGCGTCCAGGTCGAGCATGGCGCGCACGCGGCGCATCACCAGTGGCAGCACGGGGTACAGGCTGTCGCTGGTCTGCACCAGCACCTGGTGGCGGTCGGGGTCAAAGTGGGCATTCAGCCAGCCGCAATGGTCTTGCAGCCCGCCAGCACCCCGAGTTTGCAGGCGCACCGTGCGGCGCAGCGCCGGGGTGGCCGCGTCGCCCGCCCACTCCACCCCGTGAAACTGGCGGCGGGCAAAAAAGGCCAGCAAGGCCGGCACATCCAGCGGTGGCCGATAAGCCAGCCGCAGCGTGGCCGCCTGCACGCCCGCGGCCCGGGTGCCGCCCCGGCGCAGCGCGGTCGGGTTGAGCCCATAGTGCTGCGCAAACGCAGCATTGAAACGGCGCACGCTCGCAAAACCACTGGCCAAGGCCACCTGCGTGACAGGCATGGGCGTGTCGGTCAGCAACTGCTTGGCGGTCAACAACCGCCGCGTCTGCAGATATTGCAGCGGCGACACCCCCAATGCCGCCTCGAAAATGCGGCGCAGGTGCCGGTCGCTCACGCCAAGGCGAGCCGCCAGCCGGGCCACGGTGGCATTGCGGCCTTCGCTGGGGGCGTGGCTTGCATCCCAGGCGTCGGGGGCATCCAGCAGCTGCACGGCCTGCCGCACCAGAATGCCGCTGGCGTCCTGCACCGACCACGCCAGTGCCTGCGGCGCCAGCTCGGGTCGGCAGCGCAGACAGGGCCGAAAGCCTGCGCCCTCGGCCTGCGCGGCCAGCGTGAAGAACCGGCAGTTTTCGCGCCGGGGTGTGCGCACGGCACACACCGGGCGGCAGTAAATGCCGGTGGAGGTGACGCCAGTGAAAAACCGCCCGTCAAAGCGCGCATCCCGGGCCTGCAGGGCACGGTAGCAGCCATCGTCAGCCGACGGGTCGACTGCCGTGTCGGCTGGCGGGGCGGGGCGAGGGGCGGGCGTTGTCATGGGCTCGATGATAGGCCGCCGGTGCGGCCGGGCTGGCCGTTTTCGGACCTGTGCCTGCGCTCCCCGGGCTTGGGTGGGGTACTGCGCGGGGCGCCCCTACAATGCAGCGGACATTCGACCCCCCTCGCAGCGAAAGACCTTTCCGTGCAACCTACACCCGCCATCTTCAAGGCCTACGACATCCGCGGCATCGTGCCTTCCACCCTGAACGAAGAAGTGGCCCTGGGCCTGGGCCGGGCCTTTGGCACCGCCGCCCGCGCCGAAGGCCAGACCACGGTGGCCGTGGGGCGCGATGGCCGGCTCTCCGGCCCCGCTATCAGCAGCGCGCTGGTGCAAGGCCTGATCGAAGCGGGCATCGAAGTGATCGACGTGGGCCTGGTCACCACGCCCCTGCTGTATTTCGCGGCCAGCACGCTGTGCACCAGCGGCATCCAGGTCACCGGCAGCCACAACCCGCGCGACTACAACGGTTTCAAGATGGTGCTGAACGGCCGCGCCATCTATGGCGATGAAATCCAGGCGCTGCGCCGCACCATGGAGGCCGAGACCTGGCAACTGCTGCCCGGCGGCAGCGTGCGCACGGTGGATGTGCTGCCTGCCTATGCGCAGCGCATCACCGGCGACGTGAAGCTGGCCCGCCCGATGAAGATCGTGGTTGATTGCGGCAACGGTATTGCCGGCGCGTCGGCCCCGGCCATCTTTCGCGCGCTGGGCTGCGAGGTGATTGAGCTGTTTTCCGAGGTGGATGGCAACTTTCCCAACCACCACCCTGATCCGAGCAAGCCCGAAAACCTGCTCGACCTGATTGCTGCCTTGCAGGCCAGCGATGCCGAGCTGGGCCTGGCCTTTGATGGCGACGGCGACCGCCTGGGCATCGTCACCAAGGACGGCACCAACATCTTCCCCGACCGCCAGATGATGCTGTTTGCACAAGACGTGCTCAGCCGCGTGCCGGGCGGGCATATTTTGTTCGACGTGAAATGCACCCAGCGCCTGGCGCCCGCCATTGCCGCAGCGGGCGGCGTGCCGGTGATGTACAAAACGGGGCACTCTCTGATCAAGGCGCGCATGAAAGAGCTCAACTCGCCCCTGGGCGGCGAGATGAGCGGTCACATCTTCTTCAAGGAACGCTGGTTCGGTTTTGACGACGGCACCTATGCGGGCTGCCGCCTGCTCGAGATTCTGAGCCGCAGCGCCGACCCGAGCGCCGTGCTCAATGCGTTGCCCACCAGCTTCAGCACCCCTGAGCTCAATGTGGCCTGCGCCGAGGGCGAGCCGCACCGCCTCACGACCGAGCTGCAGGCCCTGGCGGCAGGCACCTTTGCAGCACCGGCGCAGATCAACACCATTGATGGCTTGCGGGTGGACTGGCCCGATGGTTTTGGCCTGATCCGCGCCAGCAACACCACGCCCGTGCTGGTGCTGCGCTTTGAAGGCCACACGCCTGAGGCGCTGGCCCGCATCGAAGCGGCCATGCTGGCCCTGTTGCACCGCGTCAAACCCGACGCCCAGGTGGGCAGCGCGGCGCACTGAGCGCCGCTTTCAGCCGCCCATGGCACATACCGCACTCTGGCTGTATTCGGCCCTGACCTGGGCTGCCCAGCCGTTGCTGCTGCGCAAGCTGCGGCGCCGCGCCGTGGCTGAGCCCGGCTATGGCCGCGCGGTGGGCGAGCGGTTTGGCCGCTATGCACGGCCCATCGACAGCCTGATGCCCCAGAGCAGCACCGACCCGCTGCACAGCTTTGTCTGGATCCACGCCGTATCGCTGGGCGAAACCCGGGCCGCCGCCATTTTGCTGGCCGAGTTGCGCCAGCAGCTGCCTAGCATGCGGCTGCTGCTCACCCACGGCACCGCCACCGGCCGCGCCGAGGGCGAAAAGCTGCTTTTGCCGGGCGATGTGCAGGTGTGGCAGCCCTGGGACACGCGGGGGGCGGTGCGCCGTTTTTTGCGCCAGTTCCGGCCCGCCATCGGCATCCTCATGGAAACCGAGGTCTGGCCCAACCTCGTGGCGGGTTGCCAGCAGCGCGGCATACCCCTGGTGCTGGCCAATGCGCGGTTCAACGCCACATCGCTGCGCAAATCGCAGCGCCTGGGCGCATTGGCCCGGCCGGCCTATGGCGGGCTGACGGCCGTCTGGGCACAGACCGATGCCGACGCCGAACGCCTGCTGCGCATGGGCGCGCCGGTGCAGGGCGTATTCGGCAACCTCAAGTTCGACGTGATTCCGGATGCCGCGCAACGGGCGCGGGGGCGAGCATGGCGCGCGCGCAGTGCCCGGCCCGTGGTGATGCTCGCCAGCAGCCGCGAAGGCGAAGAAGCCATGTGGCTGGATGTTTTTAAGCGAAATTGGCACCCAGCCATTTCGCAGCAAGCGCCTGCAGCTATCAATAGTGAAGCAAACCAGGGCGCCAGCCCGGTGCAGTGGCTGGTGGTGCCGCGCCATCCCCAGCGCTTTGCCGAGGTGCAGCAGCTGCTGCGCAGCGCCGGCCTGACCGTGTCCAGCCGCAGCCAGTGGGCCGACGCGCCCGAGCCTGCCGATGTCTGGCTGGGCGACTCGCTGGGCGAGATGGTGCTTTACTACGGCTTGGCCGATGTGGCTTTGCTGGGCGGTAGCTTCGCCCCCCTGGGTGGGCAGAACCTGATCGAGGCCATTGCCTGCGGCTGCCCCGTGGTGCTGGGGCCTCATACCTTCAATTTTGCCGAGGCGGCCGCGCTGGCCTGTGAGCAGGGCGTGGCCCACCGCGTGCCCGACATCGGGCAGGGCGTGCAGCAGGCCTGCGAACTGGCCACCAACGCCCCCCGGCTGGCCGCTGCCCGTGGCCTGACCCAGGACTTCACCCTGCAGCACCGGGGCGCTGCGCGCCTGACGGCCACCGCCATTCGGGCCCTGCTGGGCATTCCTTCCACGCCCTGAACAGGGTTGCGTGGGGGCCGAATGCCCTGCGCCCGGTGTTTTGGGCCATCTTGTACCCTGACAATGTCACCTCGGGCACTCGGCTTTGTGTGGATTGGGCGCGAGCTGTGCCACAGTCACACCCAAACGCCGCAAGTTTTTTGATGGCCCCACCGACGCTGCTGCAACACCCATGGACAAACACTACCTCACGCCGCTATTTGCGCCTGCTTCCATTGCCGTTCTGGCGGGCAGGGCCGACAACCCCGAATCGCTGACCTCGTATGCGCAGGCACTGCATCCGGCCCTGCGGGCGCAGCGTTTTGCCGGTAGCCTGCAGTTTGTGGACACCCACACCAGCGGCACGCTGGCCGACCTGGCGCAAAGAAAGTCGGACCTGGCCATCATCGCGCTGCCCCCGGCCGAAGTGCCCGCCGCGCTGGAAGTGGCGGGGCGCATTGGCTGCCGCGCCGCACTGGTGCTGTCCAGCGGCATGGATGCAGACCAGGCCGCCAACCTCAAGAAAATAGCGCGCCGCGAGGGCCTGTATCTGCTGGGCCCCAATTCACTCGGGTTCCAGCGCCCGCACCTGCAACTCAATGCCAGCGCGGCCGGCCCGCTGGCCAGCGATGGCCCTCTGGCGCTGGTGTGCCAGTCGGGGGCGCTCACCTCGTCGATCCTGGACTGGGCCAGCAACAACGCCGTGGGTTTTTCGGCCGTGGTGTCGCTCGGGCCCAACACGGACGTGGACATTGCCCAGGTGCTCGATTTTCTGGCCCACGATGCGCGCACGCAAAGCATCGTCGTCTACATGGAAGGCATTTCCAACGCACGCCGTTTCATGAGCGCGCTGCGTTCGGCGGCCAATGCCAAGCCGGTGGTGGTGCTCAAGGCCGGGCGCAAGCCCGCGGGCAACGAGGCCGCCCAGACGCACAGCGGCACCATTGTGGGCAGCGACGATGTGTTTGATGCAGCCCTGCGCCGCGCGGGCGCGGTACGCGTGCGTTCGTTTGTCGAGCTGTTTTCGGCAGCCAAGTGCCTGGCGTCGCGTTACCGGCCGGTGGGCAAGCGCCTGGCCATCGTCACCAATGGCGGTGGGCCCGGTGTGCTGGCTGCCGACTGGGTCAATGAAATTTTGCTCAACCTGGGCAAGCTGTCGCCCGAATCGGTGCGCGCACTCACGCCGCAGTTGCCGCCCCTGGCGTCGCTGTCAGACTTGATCGATCTGTCGGAAGACGCCGGTGCAGAACACTTTCGCCTGGCCATCGAGGCGGCTAGCAAAGACCGTCAGGTGGATGGGGTTCTGGCCATCTATTCGCCCAAGGTGGGTTCGGACTCGTGCGGGGTGGCCACCGCGCTCGCCGAGGTCAAGAAGCACATGAGCAAGCCGCTGCTGGCCTGCTGGATGGGCGATGCCTCGGTGGTGCCAGCGCGCGCCATCCTTCGCGATGCCTCCATCCCGAGTTTTCGCACGCCGGAGGCCGCCGTGGGGGCCTTTGGCAACATCGCCTCGTTCTACCAGAACCAGCAGCTGCTGCAGCAAACACCGCCGCCGCTGTCCACACTGGCCAAACCGGACATTGAAGGCGCGCGCCTGGTGATCGAAAGCGTGCTGGCCGAGCGGCGCAAAGTGCTCACCGAGATGGAATCCAAGACGCTGCTGGCGGCGTTCCATATTCCGGTGACCAAGACCATCCTTGCGCGCAATGCGCACGAGGCCATGATGATCGCCACGCAGATGGGCTTCCCGGTGGCGCTGAAGATCGATTCGCCCGATATCAGCCACAAGTCGGATGTGGGCGGCGTTGCCCTCAACATCCACAGCGGCACTGCCGCCCGCGACGCGTATACCGATATGGTTCAGCGCGTGGCGCGTCTGCAGCCGCAGGCACGCATCAATGGTGTGACCGTGCAGAACATGGCGAGCGCCCGGCGCGGGCGCGAGATCTGCATCGGCCTAGTCACAGACGATCCGTTTGGCCCGGTCATCACCTTTGGTGCGGGCGGCACCATGATCGAGCTGATCGACGACCGCGCCATGGAACTGCCGCCGCTCAACCAGTTTCTGGCGCGCCGGCTGATCGAACGTTCCCGCGTGGCCGAGACACTGGGCGAGTGGCGCGGCGCCAGCGCGGTCGATCGTGACGCGCTGGAGCAGGTGCTGCTGCGCGTGTCGGAAATGGTGTGTGCCTTGCCCCAGCTGCGCGAGATGGACATCAACCCGCTCATCGTGGACGAGCAGGGCGCCGTGGCGGTGGATGCGCGCATTGCCATTGACCAGGCGGCCAACACCTCGGGCGGGCGGGCAGACAACTTCAGCCACCTGGCCATCCTGCCCTATCCCGCGCGCTATGAGCAGCTGTGGCCCATGCGCGGTGGCGGTGAATACCTGGTGCGCCCCATTCACCCCGACGATGCGCAGATGCTGCAGCAATTGGTGCAGAACCTGTCGCCCGAAAGCCGGTATTTCCGTTTCATTTCGTCCATGGTGGAGCTGCCCGCCTCTATGCTGGCGCGCTTTACGCTGATCGATTACGACCGCGAAATGGCCCTGGTGGCCGTGTTCCGCGAGCGCACGGTGGGTGCTGACGGCGAGATCAAGGAAACCGATCGCATCGTGGGGGTGTCGCGCTACGTCACCAACCCCGATCAGTCGAGCTGCGAGTTCGCGCTGGTGGTGGCCGACGACTTCAATGGCAAGGGCCTGGGCTCGCGCCTGATGCTGAGCATCATGGATGTGGCGCGCGACAAAGGCCTGGCCGAGATCGACGGCCTGGTGCTGGCCAACAACCCCGGCATGCTCAAGCTGATGCGCAGCCTGGGGTTTGTGGTCAAGCCCTTCCCGGAAGATGCCGATTTCAAGCTGGTGACGCACACGCTGTAGTCCATCACGCGCCTGTCCTGCGACCCTGGCGCGTCGCGTCCCGGCCATTGGTGCCGGGCTGGCGCGGCGGTCAGGGCTGGAGCAAAAGGCGGTTGATGGCGGCCACGTCGTCTTCGCTCAGCGAGCCTGCCGCCTGGCGCAGCTTGAGGGTGCCCAGCAGCACGTTGTAGCGCGCCTGGGCCAGGTCACGCTTGGTCTGGAAGAGCTGGCTTTGTGCATTGAGCACATCAATATTGATGCGCACGCCCACCTGGTAACCCAGCTTGTTGGCATCCAGCGCGCTCTGGCTGGATGCTTCAGCGGCCTCCAGTGCCCGCACTTGACCCTGGCCAGACTGCACGCCAAAAAATGCCGCCCGCGTGGCCTGCGCCACGTTGCGGCGCGTGGTTTCAAGATCGGCCTGGGCCTTTTCTTCGAGGGCCAGCGTTTCCTTGATGCGGTTTTGCACCGCAAAGCCCGCAAACAAAGGCAGGTTGAGTGCCACGCCCACGCTGGCATTGTTGGTGCGGCTGTTCATGCCCGGTGTGGTGACGGTGCCGTTCGGGTTGCGCGCAATGTTGTAGCCCGCCTGCAGGTCCACCGTGGGCAAATGCCCGGTGCCCGCCTTGCGCGTTTCAAGGCGCGCAATGTCCAGGGCGATCTGGGCCTGGCGCACGCCGGGCTGCTGGTCTTGTGCCGTTTGCACCCAGGCTGCCACATCGTCGGGCTGCACGCTGGGCAACTGCACCGGCTGGGCCAGTGCCACGGGCTGGGTGCCGGTGATGCCCACCAGCTGGTCAAGCGCCAGCTTTTTCACGCGCAGGTCGTTCTCGGCGGCGATTTCCTGGGCAATGACCAGGTCGTAGCGGGCCTGGGCCTCGCGGGAATCGGTGACGGTGGAGGTGCCCACCTCGAAATTGCGTTTGGCAGAGGCCAGCTGCTCGGAGACCGCCGCTTTTTGCGCCTGCACAAAGGTGAGCGTGTCTTGGGCAGCCAGCACGTCAAAGTAAGCCTGGCTCACGCGCACCAGCAGGTCCTGGGTGGCGGCTTCGAGCTGAGCACGGGCCACGTCGATACCGCGCTGGCCCTGCTGAAAATTGATGCGGTTGGCCGGGCGGTACAGGGGTTGCGATGCACTCAACCCCACGTTCTGCGCGCTGCCACTGAAGTCCACCGGGGGGCGGGTGACTTCGGTGTTGGCGCGGGACACTCCTGCAGACAGGCCCACGCTGGGCAGCAGGCCGGCAAGGGCTTGTTCAGCGCGGCTGGAGGCCGCATCCAGCTGAAGCTTGGCTGCCTGCCACACCGTGTCGTAGCCACGCGCGGCATCCACCAGCTGCAAAAGGCTCTGGGCGTGCACCGGCGCGCAAAAAACGGCACTGAGTGCCAGGGACAGGGGAAGAAGCCGAAGCGGGTTCATGGAGGTCCTTCAGGTAGTTCTGCGCGGGCAAGGGGTTGTGAACCAAGGGCTGTGGTGAGCACGGGCAACAACGAGCTGGCGGTTTTGGGCAAGGTGGGCGCACATGATCAAAACACTCACCGCCGCTCAATACCGAGGCACGCTGGTGTCGCGTTCGCGGGACCAGGCATCAATGCCACCTGTGATGTTGGCCAGTGTTTCAAAACCCTGCTGATCCAGGAAAACCGCCACATGCAGGCTGCGCACGCCATGGTGGCACAGACACGCCAAGGGGCGCGACGGGTCCAGTTCGCTCAGTCGGCCGGGCAGCTCGCCCATGGGAATCGCAACCAGTTCAAAGCCGTCTGTTCGCACGCTGGCGGTCTGCAGCTCCCAGGGCTCGCGCACGTCCAGCACCAGGGGCTGGCCTTCGGCAGCGGCCTGCGCAAACCAGTCGGACAGCAGCGCAGGGCGGACATGGTCGATCACGCAGAACTCCAGGACGCCAGATCAGAACGAAAAGCCCGAGGGTTCGGCAAAGCCGACCAGGCGCGGGGCAACGGTGTCCCAGGGCGAGGTGGTGTCAAAACGATCACCGGTGCGGCGCACCAGCGTGAAGCGCATGACGGGTTCCTGGCCCACGATGGCAGCCAGGCGGCCGCCATCGCGCAGCATCGACAACAGGTGTTTAGGAACTTCAGCCACGGAGCCACTGAGCACGATCACGTCGAACGGGCCTTCGGGCACGGCATCGCGGGAACCGTCGGACACACGCACATGGGCGTTGGTGACGCCGGCACGCTGCAGGTTGTCTTGTGCCATTTCAGCCAGCGCGGGCAAGATTTCAAGCGAGACCACGCTTTGCGCACGGTGCGCCAGCAGGGCGGCCATATAGCCCGAGCCCGCACCGATTTCGAGCACACGGTCGGTGGGCAAAATCTTCACGTCTTGCAGGATGCGGGCCTCAATCCGGGGCTGCAGCATGCTGTGACCCAGGCGCACGGCATCTTCGGCATCGGTGCCCAGAAGGGGGATTTCGATGTCCATGAACGCCATGCTGCGGCAGGCCGGGGGCACGAAGTCTTCGCGGTGCACCACAGCCAGCAGCTCCAGCACGTCTGCGTCCAGCACATTCCACGGGCGGATCTGCTGCTCGATCATGTTGTAGCGGGCCTGTTCAATAGGGTCGCTGATGTTGGCGGACGTGTTCAAAGGCATGTTCATGGAATCTCTCCAGGGGAAGGCGGGTCAGGACAAACCCTTGATTTTAGGGGGCACGGGCGCGGGCTGGCCGCGGCCCATGCGGGCAAGTGCCCAGCGGGCCAGATCATCCATGTAGCAATACACCACCGGAACCACCACCAGCGTCAAAAGCGACGAGGTGATGACGCCGCCAATGACTGCCTGGCCCATGGGCGCGCGCTGCTCCGAACCCTCGGACAGCGCAAACGCCAGCGGCACCATGCCGAAGATCATGGCCAGCGTGGTCATGAGGATGGGGCGCAGCCGCACGCGGGCGGCCAGCAACAGGGCCTCGGCACGGGGCAGGCCGGGCACGGTGCGGCCGGTGTCGTCAATGAATTCCTCGCGGGCGCGAATGGCAAAGTCCACCAGCAAAATGGCATTCTTGGTGACCAGGCCCATCAACATCACCACGCCAATGATCGAGAACATCGACAGCGTGGAGCGGAACATCAGCAGCGCCAGCACCACGCCGATCAGCGTGAGCGGCAGCGAGGTCATCAGCGCCAGCGGCTGCAAGAAGCTCTTGAACTGGCTGGCCAGGATCATGTAGATGAACACGATGGCCAGCACCAGCGCCGAGATGGCATAGCCAAACGACTCGGCCATGTTTTTGGTGGAGCCACCAAACTGGTAGCGGTAGCCCGGTGGAAACACCACGCTGTCGAGCGCCTTCTTGATGTCGTTGGATACCTCGCCCGCAGAACGGTCGGCCACGTTGGCGGTGACTGCCACCTCGCGCGTGAGGTCACGGCGGTTGATCTGGTTGGCGCCAGTGGACTCCGTCACCCGGGCCACCTGGTTCAGTCGCACGATGCGGGTGCTGCCGTCGGCCGCCGTCAGGGCAAAGGGCAGGCGCTCCAGGTCTTGTGGGGTGGTGCGGGCTTCCGGCGCCAGGCGCACATTCACGTCGTAGGTCTGGTCATCGGGTGCACGCCAATTGCCCACCGTGGTGCCGGCCACCAGCGTGCGCAGCGATGCGGCCAGCTGGGCCACGGAAACCCCCAGGTCGGACGCTGCATCACGCTGCACATCGAGCGCAATCACCGGCTTGTCTGGCTTGGCGCTCGTATCCAGGTCCACCAGGCCCGGAATATCACGGATCTTCTCGTTGACGATGCGGGTCAGGCGCTCCAATTCCTGCAGATCAGGCCCCTGCAGCGAGAACTCCACCTGCTTTTGGCCACCCACCGGGTCCAGCAGGCCCACATGGGTCACGGTAATGCCTGGCACCTGCTTGAGGCGCTCGCGCAGCACGCCCGACATGGCATCCACGCTGCGGCTGCGGTCCCTGCGGTCGACCAGGCGCACATAAATGCTGGCGTACATCTTGCCCTGCGCGCTGCCGGTGTTGATGGTGGACAGCGTGTAGCGCACCTCGGGAAACTCGCGCAGGATGCCTTCCACCTGCCGCGCCTTGGCCTCGGTGGCCTCCAGCGACGAGCCCACGGGCGTATAGAAGTTGACGGTGGTTTCCGAAAAATCGGCCTTGGGAACGAACTCGGTGCCCAGCAGCGGCACCATGAAAACGCTCAGCACGAAGATGGCCAGCGCAATGCCCAGCGTGGACAGCTTGTGTACCAGCGACCAGCGCAGGATGCCCTGGTAGCCTTCGGCCAGGGCATCGGTGGCGCGGTCAAACCAGCCGGTGACACGGCCGATGGTCTTGTCGTAAAAAGTGACGGGCTCGGTGCGCTGCCCGTGCGCGTGGATGGTGGGGTCGTGCCAGATGCTCGACAGCATGGGGTCGAGCGTGAAGCTCACAAACATCGAGATCAGCACCGCCGCCACGATGGTGATGCCGAACTCATGGAAGAACTTGCCAATGATGCCGCCCATGAAACCGATGGGCATGAACACCGCCACGATCGACAGCGTGGTGGCCAGCACGGCCAGGCCGATCTCCTGCGTGCCGTCCATGGCTGCCTGGTAGGCACCTTTGCCCATCTGCACATGGCGCACGATGTTCTCGCGCACCACGATGGCGTCGTCGATCAAAAGACCCACGCACAGGCTCAGGGCCATCAGCGTGATCATGTTGATGGTGAAGCCGAACATGTTCATGAACAAAAACGTGCCGATCAGCGCAATGGGCAGCGTAAGACCCGTGATGACGGTGGAGCGCCACGAGTTCAAGAACAGAAAAACAATCAGCACCGTGAGCAAAGCACCTTCGATGAGGGTCTGGCGCACGTTGTTGACGGCCACGCGAATCGGGCGGGCACTGTCGCCAATGGTCTCCAGGCGCACGCCGGGCGGCAACTGGTCGCGCAGCTCAAGCACGGCAGCGTTCAGTCCATCCACCACCTCAATGGTGTTTTCGCCCTGCGACTTTTGCACCGACAGCAGCAGCGTGCGTTGGCCGTTGTAAAGCGCCAGGCTCTCCACCTCTTGCGCGCCATCCTGCACGCGGGCCAGCTGCTCCACCCGCACGGGCGCGCCGTTCTTGCGCGTCACGATGATGCGGCCAAAGTCTTCGGGCCGCTGCATGCGCGCATCGATCTGCACCACGCGCTCCTGCGCCAACGAGCGGATGGCGCCCACGGGCAAGTCCTGGTTCTCGTTGCGCACCGCAGCGGCCACCTGGTCGGGGGTCACGCCAAAGGCTTCCAATGCCTGCGGGTTCAGGTAGATGTTGATCTCGCGCTTGGTGGCGCCCACCAGATTGACAGCACCCACGCCACGCACGTTTTCGAGCCGTTTTTTGAGAATCTGTTCGGCCCAGGTGGTCAGCTCCACTGCAGAGGGAGCCCCCACGTTTCCCGCTGCGCGTGGTTCGCTGCTCCCCGAGGGGGTCTTCGCGCCTTGGGGCGGCACGGCGGCGCTCACGCTGCGCTCTGTTGCCCCGGCCTTGTCATCCGGCAGCACCGCCAGCGACCACACGGCGCGGCTGGCCGGGTCAAAGCGCAGCACGCGCGGCTCTTTCACCTCGGTGCGCAGCGTGGGGCGAACAATGGCCACCTTCTCGCGCACGTCTTCTGCGGCCTTGCGCCCATCAATGTGCAGCTGAAATTCGATGATGACGACGGCCGTGCCCTCGTAGCTGCGCGAGGTGAGGGCGTTGATGCCCGCAATGGAGTTGACGCCTTCCTCGATTTTCTTGGTGACTTCGCTCTCCACGATTTCGGGCGAAGCGCCGGGGTAGTCCACCGTGACCACCACCACCGGAAAGTCGATGTCCGGAAACTGGTCTACCTTGAGCCGCTGGTAAGAAAACAGACCCAGCACCACGATGGCGAGCATCACCATGGTGGCGAACACCGGGTTTTTCAGACTGACCTGGGTGAACCACATGGCAGGTTACGGCGCGGGGCGCGATGCAGGGGTTGCGGCGGCAGCAGGCGCGGCTGGCGCGTCCTGTACGCGCACCGGAGTGCCTTCGCGCAGCGACCCCATGCGCCCGGCCACCACCGCCGTGCCTTCGGCAACGCCCTCAATCGCCACCAGCGTGTCACCCGCCACCACGGCACGGGCGCCCGGTTTTACCGGCACATACACCACGCGGCCGTTTTGCACCGCCTGCACATAGGGCGCTGGCCTGTCGGTGCGCACGGCATCCAGTGGCAAGGCCAGCACATCGGCGTGGCCCGTGTCGAGCGTGCCCTGCACAAACAGACCCTGGCGCAGCACCGATGCCGCTGCGCCTTGTTCGATGACAAGGTACACCGGTACTGTGCGGCTGGCGGCCTGTGCACTGGGGTTGATGCGGGCCACCGTGGCCTCGATGGGGGCGGCCACACCCTCGATCTGCAGGCGGGCCTTCTGGCCCACACGCACGGCCAACGAATCGGCAGGGTTCAGCAGGGCCTCAAGCTCCAGTTTTGACAGGTCCACCACCTCGACGATGCGGGTATCCATGCCCACGCGCTCGCCGGGCTGCGCCAGCCGCTGCGACACCTGGCCCGTCAGCGGGCTGCGCACAACCGTGTCGTCGAGCGATTTGCGCATCACATCGGCAGCGGCCAGCGCCGCCCGGTAGGTGGACTGCGCGGCGTCCAGGCTGGCTTGCGAGGTGGCAAGCGCCGTGGCAGAGATGAAGCCCTGGTCCACCAGCGCGCGGTTGTTGGTGAACTGGCGCTGGCTGATGTCCACCTGGGCCTTGGCGGCATCGGCTTGCTGCTGGGCCTGGCGCAGGCGTGCGCGCGCCTCGGTGCTGTCGATACGGGCGATTTCCTGCCCGGCGCGCACGCTGTCGCCCTCGCGCAGGGTCAGGCCCTGCAATTCGCCTGCCGCGCGGGCCTTGACCATGGCCGATTCGACGGCGCGCAGCGAGCCAGACACGGGCACCCCCAGCGCAATGCGCTGGCGCTGCACCGTGACCATTTCACCGGGCGCCAGGTCCAGGGTGGCTTCTTTGCGTTGCGCGCTGGATTCGGCCAGGGCCTTTTGCTGCGCCTGCCGCGCGGCCAGGGCACGCCAGACGCCACCGCCCACCAGCACCACAGCGATGGCGACGGCCACCCAGAGAATCCAGCGTTTCATGGTGTCAGAGCGGTGTAGGGGACGGGGAGGGCGCAGCCGCATACAGGCCGTGCAGAAGGTTGTCGGCCTGCATGGCCAGGTATTTTTCGGGGTCCAGGTCCAGGGCATCTGGCACGCAGGCGCCCATGGAGTGTTTCCACAGCGTAAGAAAGATCATCGGGGCCAGTACCAGATACACCGCGTAGTCCATGTCGAGCGGGCGAAACTCGTTGCGGTCCACGCCCCGCTGGAGTATCCGGCGAATCAGCATCTGGCCAGGGCGCATCACTTCGCACTGATAGAACTCGGTGATCTCGGGGAAATGGTGCGCTTCGCTCAGCATGAGCTTGGTGATGCCCGAGGTTTTGGTGTTGCCAATGCGCTCCCACCACACCTTGTAGCAATAGCGCAGCAAGTCGTCCGTGCTGCCCTCAAAAGCGTCCAGCTCCAGCGTCCATTCGGCAAACCGGCCAGCGATGTTTTCGCGCACGGCGGCCTTGAACAGCTCTTCCTTGCTGGGAAAATACAAAAACAGTGTGCCTTTGGACACCCCCGCACGCGCCGCCACTTCATCCACCCGCGTGGCCGCAAAACCCTTTTCGACAAACAGCTCCAGCGCGGCTTCGATGAGTTCGCCGGGGCGCGCTTCCTTGCGACGTTCGCGTTTGACCGCAGTGGTGGGATGTGAAGAGGTGGGGACGTGCATTTTTACTGACTGACTGGTTAGTAATGTAGCAAGCGCCTGCTACAGCGTCAATTCATAATGCGGTGTTGCACAACCACCTTGGCAAGGAAACATCCATGACACAGCAAACCATCACCCTGGGAGGCGGATGCTTTTGGTGCACCGAGGCGGTTTTTGACCGCGTGCGCGGCATCACCGATGTGGAAAGCGGTTACACCAACGGCCACACCATCCATCCCAGCTACGAGCAGATCTGCCAGGGCGACACCGGCCACGCCGAGGTGGTGCGCCTGACCTTTGATGCAGACGAGATCAGCCTGCAGGAGGTGTTGGAAATCTTCTTCCACACCCACGACCCCACCACCCTTAACCGCCAGGGCAACGACGTGGGCACGCAATACCGCAGCGGCATCTATTACGAGTCCCCCGAGCACGGCGACATCGCCAACGACATGATCCGCCAGATGTCGCAAGACAAGCTGTTTGGCGCGCCAATCACCACCGAGGTGAAGCCACTGACCAACTACAGCGCGGCCGAGGCGTACCACCAAGACTATTTTGCGAACAACCCCAATGCCGGGTATTGCGCGTTTGTGGTGGGGCCGAAGGTGGAAAAGTTTCGCAAGACATTTGCGCGGTATTTGAAAGCGTAAGGCGCGCCACCAGCGGGCCACCGCCCATTCACGGCGATGCGCGGGGCCGCCTCGGCAACAGTTGCCTGCGGGCAGGCCGCGCACCAGCCCAGTCAGAGCAGCAGCGCGAGGTGGTTGTCGGGGGCCAGCATCTCGGGCCAGGGCAGCATTTGTGCTTCACCTGCCTGCCACCGGGCCAGGCCGCGGCCTGCGCCCATCAACATGCCCATGCCACGCGCGTCGCGCCAGCTGCCCAGGGCGCAGACTTCCTTAAGCTCCCCCAGCGGGATCAACCCGTCGGGCGCATCGGGGTGCCACAACAGGGCGTTGCCACTGCGCTGGGCACTGAGCAAAAAGCTGCCGCCGGGGCCGGCGCAAATATCGCCTGCATAACCTTGATGGTCGATGGCGGGGCAGGGGGGCAGCGTGAGCGTGCTGCCGTCCCACACGGCGATCATGGGCGCGTTGCGGCGCTCCTGGCGTTCGTCGTGCTGCGCCTGCAGCGCAATGCCCAGCAGGCGCTGGTCTCCGTCCACTGACCATGCCATGTGGCGCACGCTCAGGCGGGGGTCTTCAAGCGCCCAGCGCTGCTGCACGGTGCCAGAGTCCGTGTCCAGGCGCAGCAGGGCAGGCGCCAGGCGCTTGTGGGGCACACGGCGGCCGCGTTCGTCGCGGGGTATGCCGCCCAGGGCGACGAGCACATGGCGTTCATCGGCGTCAAACAGCATCTGGTGCGCATCCACGCCCGGCAGCTGCCACGCGGCAACAGCGCGCAGCGTCTGCGCATCGCGGCGAACCACCCAGGCGCTGCCGTCATCGCGCCCGGTCTCGCTGCTGTAAAGCCAGCGGCCATCCGAGCTGAGCAGCAGGTGCCCATTGAGAGTGCGGGTCGATGCCTCGTCGCGGCCGGGGTGCAGCCAGCGCGGCGCCTGTGCCGCATCGGCTGGCAGGTGCACCAGCCAGTCGCCAGGGCGCGCGGCCACTGCATAGAGACCACCCCGCCCGTCGGGCGTGAGCCCGTGTGCCCGGTTGGGCACAGGCTGCACGCGGCTCCAGGTGCTGCGCCGCTGGCCCCAGTCAACCTGCAGCAGCCCGATGCGATGGGCTTTGGGGTCGCTGTCTTCAGCGGGTGCAGCGCCGGCACGCCAGGCCATGGCCACTGTTTGCGGGGCAAGCGGGTCGGCTTTGCGGTCTGCATGGGATGAAGTGGCCAGGGCGGTGGTCTGTGCCGAGGCAAGCGCTGTCCAGGCGCTGATGGCGCCCATCACACGCAGGCTATGTCGACGATTCAGGGAGGAGAGCATCTATAGATTCATTCATTTCAAGCGAAGCTGCAGACTATAGGCAGCGTGTGCGCGTCCCGCACTGGAGAGCAGCGAAGTGTTTTGCGGTGGCTCAAACGAGAGCTTTGCCACAAGGCAGCCGCCAGCGCCGCCTGAGGTGACGGAAAACCGTGCCGGCAACGAGGGCGGCAGGCATCCACCCGCAAGGCCGACGGGATGAATCTGCTGACGGATTGCATCAGGGCATAATGCAACCCGATTGCGTTACACGCGCTTGCCGCCTATCCGTAACCCATGCCGAGCTCATCCACCTTTTCTACCTCCCGCCTCGGCACGCCCTGGACGCTGCCGCCCGGCATGCGCGCCACCCGTGCCACGCGGGCGCTGGCGCGGCTGTACGAGGCCCGCCCAGACGCAGCGCTGTCCGAAGCCGAAGTAGAGACAGCCCTTGCCACCGCAGGTGCCGCCGTCAACAAAGTCACCGTTTACCGCCTGCTCGACCGCTTTGCCGCCGCAGGCCTGCTGCACAAGCAGGTGGATGCTGCCCGCGTCACGCGCTATGTGCTGGCGCCGCAGGGTGGCGATGGCGCGGCGCCGCGCTTTGAGTGCGACGACTGCCACCGCCAGTTCCGCCTGTCCCAGGGTTCGGCCAAGGTGCAGACGGCCCTCAAGCAGGTGCTGCAGGCGCTGGCCACGGCCGGGCATGAGAGCCTGGCGGTAGACATTGCGGTGCATGGGCGCTGCGCAGACTGCGCCCACCCGGCCGGGGGTGCCGCCGCATGATCCGCACCCGGGGCCTTTCTTATCGCTATGCCACCGGCGGCACCGCGCCGCTGCGCTTTCCCGATGTGGACCTGCGCCAGGGCGGCACGCTGCTGCTGCGCGGGCGCTCGGGCTCGGGCAAATCGACCTGGCTGTCATTGATAGCCGGGCTGCGCGGGGCCAGCGAGGGCGACCTGTTTGTAGCGGGCACGCAGCTGGGCACGCAGCGCGGGGCCGAAATGGACGCCTGGCGCGCCCGCAGCATCGGGTTTTTGCCGCAAAAGTTGCACCTCTCGAGTGCGCTCACGGTGGCCGACAACCTGGCGCTGGTCTACTTTGCGGCCGGGCTGCCGCGCGACGATGCGGCCATCACACGCGCGCTGGCGCAGGTGGGTGTGGCCGAGCTGGCCGCGCGCAAGCCGCACCAGCTCTCGGGCGGGCAGGCGCAGCGCGTGGCGCTGGCGCGGGCTGTGCTGCTGGCGCCGCAACTGTTGCTGGCCGATGAGCCCACGGCCAGCCTGGACGACGAGGCCGCTGCCGACGCGCTGGCGCTGCTGCAGCAAAGCGCCGCCGCTTGCGATGCCAGCCTGGTGATTGCCACGCACGACCAGCGTGTGGTGCAGGCCCTGGCCGGTGTGCAGCAGCTGAATTTGAATGAAATTGGCGCCCAGCGCTTATTGGATAAGCGCGAGCAGCTATGAATTCAGGAGTCTTCAAACTGGCGCGCCTGTCATGGCGCTACCTGTGGTCCCGCCCGCTGGCGGCGGTGCTCAACCTGCTGGTGCTGACGCTCGGCCTGGCCGCCATCACGCTGGTGCTGCTGGTGGCCACCCAGCTCGACAAGGCATTTGAGCGCGACCTCGCAGGCATCGACCTGGTGGTGGGTGCCAAAGGCAGCCCGCTGCAGCTCATTTTGGCGGGCGTGTTCCACATCGATGTGCCCGCGGGCAACATCCCGCTGCAAGAGGTGCAGGCCCTGCAGAAGAACCCGCTGGTGGCGCAGGTGATTCCGCTGAGCCTGGGTGACAGCTACCAGGGCTTTCGCATTGTGGGCACCACGCCCGACTACGTGGTGCACTACGAGGCCACGCTGGCCGAAGGCGCGCTGTGGCAGCAGCCCATGGACGCGGTGCTGGGCGCCAGCGTGGCGCGCGGCATTGTCAAAGCCAGCCATGCGGACGCGCCGCTGGTGGGCGCCACCTTCATCGGCAGCCACGGCCTGGGTGGGGGAGGGCACGCGCACGGCGACCACCCCTACCGTGTCAGCGGCGTGCTCGCGCCCTGTGGCTGCGTGCTCGACCGGCTCATCCTGACCAGCACCGAATCGGTGTGGATGGTGCACGAGACCGCCACGGCCACCGATGCCGAAGACCTGGAAATCCTGAAAGAAGAGCGCGAGGTGACCGTGGCCCTGGTGCGCTACCGCACGCCCATGGCCGCCATCACGCTGCCGCGCCAGATCAATGCCGACACCGCCCTGCAGGCAGCGGCGCCCGCCATCGAGGTCACGCGCCTGCTGCGCCTGCTGGGCGTGGGCGCCGATGTGCTGCGCGCCTTTGGCGGCGTGCTGCTGGCCATGGCGGCGCTCAGCGTTTTCATCGCGCTGTGGAACGCCGTGCGCGAGCGCCGCGCCGACCTGGCCATGCTGCGCATGCTGGGCGCGCCCCCGGGCCGCGTGGCCGGGCTGGTGCTGTGCGAGGCGCTGTGGCTGGCTTCGCTGGCGTCTGCCCTGGGCCTGCTGCTGGGCCACGCACTGGCCCACGGCCTGGGCTGGGCGCTGCAGGCGCAGGGCCTGCTGCCGGTTACCGGCTGGATCTGGCTGCCCGCCGAAGCCGGTGTGCCGCTGCTGGCCGCAGGCGTGGCCGCGCTGGCGGCGCTGCTGCCCGCCGTGCAGGCCTACCGCACCGACGTGGCCGACTTGCTGAGTCAGCCCTGACCCGCCCAGTGACTCCTGTTTTCAACCCCACCTACCTGAAAGGCTCTCCATGAAAAAACTCCTCACCGCATTGGCCCTGGCCCCCCTGTTGCTGGCTGGTGCCCTGGCACATGCCCAGACCCACAGCGACAAGGAAACCAAGGCCGACATCGAGCGCCACCGTGCCATGGCCGCCGCGCACGAGGCCGCTGCCAAGTGCCTTGAGTCGGGCAAGGGCCACGACGTTTGCCAAAAAGAACTCCAGACCGCCTGCAAAGGCCTGGGCATTGGCACAAACTGCGGCATGCGCCACAGCCACTGAAGTCCGCACCTGAGCCCACCTGCGTTGCTTGCAGCGCCTTCCCCCAAGGGGGACGCCACCGGTGGCCTGGCCTCGGTGGCACGGGCTTGAGGCGCCCACGCACTTACGCGCGTTGAAACTGCGCAAAATAATCCGGCCCTGTTGCTGCAAGGCAGTTCACTGAAGGTTATTTCCATGCCCCATCCCGCATTGGCTTGTTCCCTGCAATACGGCTCTGCCCCACGGTGCGCTGCCGCACTGGTGGTGGCGCTGGCCGCGTGCTTTGCGGCCCCCGCGCAGGTGGGTGCGCAGGGCGCCAAGCCTGCAGCCGAGGCACCAGCGCCTGGCGCTTCGTTGCCCGGCGCCGGTGGTGCAGCGGGGGCGGCTGCAGGTGTGCCAGCGGGCGCGGGCGCCGGTTACCACAGCCCCAGCAGCCCGATTGCGCCGCTGCCCCAACGCAACGACGTGGTGCCATGGTCGGTGCTGACCGACCTGACCAAGAAAACCACCAAAGACCGCATCGTGCCCATGTTCAACGACGCGCAAAAGGGCCTGGACAAGACCACGCAGCGCATCCAGGGCTTCATGGTGCCGCTGGACGCCAAGCCCACGCAGACCCACTTCATCCTCACCTCGGTGCCGCTAACCTGCTCGTTCTGCACGCCGGGCGGGCCGGAGAGCATGGTCGAGGTCAAGGCCAAAACCCCCGTGCGGTATTCGTTGGAACCGGTGGTGGTGGAGGGCAAATTCACCGTGCTCTCCAACGACCCCTACGGCCTGTACTACCGCATGGTGGATGCGGTGCCGGTGAAATAACCGCCGCCTTTTTCTTTTCTGCTGCCCATTCGCCCCGGCCCCGTGACCAGCCCTGTGACCCGCGCCCACCCCCATCCGCACGCCCCAACGGCAAGCCTTGCACCCAGGCAAGCCAAAGCCGTTGCCCGCCGCAGGGCAGGGCTGCGCGCACCCGGAGCGCTTGGCACGCCTGGCACATCTGGCAAGTGCGGGCGGCGTTACACCCATTGGGCGCAGGCCGCGCTGGTGTGGCTGCTGCTGGCGTTGGTGGTGGTGCCTTCGCTGGGGCGCCTGCACCAGGTAATGCACGCCCCGGCGCTGCAGGCGCACGCACTTTCGCCAGCCGCAGAAGGGGCGGGCGCACCCGTTACCGCCGCGCACACCGGCGAATCCAGCCACACCGCCCACGCACAGGGCCTGCTCGATTTGCTGTTGGCCCACCACGCGCCGGTGGATTGCCTGTTGCTCGACCAGCTGGCGCTGGGCGACGCATTGCACAGCGCCCCCACAGCGCTTGCCGCCCCGACGCCCGCGCAGGCGCCGCTGGTGCACCCGGCCGCCACCGCAGCGGCCCGCCATGTTGCGCTTTTTCAGGCCCGCGGCCCGCCTGCGGTCGGGTGACGGGTTCAGCCGGTTGAGCGTGTTGGCTGCCCTGCGCTGCGTTGTCAGCGTGTGGGCGGGCAGGCCACTTTCATCGGGCTTGAATCCATACGCCACCCCGGCGCAGCGCCAGGTGTCAGGTCTGCACTCCCCCGTGCCGGTCGGAAGCCCTTTGCGCGCACCGCAATGGCCGCCTTTTGCTGCAAATACTCCTGATTTCATAGCTGCTAGCGCTTATCCATAAAGCGCTAGAGGCACTTTTTACTCATATTTTTGGTGGTTTCCTGTCCCCGGGCCGGAAAGCCGCGTGCCGCCCGGCACGCCCACCTATTTCTATTGCAACGCAGTCATGACACACCACACGCACCCCCTTTGCCCAGCCGTTCGCCGCACTGCACATCGCCACCCAGCTCTGCACCCTGTGGCCCTGGCCGCCATCCTCACGCTGTGGGGCACCGGTTTGGCACATGCACAGGCCAATGCGCAGGCAGCACCACCAACCGCAGGCAGCCTGCCCCCCGTCACCGTGTCGGCCAGCGGCCTGCAACTGGGCGCCAACGAAATGACCACGCCCACCGCCGTGCTGGAGGGCGACGAACTCGTGCGCCGCCGCGAACCCACGCTGGGCGAAACGCTGGGCAACGAGCCCGGCATCACCAGCAGCCACTTTGGCGCCGGTGCCAGCCGCCCCATCATTCGCGGCATGGATGGCCCCCGCGTCAAGGTGCTGTCGGATGGCGCCGAGCTGCACGACGCCTCCACCATCAGCCCCGACCACGCCGTGGCGTCCGAGCCCCTGCTGGCCACGCAGATCGAAGTGCTGCGCGGCCCCTCGGCGCTGGTGTATGGCGGCGGCGCCGTGGGTGGCGTGGTCAACGTGCTCGACGGCAAGGTACCCACCGCCATCCCGCAAAAGGGCATTGAGGGCAGCGCTGAGCTGCGCGCCAACACCGGCGCGGGCGAGGGGGCAGGGGCGTTCTCGCTGACCGGCGGCGCTGGCAACCTGGCCGTGCACGTAGAAGGCGTGGCGCGCGACGCGGGCGACTACCGGGTGGGCAAAGGCTGGGCGCCCGATGGCGAGCCCACCCGCAAAGTGCCGGGCAGCTTTAACCGCACCGACACCGGCAGCGTGGGCCTGTCGTGGGTGGGCGACCGGGGTTACCTGGGCGCCGCCTACACCCGCCAGACCGCCAAATACGGCCTGCCGGGCCACAACCACAGCTTTGAAGGCTGCCACACCCACGGCAACCACCTGCATTGCGGTGCCCACGACGAAGAAGACGGCCACGACCACGGCGCCGAAGAGCATGGCGACGTGCCCGTGGTCGACCTGCGCAGCGAGCGCTTTGACGTGCGTGGCGAGCTGCGCAACCCCTTCACCGGCTTTTCAGCCCTGCGCCTGCGCGCGGGTGTTACCGACTACGTGCATGACGAAGTCGAAGACGGCGCTATTGCCACCACCTTCAAAAACAAGGCCTACGACACCCGTATCGAACTGCAGCACGAGCCGATTGCCGGGTTCAAGGGCGTGGTCGGCCTGCAAACCTCGCAGCGCAAGTTCAGCGCCATTGGCGAAGAGGCCTATGTGCAGCCCACTGTTACCCGCAAAACCGGCCTGTTTGTGCTGGAGGAATACCGCCTGAACGACTGGTACGGTGACTGGCGCTTTGAAGCCGCCCTGCGCCACGACCGCCAGACGGCCGAGGCCTTAGCGTCAGGTTCGGCCGGCGGCACCGAACGCAGCCACAACGGCACGTCCGCATCGCTGGGCGCGGTGTGGAAGTTCACGCCCGGCTACCAGGTGGGTACATCCTTCACCCGCGCCAGCCGCGCCCCGTCGGCCGAAGAGCTGTATGCGCGCGGCCTGCACATGGCCACCAGCACCTACGAACGCGGCAACGCCAACCTGCGCTCTGAAACATCGCAGAACATCGACCTGAGCCTGAAGAAGACCAGCGGCGACACCACCTTTGGCATCAGCGTCTTTCGCAACCGCATCAGCAACTACATCTACGGCCGCACGCTGGATGAAGTGGACGGCCTGCAACTGCTGCAATACAGCCAGGCCGACGCCACCTTCACCGGCATCGAAGGCGAGGTGCGCCAGCGCGTCACGCGCAACCTGGGCATCACCCTGTTCGGCGATGCCGTGCGCGCCAAGCTCGATAACGGCGGCGGCCTGCTGCCACGTATCCCCGCCACCCGCGCAGGCGTGCGGCTGGATGCCAACTGGAACGCCTGGGAAGGCCAGGTCGAATGGGTGCAAGTGGCCCGCCAAAACCGCGTGGCAGCGTTTGAAACCGCCACGCCCGGCTACGGCATGCTGAACCTGGGGGTGAGCTACCGCGGCCAACTGAGCAGCGGCACGCCGTGGCAGGTTTACTTGAAGGCCAACAACCTGACGGATCGCTTGGCGTATGCGCACACCAGCTTCATCAAAAACGCAGCGCCGTTAATGGGGCGCAATATCACCGTGGGGGTGAAGGTGGCGTTTTGATGTGGATAACGGTTTGATGTGATTTGGCGCGACCGGGCTGGCAGTGGAGAGTAGCGCGCTGCTGGCGCCGTTTGCAATTGGTGAGTTGGTAATGAACCCGCGGTGGGCGGGATCTGCTGGAGACAGCTTGCGACCTATTGCTGCTGTTTGAGCCTTGGCGGCTGACACCCGCTTTGCAGCGATTGCTGTAGGTCACCGCCGACGGGCCAGACCACCATCACGGTCAACTTGCAGTCGCCCGATTCGAGGTCTCGGGCACCACCGAACGACTGCGGTACGAGGAATGCCAAGACAGTGCTTACTCGAACCCAATAATGCGCAGTGGTGGCTCTACACCACGTCGCACCGAGCGCTCAGGCCGTGCAGGGCCAAGTCGCTCAAGGCTTTGGCGGGGGCTGCACAGCCTTTGGCGATGATGTGGACTTTCATGCCGCTCGCTTGCGGAGACAGCGCAGTGTGGGTGATGCAGTGCTGGGTCATCATGCCGGTGAGATAAATATCGGTGATGCCTGCTTCGCGCACGATTTGCTCCAAGTTTGTTTTGAAGAAACTGTCGGCCTCGCTCTTGACAACGGTAGGCGCATCGACCAACGCGGCAGCAATGGCGCTGTGGGTTTTCACGCCTTCGGTGTCGGGCTTGAAAAAGGGGGCATCCGGAGAGTTGACGTGCTGCACACCAACCACCAGCCACCCATCGCGCTTCGCTTGTTCAATGGCCTCCACTGCAACTTTGCAAGCCTCGTCGGCATTTTCCAGTGTGAATGCGCCACCAGGAAAGTAATCATTCTGAATGTCGATAACGATCAATGCGTTTTTCATTGGGTTTCCTTTTGCAGGATGAGAGGGATTGGAAAAACTGCCTGTGCTTTCAGGCAGCTTTATTTCTTTAGAACTTCATGACCTCGCCATCTTCAGGAATCATTACCCGATCCCGAATCTTGTTCTCTTGCACAAACTCACGCAATTCCTTGCGGCTGAGCGACATGTGGTTCACGGAGTCCATGTGGACGGCCACGATGGCTGCCTTGGGTGCTGCCTTGGTGGCTTGCAGGGTGTCCTGCTTGCCCATGATGATGGGATGCTCCTCCCAACCCGTCATGAGCGCGCTCCCTGTGTTGAGAATCACCACGTCTGGCTTGTGCTGTTTCAGCGCCTGATCCACTTGCGGGCGCCATACCGTGTCACCGGCCACGTACACGGTTTTGGCCTTGGGAGCAGAAAACACGACCCCCATGACGGGGCCCATCGCTTGAGCACGTGCGGGGTCTGCAAACCACAAATCACTGCCGTGCTGGCCGCCGGTCTTGCTCAGTTTCACGCCATTGAAAGTGACGGCGCCCTTGAGGACACGCACATCCTTGAAGCCTTGACCACGTAGTGTTTTGGCATCTGCGTCGTTTTGCACAAACATGGGCATGTTCTTGGGAATCTGCTTTTGCGCAGCTTCATCCCAGTGGTCCGTGTGGGTGTGGGTCACCACGACGGCGTCGACGCTTTTCAGCACCTCGTCGACCGAGAAAGGCATTTCTACCAATGGGTTGCGCAACTCGCTGCGATAGGTGCCTTCAAAGCCTGGGAATCCCCCCTTGGGTGAGAGCATGGGATCGACCAGAAATGTGGTGCCAGAGAAGTCAATCTTGACGGTAGCATTTCGAATTTGCTGGACCTCGACGGAGCTCGCCACAGAAGTGGTAGCTGTCGTTACGCTTGTATCGGCATAAGCTGTGCCGCTGGCAACGAGCACGGCGATGCCACTCAGGACGATGGCGCTGCGCAATGGGTTAAAGACTTTCATAGAAACGTTTCCTTTTCAATAATTCGCTGATTGCGCGCAATCGATTTTCCGTTTGTGCGTTGGTGTCAATTTTGCGGATGGGATCGGTTTCGCACCATTGGCCCAAATGACAACGGTAGATAAAATCGGGCCAATTTATGGCCATCGTCTCTTGAGATTCCATGCAGCCCGTCCATGTCGCAGTCCTTGCTTTCGAGGGCGTCAGCCTTTTTCATCTCTCGGTGCCGGGCATCGTGTTCGGGGTAACGCCAGCGCCAGCTGGACTGCCGCCGTACGAAGTGCGCTACTGCGCACCGGCTCCCGGTCGCGTTCGCTGCGACCAGGGTGTGGAGATTGAGGTGCCTGGCGGCCTCGACGCGATGGAGAATGCCGATATCGTCATCGTCCCGGCCTGGAACCATCCAGAAAAGGCTGCGCCAGCAGTCCTGTCGGACGCACTGCGACAGGCCCACGCACGCGGCGCCCAGGTTGTCGGCCTGTGCCTGGGCGCCTTTGTGCTGGGTGATGCGGGCCTGTTGGACCAGCGCCGCGCGACAACCCATTGGGCTTGTCGCGAACTTTTCGCCCTGCGTTTTCCCAGGGCCAACTTTCTGCCTGACGTGCTCTATGTGGACGACGGTAACGTCATCACGTCCGCCGGTACAGTTGCTGCGATTGATTGCTGTCTGAGCATCGTGCGTCAGCGTCACGGCGCTGACGTTGCCAATCGCGTGGCGAGGCTACTGGTAACACCGCCACACCGCCAGGGCGGACAGGCGCAATACATCGAGCAGCCGGTGCCTTCGCTGCCCAGTGAAAGCCGCTTACCCGGCGTTCTGGAGTGGGCACGCGAGCATTTGCCCGAGCCGCTGTCACTGGATGTGCTGGCCGACGTAGCGCGCATGAGTCGGCGAACCTTTACCCGGCGGTTTCGCGAGGCCACGGGCATGACGTTCGTCAAGTGGCTGGCTGCCGAACGTATCGCGAGAGCTCAACAGCTGCTGGAAACCACGGAATTGCCGATTGAACAGGTTGCGACCGAAGTGGGATTTGGCTCTGCATTGTCCCTGCGTCAACACTTTGCGGGCCAGCTGCACACTTCACCATCTGCATACAGGCGGCTCTTTTGTGAAGGCCAGCACGGCGCTTTGGATGCCTCACTCCCACGAGAGACTTGACAGCCCATCAAAGCCTGTAAAGCCCCTGGGGCATGGAAGACTGCTTTGGCAGATAGTGCCTATTCGTCAAGACCTGTCACCGGCAGCAACCAGCCTGAAGCGGGCGGCCGTCCCGGCACTTCGAAAATCAGCTCCTGGCCGATTTCAGCCGCTCCCAAACAGATCGATTGGGCAAGCCGTCAAGCGCCGCATTTGGCTGCGGGACCTGGTCGCGTGTGGCGTGGCACTGCCACTGCTCGCACTTGCCCTTTGGCGTGACCATGGCCAGACTCCGTGGGTCAAAAACGGCTGGGCAGGTTTGCCCGGGCGCGTGCACCGAGGCATACCGAACCCACGCCACTTAGCCAGCGTCCTGAACCAGCCACAAGGCTTCGGTTCTTGGCACGCACGCCCCCGTCGGATAATTCGGACTCGGCAATCCGGGCAACGTCTTTCAAGTAGTACGGTGGGCCGCCACCCGTTTCTCGCCCGGTACAAGGAAAAACCCACATGAATCAAGAGATCAGGCTCCGGCCCGAAATGGACTCTGATGTGAACGCCATTACCGACGTCACGGTTGCAGCGTTCAAAAACCTCGAGGTCAGCGACCACACCGAGCAATTTGTCGTCACGGCGCTGCGCGCAGCCAAGGCGTTGACGGTTTCGCTGGTTGCTGAACTGGATGGCCGTGTCATCGGACACATTGCTTTCTCTCCCGTCATGCTGTCGGACGGCACACCGCAGTGGTTCGGCCTGGGGCCTGTGTCGGTGCTGCCGGAGTTTCAGCGCCAAGGCATTGGCAAGGCGCTGATTGAGGAAGGGCTGTCCCGTCTGAAAGGCATCAACGCCCGCGGCTGCTGCCTTGTGGGGCATCCTGCGTATTACCGGAAGTTCGGTTTCAAAAACACGCCTGAGCTTGGGCTGGAGGGGGTGCCACCGGAAGTTTTTTTTGCCCTCTCGTTTGACGGGCACATGCCGCACGGGGCCGTCACCTTCCACGACGCCTTCAGGGCGAACCACTAGGAGCCTGTCGGACTTGGAAATCGTCGGCTGCAAATCGGCCGCAGCGGTCCATTTTTTACCGTCTTTTTGCCCCATAGCGGGGCTATGGGGCTGCAAATCCGGCAAAAACTGTCCTCGCTGGGGCCGCTTTTCGCTTTCGACGCTCCAAGTCCGACAGGCTCCTTGTCCCCTGAATCATTGCAATTGAATGCGCCACCGCCCACCTTTCGCGGCATGCCAAGCACAATGCTGACTGGCGAACAACCTGTTGAACTTGGCAAAGACCGACCTCCCCAAATGCGCCTGATCGCCTCCCCTCGCTCCCTGGCCTGCCTGCTTGTTGCCACCCTGGCCGCCTGCGGCAGCACCCCGCCCAGCGTGCCCCCGGCCGCCCCTGCGCCCACGGCAAACACCACCTCCATGCCCGCCATCAAGATCGGCGTCGCCCTGGGCGGCGGCGCGGCCAAGGGGTTTGCGCACATTGGTGTGATCAAGATGCTGGAAGCCAATGGCTTTGCGCCTGCCGTGGTGGCGGGCACCAGTGCGGGCAGTGTGGTGGGGGCGCTGTATGCCAGCGGCATGGATGCGTTTGCGCTGCAGGAAAAGGCCGTGGCGCTGGACGAGGGCAAGATTCGCGACCTGCAGTTTTCTACCGGCGGGCTGGTGCAGGGCCAGAAGCTGGAAGACTACGTGAACGAGCAGGTGCGCCGCAAGCCGCTGGAGCAGTTGGCCAAGCCCTTTGTGGCAGTGGCGACGCGGCTCGAAGACGGCGAGCGCACGGTGTTTGCGCGCGGCAACACGGGGCAGGCGGTGCGGGCCTCCAGCAGCGTGCCCGGTGTGTTTCAGCCGGTCACCATTGGCAAATACCACTTTGTGGACGGCGGCATCGTGAGCCCGGTGCCAGTAGACGCGGCGCGCCAGCTGGGTGCCGATGTGGTGGTGGCGGTAGACATTTCCAACAAGGCGCGGGGCAAGTCGCCGGGCGACATGCTGGGCACGCTGGGCCAGTCGATTGCCATCATGGGCCAGAAGCTGGGGCAGGCCGAGCTGGCGCGGGCCGATGTCATCATCCGCCCCCAGGTGCTGGACATGGGCTCGACAGATTTCAGCCAGCGCGCCAATGCCATCGTAGAGGGCGAAAAAGCCGCTCTGGCCGCCATGCCGCAGTTGCGCGCACGCGTGGCCCAGTTGCTGGCCGAGCGCGCCCAAGCCGCACGCCTGGCGCAGGAAAAAACGGCCGACGCCCAGCACCAGGCCTGCCTGGAGAACCGCTCGCGCCTGCAAAAGCTGGCGGGCACGGTGGGGCTGGACAGCGCCTGCGCCCAGCCCTGACGGGCTGCCACCGCTGCGGCGGCGGCCCCGCCGCGCATACCCGGGCGCCGCAGTGCGGTACCTTTGCGCTGCTACCATCCGCCCCCATGCCTTTCTTGCCCTCATCCAACCAACCAGGCCTGCTGCGTGGCTGCCTGTGCGTGGGCGGGGGCGCCGTGGTGCGTGAGATCTGGCCCTACAAGCCGGTCGCACATTCCTTTGCCCGGCGATAAACCTTCTTTTCCCTCATCTGCGCAGAACATCCATCGCCGGGCACCCGCCCAGCGCGATGGCGGCCGGTCGCTTTGTAGCGCACACCGCGCCGCTCCTTCAGGAGATGCGTCATGTACCCCCCAAACCTTGCCGGTGGCGCCACGCCCACCGGCGCGTTGCTTGCCACACCCGCCATTACCGCTAATCCCGCCCAACTTTTGGTAGCAGCCGCCGCGCTGCGCACGGAGTGATGGCCATGGAATTCACCAAGAAGTTTTTGCGGGCAAAAAGCCCGTGCGCAGACGGATTTCGGTGGTTCAGCCGCCATGTGGAAGACGGCACCGATTATCAGGAGGCGCTGGACACGCTGGTCAACGCGGGGCGGGTGGAGGACGCCTGCTGGCTGCTGGGCCAGTTTGGCCCAACCAACGCCGTGCTGGAGGTGGATGCGCTGGAGGCCGAGGCCATTGTGTTTGCCGGCACGGTGGAGGTGCGCGGCTCGATTGACGTGGCTACGGTGATTCAGGCCGGGCGGTCGATCCGCGCGGGCGGCGGGCTGCGCGCGGGCAGCGCCATTGTGGCGGGCGAGGACATTCGCGTGGCGGGCAGCATCATCAGCCAGGGCACGCTGCAGGCGGGCGGCGACGTGCGCGCAGACTGGGGCGTAGAGGTGCAAGGCGACATCACCTGCTTAGGCGACCTGCGCGGCGCATGGGATGTGGTGTGCCACGGCAAGTTGTCGCTGAAAGGCGGCGCCTTTGTGAGGCAAGACCTTATCGTCGACGGCCTGGTGGAGTGCGGCAAGGGCCTGCGTGTGGGCGGCCACCTGACGGGGGCCGATAGCCTGCGGGCCGGACAGGGCATTGTGGTGGGCGGTGCCATTACCGGCGTGGCGCACCTGGAGGCGGGCTGGGGCATCAAGGCCGGCGAGTGCATTCACACCCAGGGCGCCATCAAAGCCGGCGAAAGCCTGTGTGCGGGTGAAGACATCCGCGCGGGGCATGGCTATGGCGTGTATGCCGGGCTCAATGTGCAGCAGGAAACCTGGGATTCCAGCGCACAGGTGTGGTCGCCGCATCGGCCCGAGGGTTTGCGCAGTGGCTTGTGGCTGGGGGCCAGTCCTTTGAACCCCTGAAGTCGACAGGAGCAGACGCACCTGTGATGTCCGACAAAATGTAAGCAATAATTTCAGCCTTACTGACCAGGGAGGGATAGAACATGTCCGACGTGAGCGACCTCAGCAAAGACGACGCGGTTTACAGAACCCTTCTGGAATCGACCAAGGCCATTCCGTGGAAGATTGATTGGGACACCAAGAAGTTTGCCTACATCGGCCCCCAGATCGAAGCGCTGCTGGGCTGGAGCCCCGAAAGCTGGATGACCGTGGAAGACTGGGCGACGCGCATGCACCCCGAGGACCGAGAATACGTAGTGAATTTCTGCGTAGCGCAATCCCAGGCCGGGATCGATCATGAAGCGGACTACCGGGCACTGACCAAGGACAACGGCTATGTGTGGCTGCGTGATGTGGTGCATGTGGTGCGCAAGGACAACGGCGAACCCGAGGCGCTGATTGGTTTCATGTTCGACATCAGCGAGCGCAAAAAGACCGAAGAGAAGTTGCTCGCTCTGCAAAAAGAGCTGGAGGCGCTTTCGTTCAAGGACGGACTGACAAACATCGCCAACCGGCGCCGGTTTGATGTCAGCCTCGAAGTGGAATGGGAAAGCGCACGCAGCAACGGGCAGCCGCTGTCCCTCCTGTTGTTCGATATCGATTTTTTCAAGCAGTACAACGATCTTTACGGGCATGTGCGGGGCGACAAAGCCCTGATCGAGATTGCGCAAACGCTGAGCCTGGCGCTGGATGGCCCGCGCGACGTGGTTGCGCGTTTTGGTGGCGAAGAGTTTGTTGTGCTGTTGCCGCAAGCGGATGCCTCGGTGGCACTGAAAGTTGCCGAACGCTGCCAGCGGCTGATTCAAAAGCAAGCCATCACCCACGCGCAATCACCGCTGGATCAGCGCGTCACCGTCAGCATTGGCGTTGGCACCGTCACGCCAGGCGACCACATGAAACCCTCCAGCTTCATCGAGGCAGTGGACCAGCAGCTCTATGCGGCCAAGAAAAACGGCAGAAACCGGATCGAGACGGTTCAGGTGGCGGCTTGAACGCGACGGCCCGGTGCATGCCGCAATGGCGTGCTGAAGTGAACCTCGCTGGTGGCCACGGCCGTTGTGTATGCCGACCAGGGCGGAATGGGCGCGCCTGTGCTGGGCGCGGCGCTCACCGTTCTTTTTGATGCCCATGCCTCAACACCCATCGGCACCGGCCGCAACGCCCTCGGTTCACACCTGTGCATGGCAGGTGTTCTGGATCTTTCTGCGCCTGGGCCTCACCTCGTTTGGCGGCCCGGTGGCGCACCTGGGCTACTTTCGCGATGAATTCGTGCAGCGCCGCCAGTGGCTGACCGAGCGCAGCTATGCCGATCTGGTGGCGCTGTGCCAGTTTCTGCCCGGCCCGGCCAGCAGCCAGGTGGGTATGGCGCTGGGGTTGATGCGGGCGGGCATGCCGGGGGCGCTGGCGGCCTGGCTGGGGTTCACGCTGCCTTCGGCGCTGGTGCTGGCTTTGTTGGGGCTGGGCCTGGCGGGCGGGTATGCGGTGTTGCCGGCGGGCGCGATCCACGGGCTCAAGGTGGTGGCGGTGGCCGTGGTGGCGCAGGCGGTGTGGGGCATGGCGCGCAGCCTGTGCGTGGGGCGTGCCAAGGTCACGCTGATGGCGCTGGCGTGTTGCGCCGTGCTGCTGGTGCCCGGCGTGTGGGGCCAGGTGGGCGTGATGCTGGCAGCGGGCGGGGCCGGTTGGTGGCTGTTTGGGCGGGGCAGGGCGGCCACGCCCGAAACACCCAACGACGCGCCAGACGCCCTGCTGTTGCCACTGCGCCGCCGCACCGGGGCTGCGCTGCTGGTGGTTTTTGCCGCCTTGCTGGTGCTGCTGCCGCTGGCCGCGCGCCTGTGGCCCGGCTCGCTGCTGGCCATGGTGGATGCGTTTTACCGCGTGGGCGCACTGGTGTTTGGCGGCGGCCATGTGGTGCTGCCGCTGCTGCAGGCCGAGGTGGTGGGGCCGGGCTGGGTGTCGGCCGATGCGTTTTTGGCGGGCTATGGCGCCACGCAGGCGGTGCCGGGGCCGCTGTTCACGTTTGCGGCGTTTCTGGGTGCGTCCATGCAGGTCTGGCCGGGCGGCTGGCTGGGGGCGGTGGTGTGCCTGGTGGCGATTTTTGTGCCGTCATTTTTGCTGGTGGCCGGTGCCTTGCCGTTTTGGGAGCCACTGCGACGCAACCCGCACGCCCAGGCGGCGCTGGCGGGCGTGAATGCGGCGGTGGTGGGGCTGCTGCTGGCGGCACTTTACAACCCGGTGTGGACCAGCGCCATCCGCGGCGGCGCTGATTTTGGCCTGGCGCTGACCGCCTTTGTGGCGCTGGTGTTCTGGCGCGCGCCGCCCTGGGCGGTGGTGCTGGCCTGCGGTGTGGGCGGCGCCGTGTTGGCCGCATGGTTGTGAATTTTGAGTCAAAATGGCCTGTGGCGCTTGATGGATAAGCGCTAACAGCTATCAAAATAATAGTTACGGCACACGCAGGGTGCCGGACTCAACCCGTCGTTTTCAGCGCACCGCGCCCGCCACACCGTGAACTCTCCCGTTTTTGCGTCCCTGATTCCGGTCATTTTGTTCATTGCGCTGGGTTTTTTTGCGGGGCGGCGCGGCTGGATCCGGGCCACCTCGGTCAAGGATTTGTCCAACCTGGTGTTCATGGTGCTCACGCCCGCGCTGCTGTTTCGCACCATGAGCACGGTGCATGTGCAAGACCTCGACTTTGGCCCCGTGGCCATCTATTTCGCCGCCGCCGGTCTGATTTTTGCCGCCACGCTGGGGGTGCAGGGCTTTAGCACCCTGGCGGCCGCGCGCGGCCTGGCCAACACCTTCAGCAACACCATCATGATCGGCGTGCCGCTGGTGGGTTTGGCGTTTGGCGAGGCCGGGCTGGTCACGCTGTTCACGCTGATCTCGGTGCACGCCCTTATCTTGCTGACCGGCGCCACAGTAGTTTTTGAGCTGGCCGCCGCGCGCGAACACGCGGCCAAAGACGGCGACGGCGGCGGCACGCAGCAGCCCATGTGGCGCACCGTGTTGCAGGCCGTGCGCAACGGCATCGTGCACCCGGTGCCGCTGCCCATCATTGCGGGCCTGTTGTTCGCGCAAACCGGGCTGGTGCTGCCCGAAGTGGTGGGCAAGCCGCTGCAGTTGCTGGGCCAGGCGCTGGGGCCTATTGCCCTGCTGCTGGTGGGGGTCACGCTGGCCTTCACCAAGGTGGGCCACCAGTTTGGGGCGGCGCTGCGCATCGCGCTGGTCAAATGTGTGGTGCACCCCCTCGTGCTGGCCGCGCTGGGGTGGTCGCTGGGCCTGTCGGGCATGCCGCTGGCCGTGATGATTGTGGCGGCGGCGCTGCCGGTGGGCGCCAATGTGTTTTTGTTTACCCAGCGCTACGAGGTGGCACAAGAAGAAGTCACCGCCAGCATTGCGGTTTCCACGGCGCTGGCGCTGGTCACGGTGCCGGCGGTGATTCTGGCCGTGGCAGGTTTGTAAGGGCGCATGGCGCTGGCGGCCGTCGGCCGCCGGGCCAGCCCGGCGCGCAATGCGGCGCCGGGGTGCGGCGCCGGGGTTCGGGGCCGATGCCAGGCGCTCAGGGCGCCAAGCGCTCGCGCACCCAGCCGTCGCCGTCCTGGCGATAGCGCAGGCGGTCGTGCAAGCGGCTCTTGCGGCCCTGCCAGAACTCCCACTGATCAGGCTTGAGGCGGTAGCCACCCCAGTGCGGCGGGCGCGGCGGGCGCGGCGGCATCAGCATGAACTGCGCGCCAAACTTGGCGGCATTGGCCACCAGCACGCCGCGGCCCGAGATCACCTGGCTTTGCGGGCTGGCCCAGGCGCCAATGCGCGAATCCAGCGGGCGGCTGGCAAAGTATTCGTCGCTTTCGGCGTCGCTCACTTTTTCGACAATGCCCTCGATGCGCACCACGCGTTCCAGCTCTACCCAGTGGAACTGCAGTGCCACATAGGGGTTGCCGGCAATCTGGCGGCCCTTGCGGCTGTCGTAATTGGTAAACCAGACGATGCCGCGCTCGTCAAATCCCTTGATCAGCACCACGCGCGTGCTGGGGCGCATGTCGCTGCCCACGGTGGCCACGGTCATGGCGTTGGGCTCGGGCACTTCCGAGGCAATGGCTTCTTTCAGCCACTGGTCAAACTGCTGCAGGGGGGCGGCGTGTGAGGCGTCTTCGTTGAGTTCGGCGCGCTCGTAGCTCTTGCGAAGGTCGGCGATGGAGGAGGTCATGGGCACGATTGTGCACGCCGCGATTCCTGAGCCGGCTACCGCTTTTTGATATCCCGGGTCGCCCCTGTTGTGGTCGAATTAATATTCGCTTATATTGGCGCGGCAATGAAACCCAAAGACGACGAAAAGCAGCGCGCCATCGCCCAGGCCACCTTCGAGCTGGTGGCCCAGACGGGCCTGAGCGGCCTGACCATGGCCGACATTGCCCGCGCTGCGGGCATTGCCACCAGCACGCTGTATGTGTATTACCCATCCAAGGACGAGCTCATCAGCCAGCTCTATCAGGACGCCAAGACGGTGACTGCCGCCCGCATCATGGAGGGCGTGGTGCCCGGCCTGCCTTACCGGGCGCGGGTGCGCCGTGCCTGGGGCAACCTGCTGCGGCACCGGCTGGACCAGTATGCCGAGGTGGTTTTCCAGGAGCAGTACTACAACTCGCCCTGGTTTACCGAGGGCAACCGCGAATTCTCGACCCGTCTGATGGCGGGGTTTTTTGCCTTGATGGAAGAGGGCCAGCAGCAGGAGATTTTGAAAGCCGTGCCGATACCACTGCTCACGGCCAGCCTGGTGGGCTCGGTGCGCGAGACGGGCAACCTGATCCGCACCAAGGTGCTGCCCGACGAAGAGGCCGTGCACCAGATGGCTTTTGGGCTGTGCTGGGATGCGTTGAAGGCCTGAGAAGACATCGGTGCGCTTATCTGCCAGAAATACATTTGTTAACCGAATTTATATTCTTTTAAAAATGTCACCCATCTCACTTCAACCCTTTCGTGCCCGATGGCGTTGCTGACGCTGCACCCATCTGTTTGCATATCCGCCATACAACAACCCCTTTCCCACGGAGAACCCACGATGCCCATCCTCCACATCAATGGCAAAGAAACGGCTGTGGATGCCGATGAATCCACCCCCATCCTCTGGGCCCTGCGCGACACGCTGGGCATGAGCGGCACCAAGTTTGGCTGCGGCCAGGCCTTGTGCGGGGCGTGCACGGTGCTTCTGGATGGCGTGCCCGTGCGCTCGTGCACCACGCCCATTTCGGCAGCGGCCGGGCAAAAAATCACCACCATCGAGGCCGTGGGCCAGGACAGGGTGGGCCGGGCCGTGCAGGCCGCCTGGGTCAAGCACGACGTAGCGCAATGCGGCTATTGCCAAAGCGGCCAGATCATGAGCGCCACCGCATTGCTCAAGGGCACAAAAAAGCCCAGCGACGCCGACATTGACGCTGCCATGGCGGGCAATGTGTGCCGCTGCGGCACCTATGTGCGCATTCGTGCCGCCATTCATGACGCGGCCAAAACTCTGGCTTGAAGGAGATCACCATGCACTTCGACACCGACGCCCTGCAGGGCCAGGCACACCGTTTTATGCCAAAACACCTTCAAGCGCTTATGGGTAATGCGCAAGCAGCTATCAATTCAGGAGTTGATGATCCAATGGAAGGCGTGGCGCGCCGCACCTTCCTCAAGGTGTCGGCGGCTTCGGGCTTTGCGCTGGGCGCGTTTCCGCTCGTGGCCGCTGCGCAGCGCGCGGGGTCGGCCACGGCGCCCGCAGGCCTCAAGCCGTTTGAGCAGCCCTCGGCCTTTGTGCGCATTGACGCCGACGGCACCGTCACTGTCACCATCAACCGGCTGGAATTTGGCCAGGGCGTGCAGACCGGCCTGCCCATGATCCTGGCCGAAGAGCTGGACGCCGACTGGAGCAAGGTGCGCAGCGTGCACGGCGATGCCAGCGCGGCCTATGCCGACCCGCTGATGGGCATGCACCTCACGGGCGGCTCCAACTCCATCAAGAACTCGTACACCCAATACCGCGAACTGGGCGCGCGCACCCGCGCCATGCTGGTGGCGGCCGCTGCAGCGCAGTGGGGCGTGGATGCGTCGGCACTGCGCACCAGCAATGGTTTTGTGGTGGGCCCCGGCGGAAAAAAGCTGGGCTACGGCGCGCTGGCCGAAGCCGCCATGAAGCAGGCCGTCCCCGAAAAGGTTGCCCTGAAGGACCCCAAGCAGTTCCGCCTGATCGGCAAGCCCACCGGGCGGCTGGATGCCCAGGCCAAATCGAGCGGCCAGCAAGATTACGGCATTGACGTGCGCCTGCCCGGCATGCTGACGGCCGTGCTGGCGCGCCCGCCGGTGTTTGGCGGCAAGGTGAAGTCGCTGGACGACAGCGCCGCCAAAGCCATCAAGGGCGTAAAAGCCGTGCTGCGCGTGCCCACCGACCGGGGCGGCGAGGGCGTGGCGGTGGTGGCCGACGGCTACTGGCCCGCCAAACTGGGGCGCGATGCGCTCAAGGTGGAATGGGACACCAGCGCCGTGGGCAAGCCCGACAGCACGGCGCTGCTGGCCCAATACCGCGAACTGGCCACCAAGCCGGGCCTGGTGGCCATGCATGCCGACATGGCGCCACTGGCGGGCGCTGCCCACAAGATCAGCGCCGAATTCTTATTTCCGTACCTGGCGCATGCGCCCATGGAGCCGCTCAACTGCACCATCCAGCTCGATGGCGACAAGGCGGAGCTGTGGATGGGCACGCAGATGCCCGGCCTGGATGCGATGGCCGCTGCCAAAACACTGGGCCTGCCGCCGCAGAACATCCAAGTGCACACGCAGATGGCCGGTGGCGGCTTTGGCCGCCGCGCCATCCCCAGCAGCGACTACGTGGTCGAGGCCTGCGGCGTGGCCAAGGCCGTGCGCACGGCGGGCATCAGCGCGCCGGTGCGCACGCTGTGGAGCCGCGAGGACGACATCAAGGGCGGCTACTACCGCCCCATGCACGTACACCGCGCCGAGATCGGGTTTGACGCAAAGGGCC
Source organism: Acidovorax sp. JHL-3 (assembly GCF_000526295.1). Classification (NCBI taxonomy): domain Bacteria; kingdom Pseudomonadati; phylum Pseudomonadota; class Betaproteobacteria; order Burkholderiales; family Comamonadaceae; genus Acidovorax; species Acidovorax sp. JHL-3. Next base: position 2,636,503 of record NZ_JAFU01000001.1, read on the forward strand.
GCATCCTGGCGTGGGACCACACCATCGTGGGCCAGTCCATCATCAAAGGCTCGCTGTTCGAGGCTTTCATGGTCAAGAACGGCATCGACGCCACGGCCATCGAGGGCATGAAAGAGCCCTATGACGTGCCCATGAAACTCTCGGTGCACCACCCCGAGGTCAACGTGCCCGTGTTGTGGTGGCGCAGCGTGGGGTCCACGCACACGGCCTACGTCATGGAAACCCTCATCGACGAGGTGGCCCGCGCCACCCAGCAAGACCCCGTGGCCTACCGCATGGCCCTGATGGGCGACAAGCACCCGCGCCACAAGGCCGCGCTGCAGCTGGCCGTGGCGCAGTCGGGCTACGGCAAAAAACAGCTGGCACCCGGCCGCGCCTGGGGCGTGGCGGTGCATGAGTCGTTTGAATCGGTGGTGGCCTATGTGGTCGAGGCATCGGTAAAAGACGGCATGCCCAAGCTGCACCGCGTGACGGCGGGCGTGCACTGCAACCTGGCCATCAACCCGAAAAGCGTGGAGGCCCAGGTGGAGGGCTCGGCACTGATGGGCTTGTCGATGTGCCTGCCGGGGGCGGCCATCACGCTCAAAGACGGCGTGGTGGAGCAAAGCAACTTTGGCGACTTTGCCGTGCCACGCATCACCGACATGCCCCAGGTGACCGTGCACATCGTGCCCAGCGCCGACCCACCCAAGGGCATGGGCGAGCCAGGGCTGCCGCCACTGGCACCTGCGTTTGCCAACGCCATTGCCCAAATCACGGGCAAAACGCCGCGCGAGCTGCCGTTCAAGCTGGCGTGATGGCAGCAAAAGACCGCGCCAAAGCGTCCGCACAGCCCGTGGTGCTGGTGCTGGCCTCAGGCCGGGGCGAGCGCTTTGCGGCATCGGGCGGCATGGTGCACAAGCTGCGCGCCGCCTTGGGCGACAAAACAGTGCTGGAGCACACGCTGGCCGCCGTGCGCGCCAGCGGCTTGCCCTGGCATCTGGAGGATGCAGGGCACCCGGGCATGGGCGATTCGATAGCGGCGGCGGTGCGCGCCACGGCGGGCACGCCTGGCTGGCTGGTGCTGCCGGGCGACCTGCCGCTGGTGTTGCCCGAAACCCTGCGCTCCATCGCTGCCGCCCTGGCGGACTGTGCCGTGGCCGTGCCTTTGTACCAAGGCGAGCGCGGCCACCCCGTGGGCTTTACAGCCGAATGCCAACCAGGGCTACTGGCCCTGACCGGCGAGCAGGGCGCCGCCAGCGTGGTGCGCCAGCAGGCGCAGCAGGGCAGGGTGCGGTGGGTGGATGTGGATGATGCAGGCACGGTGACCGATGTGGACACCGTGCAGGACCTGGAGCGCGCCGCGCAGAGGCTGGCGGCGCGCGGGTAACGTGGGTGAAGTGGCTAACGCAAAACGTTGCAATCCGTCGCCGCCCGTTACTTGGCCGTGATGACGGCGCAGGCCAGGCGCGGGCCTGCATTGCCGGTTGGCTGGGTCTTGAAGTCGTCGGGGTCGCGGTGCACGATCAGGCCCTTGCCCACGATGTCGTTGGCGCTGCCGCCCACGCGGATCGTGCGCGATTCAAAGTGGATTGCAGCCACGCCACTGGCGTCGGCCTTAACGCTGGGCAGGTCGCCCGTGTGGTGCTCGCCCATGCCATGGTGGCCATGCGGCTTGCCACCCGGGTTGAAGTGGCCGCCGGCACTCAGGCCGTCGCCGCTGGAGCAATCGCCTTTTTCATGCACATGAAAACCATGCTCGGCGCCCGGCTTGAGGCCACTGATGGAGCCCGACACCTTCACCACCTCGCCCCTCTGCACAAAGGTCACCGTGCCCGCTGCGGTGTTGCCGCGCGTGGGTTCCAGTTTGGCCGTGGCGCTGGGGCCTGACGAATACCCGGCGCAGCCGGCCAGCGAGGCCACCACGGCGGCCGACACGAAAGCGGTGTGAAAGGACATGGCGAAGACTCCTGAAGTGGGTTGAGGGAAACCACCGGCATTCACGGAGATGGGGGCTTGCCCCAGGCGCTGCCGGTGGGCGCCTTGGTGTCTGGGGCACATTCTCCATCCGGCAACCCATAACCACAACTGCTGTCAGCCACAGTGCGCAGTCAGCCGAATGTCGTGCGGTGGCTGTGCGCGGCGTTCACACCGAAATCAGCACGTCGCACTGCGACTGGGCCAGGGCATAGCGCGTGACGCTGCCCAAAAGCATGTCTTCCACGGAGCTTTCCCCTTGCTTGCCCATGACGATCAGGTCGCAATCGAACTCCTGCTCTTGCTGAACCAGCACGAGTGACGGGTCCCCGTGCATCACCAGCGCCGGGGTCAATGCCGGGTTCAGACCTGCCTGCAGGCACAGCGCCTCCATATTTTGCCGTGCTTCCTGGCGCGCGTTGGCGCGGTACTGCTGGATCTGATCGGTTTGCACACCGGCGAATTCCATCATTCCCTCAAAAGGCACGTCAAAGGCATGCAGCAAGATGAGCGCTGCGCCCGGCGCAACCGCCTGCGCGAGGCGTATGGAGCGCAGGGATGCCGCAGAAAAATCCACAGGCACCAGCACCGTCTTGTAGGGCTCGTGCGGCGCCTGTTTGACCACCAGCATGGGGCGCGCGGCCCTGCTCACCATGCGGTCGGCCGTGGAGCCCAGCAGCATGTGCCGCATGAAACTGGCGCCCCGCGCGCCCAGCACCACCAGGTCGGCGTTGATCGTTTCGGTGTGCTGGCGCAACTCAGCAAGCAACGAGCCACTGGCCACATGCACCTGCGCCGTGACGCCATGGCGCCGCGCCAATGCCTTGGCCAGCTCTTCCATGGCGTTGTGCGGGGCATCCAGCATGCGCTTTTCCAGATCCGACGGAATCTGCCCGGCCAGGCGCCGCAGCCTTTCTATGGGCGCGGGCGTGGCAACGTGCACCAGATCGAGCTGCGCCCCGGTTGCCTGTGACACGCTGGCGGCACGCTCGACCGCGTGGCGCGCGGGGGCAGAAAGATCGGTGGCGGCGACAAGCCGGTTCAAGGTGGCCATGGTGATTCTCCAACGGGCAAACGAGGGCTGGGGCGTTTCATTCTCTACGACGGGCAGGTACAGCCCGGCACCGCAAAGGAGCCTGCAGCGCCCGATGTGCAGGTTTCTCTTCCACTGCTGGGCTGCTCGGGGGTGTTCATGCGCGCCAGAAAATCAGCGTGCCCAGATACACCGCATAGGCTGCCACAAAGCAGGCACCCTCCTTGCGAGAAATGAGGCGGTCGGACGCGAACACCGGCACACACACCAGCGCCACCAGTGCGGCCAGCGGAAGGTCAATGTAGCGCAGCGATGCGTCTACCGGCACTCCGGCGGGACTCGCCAGACAGGTGGCTCCAAGAATGAACAGGATGTTATAGGTGCTGCTGCCGATGAGGTTGCCAATGGCAATGTCCCGCTCGTTTTTCAGCGTTCCCATGATGGTGGTGGCCAGCTCGGGCGCCGAGGTGCCAATGGCCACGATGGTGAGGCCCACCACGGCGTCCGAAACACCCAGTGATTTGGCAATGTCTACAGCCCCCGAAACCAGCAGCTCTGCACCCACCACTACCACCACGATGCCAGCAAGCAGCATGAGCACACTGACCGTGCCCTGCAGCGTGGCAACTCGGGGCAGGATATTTTTGGCGCTGTACTCGCGCGAAAACTCTTGCTGGATGGGCAGGCTTTCACGCCGGCTCAGGCGCACCATGGCTATTGTGTAGAGCACGGATGCGGCCACCATCCAGGCGCCCTCTTGGCGGCTGAGCAGGCCGTCCCACGCCATCCACAGCAGCGCCAGCGCCGAGCCCACCATCACGGGCAAATCCAGTTTCAGACTGAGCAGCTGTACCTTGAGCGGCAGGATCCATGCACTCAAACCCAGAATCAGCAGGATGTTGACGATGTTGGTGCCGGCAATGTTGCCCACCGCAAGGCCACCATTGCCTTCTGCCGCCGCCGTCAACCCAACGGCCAGCTCGGGTGTGCTGGTGCCTATGGCCACCACCGTCAGGCCAAGAACCATGGGTGAAACCCCCAACAGGGCACCCACCCGTGATCCGCCACGAACGATGAGCTCCGCCCCCACGATGACAACAATGAGTCCGGCGATAAAAGAGGTGATGGCAACCAGGTGCATGCGTTCCATTATGGGAGGCGGTACGGGCCGTTCGCGAGACCATGCACCACGCGCCATCGGCAAATGGCAAGTGGCTCAGCTTTTGGGGAGGGACAACGCAAGCAGCCGCGCCAGCGCCCGGTCGTGAATGCCCTGGCGGCGCAACTCGTCAAAGGTGGCCTGCGCGTAGTCGCGTGTGGTGCCATAGCGCCCGCTGGCCTGCAGAAAAATGCGCCGGTATTCGTCCTCGTGCAATTCCCCCGTATGGCTGGGGCTTTGGCGCGACAAGGTAAAGGCCAGCGCCTGCACCGGGCCTTGCATGGTGTGGCAGGTGAGCCAGCGCGGGTCGTAGACCGCCAGAGGCATTTCTCGCTGCCAGAGGTTGACCATGACATCGTGCGCATGGGCGCGCTCCACCCGAAACACCATCCCCCGGCAACTGCCGCCCGAGAGCATGCCAAACACCAGGCCAGGGCATTCGGGCGTTCCCCGGTTGATGCGGCTCCACATCTTGAGCGCCCGATGCCAGCCGTGCACCCGCGCGCTTCTGCGCTCGGCAAAGTCGAAGTCGGGCCGCCAGATCAGCGAGGCATAGCCAAACACCCACAGATCGCTGCGGCCGCCCCATTGCTGCAAGGCACGCTCCAGCATGGGTGCCGGGTCACGGGTGGGCGCGGAGAGCATCGTCATGGCAACACTTTACAATTGTTGGTTGGTCCAACAGGTCATTATTTACGGAGTTTTCCCATGTCATTCAACAGTTCTGACGACGACAGCCAGCAGCGTTTTGCCCTCGGTTTCCTGATTGCGCTGATTGCGCTGTTGATCTCTGTGGTAGTGGGCACCGTGGTGGTCAAGCAGTTGGGCGGATCGGCCCAATCCCAGCCTGCGGAAACGGCTGTTGCAGGCACCGCGCCAGCAGCGGCGGCCGCAGACGCTGATGCAATGGCAGCCGACGGCGCCAGCGTGCGCGTGGAAAACGGCGTGGTGAAGTTCTACTTTGCCAGCGGCAAGGCCGACCTGGCTGCAGGCGCCAACGAAGCTCTGGCCGATGTCGTCAAGGGTGTAGCCGACGGAAAAATGGCCGTGGTGTCTGGTTTTCATGACGCCACGGGCGACGCCGCTCTGAACGCCGAGCTGGCCAAGCAACGCGCCCTTGCCGTGCGCGACGCGCTCAAGGGCCTGGGCGTGGCTGAAGACAAGATTGAGCTGAAGAAGCCCGAAGAAACCACCGCCACCGGCAGCAACGCCGAAGCCCGCCGTGTGGAAGTGGTCCTGGGCGGCATGTAAGCCCAAGCCCAAGTGGGGGCAGGGGAGCCATACATGCCACCCCTGCCTGCCCCCATGCAAAACAAAAGCCCGGCGTTGCCGGGCTTTTTTGCGGGTGAACTGCGGATTTCCCGCGCTGGGGGTGCGGTGCCCACCAGCAAGCGGTGGCGTCAGAAGCACCAATTATTCGTATAAAAAATGCCTCTAACCCTTATGGATAAAGCGCTAATAGCTACAGTATTAATAGCAAATCGGGTCTGCTGCCCGTCACCTGCTTGAACGCACGGTTCAACGCAAACCCGTACCGCCCGCGCCCTCTGTGCGCTGGATCAACTCAATCTTGTAGCCATCGGGGTCGGTGACAAACGCGATGACGGTGCTGCCGCCTTTGACGGGGCCTGCTTCACGCGTCACATTGCCGCCAGCGGCCTTGATTTTTTCGCATGCTGCGTAGGCGTCTGGAACGCCCAGCGCAATGTGGCCATAGGCGTTGCCGTGGTCGTAGCTCTCGGTGCCCCAGTTGTAGGTCAACTCAATTTCGGCCTGACCGGGGTTGCCGCCATCAAATCCCAGAAACGCCAGCGAGTATTTGTACTCGGGGTTTTCAGACTGGCGCAGCAGTTGCATGCCCAGCACCTGGGTATAGAAATCAATCGAGCGTTGAAGGTTGCCAACGCGCAGCATCGTGTGGAGGAATTTCATGCCCTCGATTGTGCAGGCAAGTCAAAAACCAGGCAGGTGGTGGTGGCGTGGGCATACAGCGTGCCGTCCGGGCCCACCAGGCGCGCCTCGGCCGTGGCCAACTGGCGCCCGCTGTGGATCACGCGGCCTTCAGCGCGCACGCGTTGCACCTTGGGCGTGACGGCCTTGACCAGGTTGATGCCCAGCTCGGCCGTGGTGTAGCCACGCCCGGGCTCCATGCGCGTGTGCACGGCGCAGCCCAGCGCCGAGTCGAGCAGGGTGGCAAACCAGCCGCCGTGCACGGTGCCCATGGGGTTGAGGTGCTCGGCGCGCGGAGTGCCCTGGAAGATGGCCGTGCCTTCTCCCACTTCCACAATCAGAAAATCCAGCGTCTTGGCGATGGCGGCGTAGGGCAGCTCGCCGCGCAGCATGGCCAGCATCTGTTCCAGCCCGTTCAGGTGGGCAATCTGTTCACGCTGCGCCACGCCCGGGCCGGGGCCGACTTCCAGCCGCTCCAGGATCTCGCGTTCTTGCGCAAGCCAGTGTTCAAGGTGGTTGTGTTGGGTCATGGGGTGTCGTGGTCGGTGGTGGAGTCGAAACGCATGTATTGCATATGCAATTATTGCAGATACAATTAAATTCATGCAAGCCGACACAACCCCCATGGACTCTGCCCGAGCGCCCGCTTCCCAGGCGCCCCAGGCGCTGCCGCAAGGCTGCACCAACTTCAAGCTGCGCCAGCTGATGCGCCGCGTGGCCACCCACTACGACGCCGAAATGGCGCAGTGCGGGCTCAAGACCACGCAGTATTCGTTGCTGTCGCATGTGCTCAAGCTGGGGCCAATCCGCCCAGGCGACTTGGCGGTGGCCATGAAAATGGATGCCTCCACCCTCACCCGCAACCTGCGCCCTTTGGTCGATGCCGGTTGGGTCACGCTGGAGGCCGGCGCCGATGCGCGCAGCCGCCTGGCGCACATCACCGACACCGGCCGCGACAAACGCGCCGAAGCGCAGCGCCACTGGAAGGCAGCCCAACTGGCGCTGAACGAAACGCTGGGCGCCGAACGCGTGATGGCGCTGCATGCACTCGTGGATGAATCCATGGATCTGCTGGCGGCGCTGCCCATGCACGAGGCTGGCCATGACGAATGAGTCCCCGATGTGCTGCAACTGTTTACCGTGCGCATCATGGTGCCGCGCAAACCCCGTGCTGCTGCAGCGGTGACGACATGACCGACACCCTGAACCCGCGCACCCGCATGCTGCTGGAGGCGCCCATTGCGCCCACGCTGCTGCGACTGGCTGCGCCCAATGTGCTGGTGATGCTGGCGCAGGCGGGCGTCGGGCTTATCGAGACCTACTTTGTCGGCAAGCTGGGCACCGATGCGCTGGCGGGCATGGCGCTGGTGTTCCCGGTGGTCATGCTGATGCAGATGACCTCTGCCGGTGCCATGGGCGGCGGCATCGCGTCGGCCATTGCCCGCGCTTTGGGCGCGCGGCGGCGGGACGATGCCGACGCGTTGGTGCTGCACGCGCTGGCGATTGCGGCGGTGTTCTCGCTGATCTTTACGGTGGGCGTGGTGGGAGGAGGGCGCTGGCTTTATACCCGCATGGGCGGCACCGGAGGCGCGCTGGATGCGGCACTGGTCTATTCCAACTGGGTGTTTGCGGGCGCTTTTCTGGTGTGGCTGTTCAACACGCTGTCGGCCGTGATCCGGGGCACGGGCAACATGGCCGTGCCCGCGTATGTCACGGTGCTGGGTGCGGTGGTGCTGGTGCCGCTGTCGCCGCTTTTCATCTTTGGCTGGGGCCCCATGCCCGGCCTGGGCATTGCCGGGGGTGCGATCGCGCTGATGTCGTATTACCTGATCGGCAGTGTGGTGCTGGCGGCATATCTGTGGTCCCCGCGCAGCTTGCTCCAGCCCTCGTTCAAGCACATCCGATTTCGTTGGATCTTGTTCAAGGACATCCTGCGGGTCGGGCTGGTGGGCACCGTCTCTACCGTCGCCACCAATCTGTCGATTGGCGTCACCACCGCGTTGGTGGGCGGCTTTGGCACGGCGGCCATCGCGGGCTATGGAACTGCGTCGCGGCTTGAATATCTGCTGGTGCCACTGGTATTCGGCCTGGGCGCACCGCTGGTGGCCATGGTGGGCACTTGTATTGGTGCAGGCCAGCGCGAACGAGCGCTGCGCGCCACTTGGATCGGCGCGGCCATGGCGTTTGTGATGGCCGAAGCGATAGGGTTGTGGGCAGCGGCGTTTCCGGGCGTGTGGCTGTCGCTATTCAACAGCGACCCCGCCATGCTGGAGGCGGGCGCGCAGTATCTGCGCACCGTCGGGCCGGTGTACGGCTTTTTTGGCCTGGGCCTGGTGCTGTACTTTGCCTCGCAAGGGGCAGGGCGCTTGCTCTGGCCGGTGATCGGCAACATCGTGCGCCTTGCCGTCGCGGTAACGGGAGGCTGGCTGGCGCTGCGCTGGGGCGGTGGCTTGGCTGCGGTCTTTGCCGCGCAGGGCATGGCGCTGGTGCTGTACGGCGTGGTCAACGCCTGGGCGATTGCGGGTGGTGCCTGGTTCGGCCCGGTGGGTTGGCCGCGCAGCATGGCGGGCTTGCTGCGGCGCATGCCTCAGGTTTAAAAAATATGATCAAAATGGCCGCTAGCGCTTATACATAAAGCGTTAGCAGCTATCAATTCAGTAGTTTTTGTTGAATCAAACTGGAACGGTGTAGTTCAGCGTCATGCGCCCGCCATCTACCGTCACGATCTCGCCGGTCACATAGCTGGCGGCATCGCTGGCCAGCCAGGCCACCACATCGGCAATCTCCGACGGCTCGCCGAGCCGCTTCATGGGGGTGCGGCTCATGATTTTCTTACGGGCGTCATCACTGGTCAGCACGGCCTTGGCAGCCAGCTCGGTGGCGATGGTGCCGGGGGCCACGGCGTTCACGCGGATGTTCTTGTCGGCCAGCGCCAGGGCCATCACGCGCGTGAGCTGGTTCACGCCGCCTTTGCTCACGTTGTAGCTGGAGATGTTGGGAATGGTCAGCACACCGTTGACCGAGCTCATGTTGACGATAGACCCACCGCCCGAAGCGACCATGGCCCGCGCCACGGCCTGGCCGACCAGGAATGAGCCCTTGAGGTTGACGCGCAGCACAGCGTCAAAGTCGGCCTCGGTCACATCCAGAAAGTCGGCCGCGCGGAAGATGCCCGCGTTGTTCACCAACACGTCGATGCGCCCCAGCGTTGCGAGTGTCTGGGTCACCAGCGCATCCACCTGCGCCTTGTCGCCCACGTCACAACGTATGTAAAGCGCATCCAGTTCCAGTGCCAGCGCCTGGCCACGCGCATCGTCCACATCCACAATCACCGGCCTGGCGCCATCGGCAGCAAAGCGGCGAACACAGGCCTCGCCAATCCCTTGCGCGCCGCCGGTGACGATGCAAACCCGACCTTGGTGGCCGAAATGGATGGACGAACTCGAAGGTGCGGGGGGCGAAAGGGTCATGGACATGGACATGGATGGTAGCGGGTCGGAAAAGCTATGGAACAAGCAGCGGTGTGCAGATGCAGGAGTGTGTCCGACAGGCCAATTGGGAAGCTGCGTGCTATGCGTGTGCGTCTAGTCTTGACTGAAAAACCGGTATTGCGCGAAGGGCTCATGGACTATCATCGGCCCATGGCATCAGACAACCGCGATTGGTACAGGGATTGGTGGCGAAAAAAAACCGGCTACGTTGAACGGGCCGGTTTTCGCATTTCTGAGGCTGACAGGCAGCGGGCAAAGCACGCCAGCGAATGGCGGGCAATTTTCGTCAAGCTCGCGCTGTTCGTCCTGGCTGTGGTGGTGTTCGTCGTCGTGAAGCGCACCATGCTTTGACAATCTGCGCATCTTGTCGGGCCAACGAAATGCCGGTAACCGAAGCTCTTAGGAATCAACGAGTTACGCCGTTTCGATACTGTGCAAGTCATTTTATCAGTTTGAAAGAAATTTTCTTTCAAATCAAGGGGTTAGCTAGCGGTACGAAAGCTTCCGCGGAGTTAGCTGAGAAATTTTGGTAACCACGGCCGATTCCCTGCCTAGTTACGTTAGGTCGAAGTCAACTACCCACCCAGCTCATTTCGAGTCTGTGAAAGTTCCAAATGTGGCGCATCCAATACCGCGAGAACCTGTTGTTTTACACAGCATTTGATGGTCGAATTAGGGCATGAGAGCACCACACCAAGTCAGCCTTAGACATTGTTGCCGCGCCCTGAAGCAGACCGTGATTACCACTTACCTCTCGACTGAACGCGAAAGCATCAGTGACCGAAATGCCAAAGCTGAGCTACTTGCGTAACGTGCGCGATTTGGAGACGCGCCATGACCATACCGTCCGATTTTCCTTGGCAATCTGACCCTACCGCACTGGCGGGCGCACAACCAAAAATTGCAATCCGTCTCGTTGGCGGAAAATATGTCAGTGGCCACACAGACGAGGAGCGCGCGACACGCTACGACATCTGCGCAGATTTGGTGACCCAACTCATCGCTTATTACCATCGAAAAAAGACTCAACCACCTAATCGTTCCCGGGAACAGCTCTTGGCCCGTATCAATGAGGCACTGGAACAGAAAGGGTGGGGGCTCACGGCCGCCGAAATCGCGTGGTGTATGGGCCGAGTGAGTGACGCCATTCCAACTGGTGACTGAGTTGTGGCGAGTCTGACTACGCACTGACTTTTCTCGACGCTCCTGCAACTGCGCACGCGACGTGAATTGGAAGCGCCGAGCTAGCTCTAATCCGCATTTGGCTCATGTCGCGTAGCAACTAACTTGAGGTCGGTAAAGGCCTCAAATGTCGCTGCGCAGCTATTTTGTTGGCAGATTTGTCGCTGTGCAGCTATTGTGCTATGTTCAGTTGTTCATGCCGACAACCTGAGCCCTGTTTTTGCGCTCGCCTGTGAAGTGCCAGCATTGTCCTATTTGCGGCGGTTGCCGTCGATGTCAGCCGACGCGCGTACCTGCGCTGCCTGGCACCGTGCAGTCGTTGGGTCTGACAAAAAAGCGCTGGCCCAAATGTAGACACTGAAGGGACCGCCCCCGTAGGACGTTCACGCGATGGTTGTGGCAGCGCCAGTGACCGTTTCCCTACTGCCCGAACCCGCGAAAACTACCCGAAGCGGGCGCTGAAGGAGGGCACCAAGCCAACTGTCTCGAATCCTCAATTCGCTAAGCAACTTCCCTTGATGCCCAGGTCCACGTCCGGCGAACCCTACTTGACGTGGGCGTGCCTCATGCGTAGCTTACGTATCGTTCGGTTGGCAGCATTGGTACTGATGGCTTGCGGGTCGAGGGGCCAGCCCAACAGCCAGTAGTCAGCCTGTTGCTCAAGCCTTGGGTTGTGCATCGCCCACAGAAAGTCAATGTAGCAGTGTGTTCCGCCCTCCTTTTCGTCTGGCAGGCGTTCTAGTCGGCCGGGTACACATGGGCCAGTTATTGCGGCTTGCTTTAACCGGTAGCTCTGCGCACATATACACGCGCGACAGGAACATTCAAGTCGCCTCCCGCATGCTATCCACTCGCAAAGCATGAGTGTTGGCGCCGATTCAAAATTGAGCCACCGTGCCGATTGAATTTTGAGCCAGGGCTAATGGCCAACCTGTGAAGGTCGGCTGTGGATAAGTGTAGTGCCTTGGGTCGGTTTTGGTCTCCTTGGTGATCGAGCTCGGTGGTCGTCCGTTGAGGGCAAGCCGCGCAGGGCGAAGCCCGTAGCGGCTTGCCCTTGAACCGCTCAGAACGGCTCAGCCTTCTTGGCCTGTTCGCGTGCCTTGATGCGTTTCTTGGCCACGGCTGTGCTGTGCATGAACCTGTGGGACTCGTTGCCCGTCTCGACGATGTGGCAGTGGTGCGTGAGTCGATCCAGCAGTGCCGTGGTCATCTTGGCGTCGCCGAACACGCTGGACCATTCCTTGAAGTCCAGGTTGGTGGTGATCATCACGCTGGTCTGCTCGTAGAGCTTGCTCAGCAGGTGGAACAGCAAGGCGCCGCCTGCCTGGCTGAAGGGCAGGTAGCCCAGCTCATCAAGGATGACCAGGTCCATGCGCTGCAAGCTCGCTGCGATGCGGCCTGCCTTGCCTTGGGCCTTCTCCTGCTCCAGTGCGTTGACCAGATCCACCGTGGAGTAAAACCGCACGCGTGAGCCATGGCGCGTGATGCCCGCCACGCCGATGGCCGTGGCCAGATGCGTCTTGCCCGTGCCGGGGCCACCCACTAGCACCACGTTGTGCGCCTGCTCGGTGAACGCCATGCTGGCCAACTGCTCGATGAGCTTTTTGTCCACGGGCGAGCATTCGAAGTCGAAGCCCGCCAGGTCGCGGTGCACGGGGAACTTCGCCGTGTGCATCTGGTAGCTCACTGAGCGCATGGCCCTGTCCGTGACTTCCGCTTGCAGCAGGTGCTCCAGCAGCCAGCGCGAGCTCTCCAGCGTGGCGTGGCCGCGTTGCTTGACCAGGTCCTCCCAGGCCCCGGCCATGCCGTACAGGCGCAGCTCTTTGAACTCCTTGTCCAGCTCACGCATGATCGGCCTCCTGCATGTCGCTGCCAGCGCGCAGGCGGTCATAGCGCGCCGTGTCGGCCAGGGGTGTCTGGCTCACTTGCAGGTTGGTCGCAACCGTCTCGGGCAGGGGCTGCGCTTGCAGGCGGCCGAGCACGTTGATGACGTGCTCGGTGCTCACCCGCCCCGATGGCGGCGCACTCTCCAGGGCCAACTCCACCGCCACCAGCACGGCGTCCAGCCCTTGCTTGGGCACCTCGGCCAGTACCTGCGCCATCACCCTGTCGCCCCCCTCCTGGTGCAGCAAGCCTTTGCGCATGCGCTGCAATGGCTCGGGCAGGTCTGCAAAGGGCGCGCCGTTGCGCAGCGCGCCCGGCTTGCGCTCGATCAGCGGCACGTAATGCTGCCAGTCGTAGCGGGTCTGGTTGCGATCGCTCAGGCGCTCGTGCGTGGCCACCATAGCATCGCCGGCCACCACCACGATCTGCGCCGGGTACAGGTGTGTGCTGACCATTTGCCCCGCCCATTCGCAGGGCACCGAGTAGCGGTTGCGCGCCACCGTCACCAGGCAGGTGCTGCTCACCTTGGCCGGGTTCTCAACATAGCCATCAAAGGCCACCGGCATCGGCATCAGGTGGCTTTGCTCCAGCTCCAGCATCTCGGCGATGCTGAACGCTTTGTGCTGCGGGTGGCGCAGCTCTCGCCACAGAGCCCGGCAGCGCTCGCCCAGCCACGCATTGAGCTCGGTAAAGCTGCCAAAGCGCCGTTGCCCCGCCTCCACCCAGATGCGACGGCGGCTGTCTTGCACATCCTTCTCCACGCGCCCCTTCTCCCAGCCGCTGGCACGGTTGCAAAAATCAGGGTCGAACAGATAGTGCGCGCACATGGCTGCAAAGCGCGCATTGACCACGCGGCCTTTGCCCTTCTTGACTTTGTCGACCGCCGTCTTCATGTTGTCGTAGATGCCACGGCGTGCCACGCCACCCAGCGCTGCAAAGCTGCGGGTGTGCGCATCGAACAGCATCTCGTGGCCTTGGCTGGGGTAGGCCACCAGCCAGAAGGCCCCACTGGCACACAGCTTCATGTGCGAGACCTGCATGCGGTAGTACACCCCGCCCACCAGCAAGCCGTCTTCGCTCCAGTCGAACTGGAAGGCCTCGCCAAGCTCGAAGGTCAATGGCACGAAGGCCTTGCAGGCCGCCTGTTGGCCTTCACCTTGGCGCCACTTGCGGATGAAGTCCGTCACCCGCGTGTAGCCACCTTCGTAGCCCGCTGCCTTGATCTGCGTGAACAAGGCCTTGGCCGTGCGCCGCTCCTTCTTGGGCCGCTTGGCATCGGCCTTCAAGGCTTGCTTGAGCTCCGCCTCGTGCGCCGACTTTGAAGACGAATTGGGCGAAAGCGCCCCAATTGTCCTGCCAGGTGTAAGTACCGGAATGAATCTGGCCAAGTTCAAGGACAAGGCGCGCCAGTTCCTCAGGGCCCATGAGGACCATCTTTCCTTACAGCGGCTGCGCCGTAACCAACCTTTGACGCGTTCAGACCTTGAAGAGTTAGAGCGAATGCTGGTGCAGGCTGGCGGGTCGCCGGAGGTCATCCAGCAAGCCACCGAGCAAAGCCAAGGGCTGGGAATCTTCATCCGCTCGCTGGTAGGACTGGACCGAGAAACGGCCAAGCAATCGTTCAGCGAGTTCGTCGTTGGCACAACAGCCACGGCCAGCCAGCTGGAGTTCATTGACCTCATCGTGCAGCACCTGACAGAAAACGGTGTGATGGACGCGGCACGGCTATACGAGTCACCGTTTACAGACATCAGCCAGCAAGGTCCAGAGGCATTGTTTCGGCCCGCCAAGGTGACGGAGATGGTGCGGGTGCTTGAAGAGATACGTGAGCGGGCAGTCGCCTAACAGTGGCTAGCTGGTTCCGTCGGTTTGGATGACCGGTTACCAAAATTTTTGTCTTGGTTACCAAAATTCCGTTGGCCCGACACATCTGGTGTAGCGTCCTGCGCCAAATTCTGCGACTAGATACGATGTATATTATGTTAACTTACATTGCGCCAATCACGCGGATCTGGGCGGCAACCTGAATATGACCTCGCTTCCATCGAAGCATGTCCGGAGGCGATCCAACACAAAATAGCGAGCGGCAAAATTAGCCCGACGAACCTCGGAGTTGCTGTGGGTAGTTTTGGGCGCTGACCTACCAGCGTATCCTTGGTCAGGCCTATGCGACGATTTCGACCCCCGTTGTTGCAGTCCGAGTGAATCCATTGCAGCGACACAGAAGACGGGTGTGGCGCCCAAGCAGTGTGGACGTCACCCCTCACAGCCGCGTCCTCCATCGGGCCGGGGGCCCCACAGCACCGGCAGCATGCGCAATGCCATCAGGCCAAAGCTGCCCACCCAGCACATACCGGCCATGCCCAGCAGTGCCGTGGCGGCTTCGGGGGCAAAGGCAGCGCCCGCGCGCAGCATGGCCCCAGCACCGATCAACAGGGCGCCTTGCACCACCCAGGGGCGCTCGTCCGAGGGGTGGCCGCAGTGCGCACGCCCTGCAATGCTGATGACCACATAGATCGAAAGACCCAGTGCCCCCATGGTGAGCAGGTGGCGACCCGCGCTAGCGCCTGGCCCGCCCGCGAGCAAGGCTGTGCCGATGAGCGCGTAACCCAGCGCCATGCAGACGTACACGGCGTAGAGCATGAAAGGCCAGCGCCGCAGCAGCGGACGGCCCACATGCCAGTCGCCCATCAGGTTGCACAGCGCGGCAGCGGCGGCGCAGGCCAACCAGCCGCTGACGCGACCGCCCGGGTGCCAAAACTCGGCCAGCGTGAAAAGCACGATGCACAGAATGGCCAGGTTGCGTTTGGGAGGACGCGCCAGATAGGGAGCACCGCCCTCGCCCGCCTCATCGATGGACCGGTTAACGATACGCATGGAAATTCGGCTCATGGCCACGATGATCAGAACCATCACCAGTCCCAGCACGGCCAAAAGCCAGCGCATGGGGTACTGGCCGCGCAGCGCATCAACGTAAAAACCTGCTGCCAGCAGGAACAGCGCCGCCAATGCCCAGCCGAAGGCATGCTGGCGCCTTCCGGCCACGGTGCGCAACGCGGGCAACAGCAGTATCAGAAGGCCGCCAATCAACCCCAGGTGCGCCAGGGCGGCCAGGGCCAGAGCCGGCAACCCCGCAGCACCCGATAGCCAAACCCCCAGACGGCCCAGTAGCCAAAGAAGCACCAGAAGACGCCCGGTGCGAGGGCTGGCGCTTGCCGTGGCAGTGAATTCGGGCACAGCAGTGAGCACAAAGCCTGCCACCGCAGCCAGGCCAAACCCCAGCAGCAGTTCGTGTGCGTGCCACACCAGCGCGCCGCCCGCCACCCGGGGCGGCGGCAGACCCAGGGCCAACACAGCGCTCCACAAGGCCACCAACAGCACGGCCGAGCCCATGGTCAACACAAAAAAGGGGCGCATCGCGCACATCCACAGCGGGTGCTCCAGCGCCCACCAGTTCGGCGCCTGGATTAAAGGCGCCGTATTTGTCATCCGCATCGCATTCCTTTCTTTTCATCTTGCGCTGGCGCGGGCTGCAAGGCCTGCAGGCGATGGCCCTGTAGCGGCAACACGTTGACGGCCCAGCCGGGCGCCGTGGCGCAGGCGCCCTCGTCCTGCAGCACATCGAGCCCGAAGGCCGCGCGCACGGCGGGTACGCGCAGCAACTCGGCGGTGTCGTGGTAGACCATGGCGTCGGTGCGCGCCAGGGCCGGGGCTTGCGGGCTGTGCTGGTGCACGATGCAGCCCGGCCCGGCGGCCATGACGAGCACGGTGTCGGCCAGGCGCACGGCCTCCATGAGGTCGTGCGTGATCATCAGCACCGCTGTGCCCTTCTCGCGTTGGTGGCGCAGCAGCAGGCGGTGCAGCTGTGCCTTGAGGCCGATGTCGAGCGCGGCGAAGGGTTCGTCCATCAGCAGCAGATCGGGTTCGAGCACCAGCGCGCGCGCCAGCGCGGCGCGGCTTTGCATGCCGCCCGAGAGCTGGTGCGGATAGGCCACCATGGCCTCGGCATCGAGCCCCAGCATGGCACCCATGGCGTGGGCACGCTCACGTGCGGCGGCACGCGCCATGCCTTGCGCGCGCAGGCTCAGGGCGATGTTGTCGGCGGTGGTTTGCCAGGGCAGCAGGCGTGGTTGCTGGAACATCAGCGCGGGGGTCGCAAAGGAGTTCTCCAGTCGGCCCTCCTGCACATCGAGCAGGCCCGCGCACAGGTGCAGCAGCGTGGTCTTGCCACAGCCCGAGGGGCCGACCAGCGCCAGCACGCCGCCGGGCGAAAGCGCCAGGCCCACGCCGCCGAGCACCTCGGTCAGCGCGTAGCTGTGGCGCACGTCTTGCAGCAGCAAACTCATCGCGGTGCCTCCCGCCAGCGTTCGACTTCGCGCTTGAGCGGTTCCAAAAATCCGTATTCGACGACCAGCAGGCAGCCCACCACGGCGCTGATCCAGCCCAGGGTGGTGGCAGTGTCCAGTTGCGAGCGGCTGGCCGCCAGCGCGGCGCCCACGCCGTCGGTGCTGGCGAGCAGTTCGGCCATCACAGCGACCTTCCAGGCGCTGCCCAGCGCGGTGACCCAGGCCGGAAACAGGTACGACAGCACATGCGGCCCGTACACCTCGCGCAGCGCCATGCCCAGCGGCAGGCGGTAGGCGCGCGCCATGTCGCGCAGTTGCAAATCGAGCGTGCGCGTGCCCTGCAGCGCGCTGGCAAACACCACCGGAAAGCAGGCAATGAAAACGGTAAACACCGGCGTGCCGTCGCTCATGCCAAACCACAGCATGGCCAGCACCAACCAGGCAATGGGCGGCGTGCCCAGCAGCACGGTGACCAGCGGGCGCGCCAGCACCGAGGCGGTGACAGACAGCCCCGCCAGCAGCCCCAGCACGCTGCCCACACCCAGCGCCAGGGCCAGGCCCATGAGCGCGCGGCGTGCCGTAGCCCACAGCGCGGGCCAGGCAGCGCCCTGCTCCACCTGCGCCCACAGCGCGGCAAAAGCCGTGAGCGGGTCGGGCAGGATGAGCGGGTCGTACAACGCGGCCACGGCCTCCCAGGCTGTTAGCAACAGCAGCAGGCTGGCGGCAGCCCCCCAGCCACTCCATACATACGCGGGAAGACCCGCAAACACACGCCACAGCAAACGCAACATCACTGCCCTCCTCTCAGTGGTCGCTGCGCGCTGGCATGGTAGAACGCTTCACTTGGCAGCCTGCCCCCCAATAGCTGGGGGGTTGGGGTCATGAGCTGTCCGAAGAAAAACTCCAGTTCGGCGCGTGCGGCAGCGGCAGGCACGGCGTCCATCTGGCTCACGGCAATGGCGTCGGCCACGGCCTCGGGGGTGAGCAGGTCGATGTGGCGCGCCATCATGCGGCCGCATTCCAGGGCGTTGTCGCGGCACCAGGCAAGCGAGCGCGCATAGGCCTGCGCCACGGCATCCAGCACCTGCGGCTGTGAGCGCACCACACCCACAGCGGCAATACCCGCTTGTGGCACGCGCGGCGCGCGCCGCAGCAGGCGGCCCCATTCCTGCTGCAGGTCGGCCCCCCGGTGCAGATCCGGCGCAATCAACCCCACGGGGAAAGAGCGCGTCTTGCGCAGGGCCAGCGAGACGGCGGGCTCGGACAGCAGCGCGTGCGAGACGCGGCGCGTGATGAGCAGCTGCATGGCCTCCATGGGCGTGGGCACATAGCGGATGCGGAAGTCGCGCAGCGGGTCCAGCCCCTGTTTGGTGAGCAGCAATTGCAGCACGATGTCGGGCATGTCACCCCGAAAGGGCACAGCAATCTCTTCGCCCTTGAAATCTGCCAGCGTCTTGCGCTGAGCGTCGCGCGTGACGATCCACAGCGCGCCCCAGGTGGATATGTTGAGCAGCGTGACCCCTGCCCCACGGTTGAACAGGTTGGCCGCCACGTTGCTGGGCATGGCCAGCACATCGGCTTTGCCGCCCATGGCCATCATGCGCAGCTGGTCGGGGTCGCGCCAGGCGGTGAAAACCGTGCGCTGCGCTGCGTCCTTGAGGGCTCCCGTTTCGGCCATGTGGATCAGCGGCGCCGAAACGATGGCGGGCGGCCCGGCCAGCGTGATCTGCGGCAGAGCTGCGGCCACGCCCAGCGCGGGTGCGGCGGCCAGGGGTGCGGCCAGCAGTGCCAGCGCATGGCGGCGCGAGAGCGTGGTCTGTGGGTTCAGGAAGTCATCGTGCATGGTCGTACTCCAAGGCCGCTGCGGCCCATTGCCACTGGGGCACGGGCCGCAAGGGCCTATAAAAGGGTTTCCTCTGTTTTTCATGGCGCATGCATTTCCCGCGCACCATGCAACCGGCGCGGCCCGGGCCATTGGCCGCCGCGCAAGGGCCGCCCCGCCGCGCTGGCGGCGTTCCCCCTTCGCGCAGCGAAGCCAAGCAGAGAGGGGGAAAGGAGCGAAGCGGCACGGGGAAGGTCAGAATTTGTAGGTCAGCCCCGCCGTCAGGCTGCGCCCCAGACCCGGCAGGTAGCCTGGCTGGGC
The DNA here is from genome assembly GCF_000526295.1 of Acidovorax sp. JHL-3. NCBI lineage: Bacteria > Pseudomonadati > Pseudomonadota > Betaproteobacteria > Burkholderiales > Comamonadaceae > Acidovorax > Acidovorax sp. JHL-3. The sequence continues at coordinate 2,655,647 of NZ_JAFU01000001.1, forward strand.
CGCCGTGGCCTGGTTGCGGATGGCGTAGCTGCTGGCATAACGGCGGTCGGTCACGTTGTCGGCCTGTAGGTACACGGCCCAGGGGCCGTCGCGCCATTCGACTTTCAGGCCCAGCAGCGCATACGACTCCTGTTGGGTGCCCGCTGTGTTGGCGTGGTCGGTGGGCGTGCTCACCGGCACCCAGCGCAGGTTGGGGCCAAATCGCCAGGCACCCAGGCGAACCATGAGTTCGGCATTGATCAGGTGGCGCGGCACGCCGGCGATCTGCTTGCCCGCGTACTCACCCGCGCGAAAGTGGAAGTCGCTGTAGGTCCAGCTTCCACGATAGTCCAGCGCCCCCACGCCCATGCGCTGGCTGCCCGAGAGGCCCAACTCCACGCCCTGGTGCAGCGTTCCGCCCCGGTAGTTGTAGGTGCCCACCTTGATGCCATTGGCGTCGGTGGTGGAGATGAGCTCGTCGGCCACCACGCTGCGGTACACCGCCGCGTTCCATTGCAGGGCCTGCGCGCCCTCGCCCAGGCGGCCCTGGCCGCCCAGTTCGAGCGTGGTGGCGCGCTGCGTTTTCAGGCGCACCAGCTCGGCGCTGGCAGCGGCCGGGTTATTGGGCGCGACGGTGGCGCCAAGGATTTCCCAGTAGGTGGGCGCCTCGTGGCTGCGGCTGAGGTTGGCCCACAGGCGCGTGGCAGGCGAAAGCTCCCAGTTCACGCCGATCTTGGGCGTGGCGAAGTTCCAGTCCTGGTCGAGCTGGGCCGCGCTGGTGCGGCTGGCGGCATCGCGCGTGAGCTGGCTCCACTGCAGGCTGCCCAGCACCGTCCAGCCCGGGGCTACGCGCCAGTCGGCCGCAGCCAGAGCCTGCAGGTTGCTGGCGTCCAGGTCGTAGGAGCCAAAGCGCTGCATCTGCTGGCCGTTGGCCGGGTTGGTGGCGTACAGGTCGCGCTCCATCTGGCTCTGCGCCCACGACAGCGCGGAGCGCCAGCCCAAGGCGCCAGCAGTGCCGTCGGGCCGGCCGCTGGCTTGCCACTGCGCGCCGGTGGTGCGGCTGTGCGTCACGGTGTGGTTGGTCTGGTTGTTGAACAGATCGTCGGTGTCCTGCCAATACACACCCACTTCATGGCGCAGCGCCTCGCTGCCCCAGGTGGAGCGGTTGGCCAGACGCAGCTGCGTGGCAGCGCGGCGCGGGTCGCGCTTGTAAACGTTGAGCAACTGGTCTTGCGGCGTTTTGCCGTCGCCCAGGACGCCGCGCGGGTCGGAGCCGATGCGGTCTTTGGGCACCACGCTGGGGATCTGGAAGGCCAGGTCGGTCCAGTTCAGGTAGGTGCGGTTTTCAAATCCGCCATCGCCCTGGAAACCCACATTGGCCTGTAAAGCGTCGCGCTGCGACGCGGAGTGATGCCGATAGCCGTCATAGCGGTCGCTGCTGACGGAAACACGGCCATCGAGCTGCTCGCCCACCACGCCCACAGCGCCCTGCAGGCCCTGGCGGCCAAAACTGCCGGTTTCGGCACGCACGCGGCCACGCTCGTCGGCACCGGTGAGCGAAACAAAATCCACCTCGCCGCCCAGCGTGGTGGCACCGGGGGTGATGGCATTGGCGCCACGCCGGGCGCTGACGTAAGCCGCGTTGCGCGGCTCGATCAGGCCAATGATGAAAGAGCCGTCGGCCTCGTTGAGCGGCAAGCCGTCTTGCAAGAGCAGCACGCCCCGGTTCACCGGGTTGCTTTGAATGCCCGAGCCACGGATACCCAGGCGCGGCTGGTCGGTTCCACCAAAAAAGTCCTGCAGCACGATGCCGGGCTGGTAATCGAGCGCATCGCGCAGGGTGGCCATGCGCGCCTCCTTCTGCGGCTCGGCCAGGTTGGTGCCGCCCGGCACCTGTTGCAGGCGCTTGCGCTCTTTTTCCACGCCGTTGCGCGCGGGCATGTCGGCGCCATAAGGGCTGGACTGCACTGTCACGGATGGCAGGCTGACCGCCTCCTGCGCCTGCGCCTGGGTAACCAGGGCCGCCACGAGCAGCACGCCCGCAGTGGTGCGCAAGGAGAAACACGAAAGGGGAGTCATAGGAGGCGTGGACATGTAAACGTTATTGGTAGTCATTCGCATTTGCAATATGATCCGCGAATTGAAAATTCACACCAATGACATTTATCAACAACTGCGACGCCGCCAGCGGCCCCGGTGCCTGGCTGAACGCTCACCCCTTGCTGCAGGGGCTGCCACCCTCTGTTTTGCAAAAGCTGGTCGAACAGGCAGAACTGCGCCACTACCGCAGCGGTGACATCGTGTTTCATGAAGGTGCCACCGCCCACCACTGGCTTCTGGTCGTGCAAGGCAGCGTGGAGCTGGTTCGGTTCAGCAGCAATGGACAGGAGCGCATATTCCACAGCTACCCCAGCGGCCAGAGCGTTGCCGAGGTGGCAATGTTCATGGGCCACGGGCGCTACCCCATGATGGCGCGCGCCGCAGGCGCCACCACCGTGTGGCGCATGGCGCGCCACGCACTGCGCGAAACTTGCCAGGCGCACCCAGCCCTGGCGCTCCGACTGCTGGAAGATTTCAGCCGGCGCCTATACCGCTATGTCAATGAAGTTGAATGGCTGACGACCAGCAGCGCGCCCCAGCGGCTGGCCGCTTATCTGTTGCAATTGCCCGCCGACAAGGGCAATCGTGTGGAACTGCCTTTTAGCCAGCGCCAACTGGCCGCCTACCTCGGCATCCGCGCCGAAACGCTGAGCCGTCTGCTTTCCGAGTGGCGCATGCGCTGCTGGATCCGTGGCGAAAAGCGCATCTGGGCGCTGATCGAGACCGCGTCGCTGCAAAACCTGGCCGGCGGGTGTGTCCGCAGTTTTTAGCAAGGCCGCTTGCCCGAAACGAGTTCGGTGCGGCGAGGTCCAAGGCCACGCTTGGGGGCCTTGAGCTTCTGCTATGCCAATAGCCGCTGCGGACTCAGAGCCGTTTCTGTCACGCCCTGCCGCTGAATGTGCTGTGGCACTGGAAGCCCCCGCACCAGCGCCGCGCATGCCTCGCCCATGGCCGCGCAGGTCTGGATGCCGTAGCCACCCTGCCCCGCCACCCAAAAGAACCCGGGGGCCTGCGCGTCCGGTCCACCCACCAATCCACCGTCTGCAACGAACGAGCGCAACCCCGCCCAGGTACGGGTGGGGCGCCGGATTTCCAGATTGGTCATTTCACCAATGCGAGCAATGCCCATGGCAATGTCGAGCTCTTCTGGCTGGATATCTTGCGGCTGAACAGGATCCGCGTTGGCTGGCGACCCCAGCAGCATCCCGGCGTCCGGCTTGAGGTACCAGTCTTCGCTGGCGCCAATGACCATGGGCCAGTGTTCTGTGTTGCAGCCTGGCGGCGCGGGAAACACAAATGCCGAACGACGACAAGGCACCAACCCGATTCGCTGGGCCCCCGCCAGTTGCCCAATGTCATCGGCCCAGGCGCCGGCTGCGTTGATCACGACGGGCGCAGTCCAGCTTTGCTCACCTGCCGTCACCACCCATGCGTTGTCCTGTCGCTGCATCGCGGTCACTTGCGCATTGCATTGCACCTTGCCGCCCGCGCGGCGAATGCCTTTCAGAAAACCTGAGTGGATAGCGTCCACGTCCATGTCGTAGGCATCGGGCTCGTAAACCGCCGCCACTACCTGGTTGGCACGCAAAATCGGAACCTTCGCGCACGCGTCCTCTCCGGTGATGAACTGTGCATGGGGGTCGAGCGCGCTGAGCATTTTCCAGTGCGCGTTGAGCGCATCCAACTGCCCGGCGGTGGCGACCATCATGGCGCCCCGTGGCTTGAGAAGCGGGTAATCAGTGAACCCGCTGGGCGGGTTCTGGAAAAAATCCAGGCTGGCGCGCGTGAGGCCGCGCACTTGCTCCGATCCGTAGCTGGCCATGTAAAGGGCAGCCGACCTTCCCGTGGAGTGGTAGCCCGGCTGGGATTCGCGCTCAAGGATGACCACCTTGCCATGCGGGGCGAGCCAATAGCCCACCGAAGCGCCGGCAATTCCGGCACCGATGATGAGGAAATCGGTCTGAATGGGGGTGGGGGTGGTGCTCATGGGGCGTTCAGAGTGGTTCGTGCGTCGCTTCCGCCCCGGTACTTTACCGGCCTTGCCACAGCAGCGGCCCGACCCGGTTTTGCAAAAAGCTTGCAGCAATCGGGCAGTGCGACCCCGGGCAGCCGCTACTCCAAATCAGAGGACACTGAAAAACTGGCCCTGCTGGCTTCCGAGCGCGCGATCTGGCGGGCAATGTTGTCGCACACCAGGTCGCACAACGCATACACGGATTCGTCTGCAAAACGGTAATACACGCTGGTGCCCCGCCCTTCCCGCGTCACAAGGCCGTTCTTGGTCATCAACGAAAGGTGGCGCGACACGTTGGCAGCCGTATAGCCACACATTTGCGCAAGATCACCCACGTTGCGCTCTCCTTCTCGCAGGATGTTGAGGATGCGCAGGCGCGTGGGCTCAGCCAGCACCTGAAAGTACCCGGCAACCTCTTCCAGCGCTTCTGGAGGCATGTTTTTCATTCGTCACTCCTGGGCCTGAAGGGCTGGAGATACCAGCGCTACCCAAGATCAGGCCAGTCGCTATCATACAATAATTGACTAATTAGCTATTTAGTTAAATAATGAACAAACTGCTATTGAACCCACTGATGGGTATGGAGAACCGGATGCTGATGCCTCGACTCGCCACTGCCGCATTGCTGACCTGCCTGTTGGTTGTGCAAACTGCGTGGGCTGTTGAAGCCACACCGCTCAAAACCCACGAAGTGCTGGCCAATGGCGCAACCCGGCAAGCCAGCGTGGATGGTGTAGTGGAGGCCGTGCGTGACACCACGCTGTCAGCCCAGGTGCAGGGCGCCATCGTTGCACTCCACGCGAAAGTGGGCGATACGGTCAAGGCCGGGCAGGAGCTGGTGCGTATTGATGCCCGGGCGGCTTCGCAAAGTGCCGCCGCCAGCGTGGCGCAGGTGGATGCAGCCCGCGCCAGCATGCAGGTGGCCAGCAAAGAGTTCGAGCGCCAAAAGCAGCTTTTTCAAAAACAATACATCAGCCAGGCGGCGCTTGACCGCGCCCAAGCGCAGTTGCAGGCCAGCCAGGCCCAGGTGCAGGCGTTGCAGGCGCAGGCAGGGGCCGCCACCACGCAGTCGGGCTTTTATGTGCTGAAAGCGCCCTACGCTGGTGTCATCAGCGAGGTTCCCGTGGCGCTGGGCGACATGGCGATGCCGGGGCGCCCACTGGTGCGGCTGTATGACCCCTCGGCCTTGCGCGTGACCGCCATGGTCCCGCAGATGGCGGCCACTGCACTGGTCGGCAGCCAGAACCTGCAAGCTGAAATACCCGGGCTGACAACGTCGAATATTGCTGTGCAGCCCAGCCAAATCCAGTTGCTACCCACGGTGGACGCCGCCACGCACACAGTGCAGTTGCGTGTCGCACTCGCCCCCGACCTCCAGGGCGCAACACCTGGCATGTTTGCCCGGCTGTGGTTGCCTGCAGCCACCCTCGCAGCGGGCGAGCTGCGGGTGCAGATTCCTGCCAGTGCGGTGGTGCGCCGTGCAGAAATGACGGGGGTCTATGTGCTGGATGCGCAAGGCCGGCCCCTGTTGCGCCAGGTGCGGCTGGGCCGTCGCAGCGGCGAACAGGTCGAGGTGCTGAGTGGCCTGCGTCCGGGTGACAAGGTAGCCACCGATCCGCAGGCAGCCGCCAAGGTGCGCTGAGATGGACGACATGAACAACCCCACACCGCAGGCCCTGGGCATTTCGGGCCGCATTGCGGCCTTGTTCCAGAGCGCACAGATCACGCCGTTGCTGGCGCTGGTGGCGTTTTTGCTGGGCGTGTTTGCCGTGATGGTGACGCCGCGCGAGGAAGAGCCGCAGATCAACGTGACCATGGCCAATGTGCTGATTCCATTCCCGGGCGCCTCGGTGGCCGATGTGGAGCAGATGGTGGCCACCCCGGCCGAGCAGGTGCTCTCGCAAATGGCGGGCACCGAGCATGTGATGTCGGTTTCGCGCCCGGGCGTGGCGGTGCTTACCGTGCAGTTCAAGGTGGGCGTGGAGCGCACCGAAGCGCTGGTGCGGCTGCATGACACCTTGCGAAGCAACACCGACTGGCTACCGCGCGATCTGGGGGTGCTGGAGCCCATCATCAAACCCAAGGGCATTGACGATGTTCCCATCGTCACCCTCACACTTTTCAGCAAGAACGCAGACACCGGCGCCTTTGCGCTGGAGCGCGTGGCCCACAGCATGGAAGCTGAAATCAAGCGGGTTGCGGGCACGCGCGAAGTCCAGACGGTGGGCGGCCCCGGCCGGGCGGTCATGGTGCGCCTGGACCCGGCGCGCATGGCCAGCACCGGCACCACCGTGCAGGATCTGCGCAGCGCGCTGCAGTCCGCCAACATGGGCATGCCCGTGGGCGAGCTCATCAGCGGCAACCAGGCGGTGGCCGTGGAGGCGGGCCCGTTTCTCATGCAGGCCAGCGACGTCGCTGAGCTGATGGTGGGGGTGCGTGGCGGCAAACCCCTCTTTCTGAAAGACGTGGCCGAAGTCAACGATGGCCCCTTGCCCCCCAGCCGCTACGTGTGGCACGGCAAGGCCGAGGCCAACGGTGGCGGCGAATACCCCGCTGTCACCTTGCTGGTCACCAAGAAGCCGGGCGAGAACGCCATCGACGTGGCCAACGCCGTCATGCAGCGGGTGGCGCAGCTGCGCAACACCGTCATTCCGGACGGCGTTGAAGTGGCCGAAACGCGCAACTACGGCGCCACGGCCAACGACAAGGCGCAAAAGCTCATCCAGAAACTGCTGTTTGCCACGGCTTCGGTGGTGGCGCTGGTGTTCATTGCGCTGGGCCGACGCGAGGCCGCCATTGTGGGCACGGCCGTGGTGCTGACGCTCACCGTGACGCTGTTTGCCTCGTGGGCCTGGGGTTTCACGCTCAATCGGGTGTCGCTGTTCGCGCTGATTTTCTCCATCGGCATCTTGGTGGACGATGCCATCGTGGTGGTTGAAAACATTCACCGGCACCAGCAGCTCTTTCCGGGCAAGACACTCGCGCAGATCATTCCGGGCGCGGTGGACGAAGTGGGCGGCCCCACCATCCTGGCCACGTTCACGGTGATTGCCGCGCTGCTGCCCATGGCGTTTGTGTCTGGCCTGATGGGCCCCTACATGAGCCCGATCCCCATCAACGCCAGCATGGGCATGCTGCTGTCGCTGGCCATCGCCTTCGTGGTCACGCCCTGGCTGGCGCGTTTGTGGATGAAGGCGCACCCTGCACAAGGCGGCAGCGCAGGCCACGCCCCCGCTGCACCCTCAGGCATGGCGGCCCGCATCACCCCCCTTTTCACCCGCATCTTCACGCCCTTGCTCGACGACCAGCGCGGCCCCCGCAACCGCCGGTTGCTGGGACTGGGCGTGGCGGTACTGATTGCGCTGTCGGTGGCCCTGCCCGCCACAGGGCTGGTGCTGCTCAAGATGCTGCCGTTTGACAACAAGTCAGAGTTTCAGGTGGTGGTGGACATGCCTGCCGGCACACCGGTGGAGCAGACCGCTGCTGTGCTGCATGAGCTCGGTGCCTACCTGGCCACCGTGCCCGAGGTCACCGATTACCAGGCTTACGCGGGCACGGCCGCACCCATCAACTTCAACGGATTGGTGCGCCAGTATTACCTGCGCGCAGGGGGCGATGTGGGCGACATCCAGGTGAACCTGGTGGACAAATCGCACCGCAAGGACCAGAGCCATGCCATTGCCACACGGGTGCGCCCTGCCCTGCAGCAGATCGGGCAGCGCATGGGTGCCAATGTGAAGGTGGTTGAAGTGCCACCAGGGCCGCCGGTGCTGTCGCCCATCGTGGTCGAAATCTATGGCCCCGAAGCCGAAGGTCGGCGCCAGATGGCCAAGGCCGTGCGTGCAGTGTTCAGCCAGACCGCCGGTCTGGTGGACGTGGATGACAGCAGCATTGCCAGCGCGCCGCGCAAGCTTTTGCTGATCGACCGGCGCAAGGCCGCGCTGCTGGGCATACCCCAGCAGGCCATTGTGGGCACGCTGCGTGCTGGCTTGGCCGGCGAAGCCGCCACCTATCTGCACGACGCCAGCAAATACCCCGCCCCCGTGGTGCTGCAGTTGCCCGAAGAAAGCCATGGCGATCTGGCCGCGCTGCTGCAGCTGACCGTGCGCGGCGCGTCGGGCAAGCAGGTGCCTATTAGTGAGCTGGTCACGGTAAGCGACACCGTGCGCGAGCAGCCCGTTTATCACAAAGACCTTCTGCCGGTGAATTTTGTGGTGGCCGACATGGCCGGCAAGGTGGACAGCCCGCTGTACGGCATGTTCCAGATGCGCAGCGCCATCGCGCAGATCGAGACCCCGGGTGGCGGCCCGCTGGTGGAATATTTTGTGCGCCAGCCCTCGGATGCGCTGCGCGACTACGCCATCAAATGGGATGGCGAATGGCAAATCACCTTTGAGACCTTCCGCGACATGGGCGCCGCCTACGCCGTGGGCCTGATCCTCATCTACCTGCTGGTGGTGGCGCAGTTCGGCAGCTACCTCACGCCGCTGATCATCATGGCGCCTATCCCGCTGACCATCATTGGCGTTATGCCAGGCCACGCCTTGCTGGGCGCGCAGTACACGGCCACCAGCATGATCGGCATGATCGCGCTGGCCGGCATCATCGTGCGCAACTCCATTCTGCTGGTCGACTTCATCAATTTGCAGGTGCGTGAAGGCACTCCGCTCAAAGACGCCATCGTGCACTCGGCCATTACCCGCGCCCAGCCCATTGTGCTGACGGGGCTGGCGGCCATGATTGGTGCGTTCTTCATCCTCGATGACCCGATCTTCAATGGCCTGGCCATTTCGCTGATTTTCGGCATCTTTGTCTCCACCGTGCTCACGCTGGTGGTCATCCCTACGCTGTATTACGCGGCCTACCGCAAGCAGCACCGGCACCCTGGCAGCGGCCAGTCCGTTTCCGGGCAATCCACTTCACCCGCTGGCAATAGTGGCCCGACAGAGGCTGCGCCGCACTGACTCACTGATATGCACTGATTTTCAACAAGGCACCACAGGAGACAAACCATGGCCCATATCGTCGTTATCGGAGCAGGCATTGGCGGCATGCCCGCAGCCTACGAGCTGCGCGGCAAGCTGTCCACGCAACATCGCGTCACCGTGATCAGCGCGGTGGACTACTTCCAGTTCGTGCCCTCGAATCCCTGGATCGCGGTGGGCTGGCGAAAACGCGACGATATCGTGCTGCAAATCGGCCCGCTGCTGCAGCGCAAGGGCATTGATTTCATTGCCAGCGCTGTCCAAACCATCGACGCCACCGGTAACAGCGTCACGCTGGCCAACGGCCAGACCGTGCCTTACGACTATCTGGTGATCACCACCGGCCCGCGCCTGGCATTCGAGGAAGTGCCGGGCGCAGGCCCCATCGACGGCCACACGCACTCCATCTGCACGGTGGACCATGCCCTGGGCTTCTGGGCAGATTACGAGAAGTTCCTTGAAAACCCCGGGCCGATGGTGATTGGCGCCATGCCCGGCGCCAGCTGCTTTGGCCCGGCGTATGAGTTTGCCTTTATCGTTTCAGCCGACCTGCGCAAGCGCAAGCTGCGCCACAAGGTGCCCCTCACCTATGTCACCAGCGAACCCTACATCGGCCACCTCGGTCTGGGCGGCGTGGGCGACAGCAAGAGCATGCTCGAGAGCGAGTTGCGCGGCCAGGACATCAAGTGGATCACCAACGCCCGCACCACGCGTGTGGAAGACGGCAAGATGATGGTGGACCAGCTCGACGAACAGGGCAACCTGATCAAGCAGCACGAGTTGCCATTCAAGCTCTCTATGATGCTGCCCGCTTTCAAGGGCGTGGACGCAGTGGCCGCCGTGCCCAACCTGTGCAACCCGCGCGGCTTTGTGCTGATCGACGAGCACCAGCGCAGCAAGGCCTACCCCAACATCTTTGCAGCGGGCGTGTGCGTGGCCATTCCGCCCGTGGAGGTGACGCCCGTGCCCACCGGCGCACCCAAGACCGGCTACATGATCGAAACCATGGTGTCGGCCATCGTGCACAACATCGCGGCCGACCTGGAAGGCCACCCCGCCACCGCCACCGCCACCTGGAATGCAATCTGCCTGGCCGACATGGGCGACACCGGCGCAGCCTTTGTGGCGCTGCCGCAGATTCCGCCGCGCAACGTCAACTGGTTCAAGAAGGGCAAATGGGTACACCTGGGCAAGATCGCATTCGAGAAATATTTCCTCGGCAAGATCAAGTCCGGCAATACCGACCCGATCTACGAGAAATATGTGCTCAAGATCCTGGGCATCGCGCGCCTGCAAGAGCCCTCCGGCCCCAAGTAAACCTGCAACCCTTTTGTTTTTTCCATCCTTCAACTTCGGAGATTCACAATGACCTCTTGGCAACTCGTTCGCATCATCGGCGGCTTCTTCATCCTGCTGTCGCTGGCCCTGGGCGTAGCGGGCAGCCCCATCTATCACAACGCCAACTGGCTGTGGTTTACCGCCTTTGTGGGCGTCAATCTGCTGCAAAGCGGCTTCACCCGGTGGTGCTTGATGGAAACCATCATGCGCAAGCTGGGCGCGGCGGCAGGCAATTGAGCGGAGGTCACACCATGCGCATGAAGCCGCTGTGGGCTGCTTTGCTGGCGCTGGGCCTCACGGGCGCCCACGCGGCCGACCTGCTGCAGGCCTGGCAGGCTGCACGCCAGCATGACCCCGACATGGCCGTGGCGCAGTCTGCGCTGCAGGCGGGCCAGGCGCGGCGGGATCAGGCCAGCGCGCTGTGGCGCCCCACTGTGGCTGCCACGGCGGCGGGGGGTGCCATGGGCTCCAGAACCTCGACCGCCGGGGCGTCGTTCTCTGCGCCCGCAATGGGCACCTCGTCAGATGTGGCGTTCAACACGTCGGTGGACAACGGCCCGGGGGCGCGCTGGAGCATTGGTGCCCGCATGCCCATCTACAGCCCCGAACGCACGGCGCAGGGCCGCAAGCTCACGCTGTCTGCCGATCTGGCCGATGTGCAGTGGCAGGCTGCCGAACAGGCCCTCATGCTGCAAACCGCCGAGCGCTACTTTGCCGTGGCGCTGGCGCAGGACGCACTGCGCCTGCTGCAGCGCCAGCAAACGGCCGTCAACAAGGCACTGGTGGAGGCGCAAGACCGCTTTGAACTGGGAGATGCTCCCGTCACCGACACCCACGAAGCCGCTGCGCGCGCCCGTGGCATCGATGCGCAGGTGCTTGCAGCCGAGGTGGATTTGCAGATCGCCCAGCGCGCCCTGGCGGACACCACCGGCTGGTCGGTCGACGCGCTGCAGGTGGCGCCGGCACCGGCTTTGCTGGCCTCCCCCGCCCTGCCTGCCCTGCCCCAGTGGCTGGACCAGGCGGCAGCGGCCAACCCTGGCCTGCGCCAGCAAACCCTGGCCGTCGAGGTGGCGCGCCAGGATGTCGCCCAATATGCCCGCGGCGCAGGCACCACCGTGGACCTGGTCGCACAGGCAAGCCGCGAGCACCTGAGCGGCTCGGGCCGCTACGGCCACGGCAGCAACACCGCCCAGCAGCACATGGTGGGCGTGCAGGTCACCGTGCCGCTTTACACCGGCGGCCAGCGCAGCGCACGCCAGCAAGAACTGCTGCACCTGCAGACCAAGGCCGAAGCCGAACTCGACCGCGCACGCCAACAGGTGGCGCAGCAAACCCGCGCCGCGTGGCTGCGCCTGCAGTCAGGCGCAGCGCGCACCGAGGCACAGAACGCAGCCCTGCGCGCCAGCCAGGCCCGCCTGGATGCCACCCAGCTCGGCCGCCAGGTAGGAGACCGCACCACGCTGGACCTGCTCAACGCGCAAAACGATGCGGCCGGTGCCGAGCTGGCCATGGCGCAGCTGCGCATATCCCTCACGCTGGAGCGCCTGCGCCTGCTGGCGTTGACGGGGCAACTGGACGAACGTGCATTGCACGCCGCCACCGTGGATGCGCCAGCCCCGAAGTAACCCCCATTCATCTTCCCAGAGACACCATGGAAACCACCACACTCCAGCCGCCCGCCGCGCCCCTGGTCGTTGATGTGCGCTCACCCGGCGAGTTTGAAGCCGGCCATGTGGACGGCGCCATCAACCTGCCGCTAGACCGCCTGGGCGCCGATTGCGCGCAAGTCTTGCCGAACAAAGCCACGCCCCTTGTGCTGTGCTGCCTGTCGGGTGCACGCTCCGGCATGGCGGCGCAGTGGCTGCGGCAGCAGGGCTACCAGCAGGTGGCCAACGGCGGCTCGGTGGGCAGCGTGGCGCTGCAGCTGCAGCGTCCCATACGCCGCGGCTGAGGTAGCGCAACCCTGCCCGCTTTATCTTTTGTATATTTCTACACACCACAAGGAACCGCCATGAAAACCGCCCACGACCTGGTCACCGCCGCAAAAACCCGGGCCCAGGAAATCCCCGTGGACCAGGCCGAGCAGGCCATCCGTGAAGCCGACGTGCTGATCGACGTGCGCGAGGCCGACGAATACCACGCAGGACACCTGCCCGGCGCCATCCACGCCTCGCGCGGCCTGCTGGAGTTCAAGCTCAGCAGCACCCCCGCGCTCGAGTCACGCGACCTCAAGGTGGTTGTGTATTGCAAGACCAGTGGCCGTGCAGCGCTGGCCGCATGTGCCATGCAGGACATGGGATATCTGCAGGTGCAATCGATTGCCGGCGGGTTTGATGCCTGGGTGGCAGCCGGTAAACCCGTGGTCAAACCCGTGGCGCCTTCTTTCGAGTAACCAGGTGAAGCGGCTTGCGGGCCGCTCTGCCTTTTCGCAAAGCAGTCCGCTCAAGGGCTGCAAAGTCCCAAAGCAAAGGAAAAATCATGAAAATCAACGTTGGAACCATTGATCGTGTCTTGCGCATCGTGGCCGGACTGGTACTGATCGCACTGGCTGCCACCGGCACCGTGGGCTGGTGGGGCTGGCTGGGCGTGGTGCCTTTGGCCACCGGCCTGTTCCGCTTTTGCCCCGCCTACACGCTGCTGGGCATCAACACCTGCCCCCTGAAGCGATAACTGACGCAGCCCTGGCCGCGCGAGAGCGGCGGATGGGGCCGCGCCAGCCAGCGGCCCCGAAAGTGATTTTTTCGACCCGCCTGTTTTGACTCCCTATTTCATGGAACTTCAGTCATGAGTACCTTTGACCATGCAGGTCTGATACACAACATCAATGAAAGCCTGGCCACCTTCCGCAAGGCCCAGCCTGACGCCATGCGCGGGTTTGCCCAACTCGCCCAGGCCTCCATGGCCGAGGGCGCGATCAGCGCCAAGCACAAAGAGCTGATTGCCCTGGCCATTGGCGTAAGCCAGCACTGCTCGGGGTGCATCGGCTTTCACGTCAAGGCACTGCTGAAACTGGGCGCCACACGCGCCGAACTCGAAGAGATGCTGGCCGTGAGCGTTTACATGGGCGGCGGGCCATCGTTGATGTACGCCGCCGAAGCCCTCAAGGCCTGGGACACCATGGCCGAAGCCCACACCGCCTGAGCTCAAGCCCAAACTGCCTATTCAAAGGGCAAAGGCACGTTTTTGCGGATTTATACAAAAATAGCTGCTAGCGCTTATGGATAAAGCGCAAGCAGCTATTTTTTTAATAGCAACCATCCATCGCACTCACCCTTCTGTGCGCATGCGGTACACCGGGCTCAGGCGCACGCCCCCTGAGGTTGCGACAGCGCCTGCAGGTCATCTGCCTCGGTGGTAGTAATGCGGTGGCCGCTCAGGCCCAGTTTGGCCAGCAGTTGCACATCGGCTTCCACATCAGGGTTGCCGGTCACCAGCAATTTATCGCCATAAAAAATCGAGTTGGCCCCGGCCATGAAGCACAGCGCCTGCACCGCATCACCCAACTGCTGGCGGCCTGCCGACAGGCGCACGCGGGCCTTGGGCATGGTGATGCGGGCCACCGCGATCACGCGCACAAAGTCCAGCGGATCGACCGGTTCGCTGTCGGCCAGCGGGGTGCCGGGCACGCGCACCAGGCTGTTGATGGGCACCGATTCCGGGTAGGGCTGCAGGTTGGCCAGCTGGGCGATCAGGCCCGCGCGGTGCACGGGCGCCTCGCCCATGCCAACAATGCCTCCGCAGCACACGCTGATGCCTGCGCTGCGCACATGCTGCAGGGTGTCCAGTCGGTCCTGGTAGGCGCGGGTGCTGACCACGTCGGTGTAGTACTCGGGGGCGGTATCGAGGTTGTGGTTGTAATAGTCGAGGCCCGCATCCTTGAGCGCCTGCGCCTGGTGCGATTCGAGCATGCCCAGCGTGGCGCAGGTCTGCAGGCCCAGGCCTTTCACGGCGCCAATGAGGGCACTGACTTTTTCGATGTCACGGTCCTTGGGGGCGCGCCAGGCGGCGCCCATGCAAAAGCGGGTGGCGCCGGCGTCTTTGGCGGCTTGCGCAGCGCGCACCACTTCGTCCACTTCCATCAGCTTCTCGGCCTTCACGCCGGTGTCGAACTCGGCAGACTGCGGGCAGTAGCCACAATTTTCGGGGCAGCCGCCGGTTTTGACCGACAGCAGCGTGGCCAGCTCGATATCGCCCGCGGGCCAGTGCTGGCGGTGCACGGTCTGCGCCTCGAACAGCAAGTCCAGCAAGGGCTTGTCGAGCAGCGCCTGAATGGCATCAACCGTCCACGGGCCCTGGGCCGCAGAGGGCGCCACGCGGCGGTGCATCTGCAGGGGCTGGCTGGAGGATGGGGTGGCGGTAGAGGACATGAAGGGCCTTTGAGGTGGGGGGCAGCGAGTGCGTAACGGGGAAAAAAATCGCCCCATTGCGAGCATTCGATGCGGTTTATATCAGGTGAAACAGACCAATTCCCGACCGCACCGCACTAAGGCGATGCGCAGGAGCGGTGTTTTCATGGCGGTTAAAAAGGCTGCGGATCGCGCCTTACAAGTGCCACCACATCATTTTGACCGGGGCAAACGGTTCTATGTGGGTTGGGTGGATGGAGTGAATCCCAACGCTTTCAACTCTTCATCACTCAGTTCCAGCTCGGTCAATTCGGGCTGGCGGGCCTCAATGGTGCGGCGCTGCTCAAAACTCGTCGGCGGGCCTTGCTCTTGCTGCCTTCTGTCTTGACCGCTGCGCCGGTCTGTTTCGTGTCGTCGTTCCATTTTTCCTGTCCGTCCAAAGGGATTTCACAGAGCCAGCTTTGATGTGCCGAAAGGTTTGCTTCAGCCGCGTGATTTGTGGGCACCACAATGCGACCTGGCGCCGTGTTCAGTAGGGCCAACGCCTCAGCCGAGCGCGGCGATCACATCCGGGGGCGCTTGCACCAGCTCGATCAGCACGCCCTCGCCCGCAATCGGGAACTCGTCGTTGCTCTTGGGGTGCAGAAAGCAGATGTCAAAACCCGCCGCGCCCTTGCGGATGCCACCGGGCGCAAAGCGCACGCCCTGCGCGGTGAGCCACTCGACGGCGGCGGCCAGGTCGTCGATCCACAGGCCGATGTGGTTGAGCGGCGTGGTGTGCACCGCAGGCTTTTTATCGATGTCCAGTGGCTGCATGATGTCCACCTCGACCTTGAAGGCGCCCTGCCCCATGGCCAGGATGTCTTCATCGACGTTCTCGCGTTCGCTTTTGAAAGTGCCGGTCTGTTCCAGGCCCAGCATGTCCACCCACAGGGCTTTCATGCGCTGTTTGTTGGTGCCGCCAATGGCCACCTGCTGGATGCCCAGCACCCTGAAAGGGCGTTGCACGGTGTTGTTTGTCATGGAAATTCTCCAGTGGCTGAAGCGTTTTTTACTTCTATTTCAATAGCTACTCGCGCTTACTGCATAAGCGCTAGAGGCCAAAAACACTCATAAAAAAGGGGGCAAGCCCCCTCGGGTTGGATTTCGGCAGGGATCACTGGAATTCCAGGATCACCTGATCCACCGCCAGCGATTCGCCCTTGCCCGCCACGATCTTGCCCACCACGCCGTCTTGCGCAGCAAAGAGGATGTTTTCCATCTTCATCGCCTCGATCACGGCCAGCTTTTCACCCGCCTGCACCTTCTGGCCGGGCTGCACCGCCACATCGACCAGCAGGCCGGGCATGGGCGACAGCAAAAACCTGGAAAGGTCTGGTGGTGCCTTGAACGGCATCAGCTTGTGCAGCCGTGCGCCCAGCGGCGACAGCACCAGCGCGTCGATCTGCGTGCCGTTGTGCGCAATGCGCAGCGCCAGCGGGTTCTTGCCCACACCGCGCTCGACCTGGGCCGTGAAGCCCTGGCCATTGCAAGCGCCCTGCACGCGAATCTGCCCCAGCGTGGCCGTGCTACTGATCTGATAGTTTTTGCCGCCCACCGATACTGCGCTGGAGAGCGATTTGCCATCTATTTCGAAGTCCGTCACCGTGACTTCGTGCTGCTGGTTCTGGCCTTCGGCGCCAAGGACGATCACCACAAACTCTTCACCCACCTTCACCTCGTGCCCGGCCAGCTGGCCGCTGATGCCCGAGGCGCGGGCGCGGTAACGGCGGTTCATGTAGGCGGCCAGCGCCACCAGGAACAGCGGATCGTCGTGCGGCACGTCTTCGGCCGCAAAACCCTTGCTGTAGTTTTCGGCAATAAAACCGGTATTGAAATCGCCCGTCACAAAACGGGGGTGCGCCAGCAAAGCGGCCTGGAACGGAATGTTGCTGCTGATACCGCGAATCACGAAGCCGTTGAGCGCCGCGCGCATCTTGGCAATGGCGTCGTTGCGGTCGGTGCCGTGCACGATGAGCTTGGCGATCATCGAGTCGTAATACATAGGGATCTCGCCGCCCTCGTACACACCCGTGTCCACGCGCACGCCCAATTTCTTGGCCGTGTCCGACTGGAACATCGACTCCTCCGGCGGCTGAAAGCGCACCAGGCGGCCGGTGGAAGGCAGGAAATTGCGGAACGGGTCTTCGGCGTTGATGCGGCACTCGATGGCCCAGCCGTCGCGCTTCACATCGGCTTGCGTAAGCGGCAGCGCCTCGCCCGCCGCCACGCGGATCATCAGCTCCACCAGGTCCAGGCCAGTGATGCATTCGGTCACCGGATGCTCCACCTGCAGGCGCGTGTTCATCTCCAGAAAGTAGAAGTCCTGGTCCTTGCCGACCACAAACTCCACCGTACCAGCGGATTGGTACTTGACGGCCTTGGCCAGCTGCACGGCCTGCTCGCCCATGGCCTTGCGGGTGGCATCAGAGATGAAGGGCGATGGCGCCTCTTCGATCACCTTCTGGTGGCGGCGCTGGATGGAGCACTCGCGCTCGTTCAGATAGATCACATTGCCGTGGCTGTCGCCCAGTACCTGGATCTCGATGTGGCGCGGCTCCTGCACGAATTTTTCGATGAAGATGCGGTCATCGCCAAAGCTGTTGCGGGCTTCGTTCTGGCAGCTGGCAAAGCCTTCAAACGCTTCCTTGTCGTTGAACGCCACGCGCAGGCCCTTGCCGCCGCCGCCCGCGCTGGCCTTGATCATCACCGGGTAGCCAATGCCCTTGGCAATTTCCACCGCCTGCTCGGGGCCGGCGATGGCATCGTTGTAGCCCGGAATGGTGTTGACCTTGGCTTCCAGCGCCAGCTTCTTGGATGCAATCTTGTCACCCATGGCCGCAATCGAAAATGCCTTGGGGCCGATGAAGGCAATGCCTTCGTCTTCGCAGCGCTTGGCAAAGGCTTCGTTCTCGGAGAGGAAACCATAGCCGGGGTGCACGGCCTGTGCGCCGGTCTGCTTGCAGGCTTCGATGATCTTGTCGGCCAGCAGGTACGACTCGCGCGAAGGCGCCGCGCCGATGTGCACGGCCTCATCCGCCAGCTTGACGTGGCGCGCTTCCTTGTCGGCGTCGGAATAGACGGCGACGGTGGCGATGCCCATCTTGCGGGCGGTAGCGATGACACGGCAGGCGATTTCGCCGCGGTTCGCAATCAGGATTTTCTTGAACATGATGACGTCCTGTTCTCTCTCAATGTTGTTGGGCCAGCAGCGCTTTGCGCCGGGCCGTGTAGTTCCACCACGGCTGGCTGGGCCCGCCGTTCATAAAGTCGTGTGCAGCCATAAAGACATCCAGCACGCACGGGTCTTGGCGCTGACCCGTGGGTCCGCGCAGCTGCCCATACATTTCCAGCGGGTCCATCGCACGCACTTGCTGTGGCGTGGTGATGCCCAGGCTGTGCAGATCGGCGGCCATCGATTTCCCGATGTTCGGAATATCGGTCAGCACACGGGCTTGCTCGGCGTGGGTCGCTTTGGGCATGACAGCACTCGCTGGACCGGCGTTACAAAGGAATGTTGCCGTGCTTGCGCCACGGGTTTTCCAGCTTCTTGTCGCGCAGCATCACCAGCGAGCGGCAGATGCGCTTGCGCGTCTCGTGCGGCAGGATGACGTCGTCGATGAAGCCCCGGGCACCCGCCACAAACGGGTTGGCGAAACGCTCTTTGTATTCGGCCTCGCGGGCGGCCAGCTTGACGGGGTCGTTTTTGTCTTCGCGGAAGATGATTTCCACCGCGCCCTTGGCGCCCATCACCGCGATTTCGGCGTTGGGCCAGGCCAGGTTCACGTCGCCGCGCAGGTGCTTGCTGCTCATCACGTCGTACGCACCGCCATAGGCCTTGCGCGTGATGACGGTGATCTTGGGCACAGTGCATTCGGCATACGCATACAGCAGCTTGGCGCCGTGCTTGATGATGCCGCCGTACTCTTGAGAAGTGCCGGGCATGAAGCCGGGCACGTCCACAAACGTGACCACGGGGATGTTGAACGCATCGCAAAAGCGCACAAAACGCGCGGCCTTGATGCTCGACTTGATGTCCAGGCAGCCAGCCAGCACCAGCGGCTGGTTGGCCACGATGCCCACGGTCTGGCCTTCCATGCGGGCAAAGCCGATGAGGATGTTCTTGGCGTATTCGGGCTGCAGCTCAAAAAAGTCGCCATCGTCCACCGTCTTGAGGATCAGCTCCTTCATGTCGTAGGGCTTGTTGGCGTTGTCGGGCACCAGGGTGTCGAGCGACAGGTCGGCGCGGTCGGCCGGGTCGTTGCTTGGGCGCACGGGCGCTTTTTCGCGGTTGTTCAGCGGCAGGTAGTTGTACAGGCGGCGCAGCATCATCAGCGCCTCCACGTCGTTTTCGAACGCCAGGTCCGCCACGCCGCTCTTGGTGGTGTGGGTGATGGCGCCGCCCAGTTCCTCGGCCGTCACCTCTTCATGCGTCACGGTTTTGACCACTTCGGGGCCGGTGACGAACATGTAGCTCGAATCCTTGACCATGAAGATGAAGTCGGTCATGGCGGGCGAATACACGGCGCCACCGGCGCTCGGGCCCATGATCATGCTGATCTGCGGAATCACGCCGCTGGCCAGCACGTTTTTCTGGAACACGTCGGCATAGCCACCCAGGCTGGCCACGCCCTCCTGGATGCGCGCGCCGCCCGAGTCGTTGAGGCCGATGACGGGTGCGCCCACCTTCATGGCCTGGTCCATCACCTTGCAGATTTTCTCGGCATGGGTTTCAGACAGCGCACCGCCAAACACGGTGAAGTCCTGGCTGAACACAAACACCAGGCGGCCGTTGATCATGCCGTAGCCCGTAACCACACCATCGCCGGGGATCTTGTTGGCTTCCATGCCAAAGTCGGTGCAGCGGTGCTCGACGAACATGTCCCATTCCTCGAACGTGCCGTCGTCCAGCAGCAGCTCGATGCGCTCGCGCGCCGTGAGCTTGCCCTTGGCGTGCTGCGCGTCAATGCGCTTTTGCCCGCCGCCCAATCGTGCCAGCGCACGCTTTTTCTCCAGTTGATCCAGGATGTCTTGCATGGTCGTCCTTTGGTGAATTCGGTTTATTGTTTACTATTTATTTGATAGCTGCTTGCGCTTGATGGGCGTGCGCTAGCAGCAGATTTCTTGCCGCAGTGGAAGCCGCGATGCGCCCCGCCGCCACATCGGCCTGCATCTGGGGGAGCAGCTGTACGACCCGGGGGTGCTGGCGAAATGCGAGCTTGAGGCCCGCGTCGATTCGCTCCCACATCCAGGCCAGCGCCTGCTTCTCGCGCCGCGTGGCCAGGCGGCCGTTGGCGGTTTGCAACTGCCGAAACTGCGTGACCGCGGCCCAGAAGCTGTCCACGCCCTGCCCCAGCAATGCGCTGATCTGCACCACCTTGGGGTGCCACAGGGCTTCGTTGTGGTGGGCGTTTTCAGGGTTGCCGTGCTGGCTCAGGATGCGCAGACTGGATGTGATTTGCGCCTCGGCGCGCGTGGCGGCGTTCTTGTCGAGGTCGGCCTTGTTGATGACCACCAGATCGGCGATCTCCATCACACCTTTCTTGATGGCCTGCAGGTCGTCACCCGCATTGGGAAGCTGCAGCAGCACGAACATGTCCGTCATGCCATTGACGGCAATTTCGCTCTGGCCCACACCCACGGTTTCGACAATCACCACGTCGTAGCCCGCCGCTTCGCAGACCAGCATGGCCTCGCGCGTTTTCTCTGCCACGCCGCCCAGCGTGCCGCTGCTCGGGCTCGGGCGGATGTAGGCTTTTTCGTGCACGGACAGGTGCTCCATGCGCGTCTTGTCGCCCAGGATGGAGCCACCCGAAACCGTGCTGGACGGGTCGATGGTGAGCACGGCCACGCGGTGGCCCTGAGCGATGAGATACAGGCCCAGCGCCTCGATAAAGGTGGACTTGCCCACGCCGGGCACGCCGCTGATGCCCAGACGAAACGATTTGCCGGTGTGGGGCAAAAGCGCTGTGAGCAGTTCGTCGCCCTGCGCGCGGTGATCGGCGCGGGTCGATTCGAGCAGCGTGATGGCTTTGGACATGGCACGGCGCTGCACGGCAGCATTGCCATGCAACATGCCCTCCAGCAACGCGCCTGGGTTCACGCCACCGCCTTGCGAATCTGCTCCAGCACATCCTTGGCGCTGGCGGGGATGGGTGTGCCGGGGCCGTAGATGCCCTTCACGCCCGCTTCATACAGGTGCGCATAGTCTTGCGCCGGGATCACGCCGCCCACAAACACAATGATGTCGTCGGCGCCCTGGTCCTTGAGCGACTGGATGATGGCGGGCACCAGCGTTTTGTGGCCTGCAGCCAGCGTGCTCACACCCACCGCGTGCACATCGTTTTCGATGGCCTGGCGGGCGCATTCTTCGGGGGTCTGGAACAGTGGGCCCATGTCCACGTCAAAGCCCAGGTCGGCAAATGCCGTGGCCACCACCTTGGCGCCACGGTCGTGGCCGTCCTGGCCCAGTTTGGCAATCATCACGCGCGGGCGGCGGCCCTGGGTTTCGGCGAATTCGTTGATTTCGGCCTTGAGTTTGTCCCAGCCTTCGGCCGAGTCATAAGCAGCAGCGTACACACCGGTCACCTTTTGTGTATCGGCGCGATGGCGCCCGTAAACCTTTTCCAGCGCATCCGACACCTCGCCCACGGTGGCGCGCAGGCGCATGGCCTGGATGGACAGGTCCAGCAGGTTGCCGCTGCCGTCTTCTGCTGCAGAAGTGAGAGCATCCAGCGCTTGCTGTACCTTGGCTGGGTCGCGTTTTGCCCTGATATTTTTCAGGCGCTCAATCTGGCCGTCGCGCACCTTGACGTTGTCGATCTGCAGGATGTCGACCGGGTCTTCCTTGGCCAGCTTGTACTTGTTGACGCCCACGATGACGTCCTTGCCCGAGTCGATGCGCGCCTGTTTTTCAGCGGCGGCGGCTTCGATCTTGAGCTTGGCCCAGCCACTGTCCACGGCCTGCGTCATGCCGCCCATGGCTTCGACTTCTTCGATGATCTTCCAGGCGGCATCCATCATGTCCTGCGTCAGCTTTTCCATCATGTAGCTGCCGGCCCAGGGGTCCACCACATTGGTGATGTGGGTTTCTTCCTGAATGATGAGCTGCGTGTTGCGCGCAATGCGCGATGAAAATTCGGTGGGCAGCGCAATGGCTTCGTCGAGCGCGTTGGTGTGCAGGCTCTGGGTGCCGCCAAACACCGCCGCCATGGCTTCGATGGTGGTGCGCACGATGTTGTTGTAGGGGTCTTGCTCGGTCAGGCTCCAGCCGCTGGTCTGGCAGTGGGTGCGCAGCATCAGGCTCTTGGGGTTCTTCGCGCCGGTTTCCTTCATGATGCGGCACCACAGCAGGCGCGCAGCGCGCATCTTGGCCACTTCGAGGTAGAAGTTCATGCCGATCGCCCAGAAGAACGAGAGGCGCCCGGCGAACTCGTCCACATCCAGGCCCGAGGCAATGGCGGTCTTCACATACTCCTTGCCATCGGCCAGCGTGAAAGCGAGTTCCAGCGCCTGGTTGGCCCCGGCTTCCTGCATGTGGTAACCCGAGATCGAGATCGAGTTGAACTTGGGCATGTTGCGTGCCGTGTAGCCAATGATGTCGCCGATGATGCGCATCGAGGGCTTGGGCGGGTAGATGTAGGTGTTGCGCACCATGAACTCTTTCAGAATGTCGTTCTGAATGGTTCCGGAGAGCTTGTCCTGGCTCACGCCCTGCTCTTCTGCCGCCACCACGTAGCCCGCCAGCACGGGCAGCACGGCGCCGTTCATGGTCATCGACACGCTCACCTTGTCGAGCGGGATCTGGTCGAACAGGATCTTCATGTCCTCCACGCTGTCGATGGCCACGCCGGCTTTGCCCACGTCGCCGGTCACGCGCGGGTGGTCGCTGTCGTAGCCACGGTGCGTGGCCAGGTCAAACGCCACACTCACGCCCTGCCCGCCTGCGGCCAGCGCCTTGCGGTAAAAAGCATTGGATTCTTCGGCCGTGGAAAAACCCGCGTATTGGCGAATCGTCCAGGGGCGCACGGCATACATGGTGGCCTGGGGACCACGCAGGTAGGGCTCAAAACCGGGCAGCGTGTTGGCATACGGCAGACTGGCCGTGTCTTCGGCGGTGTACAGCGGCTTGACGGTGATGCCATCGGGCGTGACCCAGTTCAGGGCGTTCACATCGCCACCGGGGGCTGACTTGGCGGCCGCCTTGGTCCAGGCTTCCAGCGAAGCGGCAGCGAACTCGGGGGCGTTGTTGTGGGGCTTGTCACTCATGGCGAAGGCTTCTCCGAAGATGGCTTTGGGGCGTGAAACGGCGCAAGGGCTGATCCCGATGTGGCGGCGAGTTTACATCATTCATAATTATTCATTCAAAATATTCTTGCCAGCTTACAATCCACCCCATGTCTGCCCTCACCCTCACGCCCCGCGCCCTGTATGTTGAAGTGGCTGAGCAACTGCGCCAGCGCATTTTTCGGCGCGAGTTGGAGCCTGGCAGCTGGATTGACGAGCTCAAGATCGCCGAAGAGTTTGGCATCAGCCGCACCCCCCTGCGCGAGGCGCTGAAGGTGCTGGCTGCGGAAGGCCTGGTCACCATGAAAGTGCGCCGTGGGGCTTATGTAACCGAAATGTCGGAAAAAGACCTGCGCGACGTGTACCACCTGCTCAGCCTGCTGGAGAGCGATGCCGCCGGCGTGGTGGCCACCACCGCCACCCCGGCGCAACTGAAAGAATTGCAGGATCTGCATGCCGAGCTGGAAGCCGCAGCCAACGAGCGCGACCGTTTTTTTGCCGTGAACGAGCGCTTTCACATGCTGCTTTTAGAGCTGGCCAACAACCGCTGGCGCAGCCAGATGGTGGCCGACCTGCGCAAGGTGATGAAGCTCAACCGCCACAACTCGCTGCTCAAGCAGGGCCGCATCGAGGATTCGTTGAACGAGCACCGCGCCATCCTGGCCGCCATGGTGGCGCGCGATGCGCAAAAGACTGTCAGGGCCATGCAGGCGCACTTTGCGCAGGGGCTGGAAGCGGCGACCTGACCAAGACCGCCAGGCAGGCGCGGCCTCACCCACGCCCGCCAAGGCGGACTACCGCATCTGAAACAACTCTTGATGGAAGCGGGACTCTGGCAGTCCCAAGGCCCCAAGGTCCTTCTTCAGTGACTGGCCGAAGGGCGCGGGACCGCAAAACCAGATATCCGCATCCCGCCAGCCGGGCACCAGTTCGGTCAGGCGCGCCGCGTTGAGCTGGCCGTCGCGCTGGCTCCACAGCACATGCAGATGCACTCCCGCGGCCTCGGCATCGCGGGCCATCATGCCGATGGCGTGCTCGTCGTACACCGCTGTGGGGTGGAACAGGTCGATAGTCTTGCCATCGGACTCCGCGGCCAGCGCCTTCATGCGCGAGATGAACGGCGTGATGCCAATCCCGGCGCCCACCCAGATCTGGCGCTTTTGCGCGCCCTGGAAAGTGAACCGGCCGTACGGGCCCTCCAGCTTGACCACGTCGCCGATGCGCACGCGCTCGCTCAGCGTGCGGGTGTAGTCGCCCAGTGCCTTGATGATGAAGGTGATGTGGCCGTCGCCCGTCCACGCCGACGATATGGTGTAAGGGTGCGGCCCCTCGTCCTCGTGCAGGGTGACAAAGGCGAACTGGCCCGACTCGTGCCCCGCCCAGCGGCCCTTGCACAAAATGTCCACCGCCACAACATTCAGCGATTCATGGCGCCGTATGGCGGCCACCTCCCCCACCACCTGGCGGCCCACCGCCACGCGCCGCAACAGCACCATCAGGGCCGCCACCGTGCCCGCGCCCATCAGCACCGCCATCAGCGGGCCGAGAACGCCAGTCCAGTAATCGAACTTCAGCAACACCACCGAGTGCCACACCAGCGCCAGATAGGCCACGGCCAGCAGATGGTGCGTCTTGAAGAAATACCGGTAGGGAAACCGCTTCACCAACGCCAGCACCATCAGCAGCACGGCGGCATAGAAGGCCCACTCGCCAATGCTCTCGGCCAGGCCGCGCTGGTTCAGAAAGAACTGCTGGATGGGCGCATCCAGCAATTCGGCGCGCGGGCCCCGTTGGGGGCGCTGCAGCCAGCCCCAGCCCACGGCCCACTTGGTGCCCTGGGCCAGCAGCCAGTGGGCGACCGAAATCACCAGGCCCGAGATGCCCAGCCATTTGTGCAGGCGGTACATCTTGTCCAGGCCGCCGAGATAGGGCTCGAACACCACCGGGCGCACCGCCAGCACCATGGCTGCGCTCATGACACCAATGCCCAGCACCCCGCTGTATTGCATCAGCACCGAGCGCCAGGCAAAAAAGTTGGTCGGCGAAGACCAGACCATCAGGTCGGCCACCAGCCACAACCCCGTCAGAATGAAAAGGTAGAACCAAAAGAATCGTTTGATGTTGCGCATTGAACTGCCCAGAAATGTGCCCTGCACTTTAGGCGTTGCGTGTGAAGCGGTATTGATACAAACGTGTCTGTCGCGTAAATACCAGCGCTGAACGGGGCCGTGCCTCGGTGGGTGTCGGCACCGGTCACTGACCTCCGTCATGCACGGCTGCATTGTTGCGCGGCGCCCGCAGATGTGTCGGTATGATGACCCGGGTTTACCCGCAGAACCTGCCCCCATGCGGCATGTTCATGACTCAGCACACCTCCCGATGACCTCTTTTGCACCCGACTTCGCCAGTGTCGAAACGCTGCCCCAGCTCCTCGCCTACCGTGTTGCCCACACCCCCGACGCACAGGCCTACCGTGCATTTGATCCCGCCACGCATGACTGGGTCCACCTGACCTGGAAGCAAGCCGCACAGCGTGTGGCGCAATGGGCGCAAGCCATGGTTGCCACGCAGCTGCCCACTGCCGCCCGCGTGGCCATCCTGCTGCCCAACGGCCTGAACGCCATGTGTGCAGACCAGTCCACGCTGGCCACAGGCTGCGTGCCGGTGCCCCTGCACGCCATCGACAACCCAGGCAGCATTGCCTACATCCTGGCCGACTGCGAAGCCTCCATGCTCATCGTTGGCCAGGCCGAGCACTGGGAGAACATCCGGGCCGTAGGCACGGCGTTTCCTGCATTGCGCGCGGTGGTCATCATGGACGACGATGGCGAGGCCCACACCTGTGCCGCCACCGCCGACGGCCCGGCCGTTGGCACGCTGGCGCAATGGCTGGCCAGCGCGCCCCGGGCCGCTGAGTTGCCTGCCCCCACGCCACCCGGCCCCGAGGACCTGGCCGCCCTCGTCTACACCTCGGGCACCACCGGCAAGCCCAAGGGCGTGATGCTCACGCACCGCAACGTGGTCAGCGACGTGAAAGCGGTGCTCCAACGCATCGTTCCCACAGTGGACGACGTGTTCCTGTCGTTCCTGCCGCTGTCGCACACGTTTGAGCGCACGGGCGGCTATTACCTGCCGATTGCGGCGGGCAGTTGCGTGGCCTATGCACGCTCGGTGCCGCTGCTGGCCGAAGACCTGAAAACGGTGCGCCCCACGGTACTGGTGTCGGTGCCCCGCATTTACGAACGGGTCCACGCCAAGCTGCTCGAAAAGCTCTCGCCCACGCCCTGGAAGATGCAGCTGTACGAAGCGGCGCAAAACAAAGGCTGGGCGCGCTTTTGTGTCGCCCAGGGCCTGCCAGCACCCCAGGCCGACGAAGGCCGGGCCGCCGGCTGGATGGCCGCCCTGCCCTGGCCTTTGCTGCAGGCACTGGTCGCCAAGCCGCTGCTGGCGCAATTTGGCGGCCGCGTGCGTGTGGCCGTGAGCGGTGGCGCCCCGCTGTCGCCCACCATCGCCAAATGCTTCCTGGGGCTGGGCTTGCAGTTGGTGCAAGGCTACGGCATGACCGAAACTGCGCCCGTGGTGTCGGCCAATTCCCCCGACGACAACGACCCCGCCAGCGTGGGCCGCGCCCTGCCCGGTGTAGAGGTGCGCATTGGCGACAACCGTGAGCTGCAGGTGCGCGGCCCTATCGTGATGAAGGGCTACTGGAAGCGCCCCGAAGACACCGCCAAGATCCTGAGCGCTGACGGCTGGCTGGGCACGGGCGATCAGGCAGAAATCATCAGCGGGCGCATCTACATCCGGGGGCGCATCAAGGAAATCATCGTCACCTCCACCGGCGAAAAAGTGCCCCCGGGCGATCTGGAACTGGCGGTGCTGGCCGACCCGGCGCTGGAGCAGGCGTTTGTGGTGGGCGAAAACCGGCCCTTCATTGCCTGCGTGGCGGTGATCAAGCACGACGAATGGCAGCGCCTTGCCGCCGACCTGGGCCTGAACCCGCAAGAGGCCACCAGCCTGCACCACCCCAGCGTGCAACGCGCCGTGCTGGCGCGCATCGAAAAGAACACCGCCAGCTTCCCCCGCTACGCCGTGCCACGCGCCGTGCACCTGACGCTGGAGCCCTGGACCATCGAAAACACTTTCATGACGCCCACGCTCAAGCTCAAGCGCAACAACCTGATGCTGCACTTTGCACAGGCCATCGAGGGGATGTACCAGAAGTCTGCAGCACGCTGATCTGGCGCTTTAAGGCAATGCTGATCAAGTAGCGTCAATCCATGGCACGAACCATTTGAATGCCAAATGGCGTGAAACGCTGCCGAATCTCGGCCCGCTGAGCCCGCTCTCTGGAGGCTTTCAGCCCCCTTCAAACCCCTACGGGCGCACCTGTCCCAGCAATTGCCCTCGGCCCAGGTAGATGTTGGCCAGCGCCAAGGCCGTGAACGCCCGCGTCGCGTTCTTTTGCAGCCCGCGATAGCGCACCTTGCCAAAGCCCCACAACCGCTTGACCACCCCGAACACATGCTCTACGCGAGCGCGGATGCGTGACTTGTTGCGGTTCTTGGACCGCTGCGTCTCGTCAACCACCCCGCACCTGCGGGTGCGCTGGTTGGTGAAGTCTTTGGCTTTGGGTGCCTTGCCCCGGATCAGCGCTTTCTGGCTGGCGTAGGCCGAGTCGCCGTACACGCGCTGTTCGTTGCCATGCAGCAGATCGGGCAGAGGGTGTTTGTCGTGCACATTGGCCGCCGTCACCACGGCGCTGTGCGCCAGCCCGCTTTGGCTGTCCACGCCAATGTGCAGCTTCATGCCGAAATACCATTGCTGGCCCTTCCGCGTCTGATGCATGTCGGGGTCGCGTGCCTTGTCGGCGTTCTTGGTGGAGCTGGGCGCTGCGATGATGGTTGCATCCACGATGGTGCCGGTGTTGACCTTGAAGCCGCGCTCCTGCAGTTGCTGGCCTACCTTGGCAAACAGGGCTTCGCCCAGTTTGTGCTCATTGAGCAGTTTGCGAAACTTCAGCAGCGTGGTGGCATCGGGCACGCGTTCGCGGCCCAGATCAATGCCCACAAAGCGGCGCAGACTGGCGCTGTCATACAGAGCCTCCTCGCACGCCAGATCGGCCAGGTTGAACCAGTGCTGAAGAAAATGGATGCGCAGCATGCGCTCAAGGCCAATGGGCGGGCGGCCGTTGCCTGCCTTGGGGTAGTGCGGCTCTATCACCTGGCAGAGGGCGGCCCATGGCACGATGGCATCCATGGTTTGCAAGAACTCTTCGCGTCGGGTGGGCTTGCGCGAATGCTCGAATCCGCTGTCTTGATCTGCGGCCATGGCCAGGGTCTGCTGCTTCATAGGCGGATAACGGTTGAAACCCCACAACGGTGGACCTTAATCAGCATTGCCTTAAATTTGATAGCTGCTTGCGCTTATCGATAAACGGCTAGCGGCCAATTTGATGCAAAAATCAGGAACATGCTGCACCGGCATCACGTCTCGAACTGATCCGCGTTCTTGCCCTTGATGGGGGCATAAAACGCCTTGATGGTGGCCATGTCAGCGTCCAGGTCGCCCGTGGGCTCGAATACCGGGCCCAGGCCTCCCACCTTGCGGCCATAGTCAACAAACGCCAGCACGATGGGCACGCCGGCTTCTTGGGCGATGAAGTAAAAGCCGGTTTTCCAGTGCCGCGTCTTGCCGCGCGTGCCCTCGGGCGGCACGATCAATTGCATGGGCCCTTTGGCGGCACGCATGGCCTGGGCCGAGCTGGCCACCAGGTTGCTCGACTGCTCCCGGTTCACCGGAATCCCGCCCAGCCAGCGCATCACCCCGCCAAAAGGCGCCCGAAACAGACTTTGCTTGCCCATCCAGTACACCCGCAGGTGCAGCGAGAAAGCCAGCATCAGCGTATAGGGCAGATCCCAGTTGCTGGTGTGGGGCGCGGCAATCAGCACGCTCTTGGCGGCATGGGCTGGCAGGCTGCCTTCGATAGTCCAGCCGGTCAGGCGAAGGGTGGCTCGCGAAACCACGCGCAGCAGCGTGTTGACCACCGGCGTGTCAAAAATGGTGTGGTGCATGAAAAAGCAAACGCAAGGGCACGAACAAAAACGGCGTAGCGAGTATCACCGAAACATTTGGCAACGCTTCTTGTGCTGCGGCAAGAAGTTTCCCCTGGCGGGCGCCTCTTGCGCAGGACTTGGAAGCGGAACTAGAAAGCGGAAATCGCAAGCGCGCCGGGGCGTGGCGGCCCATCGAGTGGCATTCGCTGGCGATCCACGGTGCTGCACCGCGTTATCCCGGAAAACCCAGAATGCTTTGTTTTTGATAGCTGTCAGCGCTTTACAGACAAGCGCCAGAGGCACTTTTTGCATATAACCACTTGCCAGTGTCCGTTCGGCGCTGGTGGGATAATCTGTGCTTTTCGTCGGCCGCTGTGCAAAGGCGCCTTGCCTTCTGAGTTGCAGCAGCAGCCCTCCCCCCTCTTTTCCTGCCTTCTGAATTGCCTGTGGAACCCACCCTGAGCCCCTGGCGCATGTCTGTCGCCCCGATGATGGACTGGACCGACCGCCATTGCCGCTACCTGCACCGGCTGCTGAGCCGACACACCCTGCTGTACACCGAGATGGTGACCACGGGTGCGCTGGTGCATGGCGATGTGCCGCGCCACCTGCGCTTCAACGCCGAAGAGCACCCCGTGGCCCTGCAGCTGGGCGGCAGCGAGCCGGCCGATCTGGCGCACTGCGCGCGGCTGGGCGAGCAATGGGGCTATGACGAAATCAACCTCAACTGCGGTTGCCCCAGCGAGCGGGTGCAGCGCGGTGCCTTTGGCGCCTGCCTCATGAACGAGCCCCAGCTGGTGGCCGACTGCGTCAAAGCCATGGTGGACGTGGTGCAGGTGCCCGTGACGGTCAAGCACCGCATTGGCATCGACAAGGACGAGAGCTACGCCTTTGTGCGCGACTTTGTGGGCACCGTGGCCGCTGCGGGTTGCACGGTGTTCATCGTGCATGCGCGCAATGCCTGGCTCAAGGGCCTGTCGCCCAAGGAAAACCGCGAAGTGCCCCCGCTGCGCTACGACGTGGTGCGCCAGCTCAAGGCCGATTTTCCGCACCTGACCTTTGCCATCAACGGCGGCCTGAACACCGATGCCGCCGTGCAAGAGCAGCTGTCCCAGGTGGATGGCGTGATGGTAGGCCGCGAGGCCTATCACAACCCCTGGTGGCTGGCGCGCTGGGACGCCCTGTATTACGGCGCCGCTGAAAGCACGCTCACCCGCGAGGATGTGGAAGCCGCCATGGTGGACTACATGGCGCGCGAGGCCGCAGCACATGGCACGCCCTGGGCCAGCATCGCGCGGCACATGCTGGGCTTGCGCCATGGATTGGCAGGCTCACGCCGCTGGCGCCAGGTGTGGAGCGACCATCGCCTCAAAGGCCTGCCGCCGCACGAAGTGATGGCCCTGGCGCACGCCAGCCCGGTCGAGGCCTGAAGCAAGTCTGCGCTTGAGCTTCGCCATCCAGCCGATCGCTGCGCTTTGCCGTTGGGTGACTTGCCCTGCACGCGCCTGAACGACAGTTTTCAGCGTTGCAGGGCCTCCCAGGCGCAACGTTGAGGCCCCCCGCGCATGGCGCAACCTTGCCGCGCCTTCAGCCCTTTCAGCCCCCGCCCAGCTGGCGCGTGAGCCACCCTTGCAGCGGCTCGGGCCTGGAAAACAGATAGCCCTGCAGGCAGTCGCACTGGCTGGCCACCAGAAAATCGGCCTGGGCGCGGGTTTCGACGCCCTCGGCCACCACGCGCAGCTTGAGGTGCCTGGCCACCGAAATGATGGACTGCACGATGGCGGTGTCGTTCGGGTCGTCGGGCGTGTCCTGCACAAAGCTCTTGTCGATCTTCAACTCGTACAGGGGCAGTCGCTTGAGGTAGGCCAGGCTGGAATAACCCGTGCCAAAGTCGTCAATCGAGAAACGCACACCGTGACGCACAAGGTCGCTCATGCGGGCAATGGTGTCGTCGAGGTGTTCGATCAGCAGGCTTTCGGTGACCTCCAGGATGAGCAGCGCTGCCGGGGCGCCGGTCTGGGCAAGCATGCCGAGCACGCGTTCGACAAAATCGTCCTGGCGAAACTGGCGCTCGCTCACGTTCACGGATATCAAAAGCTCCTGCCCTGCCGCGTGCAATCGGGCCAGTGTCTCGCAGGCCTGCAGGATCATCCAGTCACCCATGCGCAGGATCAGACCTGAGGATTCCGCCACCGGAATGAAACGGCTGGGGGGCACGTTGCCGCGCACCGGGTGGTTCCAGCGCATGAGCAGCTCGCCACCGATCACGGTGCCGGACGCATCCACCTGCGACTGCACGAACGCAGTCAGCTGGCCCTCTGCGCTGGCTTTTTTGAGGTCTTGTTCCAGCGCCAGGCGTTCTTGCACGTCGGCCTGCATGTCGGTTTCGTAAAAACGGATGCGGTTGCGTCCCAGGTCTTTGGCGCGGTACATGGCGGTGTCGGCCTCGCGCAGCAGGTCTTCGACCTCTTCGCTGCGCTTGGGGAAAAGGGTGATGCCGATGCTGCCCGTGCTGCTGTAAAGATGGGTGTCGATGGTGTAGGGCGCCTCCAGGGTCGCCCGCACGGCCTCGGCCGCCAGCAGCGCGCTGCGCCCGCCCGATTCCATGTCGGTGGCAATGTCGTTGATCAGCATCACAAACTCGTCCCCCCCGATGCGCGCGACGGTGTCGCCGGGGCGCTGCAGCTGCGCGAGGCGCTGAGCCACCTGCTTGAGGAGTTCGTCTCCCAGCGAATGCCCGCGGGCGTCGTTGATCTGCTTGAAATCGTCCAGATCGATGAACAACAACGCCCCCACCTGCCCCGACTTGCGCGCCGAGGCCAGGGCATGGTCCAGGCGGTCCAGCAGCATGCGTCGGTTGGGCAGGCCGGTCAGCCCGTCAAAGTAGGCCAGCTGGTGCGTGCGGGCTTCGGCCAGCTTGCGTTCGGTGATGTCTCGCGACAAGGCAATGAAACGGGGAACCTGCCCGGGCGTTGCGCTTTCCTTGCGCGCGATGGACAACTCGAACCAATGCGTCTGTTGCGCCAGTTCCAGTCGGTATTGGTGGCCCATTGAATAACCTGTGTCGTGGGCGGCCTGCAGCGCGGCATGCCAGCCCGCAGAGGCCTCGGGCGGCACAAATTCGTCCATCAGCCGGCCCAGAAACATCTCGGGAGGCGCGGCCAGCAGCGTGGAGCGCGCGGAGCGGTAATGGTGGATGCGCCCCTCCAGGTCGACCTCGAACAACAGGTCGGGAATGGCGTTGAGGGTGCTTTCCAGGTCGTCCCGGGTGCTGCGCAGCGCCTGCGTCATGCGATGGGCCAGCCCCAAGGCGCGGTCACGTCCCGTGGCCATCACCCAGGTCAGCACACCCGCCATCAGGCCCAGGGCCACGCCCATCGCGGCCAGCAGGACGTCATCGCGGTCCTTGAAGCGCTGCTCGAAAGCCGGCAGCGGCTGCATCACCAGCGTCCAGGTGCGCCCGCCCAGCGCTATTTGCTGCGTGGCGCGCAAACCCGGTGCTGCGCCTTGCGCGGCTGCAGCAAGGTTTGCGTCGCCATACAGCAGGCTCTCGGCGGATTGCGGGTCGCCGTCATAAACGACCAAGTCGATATCGGAATAAAGTTGCCGGGCCATTCCCTGCAGCAGATCGTTCATGCGAAAGGGTGCCGAAACCCAGCCCACAATGCCCCGCTGGCGGCCCTCCACCGAGCCGAGGTCGGCATCCTTGCGATAAAGCGGCAGGTACATGACCAGCCCGGTCACGGCATCACGCCCCACGTCCTGCTGCAGCCTGAGCCTGGAGGTCAGGGCCAGTTTGCCGGTGTCGCGCGCGCGGTCCAGCGCCTCGCGGGCGGTGGTAATGGTGGAAACATCGAACCCCAGCGCCTTGAGGTTGTCGCTGGACTGGGGCTCGATGTGGGTGATAGGGGTGTGGTGCGATTGCGCGACCTGCGGGTGCACGTTGTAAGACAGGAAGCCTTTGTTGCGCATCTGCTCCACATGGGCGTCCAACTCGTCTGCCGGCAAATTCAGCACATAGGCCACGCCCTGCAGCCCGGGCCGGGTTTCTGGCAGGCGCAGCGCCTGCACATAGGCCTCAAACTCGTCGCGATCAATGCTGTCGGAGCCGTCGTAGTAGCCCTTCACGCCGAGCAGCACCAGTTCGTAGGTGGCCATGCGGTCTTTGAGGCTGGAAACAATGCGCTCCACCGAGACGGCAAAGGCCTGATGCCTTTTGGCGTCAGCTTCCCGCTGTGCGCCCTGCCAGTATAAAAATGTCAATCCCAGCAAGAACACCGTCAGCACCGGCCCCGTCAGCGCAAGCAGACCCCAACGGTGTTCTTCCGTGCGAGGCCGCTTTTGGTGCTGGCGGGTTTGGCTCATGGGGTTGGAAGTCTGGATGGTTGCTTGGTGGGAAAAATTGTCTGGAGCAACGGGCAGCGCAAAAACGCCGGCACAGTCTTTTGCCATTATGGGCAAGTTCCCAGGCCCTCCCCCCAGTATTTGTGCGTATTCGCAGACCCACGCAGGCAGCACGGGACGACACAGGCCTTACGATCCAGATAACAGGTGCATTCGAGACAATCCCTATGCCATCGCTTGATTTTGAACGGGAGGAAGCCCGTTTTTATGCCTTCCATGACCAGAACCTGCAGCGCCTGCAGGAGGCCTGCGCGTCTTTTGCGACGCTGATCACGGCCCTGCTCTCCGCGTCCGGGCAGGTGGATGTAGCCAAGGTGGAGGGCCGGGTCAAGGACAAGACCGAGTGCATCCAGAAATTCACCCGCAAGTACAGGCCGTCGCTGGAAGAGGCCAACCTGCCCTATGAAATTGCCCCCTACATCACCGACCTGATCGGGGTGCGCGTGGTCTGCCTGTATGAAGACGAGCTCGAAAAGGTGGCCCACCTGGTGCGCTCGCATTTTGATGTGATGGAAGTCACCGACAAGGTGGCCGCCGTTGAGGGCACCGAGGCTTCGTTTGGCTACAAGGGCCTGCACCTGGACCTGAGGCTCAATGCGGCCCAGCGGGCGTTGCCCGAGCATGCTGCATGTGCAGGCCATGCGTTTGAGCTGCAGGTGCGCACCATCATCCAGGATTCTTGGAGCGTGCTGGACCACAAGATCAAGTACAAAAAATCGATTCCAGGCCAGCTCAAGCGCCGCATCAATGTGCTGGCGGCGTTGTTTGAACTGGCCGACCGCGAGTTCCGCCAGATCCGGGACGCCACCGCGGCCGAATTGCTGGAAGCCCCCGACGAAACCGCAGAGGCCCCGCCTGAAACCGGTGCGCAGGTACCAGAAAAGGCCCCCGATGCAGGCAGTGCGCTCAACGCCTTCACCTTCTTGAAGATTGCCACCCATTTCTTCAAGGATTTTGAGTTTGAGCCCTACAAGGTGGACAGCTTCGTGGATGATATCCAGGGCTGGTCGCCCGGCATGACACGCGCCCGCTTCAATGCGCTGCTGCGCGAAACCATTGCCGTGGTCAAGCGCTACAAGCTGCATTTTGAGGAGCAGAACCCCCAAGGCAGCTTCAACCCCTACACCGTGATGCGCCATTGCCTGTATCTCAGCAACAATGCGGCCTTTCGCCCAGCGTTGCGCAACGTGGCAAGGGAGGCCTTTGAGGCCTGGTTGCAGGAACACGGCAGCACTTGAACCTGGGCAAGCGAGGTAAACCACCCCGCTGGGGGCACTGCGCAAGCAGGTGCCCGCTGGCGCCTGCCTTATCAACAAGGCATCAAATCGGCACCAAGCCCTTTACAGCAAAGCGCATCCAGCTATGCTATTAGTAGCAAACCAAACGCCGGCGTGAAGCTAATAACGGGTCATCAAACTGTCTCCAAGGCGACCTCATATTGGTGGTTTTACTCCAGACATCCGTAATCAGTTGCTGTTATATTGCACTGCAACATAACGGAGTTTCACCCCATGCTCTACCAGATATACGAAACCCAACGCTCCCTGATGGAGCCTTTTGCCGAATTTGCCCAGGCCGCCTCGAAGCTGTACAGCCACTCGTCTTCGCTCCTCAGCCAAATCCCGCTCGCGCAACGTGTTTCTGCCGGCTACGACCTGCTGTATCGCCTGGGCAAGGGTTACGAAAAACCAGCTTTCGACATCCACACGGTGGACGTCGATGGTGTTGGCGTGGCCATTCATGAGCGCGTCGAACTCAACAAGCCTTTTTGCGAACTGCGCCGTTTCAAGCGTTTTTCGGACGACCCGGCCACGCTGACCAAGCTCAAAACCCAGCCCGTGGTGCTGATCGTAGCCCCGCTGTCCGGCCATTACGCCACCTTGCTGCGCGACACGGTGCGCACCATGCTCAAGGACCACAAGGTCTACATCACCGACTGGCGCAGCGCCCGCCTGGTGCCGCTGTCCGAGGGCGAGTTTCACCTTGACGACTACGTCAACTATGTGCAGGAGTTCATTCGCCACCTGCAGGGCATTTATGGCAATTGCCATGTGATCAGCGTCTGCCAGCCCACCGTGCCGGTGCTGGCTGCGGTGTCACTGATGGCCAGCCGCGGCGAGACCACGCCCATCACCATGACCATGATGGGCGGCCCCATCGATGCACGCAGATCGCCCACCACGGTGAACAACCTGGCAACGAACCGCAGTTACGAGTGGTTCGAGAACAATGTGATCTTCCGGGTGCCCGACAACTTTCCGGGTGCCGGACGCCGCGTGTACCCCGGTTTCCTGCAGTACACCGGCTTTGTGGCCATGAACCCCGACCGTCATGCCACCAGCCACTACGACTATTTCAAGGACCTGATCAAGGGCGACGACGCCAGCGCCGAGGCCCACCGCAAGTTCTACGACGAATACAACGCCGTTCTGGACATGGACGCGGATTACTACCTGGAAACCATCAAGACCGTGTTCCAAGACTACAACCTTGTGCATGGCACCTGGGATGTGCGCTCCCCCACCGGCAAGATTGAGCGCGTGCGCCCGCAGGACATCACCACCACCGCGCTGTTCACGGTGGAAGGTGAACTTGACGACATCTCCGGCTCAGGCCAGACCGAGGCCGCACACGACCTGTGCACCGGCATCGTGCGCAAAGAGCAGCACCACCTTGAAGCCAAGGGCGCAGGCCACTATGGCATTTTCAGTGGCCGCCGCTGGCGCGATGTCGTGTATCCCAGGGTGCACGCATTCATCCAGAAGCACGATGCGGCTTTGGCCGCCAAGTCTGCGGCCTCCACGGCTGTTGCCAACGCGGCCAGCGAGCCGGTTGTAGCTGCCAGCGCAGCCCCCGCACCGAGCACGCCCGCGCCCGTGGTTGCCGCCCCGGTGTCAGCCAGCGCTGCGGCACCAGCCTCCGCACAGACGGTAAGCGCAAGCCCCGTCAAACGTACCGTCAAGGCCGCTGCTGCTACGCCCAAGGTGGCGCCTTCCACTCCTGCTGCCGTGGCAAAGCCCAAGGCAGTTCAGGCCGCCATCCGCGCGAACGCATCGCCCGCCGGTGTGGCAACACGCTGGGTGAACACGCCAGGCACCGAAACCGCAAGCACCGTCCCAACGGCCACCAAGGCGGCTGTCGCCAAGACCTCCGACACCGCGCGGGCGCGCGCTTCTGCACCCGCAGCAAAAAGCACCAAGCGCCCGGCAGCACGCAAGGCCTGATGCCTGGCTTGCCGCAAACGGTGGCGGAGCTGGCAGCGCGCATCAACGCGGCCCTGCCCCAGACGCAGTGCACCCGCTGCGGCTACCCCGACTGCGCCAGCTATGCGCAAGCGGTGGCCGAGGGGCTGGCCCCCATCAACCAGTGCCCTCCGGGCGGGTTGGAAGGGGTGGCCCGGTTGGCTGCCATCACGGGCCACGCCGTGGTGCCGTTGAATCCTGTGCATGGG
Organism: Acidovorax sp. JHL-3; assembly: GCF_000526295.1. Taxonomy (NCBI): domain Bacteria; kingdom Pseudomonadati; phylum Pseudomonadota; class Betaproteobacteria; order Burkholderiales; family Comamonadaceae; genus Acidovorax; species Acidovorax sp. JHL-3. The sequence goes on from NZ_JAFU01000001.1 coordinate 2,692,642, forward strand.
CTGCCGGCCCCCCGCACCGTGGCCGTGATCGATGAGGACTGGTGCATTGGCTGCACCCTCTGCATCAAGGCCTGCCCCACCGACGCCATTGTGGGTGCCAACAAGCTCATGCACACCGTGATTGCAGCCCATTGCACGGGTTGCGAACTGTGCATCCCGGTGTGCCCGGTGGACTGTATCCAGCTGGAAAACGCCAGTGGCACCGCCACGGGCTGGGCCGCCTGGACCCCCACCCAGGCCGACAACGCACGCCAGCGCTACGCCATGCGCCAGCAACGGCTGGCGCAGCACAGCGCCGAGCCGCCAGCACCCGAGCCCGATGCCGACACGCTGCCTGCGCAAAGCCCTGTGCATGCGGTAGGCAACTCACAGGCCTCAACAGCACACGCCGCCCGACAGGCAGCGATTGCTGCAGCCACGGCCCGCGCCCGGCAACGGCGCAACCCGCCGTCGCACTGAGGATTGCGACGCGGACCGCGCGCCCTCCTGAGGCGTGGGTAGGTGCGCATCGTTTCAGCGGGCTGCAAGGCTCTTGTAAACGCCACACCCCACGTACAAATCACCCAGACGCGCCACGAACGACATCTTGGTCTGCACCGCGCCGGTAGCCGGGTTGGTGATGTCGTATTCCACCCAACCGGGTGCACGGTCGCCCTGCGCAACAATGTCGCTGACCAGCCGATCCCCGGCAATGCCCGGAATGTCCTGTACGCGCGTCCCCACCTTGGCCTGGTTGCCACCAAACGCCAGATAGGTTCCTTGCGGATTGAGCGCAAACACATACATGTCGCGGTCATGAAACGCCTGGTTCTTGTCGGTGATGGTTCTCAGAAAAGCGTCGCGCGGGCTTGTTTTGTGCAGCGCTGCCGCCTTGCTCACCAGCGCCACAGCCTCTTCAGCCGTGCCCTGCTGCAATCGGAAGGCCGACACTGCGCGTGACAGGGTGGAGGCCCGGCTTTGCAGGGCTTCGGCCTGCTGCACGGCATGGCCCACCATCTGGGCGTTGTGCTGCGTGATCTGGTCGAGCTGTTGCACTGCGGCGCTGACTTCACGCAGCCCGGTGCTCTGCTCGGCACTGGAGCCCGAAATCTCCGACATGCTGGCGGCCACGCTGCGTATGCCGCCCGCCATCTCGGCGATCCCGTCTCCGGCCGTGCGGATCAGGCCGGCGCTGGCCTCCACCTGGTTCACCGACGCGCTGATCAGCTGCCGGATTTCCTGGGCTGCATCGGCAGAACGCTTGGCCAGGGTGCGTACCTCTCCGGCCACCACGGCAAATCCACGCCCCTGTTCGCCCGCGCGGGCCGCTTCCACTGCCGCGTTCAGCGCCAGGATGTTGGTTTGAAAGGCAATGCTGTCAATCACGCCGATGATTTCGGTCATGCGGCGCGCACCTTGCTGGATGGCCTGCACCGATTGCACGGCACTGGCCATGGCCTGGGCCCCGGCATCGGCTGCCTCCCGCACCTGGGCGGCGCGTTGGTCGGCCCCCAGCGCCGTTTGCGCATTGCTCTGCACAGCCGCGGACAGCTGCTCCACGCTGGCAGCGGTTTCTTCCAGGTTGGCCGCCTGCTGCTCGGTGCGGTCTGCCAGCGCGCGGTTACCGTGGGCCAGGGTCTGCCCGGCGTGGGCCACCAGCGCGGCATTGCTGCGTATGTCGGCCACCATGGACGACAGCGTCAGCACCATCTGGTCGAGCGACTTGGCCATCCCTCCCACTTCGTCCTGGCCATAAACGCCCGCACGGGCGCACAGATCCCCTCCGGTGGTGCGCTGCATGGCATGCGCCAAACCCGCCAGATCGGCCGACAGGCTGGCATACAGCGCCAGCATCAGATACAACCCGAGCGCTGCGCCCGCAAGCAATACCCACCACGGCGCCGAGAGACTGGCGGCAACCACCGTGGCCAACAGCACGGAACCCGGCGCCACCAGCTTGCCCGGCAGGCGAAACCAGCGCATCAGGCGTCGGCCCGGTCGCAGCAAAGAGAATCCAGCCATTTTGTCCCCGATCACGTTTTAAATAGTTACAAACATGCTAGAAGCTGCCTCTTACACCGGATTGACAAACACGGCATGCAAGGGTTTACACCGGGCGCGCGTCTTTGCAGTGCCGCCGGCCAGCCGATGCCAGCATCGGCATCGCCCATAATGCAGCCCCATGAATCCCCTGCTTTCCCACCTGCAGCCCTACCCTTTCGAGCGGCTGCGACAGCTTTTCGCGGGGGTCACGCCTCCGGCAGCTTTCAGCCCGGTCAGCCTGGGCATGGGAGAGCCCCGCCACCCCACGCCCCAGTTCATCAAGGATGCCATCAGCGCCAACCTCGATGGCCTGGCCAGCTATCCGGCCACGGCCGGCGATCTGCGCCTGCGCGAGGCCTTCTCGGCCTGGCTTTCCAGGCGCTACGACCTGGCCGTGGACGCCGCCACGCAGGTCCTGCCCGTCAATGGGTCGCGCGAAGCACTGTTCGCCTTTGCCCAGACCGTGATCGACCCCTCCAGGGGCCAGCCCGTGGTGGTGTGCCCCAACCCGTTCTATCAAATCTACGAAGGCGCGGCCGTGCTGGCCGGGGCCACGCCCCATTACGCGCCCAGCGACCCTGCGCGCAATTTCGCAGTGAACTGGGACACCGTGCCCGACGCGGTGTGGCAGCGCACGCAACTGCTGTTTGTCTGTTCGCCCGGCAACCCCACGGGCGCCGTGATGCCGCTGTCCGAATGGCAAAAGCTGTTTGAGCTGAGCGACCGCCATGGCTTCGTGATCGCCTCGGACGAGTGCTACAGCGAAATCTACTTCCGCGATGAGCCCCCGCTGGGCGGCCTGCAGGCGGCAGCCCGCCTGGGGCGCAATGATTTCAAGAACCTGGTGTCCTTCACCAGCCTGTCCAAGCGCAGCAACGTGCCGGGGCTGCGCAGCGGCTTTGTGGCCGGCGATGCCGCGTTGATGAAGGCGTTTTTGCTGTACCGCACCTACCACGGCAGTGCCATGAGCCCGGTGGTGCAGGCGGCCAGCATTGCAGCCTGGGGCGATGAGCACCATGTGGAAGAAAACCGCATGCTCTACCGCAAGAAATTCGCGCAGGTCACGCCCCTGCTCGCCGGGGTGATGGATGTCTCCTTGCCCGACGCCGGTTTTTATCTCTGGGCCAAGGTCCCTGAGGCCCTGGGCATGACCGACACCGAGTTCGCCCGCGCCTTGCTGGCTCAATACAATGTCACCGTGCTGCCCGGAAGCTACCTGGCCCGCGAGGCCCAGGGCAGCAATCCCGGCGCGCAGCGTGTGCGCATGGCCCTTGTGGCCGACACTCAAGAATGCGTGGAGGCCGCGCTGCGCATCGTCCAATTCATCCAATCCCGTACTGCCTGATTCCATGACCCAACAACTCCAAACCCTCATCGACAACGCCTGGGACAACCGCGCCAGCCTCTCGCCCGCCGCCGCACCCAAAGAAATTGTTGACGCCGTCGACCATGTGATTTCCGAGCTGAACAACGGCACGCTGCGCGTGGCCACGCGCGAAGCCGTGGGCCAGTGGACGGTGCACCAATGGATCAAGAAGGCCGTGCTGCTGTCGTTCCGCCTCAAAGACAACGAACTCATCGAGGCGGGTGACCTGGGTTTCTACGACAAGGTGCCCACCAAGTTCGGCGGACTCAGCGCTGACGAAATGTCCGCCACTGGCGTGCGCGTAGTCCCCCCGGCCGTGGCGCGCCGAGGCAGCTTCATCGCCAAGGGCGCCATCCTGATGCCGTCCTATGTGAACATTGGTGCCTATGTCGATGAAGGCACCATGGTGGACACCTGGGCCACCGTGGGCAGCTGCGCGCAGGTGGGCAAGAACGTGCACCTGTCGGGCGGCGTGGGCCTGGGCGGCGTGCTCGAACCCCTGCAGGCCAACCCCACCATCATCGAGGACAACTGCTTCATCGGTGCGCGCTCCGAAGTGGTCGAAGGCGTGATCGTGGAAGAAAACTCGGTGATTTCCATGGGCGTGTACCTGGGCCAAAGCACCCCGATCTATGACCGCGCCACGGGCGAGATCAGCTATGGCCGCGTGCCTGCGGGCTCAGTCGTCATCAGCGGCAGCCTGCCCAAGGAAGGCGGCAAATACAGCATGTATGCCGCCATCATCGTCAAGAAGGTGGATGCCAAGACCCGCTCGACGACGAGCCTGAACGATCTGCTGCGCGACTGAGCGCGGTTGATCGACAACGCCAGCGCAATCCACGCCAAGACCGACACGAACAACGAGAGGGAGAAACCATGAGCACGATGGAAAGAATTCTTCGCCTGATGGCAGAGAAAAAGGCCTCCGACGTCTATCTGTCGGCCAACGCGCCGGCGTTGATCAAGATCAACGGCGAATGCGTGCCGATCAACAACCAGATCCTGCCGCCCGATGCCCCGCGCAACCTGCTGTCCGAGGTGGTGCCCCCGGACCGCATTGAAGAGCTGGAAGAAACCGGCGAGCTCAACATGGGCGTGCCCTTGAGCGGTGTGGGCCGTTTTCGCGTCAGCGCCATGCGCCAGCGTGGCAGTTATGCGGTGGTGATCCGCTTCATCTCGCAGCACATCCCCGAACTCGACTCGCTGGGCCTGCCGCCCATCCTGCGCGAACTGATCATGGAAAAGCGCGGGCTCATCCTGGTGGTGGGCGCCACCGGCTCGGGCAAGAGCACCACGCTGGCCTCGATGATCGACAGCCGCAACGAGCAGCTCACCGGGCACATCCTCACGATCGAAGACCCGGTTGAATACCAGTTCAAGAACAAGAAATCGATCGTGAACCAGCGCGAGATCGGCAGTGACACGCAGTCGCTGCAGACCGCACTCAAGAACGCGCTGCGCCAGGCCCCCGATGTGATCCTTATCGGCGAAATCCGTGACCGTGAAACCATGTCGGCCGCCATTGCCTATGCGCAGTCGGGCCACCTTTGCCTGGCCACGCTGCACGGCAACAACAGCTACCACGCGCTCAACCGTATCCTGAGCTTCTACCCCGTCGAGGTGCGCCCCACCATGCTGGGCGACCTTGCTTCGGCGCTCAAGGCGGTGGTGTCCCAGCGGCTGGTGCGCACGGTCGAAGGCGGGCGCGTGCCCGCCGTGGAAATCATGCTCAACACCAAGCTGGTTTCCGAGCTGGTGGAAAAGGGCGACTTCTCGGGCGTGAAGGAGGCCATGGAAAAATCCATGGCCGAAGGCTCGCAGACCTTCGAGGAAGCACTGGCCCACCACATCATGGAAGGCAAGGTTGACCGCAAGGAAGGCCTGGCCCACGCCGACTCGCCCACCAACCTGATGTGGCGCCTGCAAAACGACTTCGCCCTGGCTGCCAACGCAGCCAAGGCCCAAAAAGAGGCGCGGGACACTCCCGACGACCAACCTTCTTTCACCGAAATCGTGCTGGACGTCAAATCCGCCTGACCCGGTTTCCCCTGCTTTTTCTGATGTCCCGCACCCTGCACCTGGCCGAACAGCTCATCTCCCTTCCCTCCATCACGCCCGAGGATGCAGGCTGCCTCGACGTGCTCGCGGCACGCCTGGCACCGCTGGGGTTTGTCTGCGAACGCCTGGACAGCGGGCCCGACAGCTTTCGTGTCAGCAACTTGTGGTCAAAAAGGCCTGCAGCCCATACGCAGCAAGCGCAAGCAGCTATTAAAACAATAGTATTTGCCGGGCACACCGACGTGGTACCCACCGGCCCGCTGGCGCAGTGGGGCAGTCACCCTTTCACGCCCACGCACAAGGACGGCAAGCTCTTTGGCCGCGGCGCCAGTGACATGAAAACCTCCATCGCCGCTTTCGTCGTGGCGGTGGAAGAATTTTTGGCCGCTCACCCAGACCCACAGATTTCCATCGCGTTCCTGCTGACCAGCGACGAGGAAGGCCCTTCGATTGACGGCACCAAAGTGGTGGTGGAGCAACTCAAAGCCCGTGGCGAAACGCTGGACTACTGCATCGTGGGCGAACCCACATCGGTCAAACAAACGGGCGACATGATCAAGAACGGCCGTCGCGGCACGCTCAGCGGCAAGCTCACCGTGCGCGGCATCCAGGGCCACATCGCCTACCCGCAACTGGCGCGCAACCCCATCCACCAGGCCCTGCCGGCGCTGGCCGAAATGGCTGCCACCGAGTGGGACAGGGGCAACGCCTTCTTTCCGCCCACCAGCTGGCAGATCAGTAACATGCACGGCGGCACCGGCGCCAGCAATGTGATCCCGGGCGAGGTGGTGGTGGACTTCAATTTCCGCTTCTCCACCGAATCCACGGCCGAAGGGCTCAAGCAGCGCGTATACAGCCTGCTGGACCGCCACAGCCTCGAATACGACCTGCAGTGGACGCTGGGCGGCCAGCCCTTTCTGACCACGCCGGGCGACCTCGTCACGGCAGTGCAGCAGGCCATCCTGGCCGAAACCGGCATCACCACCGAGCTGTCCACCACCGGTGGCACCAGCGACGGCCGTTTCATCGCACAGATCTGCCCGCAGGTGATTGAACTGGGCCCGCCCAACGCCAGCATCCACAAGATCGACGAGCATGTGGTGGTGGCCGACATCGAGCCCCTCAAAAACATCTACCGCCGCACCCTCGAAAACCTGAACCGCCAGGCCAGCACGACACCAGCGGCCACACAGGCGGCCACCGCACAGGCGGCCACAGAATGACCGGCAACTCCGCCCTGCCCGCCCTGCAAGGCGGCACCGTGGCCGCGCTCGTGCAGTCCGGCGCCGATCTGCTCACCGCCGCTGGCGTTTCCTTCGGGCATGGCACCACCAATGCCCACGACGAGGCTGCCTGGCTGGTGCTGTGGCGACTGGGGTTGCCGCTGGACAGTGACCTGGGCGATCGCCCCGATTCAGTGGCAAAGAAGGCTGTAGCGCCCGATGAGCTTGCGCTGGTAGCTACACTTTTTGACGAGCGCATTCGCACCCGCAAACCCGCTGCCTACCTCACCCGCGAGGCATGGCTGCAAGGCGTGCCGTTTTACGTGGACGAGCGCGCCATCGTGCCACGCAGCTTCATTGCCGAGTTGCTGGCCGATGGCAGCATCGATGATTTTCTGGGCGAGCACACGCGCCGCGTGCTCGATTTGTGTACCGGCAACGGCAGCCTGGCCGTTCTGGCGGCCATGGCCTGGCCTGACGTCGAAGTCACGGGCGCCGACATCTCGCCCGACGCACTGGCCGTGGCCCGCATCAATGTGGACCAGCATGGCCTTCAAGACCGCATCTCGCTGCAGTTGTCGGATGGCCTGGCCCAGCTACCCGGCCCGTGGGACCTGATTCTTTGCAATCCACCCTATGTGAACGCGGCCAGCATGGCGCAATTGCCCGCCGAATACCGGGCGGAACCCACCCTCGCGCTGGCGGGCGGTGCCGATGGCATGGACTTCATTCGCCAGCTGCTTCAGGACGCTCCCGCCCGCATGAGCGAAAATGCGGTGCTCGTTCTCGAAATCGGCAACGAGCGTTCCCACTTTGAAGCCGCCTTCGGGCAGCTGCCTGTGTACTGGATAGATACCAGCGCGGGCGAAGATCAGGTGCTTTTGGCAACACGCCAAGCCCTGGTTGCATTTTTCTCTTCCTGATGATCACTCTTAAAAATGTCACCTTGCGCCGCGGCGCCAAGGTGCTGCTCAATGGCGTCAACGCCACCATCAACCCCGGTGAAAAAGCCGGCCTGGTGGGCCGCAACGGTGCCGGAAAATCCAGCCTGTTTGCCCTGCTCAACGGCTCTCTGCACGAAGACGGCGGCGATTTCTACATCCCCACGCAGTGGCGCATGGCGCAGGTGGCGCAGAACATGCCCGAAACCGACGAGCCCGCGACCGCCTTCGTGGTGGCAGGCGACACGCGCCTGACCGATCTGCAGGCCGAGCTGGCCAAAGCCGAGGCCGCAGACGACGGCATGGCCATTGCCCACGCCTACACCGACCTGGCCGATGCCGGCGCACACGATGCCGAACCCCGCGCGCAAGCACTCATCCTGGGTCTGGGCTTCAAGGTGTCCGAGCTGGACAAGCCCGTCAACAGCTTCTCGGGTGGCTGGCGCATGCGCCTGCAACTGGCCCGCGCGCTGATGTGCCCCTCCGATCTGCTGCTGCTCGACGAGCCCACCAACCACCTGGACCTCGATGCCCTGGTCTGGCTGGAAGCCTGGCTCAAGCGCTACGAAGGCACGATGATCGTCATCAGCCACGACCGCGAGTTCCTCGATGCCGTGACCAACGTCACCATGCACATCGACAACGCGCAGATCACGCGCTATGGCGGCAACTACAGCAAGTTTGAAGATCTGCGCGCCCAGCAGCTCGAATTGCAGCAGGCCAGCTTTTCCAAACAACAGGAAAAAATCGCCCACCTCAAGAAGTTCATTGACCGCTTCAAGGCCAAGGCCAGCAAGGCCAAGCAGGCGCAAAGCCGCGTCAAGGCGCTTGACCGCATGGAAAAGATCGCGCCCGTGCTGGCCGACGCCGAATTCACCTTCGAATTCAAGGAGCCACAAAACCTGCCCAACCCGATGCTGGCCATCAGCGACGCATCGTTTGGCTACCGCAGCGAAGACTGTGCCGAAACCACCATCCTGCAAAACGTCAGCCGCAGCGTGCTGGCAGGCCAGCGCATCGGCATTCTGGGTGCCAACGGCCAGGGCAAGTCCACGCTGGTCAAGACCATTGCCCGCACCATGGCGCCGCTGGCCGGCACCGTGACCGAAGGCAAGGGCCTGTCGATCGGCTACTTTGCCCAGCAGGAGCTGGACGTGCTGCGCCCGCATGAGAACCCGCTGGAGCACATGATCCGCCTGGCGCGCGAGCTGGGCCCCAACAGCCGCGAATCGAGCCGCGAACAAGACCTGCGCAGCTATCTGGGCACATTCAACTTCACCGGCGACATGGTCAAGCAAAGCGTGGGCAGTATGAGCGGCGGCGAAAAAGCCCGCCTGGTGCTGGCCATGATCGTCTGGCAGCGGCCCAACTTGCTGCTGCTGGACGAGCCCACCAATCACCTGGACCTGTCCACGCGCGAGGCGCTGTCGATGGCGCTCAACGAGTTTGAAGGCACCGTCATGCTGGTCAGCCACGACCGCGCCCTGTTGCGCGCCGTGTGCGACGAGTTCTGGATGGTGGGTCGGGGCGCCGTGGGGCCGTTTGACGGCGACCTCGATGATTACCAGCGCTACCTGCTCGATGAAGCCAAGCGCCAACGTGAACTGGCCAAGCTGGAGGCCGCAGCCGAAAGCGCGGCGCTCAAGGCCGCAGCACCGGCGCCTGCCGTGGCCGCCGCCAAACCCGTGGCTATTGCTCCCGTTTCAATAGCTGCTAGCGCAGACCAGATAAGCGCTAGAGGCCAAAATGATGCCAAACCCGCAGTCGACGCGAAAGAGCAGCGCAAGCAGGATGCCCAGACACGACAGCAGCTGGCAGAAAAAACACGCCCCCTGAAACGCGAGCTCGAACAGATCGACCAACGCCTGTCTGCCCTGGTTGCAGAGCGGGCCGACCTGGAGCAGCGGCTCACCCAGCCACTGCCGCCCGCCGAAATCGCAGACCTTGGCCGACGCCTGAAAGCCGGTCACGACGAGACCGCCCAGCTGGAAGAACGCTGGCTGGAAATTTCCGCCGGGCTGGAAGAACTGGGCGTGGGCACCAGCGCTTGAAACGTAAAACCTTGTAATCGAGTGCAATAGTTTTCTGGCTTTTCACCAATAAAGACCTGCGGTGAATGCTATTAATCTTGAAGCAACGATTTTTGTTGAGGCTAAGGCTCATCCGGTTGCATTTTTTTGCGTTTGCCGGTCAACCAAGCGCCAAGTGAGCGCGTTGTTGGTACATCACAGGAGTTTTCCAGTATGAATACCACCGCAATCTTGTCCGCTTGGCCCGAAGACGAACGCGACCGCAAGCGCGCACCGGCCCGCTTTTGAGGGCGTGGCAGCCGCCCATCACAATGGCGGCGGCAGCCCCTTCATTCATGTTCCTCTCAACAAAAAACCCCGCATTGCGGGGTTTTTTGTTGTCTGCACCGGCCGCTGCGTCAGCCCATGTGCAGGCCGCCATTGACCGAGAAGTCAGCTCCCGTGGCGTAGCCGCCCTCTTCCGAGGCCAGCCAGGCAATGATGGAGGCGATCTCGCTGGGCTCACCGAGCCGCTTGACGGGCACGGTGGCCACGATCTTTTCCAGCACATCGGGGCGAATGGCCTTGACCATGTCGGTGCCGATGTAGCCTGGGCTCACGGTGTTCACCGTCACGCCCTTGGTGGCCAGCTCTTGCGCCAGGGCCATGCTGAAGCCGTGCATGCCGGCCTTGGCGGCCGAGTAGTTGGTTTGCCCTGCCTGGCCTTTTTCGCCGTTGACCGAGCTGATGTTGATGATGCGGCCCCAGCCCTTTTCCACCATGTCGGCCACCACCTGCTTGGTAACGTTGAACATGCTGTTGAGGTTGGTCTCGATCACCTGGTCCCAGTCCTCGCGGGTCATTTTGAGGAACATGCGATCGCGCGTGATGCCGGCGTTGTTGACCAGCACATCGATCGAACCGTGCTCCGCCTTGGTCTTGGTGAAGGCCTCGACGGTGGAATCCCAGTCGCCCACATTGCCCACTGAGGCGTGAAAGGTGTAGCCCAGCGCCTTTTGCTCGTCCAGCCATTTCGTGAAATCACGTGTGGGGCCGCAACCGGCGATGACGGTGAACCCTTCTTTGTGCAGACGCTGGCAAATGGCGGTGCCGATACCGCCCATGCCACCCGTGACATACGCTACTTTTTTGCTCATGTGATTTCTCCTGGTTGTAAGGTGCTCAACGCCACTCTACCCAACAATTGATGCACTGTCGTGAAGGAAAACACTGAATCCGCTGTTTTTCCGCAGCGACGCATCTGGCACAGCCAAAACCCGTGTGTTCAGCCCTGCGTGCAGCCTCCGAGAGGAAGGCCGCAGGGTCATGCATCTGTTGTTGAAAGGGCCTTGAGCGTGCACTGGCTGCATCAAATGCCACCAACGGCCAGCGGCAAGGTTTCCCAGCCCGGTTTGGCAAACAGATAGCCCTGCTGGTAGTGGATGCCCGCCGCCAGCAGGTGCTCGGATTCTTGTGCCGTCTCGATGCCTTCGGCCACGATGTCGATGCCCAGGCGATCGCACACCAGCGCAATGCCCGACACGATGGCCTGGCGCACGGGATCCTGGTCGATATTGCGGATCAGCTCCATGTCTATCTTCAGCACATGGGGCTGGAACTGAACCAGCATGTTCAGCCCCGCATAACCCGCACCAAAATCGTCAATCGCGGTGATCAGCCCCTGGCGGCGGTATTCATTGAAGATGGCCTTGAGGTGGGCGCCGTTGGTCACCTGCTCGCCCTCGGTCACTTCAAACATGATGCGGTCGTGCGGAAAATGGAATTCCTTGGCCGCCTCCATGGTGGCGCGAATACAGGTTTCTGCACGGTACACCGCGTTGGGCAAGAAATTGATGCTGAGGCGGCACTGGGGCAATGCGGCCAGGCCCAGGCGCGAGGCCAATTCGATGGCTTTCACCCGGCATGCCTGGTCAAACCGATAGCGGTGGGCGTCATCCACCCACGACAGCACCGTGGCCGCAGACTGTCCGTCCACACCGCGCACCAGCGCCTCGTAGGCAAATGGGCGCCCGGAATGCAAATCCATGATGGGCTGGAACGCCATCGTGAAATCAAAGGGAAGCTGGGTCTTGTCGCGGCAGGCAGCACAGCCCAAGGGCTCAAACGGTTGGGCAAAAACAGTAGAAATCATGGGGTCATGATATCCAGCCAGAGGCGGTGATGGCGGGTTCACGCACCCCGCGACAGGGCAAATACCGCAACCACCTTGGCCAGCCGCTGGGCCTGCTCGGTCACGGTGCCTGCGGCGGCGGCAGATTCCTCCACCAGCGCGGCGTTCTGCTGCGTCATCTGGTCGAGCTGCCCTACCGACTGGTTGATCTGGGCAATGCCGGCCGATTGGTCGCGCGCAGCCGCATGGATCTCGCCCATCATGGCACTGACCTGCTGCACCGAGCCCACGATCTCCGACATGGTGCGGCCCGCTTCGTCGGCCAGTTGCCCCCCCGCCGACGCTTTTTGCACCGAGCTGTCAATGAGCACCTTGATCTCGCGGGCTGCCTGCGCAGAGCGCTGCGCCAGGCTGCGCACCTCGGTGGCCACCACAGCAAACCCGCGCCCCTGTTCGCCCGCACGGGCGGCTTCCACGGCGGCATTGAGCGCCAGGATGTTGGTCTGAAAGGCGATGGAATCGATGACCCCCGTGATATCCGCAATGCGGGCCGAGCCCTCATTGATCTCGCGCATGGTGTGGATCACCCGCCCCACCACTTCGCCCCCGTGCCGTGCCACGCCGGCAGCCGACACCGCCAGGGCATTGGCCTGCTCCGAAGCGTTGGCAGACTGGCGCACCGTGCCGGTAAGTTGCTCCATGCTGGCAGACGTTGCCTGCAGGTTGCCCGCGGTGTCTTCGGTGCGCACCGACAGGTCTTGTGCGCCCATGGCAATCTCCTGGCACGCCAGCGCCATGCTGGTGGCGGCTTCCTGAACCGTTGCAACGGTTTCATGCATGCGCTCCAGCGCCTGCTTGAGCGCCCTTCCACCCGGTGTTTCGACCACCATGTGAGAGACATCCAGGGCAATCTGGTCGCCCCGCACCAGGGCAGCAGACAGGCGCTGCAGCTCCAGCGACTCGCGGGCGGTGCGTCCCATGTTCACGGCCAAAATTACCTCCAGCATGGTCTGGATCACCACATATACCGCATGCAGCACCACCCGTCCAAAATCGGGGCTGGTCATGCAATACACACCGAAGCCCGCCGCCTGGAGACGGTCAAACAGCACATGGTGCACGGCAAACAGCAGTGCGGCCCACACAATGGGGCGCCAGTCGAGGTACACCAGCAGCAAGGCCAGCGTGACGAACACGCCAAAGTGAAACTCCAGCATGCCCTGCGCCAGCTGGATATGCAGCGCCACCAGACCCACCTGCACAAAAGCCAGCACCAAGCGCGAAGCCAGAGTGCCCCGTGCCGTGCCGTAGGCCACACCCGCAATCAAGACCAAGGCGCCCGAAGCCACCAGAGCCAGCACCGAATCCACAAACCGCAGCCCCAGGACCACCGCCGCGATGGCACTCAGTGCAATCGCGGCCAGCATCACGCGGTCACCCAGCAAGGCGCTGTCTACAGGGGTGGATACAGATTTTTCGGAAGCTGGGGAGAAGGATGACGAGGACATAAATTCGCAATTTGCACCAATGTGTTTTTATTGTAACTTATTGGTATAAATCCATCCTTCACATTCACCCATCCCATAGGGACAAAAAAAAGCCGCGTGTCACCGCGGCTTCTTCTGGTGCCTGGAAGCGCAGGAGTGCTCAGCGCTCCAGCGCCAGGGACACGCCCATGCCACCGCCAATGCACAGGGCAGCCAAGCCCTTCTTGGCATCGCGGCGCTGCATTTCATGCAGCAGCGTCACCAGAATGCGGCAACCGGACGCGCCAATGGGGTGACCAATGGCAATGGCACCCCCGTTCACGTTGACCTTGGCAGGGTCAATGCCCAGTTCTTTGTTGACCGCACAGGCCTGGGCAGCAAAAGCTTCATTCAACTCGAACAGGTCCACGTCGGCGGCATTCCAGCCGGCGCGTTGCAAGGCCTTGCGAGAAGCAGGCACCGGGCCCATGCCCATGGTGGCCGGGTCGAGACCGCTGGTGCCAAAGGCGGCAATGCGCGCCAGCGGCTTGAGGCCCAGGGCTGCTGCTTTCTTGGCGGTCATCACCACCACGGCAGCGGCGCCGTCGTTGATGCCCGAGGCGTTGCCTGCCGTCACGGTGCCCGCCTTGTCGAAAGCCGGGCGCAGACCGGCCAGCACTTCGGCATTGGTTTTGCGGTTCAGGTATTCGTCGGCATTGAAGAGGATGGGGTCGCCCTTTTTCTGGGCCAGGCTCACACCCACGATTTCGTCGGCAAATTTGCCTGCGTCTTGCGCGGCAGCAGCCTTTTGCTGGCTACCCAGGGCCAGCGCGTCCTGCATATCACGGGTAATGCCATAGGCCTTGGCCACGTTTTCGGCCGTGATGCCCATGTGGTACTGGTTGTACACATCCCACAGGCCATCGACGATCATCGAGTCGACCATCTTCCAGTCGCCCATGCGCTGGCCATCACGCGAGCCGTTGAGCACGTGGGGCGAGAGGCTCATGTTTTCCTGGCCGCCGGCCACCACGATCTCGCTGTCGCCCCAGGCCACGGCCTGGGCGGCCAGCATGACCGATTTGAGTCCCGAGCCACACACTGCGTTGATGGTGAGGGCGGGCGTTTCCTTGGCCACGCCCGCCTTCATGGAGGCCTGGCGCGCGGGGTTTTGACCCACGCCTGCCGCCAGCACCTGGCCCATGATGACTTCACCGATCTGGTCGGATGAGAGCCCGGCGCGCGCGATGGCCTCGCGGATCACGATGGAGCCCAGTTCGGTGGCGGGGGTCTTGGCCAGTGCGCCACCAAATTTGCCCACGGCGGTGCGGGCGGCTGAAACAATGACGATGTCTTCCATGGATAGTCCTTTCGAGGTGGATCGGTGCGGGGGGGCGTTCGTGCCCCGGCGGGTGCTTTCAGATTCTCGCAGCCATTTTTAGCGCTTTGAAATCATGCCTTTTCCTTGACATAGCGGCCGGGGGCCGGCTCGATGGCCTTGAACCGTGCCCCTTTGCCGTAGCCCTTGGGCGCTGCAATCTGCTTGCCGGCATGGCCCTTGAGCCAGCCGGACCAGTCGGTCCACCAGCTGCCAGGGTGCTCGGTGGCGCCTTCCAGCCATTGGTCGAGGGTGGCGGGCAGCTTGCCGTCGGCGCGAATCCAGTGGCTGCGCTTGCCTTTGGCGGGCGGGTTGATGACCCCGGCGATATGGCCCGAGGCGCCCATCACAAAGCGTTTTTTGCCGGGTAGCACCTGGGTGGACGCGTAGGCGGCGTTGATGGGCACGATGTGGTCTTCGCGCGAGCCGTAGACATAAACCGGCAGCGTAAGATTGGAAAGATCCATCTTCTCGCCGCACACGGTGAGCTTGCCGGGCTTGACCAGGTTGTTTTCGAGATAGAAGTTGCGCAGGTACCAGGCGTAGAACGGGCCCGGCAGGTTGGTGCTGTCGCTGTTCCAGTAAAGCAGGTCAAAGGGTGGCGGCGTTTCGCCCTTGAGGTAGTTGCCCACCACGTAGTTCCACACCAGATCATTGGGGCGCAAGAAGCTGAAGGTCGAGGCCAGGTCCTGCCCTTTCATGAGGCCGCCTTTGCCCAGCTGCATCTCGCGGTACTTCACCATCCCTTCGTCGATGAACACATCCAGGATGCCGGTGTCGGTGAAGTCGATCAGCGTGGTCAAAAAGGTGGCACTGGCCACGGGCTCATCGCCGCGCGCTGCCAGCACGGCCAGCGCATTGCTCAGGATGGTGCCGCCCACGCAAAAGCCCAGGGCATTGATCTGTTCGGCGGAGGTGATGTTTTGCACCACGTCGATGGCGGCCATCACGCCGTCTTCCACGTAGTCGTCCCAGGTTTTGTGGGCCAGGGAATCGTCGGGGTTGCGCCAGCTCACCACAAAGGTGCGGTGGCCCTGTTCCACGGCATAGCGGATCAGCGAGTTTTCGGGCTGCAGATCGAGGATGTAGAACTTGTTGATGCACGGCGGCACCAGCAAAAACGGGCGCTCGAACACTTTGGTGGTGAGCGGCTTGTATTCGAGCAGCTGGAACAGCTCGTTTTCAAACACCACGGCGCCCTCGGTGGTGGCCACGTTGCGGCCCACCTCGAACAGGCTTTCGTCGGTCATCGACACATGGCCCTGGGTGATGTCGTGCAACAAGTTCTGCATGCCTTTGGCAATGCTCTCGCCTTTGGTCTCAATGGCTTTCTTCTGCGCCTCGGCATTGAAGGCCAAAAAATTGCTGGGCGCCATGGCGGCCATCCATTGCTCTACGCCAAAGCGGATGCGGGCACGGGTCTTTGCGTCGGCCTCCACCGCGTCGGCCAGGCCCATCAGGGTGCGGGCGTTGAGCAGGTAGGCGGCGGCTGAAAAAGTGGCCACCGGGTTGGCAGCCCAGCCTTCGCCCGTGAAACGGCGGTCTTTGATTTCGGGGGCGGCCTGCAGGCCCTGGGCCCACAATTCCTTGGCATCGTGAAGATATTGCTGTTGCAGCGCCTGCAGCTTGGTCGAGGAAAACTGCAGGGGCGCGGCCCCTGGCATGCCGCCCGCCACGTCGGCAGACTGGAAGGACTGCAATGCCTTTGTCCAGCTATCCCCGAAAATCTGCTGGAATTGCTGGGCGCCTTGAGCCCAGAGTGCTTCAGAATTCATGCTGCTTCCTCAATGGTTGGTCGATCGCACGGGGTCTCGGCACCATTGTTGCCCACCTGCTGCCGCAAGGCAATGTTCACCAGCGTCTTTCGCTCTTTTGCTCCTTTGCTCATGTACCTTGTAATCATCACCTGGCTGTATGTCACCCTCATGATGGCGGTGGCCGAAGCCACCAGCAGCACCGGCAGCGTGCTGGGCGCTTTCTTCACGTTTGTGCTGTATGGGCTGCTGCCGATGGGCATCGTGGCGTATATCCTGGGCACGCCGTCGCGCAAGCGGGCCCTGCGGGCACGCGATCAGGCCGAGCAGGCCGCTTATGACGAGAAGCTGGCGGCGCAAACGCACAGCCAATCGCACGGGCAAACGCCCCAGCCACCGGTTGCGGGGACAACGCCGGGTGCGGAGACAGCCGGCTCAGTCGCGCCAGATGCAGGCAGCCATGCGGCCGCTGCCGCCGAGAGCCAGCTGGTCGCGCCGGTACGAAAAGAACCGTGAGGCATTGCCCACGGTGCACCAGGGTGCCGTGCTGTCGTTGCCATAGATCTGCGTAACGCCCAGCGCGCGCAGCCGCAGACGCGCCAGCCCCGCCAGATCGGCCAGAAACTTGCCTTGGCCCAGTGGCACAAAGCACGCCAAGGCGGCCGGGTGATGGCTGCAAAAAGCCTCGCGCACTTCTGCGCCCACCTCAAAGGCGGTAGGGCCAATGCAGGGCCCCAGCCATGCCATCGTGTGCGCTGCCAGCATTCCATTTGCTTCATTTTTGATAGCTGCTAGCGCTTTATCAGAAAGGACTAGAGCCTTAAAACGCTCAAAAACTGCCTCCAGAACACCCACCCCGCCTGTTCCGGCCAGCCCGCGCCAGCCCGCGTGGGCCGCGCCCACCACCGCGCCCGAGCCATGGGCCAGCAGCACGGGCAGGCAATCGGCCACCATGATGGTGCAGACCGCGCCCGGCTGCGTGGCCACGCAGGCATCGGCCTCGGTGCCGTCGGGCGTGGCGGGGTTGATGGTGGCCACCGCCGTGCCGTGCACCTGGTTCAGAAACACGGCCCGGGCGCCCGGGGTGGCGCCCTGCACCACCGCCTGCAGCCGCTGCCGATTGGCCTGCACTGCCGAGGGATCATCGCCCACATGGCTGCCCAGGTTCAGGCTGGCACAGGGGCCGGTGCTGACACCGCCCGCCCGCGTGGTGCACAGGGCGCGCACACCGGCAGGCGCCGGCCATTGCGGCTGCAGCCAGTCGCGGGGAATGCGGGGGGGCTGGGTCATGGCTTGGTCATGCCTTGTTCATGGCTGGTAGTCGGGGCAGGCCGAGGGCTGCGCCTGCTGAAATGCGGGCAGCGCCATGCAGGCAGCAAAGGCGGCCATGGTCAGCGGCAGGCCTTGCAAAGGGACGTTGAAACGCTGGCAATTGAACACATGCGGCACCAGGCAGCAGTCGGCCAGCGTGGGGGCAGCGCCCCAGCAAGACACGGACGGTGCCAGGCCCTGCGCTGCGCGCTGCTGCGCCAGCAGCACCAACTGGCGCTCGAAGGCCTCCAGCCCGCTGCGGGCCCAGTGGCTGTACCAGGCGTTCTTGCCGGCTTCGTCCACCTTCAGCGTTTGCACCAGATAGTTCAGCACCCGCAGGTTGTTGGGTGGGTGCATTTCGCACGCCACCATCTGGGCCAAAGCCCGCACCTGGGCCCGGGCCAGCGGCTCGGCGGGCAGCAAGGGCGGCGACGGATGGGTTTCATCGAGGTATTCGATGATGGCCATGGACTGCGACAGCGCCACGCCGTCGTCGGTCAGCAAGGTGGGGACCAGCGCATCGCCTACCCGGCCCGTGTAGGCCGGGTCATGGTGCTCGCGGCGCACCAGGTGCACCGGGATGTAGTCGTAGCCAAGCCCCTTGAGCTGCAGCGCGATGCGCACGCGAAACGACGCCGACGAGCGAAAGTAGTTGAAAAGCTTCATGGGCTGGAGAGCGGGGGCGCACCAGGGGGCTGGCAGGGACGATGGGCATCGGCAGCTGCTGCCGGGCTGAACACCAGCTTGGCCAGCAAGGCCTTGAGCTGCACCGCTTCAGCGTCAGACAACGGCGCCATGAGGCGCTCCTGGACCCGCTGGGCCGCGCCGCGCATCTGCAGCGCAGCGGCTTCGCCTGCGGAGGTGACCCACAACAGCTTGCGCCGCCGGTCACGCATGTCGGGCACACGCCGGACCCAGCCGCGCGCCTCCAGGCGGCCAATCACCGATCCCGATGTGGCGGCATCAAATGCCACCCGGGCCGCCAGGGTGACCTGGTCTTCGCCGGGCCGGTCGATCAATTCATTGAGGATGGCGAACTGCACCGGCGTCACGTCAAAACCGGCCGTTTCTTCCATGAAAAGTGCCACGGCGCGCTGGTGTGCGCGCCGGACAAGGTGGCCTGGCGCCTGATAGAAATCGAAGCTCTGTGCCATGGGCGCGAGTGTAGCCTCCCCCCAGCAGACACACCGGCCCCGTGGCACACTGCAGCAGGACGAGGCCGCGCAGCGCGACGGTATCACCACAGCCCACCGCGCCAACGCCCCCGCACCATTGATAAGGTGTTGCAAGAAACGTGAGTATCAAGCTATCAAGCACAGAGCCGCAGAAACTGCATATGCACGGCAAGGCGCAGCAACACCGTGACCGCGTGGATTGCAAACCACCAGGACCCATCTTGAAGCAGAAAGACTGACATGAGCTATGTTTTTTCTCCCGCGCCCTTAGCCAGCGTGCCCGTTGTGGGCTCTGGCGACCGCTTCCCGGTGCACCGCATCTACTGCGTGGGCCGCAACTACGAAGAGCACGCCAAGGAAATGGGCTTCACCGGTCGCGAGCCGCCGTTCTTTTTCATGAAACCGGCCGACGCCATCGTGGTGGTCGATGCCGGCGAAACCGGCCTGCTGCCCTACCCCAGCCTCACGGCCAACCTGCACCACGAGATTGAACTGGTGGTGGCCATTGGCAAGGGCGGCAAAAACATCAAGGCGGCCGATGCGCTGCAGCACATCTACGGCTATGCCGTGGGCCTGGACATGACGCGCCGCGACCTGCAAAACGACATGAAAAAACAGGGCCGCCCCTGGTGCATTGGCAAGGGCTTTGACGCCAGCGCCCCCATTGGCCCCATCACTCCCGTCGATCAGGCGGGTGACATCGCCAAGGCCGCCATCTGGCTGCAGGTCAATGGCGCCGACCGCCAGCGCAGCACCGTGGCCCAGCTCATCTGGAACATTGCCGAAACCATCGAGCACCTGTCGGCCGCCTGGGAGCTGGCCCCCGGCGACCTGATCTACACCGGCACCCCCGAAGGCGTGGGCGCCGTGGTGCGCGGCGACACACTGGAAGGCGGCGTGGACGGCCTCACCCCGCTGCGCCTGAGCGTGGTGTAGGCGCCCAGCAGCGCCTGCATTCACTTCAACTCACTTCACTTCAATTTTAATAGCTGCCTGCGCTTTAACCATAAGCGCTAGCGGCCTATTTGACTTATATTTCTGGCATGACCTTTCGCAGCCCGATCAAACACTGCCGCGACTGCGGCACGGCCGTTGCCTACCGCCTGCCCGACGACGGCGACACCAAGCAGCGCGCCGTATGCCCCGCCTGCCACACCGTGCACTACGAAAACCCGCTGAACGTGGTGGGCACCGTGCCCGAGTTCACCGATGGCCGGGTGCTGCTGTGCAAGCGCAACATCGAGCCGCGCTGGGGCAAGTGGACGCTGCCCGCCGGGTTCATGGAGCTGGATGAAACCACGGCCCAGGGCGCGGCCCGCGAAACCGACGAGGAAGCCGGCGCCCAGATCGAGATGGGCCCGCTGTTCAGCCTGCTGAACGTGCGCCGCGTAGGCCAGGTGCACCTGTTTTACCGCGCCCGGCTGCTCAGCGACCAGTTCAACCCCGGCTATGAAACCATCGAGGCGCGGCTGTTCACCGAAGCCGAGGTGCCATGGGACGAGCTGGCGTTTCGCACCGTCAAAGAAACGCTGGAAGCCTACTTTGCGGACCGGCGCCGTGGCAGCTTCGGGCTGCACTGCATCGACGTGGAATAGCCGCTTGCCCCGGACCCCGCCAGGGCAACGAGGCGCTCAGGCGCTCATTCGATGGTCGATCAATGGGGCATCGGGATGGATTGCCAGCCGGAGTGATCGAAATGGCGGCCGTAGGTGTTGAGCGCCTGGGCAATATTCACCACCCCGGCAGCGCGCGCCTTGTCGCCTTCCTTGCCTTGTGCGGCATCCACGCCGCCCAGGATCTCGCCGATCACGATGTGCAACTGGGCATCGGCCTTCGGATCAAGCTTGCAGTTTTCCACGATGTACGCGACCTGCCTGGAGACTTCTGCACCCAAGGCGTCGTAGTCGGCGGCCTGCGCCTTGCCTGCATGGGCCAGCGGCAGCGTGTGGTTGACTGCCTTGCGCATGGCGCCCATGCCCTGGCGCAGCGGGGCATCAGTCTGCCATTTCTTGCCAGCGTTGAGCTCGACTTTTTGGGGCTCACCCGTGCCATGGTCATGGGCAGACGGGCCGGCGGCCAGCGCGGCAACAGGCAGGGTCAGGGCAGCGGCGAGCAGAAGGTACAGGGGGGATTTCATCGAATGACTCCAGTGGGTTGAACACAAGGGGCCGACAAGTGCCAGGCCTTGTTGTTTCAAACGACTGGCGCAGACAAATGTTCCATCTATTTTGCATCTTTTGTCAGCCACCGTCTGGCGGCCCCGGCCCGGCGAGCTTGCGCGGCAATCAATCGCGGTGCAGCAACTCCTCTTCGGACGATTCCTGGGCATAGCGGCTGAGCAGCAGCGCCATCAGCCGCGCACGCTGCCCGTCATCCAGCAACGCGCGCTCGGCCAGCAGTTGCGCAATCACACGCTGCTGCTGTGCATCCTGCAAGGCGGCAATGCGAGCCTGCTCGGCGTCGATGGCGGCGCGCTGCGGCTCATTGGCAAAGATGTGCCGCACCAGCGCCTCGCGGTGGCGGCGGATCTCGGCCCAATTCGCGGTCACGTCGCGCAGAAAATTTGGCTCAAGCTGTTGCCAGCGCTGGCGTTGTTCGGCGCTCAGCTCCAGGTAATCCGGCAGGTTCACGGGACTTGGCTGCATGGCCTGCGCCTTGGGTGGTGGCTGCCACTGCTGCAGGGCCACGGCCACCACGATGCCTGCATTCAGGGCCAGCGATGCGGCCAAAAGCCATGCGGGTACGCTGCGACGGTTCATGGCATTCCTCTCTGGATACGGCAAATTTCGGCGGCAGCACACAGGCCACCTGGAGGCACGGGGTCGAACACCCGCACCAAGGCGGCACTTGGCACCGTGGCGGCACCGCCCCCCAGCAGCAGGCCGCCCAGCCAGACACCCGAGGCCAGGGCCAGCCCGCTCGCCAACCCCGCAGGCATCCAGCCCAGCCAGTTCGACCAGACCACCCTGCCCGAGCGGCCCGCATCAGGGCGCGCGGGTCGCCGCCCCTGCGGCGGGGTGCGCAAAGGCCCAGCCGGTGGCTCGGGCTGTGGTTCGTTCCACTGCCCGGCCAGGTCCACGCCGAGCGGGGGCGACGGCAAGGCTCGCAAGCGCTGGCCCAGGGTGGTGATGGCATCAAGCCGGTGCTGGCACGCCGGGCAGCCCGCAAGGTGCTGGCGCAGGCGGACGCGCTCGGCGGGTTGCACCATGTCGTCCGCATAGGCGGACAGATCGTCGTGGCGGGGGCAGGTCATGGCAAGGTCTCCATTCAGCGCGGCATTTTTTCCAGCAACCCGTCGCGCGCCCGTGCGATGCGCGACTTGACGGTGCCGATGTTCAGTTGAAGCACGGCGGCAATGTCTTCATAGGACATTTCTTCAATCTCCCGCAGCAGCAGGATCTCGCGGTGCTCTGGCGGCAGACGCGCCAGGGCTTTCTCCAGGCCCTGGAAGCGCTGCGCCGTCTCCAGCACGGCATCGGGCGCCGGTGCGGGGTCGGGGTGGCTGGCGGCTTGGTCTTCGTCCCACGGCACAAAGGCCACGCGCTTGCCGCGCCGCAGCCAGTCAAACGCCAGGTTGCGGGCAATGCGAAACAGCCAGGTGCTGAACCGGGCGTCGGGTGTCCAGCGCGCCAGCGCCTGGTAGGCGTGCAAAAACGTCTCCTGCGTCAACTCCAGCGCATCATCGGGCGACCGCGTGAGCCGCACTAAGAAGCGGTAGATGCGATTCTGAAAACGGGCCACCAGCTCCGAAAACGCTGCGCGATCACCCCGCTGTGCGTGCGCGGCGCATTCTTCGTCATTGAGGTGGCTGCAGATTCCCATGGTGAACGAGGGCTTCAACGCGCGGGTGGCCGGAATGTTCCATGTAATTTTGTGACTCCGGGCTCTGGTGCTAGGCGCGTCCGCATCCTGGCATGTAGATGGACATCAGAAGGCCGCTGTGTGCCGGGGGATCCGCACGGCCTGGTTAGCCCGGGCTGCGAAACCACGACAGCCTGCCTTTCACCACAAGCGAGGTGCGGGGGCAAGGTCGCAAGTGTTGCGGGATGCGGATACGTGATGCAATAAAAGCTGCTAGCCAATTTCAGCGACCACAACGGCGGCCGGTTTGGTCTGCGTTGCATCGACATTCAATGCACCCGCAGCGTTGGCATACCGCTCAACAGCTCACCCTCCCACCCAGTCCTGCGCAGGCGTGGCTGGCGTTAACGGAACAAGTGGTGGGGGCGGCGGAACCATCGGCGTGAACTGAACGGATGGCGCATCGTCGGTGGTCACCGGGGGCAAGGTGCCCGGTGGGAGCGCTGGTGGCGCTGGCGGCGCAGACCGTGACTCACCGCCGCCGAACAGCCCGCGAATCCAGTCACGCACGCTGTCCAGCGGTGCATCTGGCGGCGGTGGCAGCTCTACCGGCGCAAACTCATCCACAAACCTCTCGTTGCCATTGATCACCCTGGCGCGCAGCCCCTGCTGCATGAACTCGCCCACCATCGGCAGTGCGCTGCGTGCGCCCTGCCCCCAGTAGTCGCTGCGCAGCGTGATGCGGCCGTCGTTGAAGCCCGCCCAGGCGCCCGCCACCACGCGGGCGTTCATCAGGATGAACCAGCCGTCGGTGTTGTCCTGGGTGGTGCCGGTCTTGCCCGCCACATCGGCCTGGATGCCATAGCGCGAACGGATCGCCGTGGCCGTGCCCCGGTCTACCCCGCCGCGCATGGTGTTGCGCAGGGTCTGGGCGGCGCGGGCGTCAAACACGGGCTCGGGCGTGGACTGGGCAAATGTCTCCAGCACCTTGCCGTTTTTGTCTTCGATGCGGGTGATGAGCACAGGCTCGACGTAGCGGCCCAGGTTCACGATGCTGCAATAGGCCGCAATCATCTCCTTCAAGGTGACGGGGCTCGTGCCCAGCGCCAGCGAGGGCACTTCTTCGAGCGGGGACTGCCGCACGCCCAGCGCGCGCGCCACCTCGGCCACGCGGGCGGGGCCCACCTGCTGCATCAGCTGGGCGGTGATGGTGTTTTTTGAGTAAGCAAGGCCATCGGCCAGTGTCATGGGTTCCTCGCTGGGCGCGCGGCCGTCGGTGGGCCGCCATACACGGCCGCCCCCCAGCGGGATTTCAACGGCCGAGTCCATCAGCGCATCGTTGGGTGATGCCCCCTGGGCAAAAGCGGCCCCGTACACAAAGGGCTTGAACGTGGAGCCTGGCTGGCGGCGCGCGGCCGCCACATGGTCGTACGGGTCAATGCCAAAGTCACGGCTGCCCACCCACGCCAGCACATGGCCGGTAACCGGGTCCTGCGCCAGAAAACCCGCCTGCACGCGCGTTTTTTCTCGGCGCAGCTTGAGCATGAAGCTGTCATCGGCCAGCAGGGTGTGCAGTGCTTCATCGGGCGGTGTGCCTTTTTCCTGCGCGGCGCGGTATTCGGCGCTTTCGCGCACCAGCGCCAGCACCAGCTCGTTGCCGGGGCCCCAGCCATCGCGGCGGGCCCACGCCTTGTCGGCCACGTCCTGCAACTGGCGCCCCTGGCGGGCCACGGCCTGGTTGGCATAGTTTTGCAGGCGCGAATCAATGGTGGAGCGAATCACCAGCCCGTCGGCATACAGGTTGTAGCCATTGGCGTCCGCCCAGCCGATGAGCTGCTTGCGCAACTGCATCGCAAAGTGCGGAGCCGGGCCCATCACCTCGGTCTGTCGCTCGAAGTTGACGCGCAGCGGGCGCTTTTTCAGGGCATCGAACTGCTTTTGCTCCAGCTTGCCGCGTTTGAGCATTTGCGACAGCACGGTGTTGCGCCGCGCCAGTGCGCGCTCGGGATTGAGCACCGGGTTGTAATAAGCCGTGCCCTTGAGCATGCCGATCAGCGTGGCGCTTTCCAGCACATTGAGCTTGTCGGCCGACTTGTCGAAATACGTGCGCGCAGCCATCTCGATGCCAAACGCGTTGTAAAGAAACGGCACGGTGTTGAGATAGGTTTCAAGGATCTCGTCCTTGGAGTAGGTCGCCTCGATCTTCAGCGCCGTGATCGCCTCCTTGAGCTTGCGCGTGACGGTGCGCGAGCGGCCGATTTCCTCGGGGAAAAGGTTGCGCGCCAGCTGCTGCGTGATGGTCGAGCCGCCCTGAGGGTCGCCCCGCAGCGTGAGCACCACCGACGACGCCGTGCGCCGCCAGTCCAGGCCCCAGTGGTCATAGAAACGGTGGTCTTCGGTGGCGATGAGCGCATTCACCACGTTCGATGAAATCTGGTCGAGCGCCACCCACTCGCGGTTGGCCCAGCGGTATTCGGCCAGCAGCTTGCCGTCGGCCGACATGAGCTGCGCGGGCTGCTCGGTCTTGGCCTTGCGGATATCGCCAATGCCCGGGGTGAAGGGCACCAGCGCCACCGCATACAGCAGCAGCGCCAGCGGCAAAGCGGCGAGCAGCCACACCAGGCTGTGCAGCGACACCAGACGTTCGGGCCGGCGCACCAGGCGGGCCAGCGCGGAGCGCAGCGCAACCCAGCGCACTGAAAGGGATTCAAAAAGCGACATGAGAACAGTATAAAAGCGCCGCTAGCGCTTATGTATCAAGCGGTACACGCTATTAATATAGGAGCGTTAGCCCATGAAGCGCCGCAGTTGCGGCAAGCTGGCCTTGGCGGCGCGGCGGCCTTCTTCGATGGCCTCGCTGGCGCGATGAAAATCCAGCAGCCCCAGGTTGGCCAGCGCAGGCGCCACCACCACCTCGGGCGGATCGCCGGCCATGCGGCTGCGGGTGATGCGCATCTGCATGATGGCAACGCTGGTCATCACCACGTCCAGCATTGACGGCACCCGCTGCACATCAGCCGCTGCGGGCTCGTCGGCGCGCCAGGGTGTGAGGCGCTGCATCCAGCCGCTGCTCTTGGGTGGCTCGGGCTCGGGCACCGCGTCGGAATCTGGTGCAGGCGTCTGCACCACGGCCAGCGGCTGCATGTGGCGGTGCAGGATGTCGGAGTTCAGGTCTACACCAATCACGATGTCCGCCCCCATGGCGCGCGCCAGCGACGTGGGCACGGGATTGACGATGCCGCCATCCACCAGCAGCCTCCCGTCTGCCCGCGCCACGGGCGTGAACAGGCCCGGCAGCGCAATAGAGGCACGCACCGCGTCGGCGATGGAGCCATGGCGCAGCCACACTTCAGCGCCCGAATGCAGATCGGTGGCCACAGCCCCAAAAAGCATGGGCGACGATTCGATATCAAAGTCCGCGAAATTGCGGCGCCAGAAGGCAATCAGCTTTTCGCCCTTGAGCATGCCGCCCGTGAGGTTGAAGTCCATGAAGCCGAATACATCGCGCATGCCCAGGCCCTGCACCCAGTCGGCAAAACGATTCAGTTCGCCCGCCGCGTAGGCGGCCCCCACCAGCGCGCCAATCGAAGAGCCGCAAACGATGTCGGGGCGCACTCCCTCCTCGTCGAGCACCTGCAGCACGCCGATATGCGCCCAGCCACGCGCCGAGCCGCTGCCCAGTGCCAGCCCCAGCCGGGGTGCGCGCCGCGACAACGCCATCAGGCCCCTTCTGCGGCGGGGGTTCCGCCCGCGTGCTGCAGCAGCGCCAGCATGCCCGCCTCGTCCAGCACGGGCACGCCCAGTTCCTGCGCTCTGGCCAGCTTGCTGCCCGCGTCTTCGCCAGCCACCACATAGCTGGTTTTTTTGCTGACCGAGCCGGCCACCTTGGCACCGGCGGCTTCAAGCATATCTTTGGCAGCGTCGCGGCTCAGGGTGGGCAAGGTGCCGGTCAGCACCACGGTCTTGCCCGCCAGCACCTGGGGCGCGCGCTCTGCCGGGGCGCCTTCGGGCCAGGTCACCCCGCAGGCGCGCAGCTGCTCCACCACCTCGCGGTTGTGCGGTTGCTGAAAGAACGTGTGCAGGCTTTGCGCCACCACGGGGCCCACATCGGGCACCTGCAGCAGCTGCTCGACGCTCGCATCCATGATGGCGTCCAGCGTGCCAAAGTGCCTTGCCAGGTCTTTGGCCGTGGCCTCGCCCACATGGCGCAGCCCCAGGCCAAACAGAAAACGCGGCAAGGTGGTCTGCTTGGATTTTTCGAGCGCGGCCAGCACGTTTTGCGCCGACTTTTCGGCCATGCGATCCAGCGCGATGAGGGATGTGAGGCCCAGCCGATACAGGTCGGGCAGCGTGTGGATCACGTTGGCATCCACGAGCTGGTCCACCAGCTTGTCGCCCAGGCCCTCGATGTCCATGGCACGGCGCGCGGCAAAGTGCAGGATGGCCTCCTTGCGCTGGGCCGGGCAGAACAGGCCGCCGGTGCAGCGGTGGTTGGCTTCGCCCTTCTCGCGCACCACATCGCTGCCGCACACGGGGCAGGTTTTGGGCATTTTGAAGTTGGGCACGTAAACGGTGCGGTGGCCGGGCACGGCAATTCCGCCGGGCCGCCCCAAGGCGAGTCCAGCCCCCTCGGGGGGCATCACGCCCACCACCTCCGGAATCACGTCGCCCGCGCGGCGTACGATCACCTGGTCGCCCACGCGCACGCCCTTCTTGCGGATCTCGAACAGGTTGTGCAGCGTGGCGTTGGTGACGGTGACGCCGCCCACAAACACCGGCGCCAGCCGCGCCACCGGCGTGAGCTTGCCGGTGCGGCCCACCTGCACGTCGATGCCCTCGATGCGCGTGGCCATCTCTTGCGCAGGGTATTTGTGCGCCACGGCCCAGCGCGGCTCGCGGGTCTTGAAGCCCAGATCGCGCTGCAGCTGCAGCGAATTGACCTTGTAGACCACACCATCAATGTCGTAGGGCAGCGCATCGCGGCTGGCACCCACCTGCTGGTGAAACGCTATCAATTCAGAAGCACCCACCGCAATCTGCACATGGGCTGCGACCGGAAAACCCCAAGATTTCAGCGTCTGCAGCATCTCGTAATGGGTGCGAAACACCGGCCCGCCCTCGGCAGGCGGCGTGATGGCGCCCAGGCCGTAGGCGAAAAAGCTCAGGGGGCGCTGGGCGGTAATGCCCGAGTCGAGTTGGCGCACGGCCCCCGCAGCGGCGTTGCGCGGGTTCACAAAGGTCTTGCCGCCCTGCTCGCGCTGGCGCTCGTTGAGCGCGTCGAAGTCGGCGCGGCGCATGTAGACCTCGCCGCGCACTTCGAGCAACGGGGGTACGCCTTCTGGCAAGGTCAAAGGGATTTGCCGGATGGTTCGGACGTTGTGCGTCACGTCCTCACCCACCTCGCCATCGCCGCGCGTGGCAGCCTGCACCAAGCGCCCGTTTTCGTAGCGCAGGCTCATGGCCAGGCCATCAAACTTGGGCTCGGCCACGTATTCGATGGCGGGGTCGGCATCCGACAGACCCAGCTCGCGGCGCACGCGGGCGTCAAATGCCTGCGCGCCGGTGGCCTCGGTGTCGGTTTCGGTGTGGATGCTGAGCATGGGCACCGCATGGCGCACGGGCGCCAGGCCGTCCATCACCGCACCAATCACGCGCTGCGTGGGCGAGTCGGGGGTGATGAGCCCGGGGTGCACGGCCTCCAGGGCCTGCAGCTCGCGGTAGGCGCGGTCGTACTCGGCGTCGGGCACGGTGGGCGCGTCCTGCACGTAATACTGGTGTGCCCAGTGGTTGAGCTGGTCGCGCAGTGCTTTTATTTTGATAGCTGCCTGCGCTTTATCCACGGGCTCTTGGGCCGAAAACAGGTCAAAATTCTCGGTCATGACCGCACAACGGCTCAGCTAAAGAGACGCCGCGCCAGCACCGAACCAGCTGACAGTTCGCGCTGGTCGAGCTGGTCATAGAGCAGTTCCAGGTCGGCGGCAATCGGGTCCATGGCCATGGCGGGCAGCGGGGTGCCGTTTTGGTCGCACAGCACGCCGTCCATGGCCTCGCACAGGGCGGCGGCCACCTCGCGCAGGCGGGCAAAGGGTTGCTCGCTGCGGTGCACCTGGGCGACATCCAGGCTCAGGGTGATGTCGCGGATGGCGGACTGGTCGGGGTCTTCGGCCAACGCGGCCTGCGTGTCGTAGCCCAGCGTCAACACGGGCGGCAGGCCCGGGGCACTGGCGGGCAGCACCAGCCTGCCGGGCATGGCGCCCACCACAAAGCCCACGCGCGCGGCATTTTGCTGCACGTAGCCGGGGCTCCAGGCCGCATGGCGGGCGCGCAGCATGAAAGACAGTTGCGCATCGTGGTCGCTGGCGAACTGATCGAGTTCGCGGGCGCGGGCCACTTCCTGCAGCATGTCGGGAAAATCGGGCGCCGCATTGATGGCGTCGGCAAACGCCTGGGCCTTGACCACAAACTCCGAAAACTCGATCTCGTTGAGCGCGCCCGTGCGGTTGGCCAACTGCACGCCGGCCTGAAAGCTTTGGTAGCGCTGGCCGGGCGCGGGGGTCTCCCACTGCTGCGTCACCTCGTTGAAACCCTCGATGGCAAAGGGCTTGCTGCCCGCGCGGCGCGTGGGCGGCAGCGCCGCCAGTGCGGCGTCGCCCGACACCGATTGCTCGGGCTGCAGCGTGGCGATGATGTCGATCAGCGGGTCCAGCCCCAAACGGCGCTCGTGCAGCAAGGGCGGCACGGGCAGCTCCATGGCATCGTCGGCATCCACCGTGTGGCTGGCGGGCTCGGGGCCGCGGTCCAGGCCGTGAAAGGCTCCGCCATCCACGGGCTCGGCTACATCGGTATCGAACGCCGGCTCCTGGCGCAGCGCGGGCTCGGCAGTGCGCTCGGGCTCTTGCGGCACGGCGCGCTTGGGCGCGTTGCGGCGCGAGGTCCAGGTGTTGTAGGCCACGATCAGGGCCAGCACCAGGCCGCCGATGATGGCCAGACTCAGTTGCAATGTGCTCATAAAAAATATTCTTGGCTATCCGTTGCGTTGCACACGCCCAGCCGCGCTTGAAACTGGCGCGGCCCATGCCAGGGACGCCGAACAAGGGCCGCCCCGCAGCGAGGGCGTCGTCCCCTTGAGGGGAAGGCACGAAGCGACTCAGGGGTGCTCATAGTTCCGCCATCGACAAGGCAGACTCCATATCGACCGCCACGATGCGCGAGACGCCCTGCTCCTGCATGGTCACGCCAATCAGTTGCTCGGCCATTTCCATGGCGATCTTGTTGTGGCTGATGAACAGGAACTGGGTTTCTTTGCTCATGCTGGAGACCAGCTTGGCATAACGCTCGGTGTTGGCGTCGTCCAGCGGCGCATCCACCTCATCGAGCAGGCAAAACGGCGCGGGGTTGAGCTGGAAGATTGCAAACACCAGCGCAATGGCCGTGAGCGCCTTTTCGCCGCCCGACAGCAGGTGGATGGTCTGGTTCTTCTTGCCCGGTGGCTGCGCCATCACCTGCACGCCCGAGTCCAGAATCTCGTCGCCGGTGATGATGAGCTTGGCCTGCCCGCCGCCGAACAGCTCGGGGAACATGCGGCCAAAGTGCGCGTTGACGGTATCGAAGGTGCCCGAGAGCAGCTGGCGCGTTTCGCCATCAATCTTGCGGATCGCGTCTTCGAGCGTGTTCATGGCTTCGGTCAGGTCGGCGGTTTGCGCATCGAGGAACACCTTGCGCTCGCTGGCCAGTTTCAGCTCATCGAGCGCGGCCAGATTCACCGCGCCCAGGGCTGCGATCTCGCGGTGCAGTCGGTCGATTTCGCCTTGAAGGCCGCTGATGCGAACGTTGCCTTCCTCGATGGATTTCGCCACGGCCTCCAGGTCGGCCTGCGCATCGGCCAGCAATGTGGTGTATTGCTCCAGGCCCAGGCGCGCTGCCTGTTCCTTGAGCTGGAACTCGGTGATGCGGGCGCGCAGCGGGTCGAGCGCGCGTTCGAGCTGCATGCGGCGCTCGTCGCTGGCGCGCAGCTTGGCGGTGAGGTCGTCGTATTCACTGCGTTGGGCGGCCAGGGCTTTCTCGCGCTCCATCTTCGCCTCCAGCGCCTGCTGCAGGCCGCCCTGCGCCGCAGCGTCGGACAGGCGGGCCAGCTCGTCGCGAGCACGCTGTTGTTCGTCAGCCAGTGCGGTGGCCTGCTGGGTGGCGGTTTCGATGGAGCGAGACAGCTCGCCCCGGCGTGCCTCCAGACTGCGCTGCGAGAACGTGGCCTCTTGCGCCTGGCGCTCCAGCGTGCGTTGCTGTTCGCGGCAGGCGGTGAGCTTGCGCTCGGCTTCGATCACGCGGTCGCCCAGTTGGGCCTCGCGCTCCTGGCTGTCGGCCAGCTGCATGTCGAGTTCTTCAAAGCGTGCCTCAGCGGCCACGCGGCGCTCCTGCAGGTCGGCCAGCTGCGCCTCCACCTCGGCCAGGTCGGCGTCGATTTGCTCGCTGCGCGCGCGGGTCTGCTCGGCCAGTTGGGTGAGGCGCAGGGTTTCCACCTGCAGCTCATGGGCGCGGCTTTGCGTTTCGGTCGCTTCGCGTCGTGCTGCCACCAGGCGCTGCGAGGCGTCGGCGTAGGCAGACTCTGCACGGACCAGGGCGGTGCGCGATTCGTCGGCGATCAGGGCCTGGGCGCGCAGCTCTTTTTCGAGGTGCTCGATCTCCTGCGCGCGAGCGAGCAGGCCGGATTGTTCGGAGTCTTGTGCGTAAAAACTCACGCTGTGGGCGCTGACGGCGTGGCCTGTGGGCACAAACACCACTTCGCCAGGCTGCAGCGTGCTGCGGCGGGCGAGCGCGTCATCGAGCGTGGGCGCGGTATAGCAGCCCTGCAACCAGTCAATCAACACGGCGCGCAGGCCGGCATCCTGAAGGCGCAGCAGGTCCGACAGGCGGGCGTGGGGTGACGATGGCTCGGGGTGTCCCGCAGCGGGGGCGCTGTAGAAGGCCAGGCGCGCGGGCGGTGCGTCGTTGCCGCCAGAGCCCAGGAAGCCGCGCACCATCTCCAGGCGCCCTACTTCGAGTGCGCCCAGGCGCTCGCGCAGCGCGGCTTCCAGGGCGTTTTCCCAACCGGGTTCGATGTGGATGCGGCTCCACAGGCCTTGCAGTCCGTCCAGGCCATGTTTGGCCAGCCAAGGGCGCAGCTTGCCGTCGGTCTTGACCTTTTCCTGCAGCGCCTTGAGCGCCTCCATGCGCGCCGACAGGTCAGCCTGGCGCGCGCTCTCGCTGTTGACGGCCTGCTGGCGGGCGCGGCGGTCGTCGTCGAGCTGGGGCACCGATTCCTGCAGCTCGTGCAGGCGGGCCTCGGTGGTTTCGGCAATTTCTTGCGCTTCTTCAAGCTGCTCGCGCAGGTTGTTCAGGCGGGCTTCATCGGGTGCGGCCAGCGCGTTGCGGTCGGTGCGCAGGCGCTCGAAGCGGGCATCGAGCTGGCGGCTTTGCTCGTCAAAACTGCGCTGCTCGGCGGCCAGCACGCCGATCTGCTGCTGCACCTGCACCACGCTGCTGCGCTGCTCTGCCGTGCGGCTTTGGGCCTGGCGCAGGGCTTCTTCCAGGTCCGGCATTTGCATGGCCTGCTCTTCGACCTGGGCGGCCAGCATCTCGGCGCGCTCTTCGGCATCCACCCCGGCACCGGCCAGGTTTTCCAGCTCGATATCGGCCTCTTCATTGCGGGTCTGCCACTGGGTGATCTGCTCGGCCAGCGTGACCAGGCGCTGCTCCACGCGCTGGCGGCCTTCCACCACGTAGCGGATCTCGGCTTCGAGCTTGCCGACCTCGGCCGTGGCTTCGTAGAGCTTGCCCTGGGCCTGGTTGACCTGGTCGCCTGCGGCGTAATGGGCCTGGCGGATGGTTTCGAGATCAGACTCCACCGCGCGCAGGTCGGCCATGCGCGATTCGAGGTCGTTCACGGCCTGCAGGCCATCCAGGCGCACCTTGGCCTGCTGTTCCTCAGCGTCGGCGCGCTTCAGAAACCACTGCTGGTGCTGCTTGAGCGTGGCGTCGGCCTGCAGCGTGTTGTATCTGGCGGCCACCTCGGCCTGTTTTTCGAGCTTTTCGAGGTTGGCGTTCAGCTCGCGCAGGATGTCTTCGACCCGGGTGAGGTTCTCGCGCGTGTCCGAGAGGCGGTTTTCGGTCTCGCGGCGGCGCTCCTTGTATTTGGAGACACCGGCGGCCTCTTCGAGGAACAGGCGCAGCTCTTCAGGGCGGCTTTCAATGATGCGGCTGATGGTGCCCTGTCCAATGATGGCGTAGGCGCGTGGGCCCAGGCCCGTGCCCAGAAACACGTCCTGCACGTCGCGGCGGCGCACGGGCTGGTTGTTCAGGTAATAGCTGCTGGTGCCGTCGCGCGTGAGCACGCGGCGCACGGCCACCTCGCCGTACTGGCCCCACTGGCCGCCCGCGCGGTGGTCGGAGTTGTCGAACACCAGCTCCACGCTGGCGCGGCTGGCCTGCTTGCGGGTGGTGGTGCCGCTGAAGATCACGTCCTGCATGCTCTCGCCGCGCAGCTCGCTGGCCTTGCTCTCGCCCAGCACCCAGCGCACGGCGTCCATGATGTTGGACTTGCCGCAGCCGTTCGGGCCCACCACGCCGACCAGTTGCCCGGGCAGCATGAAATTGGTGGGCTCAGCGAACGACTTGAAGCCGGAAAGCTTGATCGAGGTAAGACGCACGGGTCAGAGGTGAAGGCAAATAAGAGGAAGTAGCCAGGGAATAACCGGGGCCGCACGCATCCACGGGGAAAACCCGCAGGCTGGAACCGGACCGGAATGATACCGCGCCGACCGGCCGCTCCCTGGCCCGTGGGCCACCTGCCGGGTACCGGCGCAGCCCCTCTGTGGAATATTGGGTAAAAATGGCCTCTAGCGCTTATTCAGCAAGCGCTAGCAGCTATCAAAATTGATAAACAGATGCTGCATCGCGCAGCCCCCGGCGCTGATTCGCCTGCGCCCGGGCTGCGGCGGGAGCAGGCCCAGCGGCCTCCTCGCCATCAGTGGGCAGTGTTGGTGCGCTGCACCAGCGCTTCAAACTCGGCCACGGGCACGGGCGGGCTCAGCAGATAACCCTGCCAGGCGTGGCAATGGTTGCGGGCCAGAAACTCGCGCTGCGCCTCGGTTTCCACCCCCTCGGCGATCACGCGCAGGCCCAGGCTGGTGGCCAGCGCCACCACGGTGCGGGCAATGGCCGCGTCGTTGGGGTCGGTAAGCACGTCGCGCACAAAGCCCTGGTCGATCTTGAGCTGGTCAAGCGGCAGGCGCTTGAGGTAGGCCAGCGATGAATACCCCGTGCCAAAGTCGTCCAGCGAAAACCCCAGCCCGTAAGCGCGCAGCTGGCCCATCTTCTCGATGGTGTCCTCTACATCCTCCAGCAACAGCCCTTCGGTCAATTCGAGCTTGAGGCGGTGCCCGTCGGCACCCGCGCCCGCCAGTGCCGCCAGCACCTGGGGCACGAAACCGGCCTGGTGAAACTGGCGCGGGCTCACATTGACGGCCAGGCTCAGCGCGGCCAGGCCGGGCTGCTGCGCCCACAGCGCCAGGCGCTCGCAGGCCGACTTGAGCACCCATTCGCCCAGCGGCAGGATCAGGCCCGACTCTTCGGCCAGCGGAATGAACTGGGCCGGCGAGATAAAGCCGTTGCTTGGGTGGCGCCAGCGCAGCAGCGCCTCAGCGCCGGTGATGCGGCCATGCTCGATCTGCGGCTGGTAATACAGCTCGAACTGGCTCTGGGCCAGCCCCGCGCGCATGTCCAGCTCCATGGCGGCCCGTGCGCTCACGGCGGCCTGCATCTGCGGGTCGTAAAAACGCAAGGTGTCGCGCCCCGCCGACTTGGCCTGGTACATGGCCAGGTCGGTGCGCTGGAGCAGCTCGTCCACGGTTTCGCGCAGGCCGCTGAAGACGGTGATGCCCATGCTCAGCGAACTGTGGTGGACC
Source organism: Acidovorax sp. JHL-3 (assembly GCF_000526295.1). NCBI lineage: Bacteria > Pseudomonadati > Pseudomonadota > Betaproteobacteria > Burkholderiales > Comamonadaceae > Acidovorax > Acidovorax sp. JHL-3. The sequence goes on from NZ_JAFU01000001.1 coordinate 2,727,216, forward strand.
TCGCCATCCACCTCGTAGGGCGCGCGCAAGGCCGACAGGATCTTCTGGCCGGTTTCCTCGCTGCGCGCGGCCACCTCTTCGGGGTTGTCGCCCAGGTCTTCCAGCACCACCACAAATTCATCGCCACCCTGGCGGGCCACCGTGTCGTCCTCATGCACGCAGTCGCGCAGCCGCTTGGCCACCTGCAGCAGCAGGGCATCGCCCCGCTCGTGGCCCCGGGTTTCATTGAGGGTCTTGAAGTTGTCGAGGTCCAGCAGCAGCAAGGCGCCGCTGCGCTGGTGCCTGGCGCTGGTGGCCAGCGCCTGCTGCAGCCGGTCCCGCAGCAGGCGGCGATTGGGCAGGTGGGTGAGCGGGTCGTAGAAGGCCAGGTAGCGGATTTCCTCTTCGTCGGCCTTGCGCTGGCTGAGATCCACCAGGGTGAAAAGGTGGCCGCCGTCCACGATGACACCGGCAATTTCCACGGTGCGCTGCTGGCCGTCCTTGCAGTGGATGGTGTATTCACCCGAGGCAATGGTGCCGTCGCCTTCGATGGCCTTGGCGCGCGCTGCCATCCAGGTAGTGCGGGCTTGCTCGCGGTATTGCACGTCGGGGTACACCGTGGGCCACCAGTCTTCGCCCCTGGGAATGTCGTCTTCGGTGTAGCCGCATATCTGCACAAACTGGTCGTTGCGAAACTTCATGAGCCCGTCTGCCTGCACCAGGCACACACCCACCGGCAGGCGCTGCAAAATGCCGCGCAGGCGCAGCTCGCTGCCGCGCAGGCTGTCTTCCATCTGCTTGCGTTCGGTGATGTCCTGCACCACGGCGATGTGAAAGCCGGGCGGCTCGCCCGGCGCCCACATCGAAGACACGGTGAGGTCCACCCACAGGGTGTGGCCATCCTGGTGGAAATAGCGCTTTTCCATGTGGTATTCAAATATGTCGCCGGCTTTCAGGCGCTCCAGGCGGGCCAGGTCCTCTGGCAGGTCTGCGGGGTGGCTGATGCTCTGAAAATCGGTCTTGCACATCTGCGCCACCGAGTAGCCGACGATGTCGGCATATTTTTGATTGACGCGCACAAACCGCCCGGTCTGCGTGTCGATTTGCGCCATTCCCACGGCCGCCTGCCTGAAAACGGCGCTGAAACGCTCTTCGCTCTGGCGCCGGGCATCGTCAGACACTTGCGCCTGCGCCAGGGCCAGCGCACGCTGGCGCCCCAGCAACACCACCAGTGCCGCCAGCAGCACAGAAAGCAGCGTGCCTGCCATGGCAGCCAGCATCGGCAGGCGCCGCTCGGAGGGAGAGAGGAAATCCTTGGCGGGAAAGAAGCTCAGGCGCCAGCGGCGGTCGTGCACCTGTAAATCCACCTCATGCAGCGCCGCCGAGGCCAGTGGCACGCCCGTCAGCGCCAGCAGGGGAAGCCCCTTTGGGTTGCTCTCGGCGCTGCCGCTCTCGCCGTTGCGGCCCTTGGCACCTGCCGCCAGGGCATGCACCGCGCCCCGGTCGGCGATCGACACCGCGATGCCATTCATGTAACCGAGCTCGCGCAGGCTCCCCATCAGGTCGTGCACCCGGATGGTGGAAGCCACCGCGCCCAGAAAAGGGGGCGTTCCGCCCACCGGGGCGGAGCCAAAAACGGGCGCCCGCAGCACAAAGGCCGTGCGATGGTCTTTTTCTTGCAGCAATTCGAACGGCGCGGACACCACGGTTTTACCGGTGTCGCGGCTGTAGTGCATGGCCTCTAGGTTGGCGGGCTGGACACTGATGTCCAGGCCCAGCAGGCCCCTGCTTCCCTCTTCAGGCCAGAGGTACTCAGCCACAAAATACTCGGGGCGCGCGCCCGCGGGGTGAATGGCAAAGTCAGGCAGCCCCTGCGGGTTGACCGACGTGTCGGCCCGCACGCGCGCCTCGAACGCCGCGCGCTGTTCGGCCGTCACATAGCGGGTAAACGCAAGATTGCGCACCCCGGGGTAGCGCTGGCGCACATCCAGTTCGCGGGCGGCACGCTCAAACTCGGCGCGGCTGAGCACGGGGTTGACCATGAACAGGCTGCGCAGGCCATTGACGATTTCGGTGTGTGTGGCCATGCGCTGGGCCAAGGCGTCCGAAAATGCCCGCGCTTCCTGCAGAAAACGGGCCTCGGAGATCGTTGCCACCGACCGCGCCTGCTGCTGTGCCAGCCACAATGTTGTCAAAAGCCCCGCAATGGCAACGGCAAAACCGAGCAGCCAATGCCGGTGGCGGAGCGGGTTACCAGTGAATACCATCAAAATTTGAAGCGTTGCAGTGTGACAGCCAGGTGATGGAGCGCCAAAAAAACCAAGGAAACCGGCCCCGAGAATAGCGGCAATTTCTGGCCCGCCCTTGCTGCAGTGGCACAAAGCAACGCGCAAGGCATTGCCTGCACACCCCATATGGCAACCCCACGCCCATTCGTGCGCAGGCACAATGGGGCCGTCACTCGCATCCCACAGCGCCCCATGCCTGCTTTTCATCCGGTCTGCCGGAATTTTCTTTCTCTGCGATGAAGACCCTTGCCCCCCCGAACGTCGTGGACCTGCTCCTCGACGCCGTGTGCATCGTCAAGGCCGACAGTTCCATCGTGTATGTCAGTCCGGCATTCGAGCGAATCTTTGGCTATGCCCCCGAAGAGGTCATTGGCAGGCGCATGCTGGACATGGTGCACCCGGAAGATCTCGCCGCCACCCAGAGCCAGGCAGAACGCGTGACCGAAGGCCAGCTCCAGCTGCATTTCGAGAACCGCTATGTGCGCAAGGATGGGCAGATCGTCCATATCCGCTGGACGGCACGCTGGGTAGACGACCAGCAGGTGCGCCTGGCGGTGGCACACGACATTACCGAGCGCAAGCACACCGAATCGCTGCAGGCGGCCATCTATTCCATCTCGGAGGCCGCGCAGGCGGCAGAAGACCTGGTTTCGCTGTTTGCGCACATCCACCAGACCATCGGCACGCTGCTGCCTGCCTCCAATTTCTCGGTGGCGCTGCACGACCACCTGACCGACACGGTCAGCTTTCCGTACCACGTGAACGAGCGCCATCCGCCCCCCGCAACCCGCCCACTGGATGCAGATGCCCTGTGCTCGCACGTCATCCGAAACGGGCAGACGCTGCTGCTCACCCCCGACACCCTGCCCCCCACGGCGCCGCACATGGCAGCTGCCCCCCGGCCGCTTTACTGGCTGGGTGTGCCGCTGCACACCCAGGCGGGCGTGATGGGCGCGCTGGTGCTGCAAGGCTACTCCGAGGAGGCGCGTTACTCGCATCGGGACAAAGAGCTGCTGCAGTTCGTCTCGACCCAGGTGGCGTCCGCCATAGAGCGCACCCAGATGCGCAATCGACTGCAGCAGATGGCGCAGTACGACCAGCTTACGCACCTGCCCAACCGCCAGCTGTTTCTCGACCGCCTGAAAACCGCGCTGACCCGGGCGCAACGCGACCAGACCCTGCTGTCACTGCTGTTTGTGGACCTGGACCGCTTCAAGCAGGTGAACGACACACTCGGCCACGCAATGGGAGACTTGCTGCTGCAGCGGGTGGCGCAGCGCCTGCTGGAATGCGTGCGTGCCTCGGACACGGTGGCGCGCCTGGGCGGCGACGAGTTCGTCTTGCTGGTCGAAAGCGGCCATGCGGTCGAACATGCCACAGCGGTGGCAGAAAAAATCCTGGCCGCCTTCAACCAACCTTTTGATCTGGATGGCAACCAGGTCCCCATGTGGCCCAGCATCGGCATTTCCATCTACCCGGACCACGGCAGCGACGAAAGCCTGCTGCTCAGCCATGCCGACACAGCGATGTACCAGTCCAAGAAAAGCGGCGGCAACCAGGTGCGCATCGCCGACCCCACCGGTCGGCCCGGCTTGGCGCCGCAGGACCCGCCGCAGCCTGATGCGCCCCACTGACAGGCTCTGAATGCCCTGCTGCGACACAGTGGTGGCAAAAGTGGCAGTAGTGGCAGTAGTGGCAGCAACGGTACCCCAGCAACGTCGCAATGCCCCCACGGCTTGAGGGCCCGGCGCAGCGCACCCATGCTGCGCGGACGGCAAATCCCGTATTTTCGGCCTTTCCCTACCCTTCGCGAGCCCTGCAACATGCTTTATGCCAGCCTGAAACTGATTCACCTTTTGTCCATCGTCGTCTGGGTCGGCGGCATGGTGTTTGCCCACTTTTTCCTGCGCCCCGCCACCCAGGCGCTGGAGCCCGCAGTGCGCGTGCGGCTCATGCACGACGTGCTTGAGCGCTTCTTTGCCGCCGTGCTGGTGGCCGTGGTGCTGATGCTGGCCAGCGGCGTGTGGATGATCGGCAACTTCGCACGCCAGGTCGTGCAATCGGGTGGCAGCTTTGCCATGCCGCTGGGCTGGACTGTGATGGCCACGCTCGGCCTGGTGATGGTGGCCATCTTCGGCCACATCCGCTTCGCCCTGTACAAACGCCTGCAACGCGCCGTCGCCGCCACCGACTGGCCCACTGGCGGCAAAGCGCTGATCGGCATCCGCACCTGGGTGGGCATCAACCTCGCTCTGGGCGTGCTCACGGTGGCGGTGGCACTGCTGATGTAATCAGCCCTCTTACTGGCCCTCTTGCCAGTCCTGCCACCTGCCCCGTTCCAGCCCGATTGCCACACGCAGCCCTGCCCGCCAAGGCCGCGCCATGCAGGCTGTCGGCAATGGCTGACACAACGGCAAGCCATGCACCTGCGTGCCCCGGCCCGCAGTGCGAGAAGAATGCAGTGATTCACCCTCACCAGGAAACACCATGTCACTTTCGCTGATTCTTCTTATCGTCCTGATCCTCATTCTGGTCGGTGCCTTGCCCACCTGGGGCCACAGCCGCTCATGGGGCTACGGGCCCAGCGGCGGCCTGGGTCTGGTGGTGCTGATTTTGGTGGTGTTGCTGCTCATGGGCAAAATCTGACGCACGCCAAAGCGGCCTGAAGGCACACGCCACCCGGGCGGGCTACACGCTTGCCCAAGGCGTGCAGCAACCCCGTCGCCCAAAGCCGTCCGCCCGTCTTTTCGCTCGGGCCTGGCCTGGCCCACTTCGGGCCGGGCCTTTTGTTGTTGGGGTCGCGCTCAGCAGCTCTTGGGTTGAAGCAGATTAAAAATCAAATGAAATATGGCGTTAGCCCTTATGGGATAAGCGCGAGCAGCTATTGATTAAATAGTGTTTATCTGCGGCAACAGCAGCCCTTGCTTGGCCGCCACAGCCTCACGCAAGAAGGCCCAGGTGGCCTGCATTCGGGCCACATGCTTGTTGTCGCCGGGCATGGACATCCAGAACGTGCGCTGAAACCGCGCCACGCCCGGCAACACCGGTATCAGCGCCGGGTCTTGCGCTGCCACGAACGCAGGCAACACCGCCAGCCCCGCCCCAGCCCGCGCCGCCTCGTACTGCGCCAGGATGCTGGTGCTGCGCAGCGCAAAGTGTGCGGGGCGGTGCAGTTCATCCAGAATCTGCAACTCTTTGCTGAACAGCAGGTCGTCCACATAGCTGATGAAGGTGTGGCCACGCAGGTCGTCGGCCGTGCAGATGGGGGCATAGCGCTCCAGGTAGCTGCGCGCACCGTAGAGCTGCAACACGTAGTCGGTCAGCTTGACCACCAGCACCGCACCGCGCGCCGGGCGCTCCAGCGAGATGACGATATCGGCCTCGCGCCGCGACAGGTGCACCAGGCGCGGCAGTGCCAGCAGGTCTACCACCAGCCCGGGGTGGCTTAGTGCAAAGCGCGCCAGTTGCGGCGCCAGAATCAGGTTGCCAAAACCCTCCGTGGTGCCAATGCGCACCAGGCCGTGCAGGCCCTGGCGCACGCCAGGCGCAGCATTTTCCACGGCCAGAAAGGCGGCCTCCATGGCCTCGACCTGTGGCAGCAGCGCGCGCCCGGCCTCGGTGAGCCGATGGCCGCCCGCCTCGCGCGCAAACAGGGCGGCGCCCACCTGCTTTTCCAGCGCCTGCAGGCGCCGGGCCACGGTGGTGTGGTCCACCGCCAGTCGCCGCGCCGCACCCACCAGCGTGCCGGCACGGGCCAGTTCCAGAAAATAGCGCAGGTTGTCCCAATCCATGGCGGTCTCCGTGCGGCAGCCCAAGGGCCTACCGATGTGCAAATTTGCAAAATACAACCATTCCATTGTCTCTTGCACCGGTACTTTTGCACCAACGCCGTTCATGACGTCAGCAGTCGTTCGCGTGGATGAATCCTCCCGGCGACAACTTGCCGTCAGTCGCCAATTGACGCAAAATGCGCCAATCAGGAGATCCTTATGGCATCCACCCCGTTTGCATCGGTCAAGCTCCCCCACACCCTCGTCGAGCAGGCCCGCCAGGCTGCGCAGCCCATGCGCCGCTCGGTGGCCAGCTAGATTGAATACTGGGCCACGCTGGGCCAGATCGTGGAGCACACCGGCCTGAGCGTGCAAGAAGCACGCTCCGCCATCGAGCAATATGAAGCCGCGCCCCGCGCGCAGGCCACGGCTCCCACCTCGGTGGACGCGCTGACCGCCCGGCTGCTGGCTGCGCAAACCAGCGGCTCGCTGGCCCAGCGCGTGCGCGAAGTGGTGCGTGCAAACCAGACCCACGCAGCCTGAGCACATGGCACGGCCCCACACCGCAGCGCCCCCGCCGCTGTGGTTCCATCTGCTCGCCGGCCCCAATGGCGCGGGCAAGTCCACCCTCTACCGCGCTTTGGTGCGCGAAGGCTTGCTGGGCCCACCGCTGGAATTCGTGAACGCCGACCTGCACGAGCGCGAATATCTGCAGCACATCGCCAATGCCCAGGAGCGCTCTGAAGCCGCCCGCGCCTGGGCCGACGCGCGCCGCGCACGCCTGCTCGCAGATCGCACGCCGTTTGCAAGTGAAACCGTGTTCTCCCACCCGTCCAAACTGGCATTGATCAAAGAAGCGCAGCGCCACGGCTTTACCGTTGCGCTGTACATCGTGGCGCTGGACGACCCGGCCCGCCTGCTCGACCGTGTGGCGCAGCGCGTGCGCGAAGGCGGCCACCCTGTGCCACCCGAGCGCATCCTGGCGCGCTACCCGCGCACCATGGCCCACCTCACGCAGGCCGTGCAATGGGCCGATGCGGCCTACCTTTACGACGCCATGGACGTGACCGAAGGCGGCACACGCCTGGTGGCCGTTCGCACCGCCAGTGCCACCACGACACTGGCAGCTCGCCTGCCCGCTTGGGCGCAACGCGTGCTGGGTACAGCCGGGACTGAATAGCACCGTAAAAATCCAACAAAAATGCCTTTGGCGCTTACAAATAAAGCGTCTACAGCTATTTTTTTCAGGAGCAAATGGGTAAGCCACCACCCGGTGCCACAGCAAAGGCACGGCCGCAGGCAAAAGGTGATGCAGTTGGCCCGGCCCATGGCGGTCTCCGAGCGGCATCCCAGGCGGCCCGCACTGTGCAAATTTGCAAATCTCAGGTGCGTTATTGTCTCTTGTGCAGATAATTTCGCACAGCTACCATGCGTGCAGTCGGCATTGTTGCCGCCCCGTTCTTATTCAGGAGACAAAACCCATGGATGCATCCACCGCCGTCAAGGCCCCCACCGTCAAGCTGCTGATCGGCGGCAAGTTCGTCGAATCCAAGACCACCGAATGGCGCGACGTGGTCAACCCCGCCACGCAGCAGGTGCTGGCCCGCGTGCCGTTTGCCACCGCTGAAGAAATCAACGCTGCCGTGGCCTCTGCCAAGGAAGCCTTCAAGACCTGGAAGAAAACCCCCATCGGCGCGCGCGCCCGCGTCTTTCTCAAGCTCCAGCAGCTCATCCGCGAAAACATGGGCGAACTGGCCGCCATGCTGACGGCCGAACAGGGCAAGACCCTGCCCGACGCCGAGGGCGATGTGTTCCGTGGCCTGGAAGTGGTGGAGCATGCCGCCAGCATCGGCAACCTGCAGCTGGGCGAGCTGGCCAACAACGTGGCTGGCGGCGTAGACACCTACACCCTGCTGCAGCCCCTGGGCGTGTGCGCCGGCATCACGCCGTTCAACTTCCCGGCCATGATCCCGCTGTGGATGTTCCCCATGGCCATTGCCACGGGCAACACCTTCGTGCTCAAGCCCTCCGAGCAAGACCCCATGGTCACCATGCGCCTGTGCGAACTGGCCCTCGAAGCTGGCGTGCCGCCCGGCGTGCTGAACGTGATCCACGGCGGCGAAATGGCCGTGAACGCCATCTGCGACCACCCGGACATCAAGGCCGTGTCGTTCGTGGGCTCCACCAAGGTGGGCACGCATGTGTACAACCGCGCCACCCTGGCCGGCAAGCGCGCGCAGTGCATGATGGGCGCGAAGAACCACGCCATCATCCTGCCCGACGCCAACAAGGAGCAGACCCTCAACGCCATCGCCGGTGCCTCGTTCGGCGCCGCTGGCCAGCGCTGCATGGCCCTGCCCGTGGTGGTGCTGGTGGGCGAAGCACAGAAGTGGATTCCCGACCTGGTGGCCAAGGCCAAGACGCTCAAGATCAGCGGCGGCACCGAAAAGGGCACGGACGTGGGCCCCGTCATCTCGTGCGCCGCACTGTCGCGCATTGAAGGCCTGATCGAACGCGGCATTGCCGACGGCGCCACGCTGGAACTCGACGGCCGCAAGCCTACCGTGCCCGGCTACGAGAAGGGCAACTTCGTCGGCCCAACCATCTTCAGCGGCGTCAAGCCCGGCATGGTGATCTATGACCAGGAAATCTTTGGCCCCGTGCTGTGCCTGGTGGGCGCCGCCAACCTGGACGAAGCCATCGAGTTCATCAACTCCAACCCCAACGGCAACGGCACCGCCGTGTTCACGCAAAGTGGCGCTGCAGCGCGCAAGTTCCAGGAAGAGATTGACGTCGGCCAGGTCGGCATCAACGTGCCGGTGCCTGTGCCGGTGCCGCTGTTCTCGTTCTCCGGCTCGCGCGCCTCCAAGCTGGGCGACCTGGGCCCTTACGGCAAGCAGGTCATCCTGTTCTACACCCAGACGAAGACCGTGACGGCACGCTGGTTTGATGACAGCACCGCTGGCCAGGGCGTGAACACGACGATTAGCCTGAAATGAAACACCCCCCTGAGGCCCTTCGGGCCTTCCCCCCGCTCTCGCAGCGCTGCGCGCTGCGGGCAGGGGGACGCTCCCGGCGCGGCGGGGCGGCCCTTGCGCGGGAGCCCTGGCCTGGGTCGCGCCCGTTGCATGCGACGCGGGCGGCGCGCAGCGCTAGCGATAGCTGAAATGATGAGGGGCTGTCAGCCGATCGTCATCGCCGCCCTGCTTGCGTTGCAGGTGGGTGGTGCCTGGGCACAGGCGGGCGCCGCCTGCCGCCCGGGTGGCACCGTGGCTGAGGTCAATGCCTGCGCGGTGCAGGATTTTCAGGCGGCCGACACCACCATTGCCGTGCTGTATGGCGACGTGATGCGGGCCCTGTCGGCCCACGAGCGCCCGCAGCTGCGCCAGGAGCACAGCGCCTGGCAGCGCGATCGCGTTGCCCGCTGCAAGCAGGCCACGCGGGCCACCGAGCAGCAGCCCGATGGCCCGCGCACCTACCACGAGTGCCTGACGCGCGAAACGCAGCAGCGGCGCCAGGGCATCATGCGCTGGCTCAGCGCCGACACGCCTGCAAAGCCCTGACAGACCCCATTAGTCGCAAGACACCTGCGAGATTCCCCCATGGACTTTGAACTCACCGAAGAACAACGCGCCTTTGCCCAGACCGCACGCGACTTTGCCCAGGCCGAATTGGCCCCACACGCGGCGTTGTGGGATGCCGAAGGCATCTTCCCCAAAGAGGCGATTGCCAAGGCGGGCGAGCTGGGCTTTTGCGGCCTGTATGCGCCTGAAGCCGCCGGTGGCCTCGCCCTGCCCCGGCTCGACGCCACGCTGGTCTTTGAAGAAATGGCGGCCGTGGACCCCAGCACCACCGCCTTCATCACCATCCACAACATGGCCACCTGGATGCTGGGCACCTGGGCCACGCCCGCGGTGCGCGACCACTGGGGGCCGCTGCTCACCACCGGTCAGAAACTGGCCAGCTACTGCCTGACCGAGCCCGGCGCGGGCTCGGACGCCGCCTCGCTCAAGACGCGCGCCGAGCTGGCGGGCCACGAATACATCCTCAATGGCAGCAAGGCCTTCATCAGCGGCGCGGGCGCCACCGATGTGCTGGTGCTGATGGCGCGCACGGGCGACGCTGCCTCGGGCGCGGGCGGCATAAGCGCCTTTGTGGTGCCCGCCGATGCGCCCGGCATCACCTATGGCAAGAAGGAACACAAGATGGGCTGGAACAGCCAGCCCACACGCACCATCAGCTTTGATAACGTGCGCATCCCCGCCAACCACCTGCTGGGCCGCGAGGGCGAAGGCTTCAAGATCGCCATGAAGGGGCTGGACGGCGGGCGCATCAACATCGCCACCTGCTCGGTGGGCGCGGCGCAAGGCGCACTCAACGCCGCCCAGCAGTACATGCACGACCGCAAGCAGTTTGGCAAATCCATCGCCAGCTTCCAGGCCCTGCAGTTCAAGCTGGCCGACATGGCCACCGAACTCGTTGCCGCGCGCCAGATGGTGCGCCTGGCCGCCAGCAAGCTCGACGCCGGTGCGCGCGATGCCAGCACCTATTGCGCCATGGCCAAGCGCTTCGCCACCGATGCGGGCTTCAACGTGGTCAACGATGCCCTGCAGTTGCACGGCGGCTACGGCTACATCCGCGAATACCCGCTGGAACGCCTGCTGCGCGACGCCCGCGTGCACCAGATCCTCGAAGGCACCAACGAAATCATGCGCGTGATCATTGCGCGGCGCATGCTCGAAGGCGATGCGCCCGATGTCATTCGCTAGCTTTTTCATAGCTGATTGCGCTTATCCATAAAGCGCTAGCAGCCCATTTCATGTAAACCATGCCCGCCCGCCCTCTCAGCGATGAAACCCTGCACCTGATCGACGCCGTGCGCGCCGCGCTGGCGCAGCGCAACGATGTGGAAGAACGCACGCTGTTTGGCAGCTACTGCTTTTTTGTGGACGGCAAGCTGTGCATGGGCATCAAGGGCGACGAACTGCTGGTGCGATTGCCGCCCACACGGCATGCCGAATTTCAGGAAATGCAGAACACGCGCGAGCTGTCGCCCGAAGGCAAGATGCAGGGCTACTTCTGGATCGAGCCCAACGGCTACGCCACGCGTGCGCAATGGAATTTGTGGTTCGCAGAAGCCCTGGCCTACAACCCGCAAGCCAAAGCCACGCCACCGCGCAAACGTGCGGCAGCCGGCCCGCAACCACCCCCAACGCCGCCAACCCCCAGCGGCAAGCGCCACAGCATTTTTGGCGACGACTCTCCGTAATTTCAAGCCTTTTTAGCCCCCAGCCCTTATCCATAAAGCGCTAGCAGCTATCAAATTCATAAAAATTTCCGACCCATCACCCACATCACCACAAGGAGACAACACCATGAAAATCGCATTCATCGGCCTCGGAAACATGGGCGGCCCCATGGCCCTGAACCTGCTCAAGGCAGGCCACGAAGTCCAGGCGTTCGACCTGTCAAAACCCGCCTGCGACAAGCTGGCCGCTGACGGCGTGGCCATTGCCGCCAGCGCCACCGCCGCAGTGCAAGGCGCCGAGGCCATCATCACCATGCTGCCCGCCAGCCAGCATGTGGAAGCGCTGTTTTTGGGCAGCAACGGCCAGAGCGGCCTGCTGGCCCACATCGCCAAGGGGGCGCTGGTGATCGACAGCTCCACCATCGCCGCCGCCACCTCCCAAAAAGTGGCCCAGGCCGCCCAAGCGCAAGGCGTTGACTTCATCGACGCCCCCGTTTCTGGTGGCACCGGTGGCGCCATTGCGGGCACCCTCACCTTCATGGTGGGCGGCACGCCCCCCGCACTGGAGCGCGCCCGCCCCCTGCTCGAAAAGATGGGTGCCAACATCTTCCACGCCGGCGCCGTGGGCGCAGGCCAGACCGCCAAGATCTGCAACAACATGCTGCTGGGCATTCTGATGGTCGGCACCAGCGAGGCCATCGCCCTGGGCGTGGCCAACGGCCTCGACCCCAAGGTGCTGTCAGAAATCATGCGCCGCAGCTCGGGCGGCAACTGGGCGCTGGAAAAGTACAACCCCTACCCCGGTGTGCACGAAAACGCCCCCGCCAGCAAGGGCTACACAGGTGGCTTTGGCACAGACTTGATGCTCAAGGACTTGGGGCTATCCCAGGAAAACGCCACAGCCGTGAAAGCCAGCACCCCACTGGGCGGCATGGCCCGCGCGATCTACGCGGCGCACAGCATTGCGGGGCACGGCGGAGAGGATTTCTCGAGCGTGATCAAGATGCTTCAGAAGAAGCAGGCATAGCTGGGTTTTTCTGTCAGCCGATCACAATACGGGTGCTGTAGCATGTAGTTACAGCGCCCGTTGTCATTTTTCGACTGCAAATTTTTAGGTTTGCCTAAATAGCGGCAAGCCGCAAAACCCCAGGGAAAACTCGACGTGCACTGTTTTTATCCGGCGAGTGTGAGTTGAACTGAAGTCGTCTAATTCTAGTTAGCCATTATGTCCAAGCGCATTCCCACCGAAAGACAAGTGCTCCGCTGCATCTACGATACGTATGAGTAATCTTTCCCCGTAGAAGGCTCACATGTTGGCAAGGTCATGGTTGCAATCGATCTTGAGGCGCTCGCGAAAAAGCTTGATACCGACAAGCATGTTTTATTTGGCTACCTCTACTATCACCTTGATCATAAGTATCGGTATCAATCTGGCGAAAACAGTTATGTCCATCTGTTCACCCAAAGAGCTGGTGACCTGCGTCACGCCATAAACTTGCCGTACCTCGCAGCCATTCTTGCTGGTCAAGACCAAGAGCACTCTAAATTTGCCTGGTCGCTTGGCGTGTCCTTGGTTGCACTAGCCCTATCGGTGGGTGCAATCATCGCCCAGTTGGTGGCGTCGCCATGAAGGCTAACCATTCCATCGAGAGGGACCGCCCACAAGCTGCGCTTGTGGGTTCCCTTCGCGGCTTCGCCGCTACGGCGGCCCCTCACGTCAAACGTTAAATGTCACACGCTTGAACTACTCTTGTGGAGAAAAAATGAGTTTGTTTGTAATTGTCGTAGCGGCAGGACACGCTATCCCACCAGTGATTGCTGCTGCACTAGGAAAATCAAAAACCACCGTTTTTATCGGTGCTGGTATTGCCTGCGCGATTGCTGTCATGTCAGGAAATCCAGCATTCATAGCAACTGACATAATTGGCGTTGGCCTAGGTACTTGACTCGGCCTCTCAATGATCAAACAGACTCCAACGAACAGTTAATGACACATTTGAAACTATTGAGATATGAACAAATCACCAGTTAGATCGCGCTCAGAAAGAATAGAAAATATCAAGCAAGCATTCTGGGGAAAACTTATTCAAGTGCTCGGTTATATTGCATTCATAGCTTTTGCACTCTTCTGCATGAAGTTCGGAGTAAGTAAGCTGGATTTCTAGCCTAACCTTTCGTCGCAGCCAACCGTCTACGGCGGCAGCTGAACTCAGGGCGACAGTTAGGCATCATCATTTGGAGGTTCGTAAAAATGAAAAAACAACTCTTACTGCTGGCGTTTTTAACGAGTACAACATCTGCATTCGCAGATATAACCAGTCAGCTCGCCCGCTTTGTCGGGTACACAATCATCGCGAGCAAGACAGTTGCAGGCTACCAAGACGGAAACGGAAAGAAGTCAGATAGCTTTGAAGGATGCGAGTATGACAGAGTAATAATATTTGATGACAACAAGATTCTCACGTGTGCCGGTTATGGGTATCAATATTCATATCGCCCTACTGCAATAATTATTTCAAACGGTTCATCATTTAAAATGATTATAGAAAGCGACGTTTATGACATGAGGCGGTAAACAATAACTGGGGTCACAATAACTGGGGTCAGATTCCAATTAAGCGCCCTATTAGGTTTCACAAAAAAAGGCGCTTCATCGCGCCTTTTTAGTTGATGATCGATCAAATTCCTAAACCGGTCCGGCATCGATCTTCGACAGCGCTTCATTCACGAGAAAAATCTTGCCATTCACCTGAGAGATTCCAAAGCTCTTCAGCCGTGCGGTGTGCATGGCCAAATAAGCCTGTGCGCTCTGGGCATCCTTGAAGCAATAGATACCGCCGGCCTCGTTGGCTTCCTGGTTCTCTGTCCAAATCTTCCAGACCAAACCGGGCTCATTGGCGATGGATCGGGCAAGTCCGTCCATGGCTGCGGCCATTTCCTGACCCCAGGGGCCGGTGTACGGAAAATCAACTTGAAGGATGTAGCTCATAAAAACTCCTTTGATGCGAGAAAACTGGGCGCTTATGCACAGTGCATGTTTCAAGAATACGTGACACACGGGCTTGTCGGCTTTTTGCCCGGGGCTGCACAGGGTCCGAGCAAAAAGCACCCGAGACACACCTGCCAGCGCGATTGGGAATTTTCTCTTACGAGACCCTGAGAGCCACCCACTCTGCCATGCAATGCCGCGCCAGCGCCGTCACCCAGCAGGGCTCCCCCGGCACAAAGGCAATTCCGTACAGCGGGCTGACGAGAAACCCCGCGCGGTCAAAAACCGTGCTGTCGCTCGATTGGACGAACGCTGCCAGGTCGCGGAACGGCACGGCCACGGGGCCCAGGTGCAGCACCTCGGCACCGACGGTCACTTCTTCCAGCCGGCCGCTGTCTTGAAAGCGGTAGACCACATCGCCATAGTCCAGCGCGGTCAGGCCCACGGAGTTGCGCGATTCGCTGCGCGGCTGGCCGTGGGCACGGATCACATCGTCGCGCGTGGCGGTGAAGGGTGTGCCGTTCACGCTTTGGTAGGGTTGCAGGTGCATGGGCGATTCTGTGGCGGCGCGGTGCGGCGCCGCAACCGGGGGGCATGCATCGAACCGTGGGGCGCGGCATGGGCGTATATTGGCCCGTGCTGCGGCTGGCAACCCGTAAGGGCGCCGCAATGGTTCAGCATGAAAATGGCTTGTAGCGCACGCCAGAAAAGCGCGGGCAGCTATCAAAACTGAAGTTCTTTTAACCACCCTCTTCCACCATCTGCGATGACAGCTTCTACCGACTTCGCCCCCATGCCCGACACCGCTGGCTTCTTCGGCCCCTATGGCGGCCAGTTGGTGCCGCCGCACCTCAAGCAGGCCATGGACGACATCAACGCCGCCTATGCCGAAATCACGCAGCGGCAGGATTTTCAGGACGAGCTGGCGCAGCTGTGTGCCGACTACGTGGGCCGGCCCAGCCCCATTTTTCACGCCAGGCGGCTGTCGGCGCAGCTGGGTGGCGCGCAGATCCACCTCAAGCGCGAGGACCTGAACCACACCGGCGCGCACAAGATCAACCACTGCCTGGGCGAGGCGCTGCTGGCCAAGTTCATGGGCAAGAAGAAGGTGATTGCCGAGACGGGCGCGGGCCAGCACGGCGTTGCGCTGGCCACGGCCTGCGCGCTGGTGGGTATTCCGTGCGAGATCCACATGGGCCAGGTGGATATCGAAAAAGAACACCCCAACGTCACCAAGATGCGCATCCTGGGCTGCAAGCTGGTGCCGGTGACGCGCGGCGCCGCCACGCTGAAGGAAGCCGTGGACAGCGCCTTCGAGGAGTATCTGACCAACCCCACGGACTACATCTACGCCATCGGCTCGGTGGTGGGCCCGCACCCGTTCCCGATGATGGTGCGCGACTTCCAGAGCATCATCGGCCGCGAGGCGCGCGAGCAGTTCCAGGCCAAGCACGGCAAGCTGCCCGATTACGTGACCGCCTGCGTGGGCGGCGGCAGCAATGCCATGGGCATGTTCACCGCCTTCCTTGGTGATGCCAGCGTGAAGCTGGTGGGCGTGGAGCCTTCGGGCGAAGGCACCGACAAGCCCGGCCGCCACGCGGCCACGCTGAGCATGGGCAAGCCCGGCGAGATCCACGGCATGAAGTGCTATGTGCTGGAAGACGCCCCCGGCGTGCCCGCCGCCGTGCACAGCATCGCCTCAGGCCTGGACTATCCTGGCGTGGGGCCGCAGCACAGCTACCTCAAGGACATCGGGCGCGTGCAGTATGAGTCGGCGACGGACAAGGAATGCCTGGATGCGTTCATGCAGCTCTCGCGCGTGGAAGGCATCATCCCCGCGCTGGAAAGCGCCCATGCCGTGGCCTGGGCAATGCGCGTGGCGCCCACGCTGAGCAAGGACACCGACATCCTCGTGAACCTCTCCGGCCGTGGCGACAAGGATGCGGATTACGTGGCGAAGTTACTGGGGATTTAACGCCCCGGCGGCACAAGCCCCGCGCGTATCCGGGCCCGCGGCGCCTTCCGGGCGACAATCGCGGGCACGCATCCTCATTCACCTTTTACGAGCAATCTCCATGTCACTTCCATTCAACAAGCAACGCAGCCGACGCCTTCGCAAGAAGATGCGCGTGGGCGAATTTCAGGAACTCGGGTTCGAGTACGAGCTGAAGTTGAAGCAGACCCTGACGCCCGACCAGGAAGAGGCGCTGATGGACCGCCTTCTGAACGAGTTGATCCTGCCCCGCAACCTGGCAGCATCTGGCTGGGTGAGCGAGGGTTTCGTAATGGCATACCTGCGCGGCTCTGCCACCGAGGACGACCGCCAAGCCACCCAGGCTTGGCTTGCCGCACAGCCAGAAGTGGCCGAGGCCACGGTGAGCGCCTTGAAGGATGCGTGGTACGTGGAACACTGAATGCCGGGGGCGATGGAGTGCCTTTTAGGCCCCTAGACCCCGTGCAATCAGCGCTGAACGCTATTGCTTTGAAAGCAAACTGACGCCGCACTCCCGGCCGAGCCGACATGAAAAAGCCCCCGGTGCCTTAAAAGCTAGGCGTTGGCTTAAAGTGTTGACGTCAGCCAACTCGGCACCTGCTTCGCCCTCTGAGCCTTTCCGGTTCAGAGGGCTTTTTCCTGCCGGAAATTTCTCCAGTACCTGAGATGCTTAGCGATTCGACGGCCTACGCCCCGTCCTCAGGCTTCCTGCACGGACTCGGGGGCCGACGCGGCACGAAACTCGTCGTCGTACGACACGCGGACTACACCGAGCTTGAGTCCGAGCACGCCGAAGACCCGGTTCATTGTCTGGACCGTTCCCTCACTTTTCTCGCGCTCAATGTCTTGCAGCGTGCGAAACGATATTCCCGCCAACTTGGCCAGTTCTGCAGTGGTGAGATGCATCGTCTTCTTCAGATGGCGCACGGCCTGCGCCAGGCTCCATTGCGGATTCGCCAGCACGTCGTTGATAGCCTTCTTACGCAGTTCCAGCTGCTGAGGCAGGGTCAAGGTTTCGTATCGCTTGTCCATGTCGGCGTCCAGTTCAAGTCAGCGCGGTCAATCGCTGGGCTTGCGCCTCAATTCCGCGCTTGATGTGAGCGTGTACCGCTGGTTCCAAGCCGAAGTCAGTACCGTGGGCTGCAATCTTTTTCAGAGGCTCAGCCATCGGGCGCAAGCCTTCAACCAATACCGGGCGGCACACCTCGCGCAACGCTTTTTTCTGCGCAGAAGGCATCCGCTTCTCATTCCTGAGGGTCTGCGCAATCTCACACACCTTGTCGATGACCCTGTTCCAGTCTGGAGCGCTACTGTCATTGCCCTCCCATCGGATGCGACGGGCGATTCCGTCAGGGTGGAGGTACATCGGCGCGAAGTCGTAGAGGGGTGTCAGGCGGATACCACCACTGAAGTCGCGCTGGACTGCGGTATTTCGTGCGTGGTTGTCTTTGTTCCCCAGAGCCAGGTTGGCCACATCCCGCTTGATGTACTCAAGCACTTCCGCAAGCGGGTGGATACATTGCCGCAGCAGCTGCCGGCACACTTCGTCGTGGCTGGGCACCGCATCGAAGCCAGGGTTGCCCGTCAACGTCGCGATACTCTCTTGCCCTAGGCGGAGAACACCCCCGCCCGTCACTTGGCGGTCGAACCGCGGTATGAAAAGCGCTCGCTTGAGCAGTACGAGGTCCGCATGCACGCGAAGCCCCAGCATTCGTGCCAACGCCATATAAGCGGCTTCATGCCGCAGGATGGAGGCAAGGGCCTCGTTGCTGCCCCGTCCGAACTTGACGATGTAGTGCTCCCGCGCCCGCGCATCCGCAAGTGTGTGGTCCAGGTACAGCAGCCCATCCTCTGCTCTCGTGAGCAAAATCTTGGGCCACTCGCCCTGTACCCCAGAGGAGCCAGCCACAAACAGTCCGTGCGAGGCCAGGTACTCCGCGAAGTTGTCTCCCCGTTCGGCCACCTCATCGTCCGTGAAGCCCCGTAGCGGACCAGCGTTCGCGGCTAGCCAGCTCGCGGCCTCCTTCACGCGCAGGTTTCCTACCGAGTTGCCCGCACCCGCGAGCAGCAGCCGCCAGTCCACGCTTTCCCCTGCCGTTACAGATAGCCCCAGTCTGCGGAGAAGCTCTTCTCGCCCAAAGCCCTGCGGCAACATATCGATAAGGAAAACGGGCCAGTGCGGATGCTCGAACGCTTGGAGACCCACCGGGAAGCGACAGGCAAAGGCATGAGCGTCTCGCGCTCCGCCGTGCTCGATGGCCCACTCCACCGAGTAGCCGGTATACGTCTTGCTGCGCCAGCCTTGTGCTTCAGGGCCCAGCAGACTTACGCTTCCCACGTCGCACCAAGCGCCGTTAGCGAACAGTTGGAGGGTGCAGCTCGTATTCATTTGCACAGAATTTTATCACTATTGAAGCTGAAATGCTTTTTATATGTGATAGATAACTGTGCAAGTAATCCGGAGGCCTGCTGTGGCTTACACCCTGCTCCATCCACACTTTTGGCCAACGCCTAGGCCTTAAAAGCACGGGGGCTTTTTTGATGCCAGCGACCGCTGGCAGGCCAGCTCACATGTGGTCGATCATGACCTGCCCAAAACCCGAGCAGCTCACCTGCGTGGCGCCGTCCATCAGGCGGGCGAAGTCGTAGGTCACCTTCTTGCTGGCAATCGACTTTTTCATCGAGCTGATGATGAGGTCGGCCGCTTCGGTCCAGCCCATGTGGCGCAGCATCATTTCGGCCGAGAGGATTTCGGAACCGGGGTTCACGTAGTCCTTGCCCGCGTATTTGGGAGCCGTGCCGTGCGTGGCTTCAAACATGGCGATGGTGTCGCTCAGGTTGGCGCCAGGAGCAATGCCGATGCCGCCCACCTGGGCTGCCAGCGCGTCAGACACATAGTCACCGTTCAGGTTGAGCGTGGCGATCACCGAGTATTCGGCCGGGCGCAGCAAGATTTGCTGCAGGAAGGCGTCGGCAATGCTGTCCTTGATGGTGATTTCTTTGCCCGTCTTGGGGTTCTTGAACTTCATCCAGGGGCCGCCGTCGATCAACTCGGCGCCAAACTCCTTGGCTGCCAGGCCGTAAGCCCAGTCACGGAAGCCGCCTTCGGTGAACTTCATGATGTTGCCCTTGTGCACGATGGTCACGCTGGGCTTGTCGTTGTCGATGGCGTACTGGATGGCCTTGCGCACCAGCCGCTCGGTTCCTTCACGCGACACGGGCTTGATGCCGATGCCCGACGTGTTGGGAAAGCGGATCTTCTTGACGCCAAAATCGTCCTGCAGGATCTTGATGAGCTTCTTGGCCTTTTCACTCTCGGCTTCAAACTCGATGCCCGCGTAGATGTCTTCCGAGTTTTCACGGAAGATGACCATGTTGGTCTTGTGCGGCTCTTTCACGGGCGAGGGCACGCCGTCAAAATACTGGATGGGGCGCAGGCAGACGTACAGGTCAAGCTCCTGGCGTAGCGCCACGTTCAGCGAGCGGATGCCACCGC
The DNA here is from genome assembly GCF_000526295.1 of Acidovorax sp. JHL-3. Taxonomy (NCBI): domain Bacteria; kingdom Pseudomonadati; phylum Pseudomonadota; class Betaproteobacteria; order Burkholderiales; family Comamonadaceae; genus Acidovorax; species Acidovorax sp. JHL-3. Next base: position 2,746,979 of record NZ_JAFU01000001.1, read on the forward strand.
CCACGGGCGTGGTCAGCGGGCCCTTGATGGAAACCACATAGTCCTTGACGGCATGCAGCGTTTCTTCGGGCAGCCACACATCGGGGCCATACACCTTGGTGGATTTTTCACCCGCAAACACTTCCATCCAGTGGATCTTCTTCTTGCCGCCGTAGGCCTTGGCCACGGCAGCGTCCACCACCTTGAGCATCACGGGCGTGATGTCGGCACCGGTGCCGTCGCCTTCGATGAAGGGAATGATCGGCTGGTCCGGCACATTGAGGGACATGTCGGCATTGACGGTGATTTTCTGGCCTTCGGCAGGCACTTTGATGTGCTGGTAGGTGGTCATGAGCGGGTGTCTCCGGTGGGATGTTGGAATGAACTGCAGCGGGTTTGGAAAAATCCGTAAAACGCCTGAATTTTAGCGGCTCTGCTGTGCAAGAGGCCACCGGGCGTGCGGGCTGACGCCTTCTGCCGGTTGGGTGGCTCCGCCCCATGAAAAATGCCGCACGGCGGGCGTTGGCCCGCAGCACGGCAGATCGGTTTGGCCTGGGGCGGCTGCCGTGCATCACGGGCAGCCGCGTTGCGGCGTCAGACGGCGGCAAGCACCGCGTTCAGGGTGGGGCTGGGCCGCATCACGGCATCGAGCTTGGAGACATCGGGCAGATAGTAACCACCGATATCGGCGGGCTTGCCCTGCACGGCGTTGAGCTCGTCGACGATCTTTTGCTCGTTGGCGGCCAGTTGCTGGGCCAGCGAGGCAAAGCGCTTTGCCAGGTCGGCATCGTCGGTCTGCGCGGCCAGTTCTTGCGCCCAGTACAGGGCCAGGTAGAACTGGCTGCCACGGTTGTCGAGCTGGCCGGTCTTGGGCGAAGGGTTCTTGTTGTTGTCCAGAAGCTTGCCGGTGGCGGCGTCCAGCGTCTTGGACAGCACCTTGGCCTTGGCGTTGCCGGTTTTCAGGCCCAGGTCTTCCAGCGATACGGCCAGCGCCAGGAACTCACCCAGCGAGTCCCAACGCAGGTGGTTTTCTTCCACCAGCTGCTGCACATGCTTGGGTGCCGAGCCGCCCGCACCGGTTTCATACATGCCGCCACCCGCCATCAGGGGAACGATGGACAGCATTTTGGCGCTGGTGCCCAGTTCCATGATGGGGAACAGGTCGGTGAGGTAGTCGCGCAGGATGTTGCCGGTGGCACTGATGGTGTCCAGGCCGCGGACCACGCGTTCCAGCGTGTAACGCATCGCGCGCACCTGGCTCATGATCTGGATATCGAGACCCGCAATGTCGTGCTCGTGCAGGTACATCTTGACCTTGGTGATCAGTTGCGCCTCGTGCGGACGGTACGAGTCCAGCCAGAACACCACAGGCATACCCGAGTTGCGGGCGCGGTTGACGGCCAGCTTCACCCAGTCACGAATGGCGGCGTCCTTGACCTGGCACATGCGCCAGATATCGCCGGCTTCCACATTTTGCGAAAGCAGCACTTCGCCCGTTGCCAGGTCGGTGATGTTGGCCACGCCGTCTTCGGTGATCTCAAACGTCTTGTCGTGCGAGCCGTATTCCTCGGCCTGCTGGGCCATCAGGCCCACGTTGGGCACCGTGCCCATGGTCTTGGGATCAAAGGCGCCGTGCCATTTGCAGAAGTTGATGATCTCCTGGTAGATGCGGGCAAAGGTCGACTCGGGCATCACGGCCTTGACGTCCTTCAGACGGCCGTTGGCGTCCCACATCTTGCCGCCGTTACGGATCATGGCGGGCATGGAGGCGTCCACGATGATGTCGTTGGGCGAGTGGAAATTGGTGATGCCCTTGGCCGAATCGACCATGGCCAGCTCGGGGCGGCCTTCGTGGCAGGCGTGCAGGTCTTTCAGGACTTCTTCGCGCTGGGCGGTGGGCAAGGTGGCGACCTTTTCGTACAGGTTGGCCATGCCGTTGTTCACGTTCACGCCCAGCTCGTCGAACAGCTTGCCATGCTTGGCAAACGCGTCTTTGTAGAAAATCTTCACGCAGTGGCCGAACACGATGGGGTGCGACACCTTCATCATCGTTGCCTTGACGTGCAGCGAGAACATCACGCCGGTCTTGCGGGCGTCTTCGATTTCTTTTTCATAGAACTCGACGAGCGCCTTCTTGCTCATGAACATGCTGTCGATGATTTCGCGGTCGAGCAGCGACACCTTGGGCTTCAAGACGATGGTCTTGCCGCTCTTGGTGAGCAGCTCCATCTTCACATCGCGGGCCTTGTCCAGCGTGAGCGATTTTTCACCGTGGTAGAAGTCGCCAGCATGCATGTGCGAAACGTGCGAGCGCGAGGCCTGGCTCCACTCGGCCATGCTGTGGGGGTTTTTGCGCGCGTATTCCTTCACGGCCTTGGGTGCGCGGCGGTCGGAGTTGCCCTCGCGCAGCACGGGGTTCACGGCACTGCCAATGCAGCGGGCATAACGCGCGCGGATCGACTTTTCTTCGTCGGTCTTGGGGTCTTCAGGGTAATCAGGGATCGCATAGCCCTTGCCCTGCAATTCCTTGATGCAGGCGATCAGCTGGCCCACCGAGGCACTGATGTTGGGCAGCTTGATGATGTTGGCGTCGGGCTCCAGGGTCTTCTTGCCCAGCGCAGCCAGCGCATTCGGCACCTTCTGGTCGTCGCTCAGGCACTCGGGAAACTCACCCAGCACGCGGGCCGCCACCGAGATGTCGCTTTCGGTCACATTGATGCCCGCAGGCGCCGCAAAGGTGCGCACGATCGGCAGGAAAGAAGCAGTGGCCAGGCGAGGTGCCTCGTCGGTCAGGGTGTAGATGATGGTGGGTTGCTGGGTACTCATCGCTTATGTCTCAAGAAATGGCTGAAAAAACCACCAGCTGGGGCACCGGCCGGTAGCGCTGATCGAACAGCGCCATTGTGCTTACTTGTTCTGCGCACCAACCGGTTATTTTGCAATGTAATCTCACGATGCGGAATCAGGAGATTAAATTGGCCAATTTTTTGATCCAACAGCCCCATGGCAGCTGCCCGGCCCACGCACATCGGATGAAGATCACACCGCAGGCGAACCTGGTGGCGGTGGGTAAAACCGCCCTTCCAGCCATTCGGCATGCAAGCGTCCCGAATGGCCCCTGTGAAACAATCTGCGCGGTTCGGATGGCTTTGTTTTGGGGGGCGGCCCCCGCCTGTGCGCCCCCTGCTATCGTTTGCTATTGCTGAAAGACTGCCCATGACAACGATGACCCTCGGTTCCCACGTTTCCTGCGCCCCTGATCAACGCCGCGCTCGCCGCGCCGTCAGCCCTGCAATGGCCCGCTTGGCCGCCGCTTTGCTGGCGTTGTGGACCACTGCCACCCCCGCCCAGAACGCACCCCAGCTGGCCCTGCAACGTGTTGAGCTGACTGCCGGCATGCACCGCATCGACGCCCAGGTGGCGCAGACCCCGCAGGAGCGCCAGATCGGCCTGATGCATCGCCAGGAGATGCCGACGCAAGAAGGCATGTTGTTCATTTTTGACCAGCCCGGCGTGCAGTGCTTCTGGATGAAAAACACCTTGCTGCCACTGACGGCTGCGTTTGTGGCCGACGACGGCACCATCGTGAACCTGGCCGACATGAAGCCGCAAACCACCGACTCGCATTGCTCGACCAAACCCGTGCGCTATGTGCTGGAGATGAACCAGGGGTGGTTTGGCAAGAAGGGCATCAAGGCTGGCTTCAAGCTCGGCGGAGCCCCGTTTTCGAAGCGTTGATGCGTCACTGTTCGCTATTATTTATGTAGCTACAAGCGCTTTCCAGAAAAGCGCTGCAGCCCTAAAAAGCACAAAACGGCCCGAGGGCCGTTTTTTTTGGTGACGAGGCTTTCGCCTGCGCTAACTGCTTCAGGCGAAGTTGGCTTCGGCGAACTTCCAGTTCACCAGGTTGCCCAGGAAGGTTTCGACAAACTTGGGGCGCTGGTTGCGGTAGTCGATGTAGTAAGCGTGTTCCCACACGTCCACCGTGAGCAGCGCCTTGTCGGCGGTGGTCAGCGGCGTGCCGGCAGCGCCGGTGTTAACGATGTCCACGCTGCCATCGGGCTTCTTCACCAGCCACGTCCAGCCCGAGCCGAAATTGCCCACGGCCGACTTGACGAAGGCTTCCTTGAAAGCGGCGTAAGAGCCGAACTTGGCGTTGATGGCCGCAGCCAGCGCGCCCGTGGGCTCGCCGCCGCCCTGGGGGGCCATGCAGCTCCAGAAGAAGGTGTGGTTCCAGATCTGGGCAGCGTTGTTGTAGATGCCGCCGGACGACTTCTTGACGATCTCTTCGAGCGTCATGGCTTCAAACTCGGTGCCCTTTTGCAGGTTGTTGAGGTTCACCACATAAGCGTTGTGGTGCTTGCCGTGGTGGTATTCGAGCGTTTCCTGGCTGTAGTGCGGGGCCAGGGCGTCGATGGCATAGGGCAGCGGGGGAAGGGTGTGTTCCATGGTGTTTCCTCGTGGTTTGAAATTCTGGGATGCCCCGTAACCCGGCTGCAAGGCGATCGGGCACAGGTGAACCGGCATTGTAGGAAGATCAATAGACCTGTGCTGCATGGGGCATGCCAACACCCACCGCAGCCCCGCAAAGGCGCATTTGTCCTACAGTGGGTGCGCGCGGCGGCGGCACTACCCACCCGCTACAACAGGCGCGGCTGCACCACGGTGACATCCACCGCGCCGTCGGCCAACGTGGCGCGCAGGGCATCACCTGGCTGCGCCTGGCACACGCTGGTCACCGCCTGGCCCTGCGTGTCGGTCAGCAGCGCATACCCACGCTGCAGCACCAGGCGCGGGTCGAGCAGTTGCAGCCGCAGGGCGGCGCGGTCCAGCCGATCGGCGTGCAGCGCGAGCCGTCGGTGCAGTTTTGCAGGCAAATCGGCCTCTAGCGCTTGCTGGGTTTGCGCAAGCCACTGCATTTTTAATAGCAATCCGTGGCGCATGCGTTGGGCCAGACGCGCCAACTGCATCTGCTGGCGGGCCACCAGGCCCGAGGGCCGGCCCAGGCGGGCAGCGGCCTGGTCCAGCCGCTGATGGCGGACATCGAGCTGGCGCTGCAGCCCGTCGGCCAGCCGGCCCGCCAGCAAGCCCAGCGCACCGAGCCACACCTCGCGCGGCTGGGCCACGAGCTCGGCCGCTGCCGTGGGCGTGGGCGCGCGCAGGTCGGCGCAAAAGTCGGCAATGGTGAAATCGGTTTCGTGGCCCACGCCGCAAATCAGCGGCACCGGGCTTTGCACGATGGTGCGCGCAAGCTGCTCGTCATTGAAGGCCCACAGGTCTTCCATCGACCCGCCGCCGCGCACCAGCAAAATCACGTCAATCGCAGGATTTTGAGCCAAATCGGTCTCTGACCCTTGTCCTGCCTGCGCTAGCAGATACAGTTTTGATAGCGCCGCAATCAGCGATTGCGGCGCCGCCGGTCCCTGAACCAGCGCCGGCACCAGCACCACCGGGATATGCGGCACCCTGCGGCGCAAGGCCGTCACCACGTCATGCAGCGCCGCCGCGCCCGGCGATGTGACCAGGCCAATGCCGCGTGGCTGCAACGGCAGGGGGCGTTTGCGTGTTGCATCAAAGAGGCCTTCGCGCTCCAGTTGCGCCTTCAGACGCAGAAACTGCTCGAACAGGGCACCCTGCCCTGCGCGCTGCATGCTCTCGACGATGAATTGCAGGTCACCCCGGGCCTCGTACACGCCGATGCGCCCGCGCAACTCTACCAATTCGCCATCGCGCGGCGAAAAGTCAAGCAGGCTGGCAGAGCGGCGGAACATCGCGCAGCGCAACTGGCCGTTCGCGTCTTTGACTGAAAAGTAGCAATGTCCGCTGGACGCGCGCGAAAAGCCCGTGATCTCGCCGCGCACGGCCACAGGGTTGAAGCGCGACTCCAGCGCATCAGCAATGGCGCGGCACAGGGCGCCAACTTCCCAGATACGTGGCGTCGCCACTGGGGTTGAGGGCTCAGACATGCGGCAGAGCCAGCGTTTGCAGGCGATTCACAGTGTGACTATTCCACAGCGCGGAGCGAGCGACAGCCGCTTTGGCGCCTGGCGTCCAAACCCGCCAGAAACCACAGACATTGGTGCAACCTGTTGATTTATAAAGATTTTTCACTGATCAATTTTTCATCAATCTGTTGAAGCCACGGTTTGGCGCCACTTTGCGAGGCCATGAAGCCCAGTTGCCCACAAAGTTATCCACAGATTTTGTGGGTGAAAAAAAGGCTTTCGGCGTGTACCTTCTCGTAACCTTTTGTGTCCAGGGCGGCCCGACAAGCTGGGTCATAATCAGCGCTTGCCTTCACCCGAGCGGAGAGAGAATTGCTGTCCATCATACAAGCCGCAGGCTGGCCCATCTGGCCGCTGATCGCCTGCTCCGTCCTGGCACTGGCGCTGATTTTCGAGCGTTTTGTAGCCCTGAAAACAGCCCGCGTCGCCCCCCCCAAGCTGCTGGACGAAGCCATTACCGTCTCGGCCAAGGCCGTGCCCACGCCCGACGTGGTGAACCAGCTGGCGCAAAACTCTGCACTCGGCGAGGTGCTGGCCAGCGGGTTGCGCGCCTTCAACAACAACCCCCAGTGCACCGAGGCGGACCTGCGCGCCACCATGGAAGGCACAGGCCGCGCCGTGGCACACCGGCTCGAAAAATACCTCAATGCCCTGGCAACCATCGCCTCGGCGGCCCCGCTGCTGGGACTGCTGGGCACCGTCATCGGCATGATCGAGATCTTCGGCTCACAAGTGGGCACCGGCGGTGCCAGCCAGGCCATGGGCGGCGGCAACCCTGCGCAGCTGGCGCACGGCATTTCGGTGGCGCTGTACAACACGGCATTCGGCCTGATCGTGGCGATTCCGGCGCTGATTTTCTGGCGATATTTCCGCAGCCGCGTCGATGCCTATCTGCTCACGCTGGAGCTGGCTTCCGAGCAGTTCGTGCGCCACATCCTGCGGCTGCGCAAGTAAGCCCACAGCACAACGGTGCCGCCCAGCCCTTCGCCTGAAAGACCCTGCCGATGAATTTCCGCCCCCGCCAGAAGGACGAGCCGGAGATCAACCTGATCCCGTTCATCGACGTGCTGCTGGTGATCCTCATCTTCATGATGCTGACCACCACCTACAGCAAGTTCACAGAACTGCAACTGACGCTGCCCGTGGCCGACGCAGAGCAGCAGCGCGACCATCCCAAGGAGGTGATCGTGGCCGTGGCGGCCGACGGACGCTATGCCGTCAACAAGGCTGCAGTGGATGGCAAGGGCGTGGACGCTGTGGCCCGTGCACTGGGCCAGGCCGCCGGCGCAGGCCGCGACAGCGTGGTCATCATCAGTGCAGATGCCACTGCGCCGCACCAGTCGGTCGTTACCGTGATGGAGGCCGCGCGGCGCGTGGGCCTCAGCCAGATCACCTTCGCAACGCAGTCCTCGGCATCGGCCCGTTCGGGCAACGGCCGCTAGGCACCATGGCTGCCGCCGGGCCGCAGCCGCCCTCCCCGCCCACCACAGTCACCCCGGTTACCGGTAGCCCGCCGCCCACGGGCATGGCGCGTGTCTGGCGTACACGCGGGCCTGTGGCCTGGGCCCTGTGGCCAATTTCTCTGATTTATGGCGCGCTGGTGGCACTGCGGCGCGGGTTGTACCGGCTGCGCTGGTTGCGCAGCGAACATGCAGGCGTTCCCGTCATCGTGGTGGGCAACGTGATTGCCGGCGGCGCAGGCAAAACCCCCGTAGTGATTGCACTGGTGCGGCATTTGCAAGCGCAGGGTTGGCAACCTGGCGTGATTTCGCGCGGCTATGGCCGCAGCACCCACGACTGCCGCGCGGTGCTGCCCGACAGCCCGGCGCCAGAGGTGGGCGACGAACCTACGCTGATCGCCCGGGCCACCCACGCACCCGTTTTTGTGGCGCCCCGGCGCATTGCGGCGGCGCGCGCCCTGCGGGCCGCACACCCCGGCACCGATGTGCTGGTGTGTGACGATGGCCTGCAGCACCTGGCCCTGGCGCGCGACCTGGAGATCTGCGTTTTCAACAGTGACGGCGTGGGCAATGGCTTTTTGCTGCCCGCCGGCCCCCTGCGCGAGCCCTGGCCCCGCCCCGTGGACTGGGTGTTGCATGCTGGCAAGCCCCCCGCCGGGCGTGCTCCCGGTTTTGCGATGCAGCGCAAGCTGGCGCCCCATGCCCTGCGCGCAGACGGCCAGAAGATTGCTTTGGCATCCCTGCAACACCAGCCTGTGCACGCCATCGCCGCCGTCGCCCGGCCCGAGGAATTTTTTGCCATGCTGCGGGCGCAAGGGCTGCAACTGGCGGGTGCCGAGGCACTGCCTGATCACTATGATTTCAATAGCTGGGAGCGCCCTTCAGATAAGGAAATAGTCCTTATTTGCACTGAAAAGGATGCCGTGAAGCTCTGGTCACTGCACCCCGATGCGATGGCGGTGCCACTGGAGCTGGATATCGATCCCGCCTTCATGAAAGCACTGGATCGCCGGCTCGCGCCGTGGCGGGCCACGCCGCTATCATCCCCCTCTGCCTGATTTCCGGAAAATGCCGTCATGGATTCCAAACTGCTTGAACTGCTCGTCTGCCCTGTCACCAAAGGTCCGTTGATCTACGACCGCGAGCGCCAGGAACTGGTGTCGCGCAGCGCGCGACTGGCCTATCCCGTACGCGACGGAATTCCCGTGCTGCTGGAAAACGAGGCGCGCACCCTGACCGACGAGGAGCTGCAGGCGTGAGCCCAGCCACGGCAACGGGCTTTACGGTGCTGATCCCGGCACGCATGGCATCGAGCCGCCTGCCCGACAAGCCCCTGGCCGACATCGCCGGCCTGCCCATGGTGGTGCATGTGGCCCGCCGCGCCGTCCAAAGCGCTGCGACACGCGTGGTGGTGGCCGCCGACGACCCGCGCATTCTGCAAGCCTGCCAGGCCCACGGCGTGCAGGCCCTGCTCACGCGCACCGACCACGCCAGCGGCAGCGACCGGCTGGCAGAAGCCTGCACGCAGCTTGGGCTGGACGGTGATGCGGTGGTGGTCAACGTGCAGGGCGACGAACCCCTGATGGACCCGGCGCTCATCGACGCCGTGGCGGCCCTGCTGCCCGCGCGGCCCGAGGCGAGCATGGGTACCGCAGCCCATGCCATCGACACCCTGGCCGATTATGAGAACCCCAACGTCGTCAAGGTGGTGCTGGACGCCCGGGGCCTGGCCCATTACTTCAGCCGTGCGCCGATTCCACACGCCCGCGACCATGCAGGCAAGGCCTGGTGGCAAGGGGCAGCGGCACAGGCCGCGCCCGGCATTGCTGCCCTGACCGGATTTGCGCCGCTGCGCCATATCGGCATTTACAGCTATCGCGCGGGTTTTCTGCGGCAGTTTCCCGGCCTGTCCCAGGCACCCACCGAGACGGTGGAGGCGCTGGAGCAGTTGCGGGCACTTTGGCACGGGCACCGCATCGCCGTGCACATCACCGCAAAGGCGCCCGGCCCCGGCGTGGACACCCCCGCCGATCTGAACCGGGTGCGGGCACTGCTGGCCTGAAACCACGCACGTCGCCACCTGATAGGGGTGCGCTGACGTAAGCCAGGGCAAGGCACTCACATGCTATCCTTGAACGCAAAGAGAGTACTGCGTCTTGGGCGTGCGCCTGCGCCTTCTGCCAGCAGTGCCGGCCGATTTCTAACCTTCGAGGATTTCCATGAGACTTATTCTGCTGGGCGCTCCAGGCGCCGGAAAGGGCACGCAAGCCACGTTCATCTGCCAGAAGTACGGCATCCCGCAAATCTCGACAGGCGACATGCTGCGCGCAGCGGTCAAGGCTGGCACACCGCTGGGCTTGCAGGCCAAGGCCGTGATGGATTCGGGTGCCCTGGTCAGCGATGACATCATCATTGGACTCGTCAAGGAACGCATCACGCAACCAGATTGCGCCAACGGCTTCCTGTTTGACGGCTTCCCCCGCACCATTCCGCAAGCCGACGCCATGAAGGAAGCCGGCGTCAAGCTGGACTACGTGCTGGAGATCGATGTGCCGTTTGACGCCATCATTGAGCGCATGAGCGGCCGCCGCTCGCACCCTGCCAGCGGCCGCACCTACCACGTCAAGTTCAATCCGCCCAAGGTGGCAGGCAAGGACGACGTGACAGGAGAGGAACTGATCCAGCGCGAAGACGACAAGGAAGAAACTGTCAAGAAGCGGCTGCAGGTGTACAGCGACCAGACCCGCCCCCTGGTGGACTACTACAGCAACTGGGCCAAGGCCCAGCCGGGCGCAGCCCCCAAATACCGCGCCATCAGCGGCACGGGCAGCGTTGAAGAGATCACTGCACGCGCCCTGCAGGCACTGTCCAGCTAAAGCGCTCCACGTTGGGGTAACGCACCGGCCTTTGTCCGGTGCGGCCAGCGCGCGGCCAATGTTGCACCTTGCATGCACCGCGGCGTTGGCGGCCACCGCGGCACAACCATAAAGCCGTTACGCCAGTAGTTCCAGCATCAGCGAGATGCGCGCCTTCACCGCAGACAAGCCCCGGGAATCCGCAAACGTATCGCCGGGCTTGGGCAAAATCTGGCCCTCCGGGCAGCGCGTGGAACGCACCACACGCACTCCGGCAGCCTGGGCGCGCAGCAGTGCGCCTTCCAGTGCACGGTGGATCGTTCCGTTCCCCGTGGCGGCCACCACGATGCCCTGCACACCATCGCGCACCAGTGAATCCACCAGAGCACCGGTGGCACCGGCATAACTTAGAACCACCTCGACCCGGGGCCATTGCACACAAGATGCTATGTTTTTCATAGCTAAGAGCGCTTGTTTTGATTGGCCTGAAGGCCAATTTTTCACTAAACGTACAGCACCCTCCTCCACCCAGCCCAACGGCCCGGCATCGCCTGAGCTGAACGCATCCACGCGGTAGGGGTGCACTTTCTGGACACGCTGAGCGCAGTGCACCGCGCCGGCTGCCACCACCACAACGCCCCGGGCGCCTGGAGTCGTTGCCACGGCAACGGCATCCAGCAGGTTCTGCGGGCCATCGGGCACCAATGCCGTTGCGGGTCGCATCGCGCAGGTCAGTACCACCGGCTTATGGGCATCCAGCACCGACTGCAAGAACCACGCGGTCTCTTCCAGCGTGTCGGTGCCGTGGGTGATAACAACGCCGCGCACGTCGGGGTCGGCGAGAGCGCTGGCACAACGCTGTGCAAGCGCGCCCCACACACTGAACTCCATGTCCTTGCTGTCCAGCTGCGCAATCTGCTCGGCGACCAGACTGCCACCTGACGCCGCTTGCAGGCCGGGTACGGCATGCAACAACTGCTCGACCCCCACCTGTGCAGCGGTGTAGCCGATGTTGTCGTCTGCGGCAGACGCCGTGCCGGCGATGGTCCCCCCCGTCCCCAGCACCACAATTTTTTGTCCGTGCACTTGCATCCTTTGAAAAACTGGTGAAAAATACAGTTACTGGATTAAAAAACAGTTATCCGCCACCACTGTGGCACGCACTGGAAACGCCATGCTCGACCATCCCAAGCTCACCGCCCGCCAGCAACAAATCCTGGACCTGATCCAGATGGCTATTTCCCGCACCGGCGCGCCGCCTACACGGGCCGAAATCGCCACCGAGTTGGGCTTCAAGTCGGCCAACGCCGCAGAAGAGCACTTGCAGGCCCTTGCGCGCAAGGGCGTCATCGAGTTGGTCAGCGGCACCTCCCGCGGTATCCGCTTGCGCAACGAAACGGTGCGCTCCATCAATGCGGCACGCGGCACCCAGTTCAGTCTGCCCATGCCAGGGTTGTCGCAGCTGGTTCTACCCCTCATTGGTCGCGTGGCCGCTGGCTCGCCCATTCTCGCGCAGGAACATGTGGACCAGACCTACAGTGTGGAAAACAGCCTGTTCCAGCACAAGCCCGACTACCTTCTCAAGGTGCGCGGCATGTCCATGCGCGACGCCGGCATCATCGATGGCGACCTGCTTGCCGTTCAGTCCACTCGGGAGGCCCGCAACGGCCAGATTGTGGTGGCAAGGCTGGGCGATGATGTCACCGTCAAACGCCTGCGCCGCACGGCCAGCACCATCGAGTTGCTTCCCGAAAATCCCGACTACCCGGTCATAGTTGTCCAACCCGGAGAGGTTTTCGAGATTGAAGGCCTGGCTGTGGGTCTGATCCGCAACACCATGCTCATGTAATTTCCTCCACCTGCTGCGTGCCTCAGGTGGTGGGCGTTTGGAAAAACCTTATGGTTTTCCAGCCCTGAGAGCGCGCACCATTTTGCAATCCTGCCTGTGCTCAACCTCTGATTGACGGAGTTTTCACATGCGTCTTGCCTTCTCCACTTTCTCTGCGCTTTCTCAATCGTTTTCTGCACTCGCACACTGGCTTCACCCGAGCCGTGGCGAGCTTTCGAGCAGTGCTGCGGCACCTACAGCGAGCACTGCCAGCGTCTGCAGCCAAGGCCCCTTACCGGGCGCGGTCTCCGGTATTGCCGGGCGGTCGAAACCTCCGTTGCGCCAGCTGGCAAGCGTCGGCATGTCTGTACCGCGCAGCCACATCACACATCGCGTACACAGTGCGACGTCGGGCACTTTCGCGCCTGGTGCATCCAGTCACCGAAACACCCGACGCCCGGTACGCGTGCTGCACCCAGCAGCCCGCGCAGAGGTCGGGCGCATGGTCATCGCGGGCCGCATGGCCGACGTCTGCGCCGAGCTGGAGCGCATGGCGGCGTGCGATACATGGCATCACTGATACCGGTGTCCGTATATCCGAAACTGCGAGCGCCACAAAACGTTGCATTCTGATAGCGGCCTTCTGGCCCGAGCAGGCTTCGACCAGTCCACGCCAAGGCACAATGTCGGGATGAATATTGTGATATTGGATGACTATCAGGATGCGGTGCGCAAACTCCACTGCGCAAGCCGACTTGATCCCTATTCTGCGAAGGTTTACACCAACACGGTGAAAGGTCAAGGACAGTTGGCCGTGCGCCTGAAGGATGCCGACATCATCGTGCTTGTGCGTGAACGCACCCAGATCACGCGCCAGCTGGTCGAGAAACTACCCCGACTGAAGCTGATTGCCCAAACCGGCAAGATAGGTAGCCATATCGATGTGGCAGCCTGCACCGAACGCGGCATTGCGGTAGCAGAGGGGGTTGGATCGCCTGTGGCGCCGGCGGAACTCACCTGGGCGCTCGTGATGGCGGCCACGCGACGGTTACCTCAGTACATTGCCAACCTCAAACACGGCGCGTGGCAGCAGTCCGGGCTCAAGGCGGCCTCCATGCCTCCCAACTTCTGCATCGGCAGCGTGTTGCGCGGAAAAACGCTGGGAATCTGGGGTTATGGCCGTATTGGTCAACTGGTGGCTGGTTATGGCCGCGCGTTTGGCATGAACGTGCGCGTTTGGGGTCGCGAAGCGTCCCGCGCCCAAGCCCTGACCGATGGTTACCAGGCGGCCACCAATCGGGAAGAGTTTTTCTCGCAATGCGATGTGCTGTCCCTGCACCTGCGGCTCAATGACGAGACCCGCGGCATCATTTCACTGGAAGACCTTTCGTGCATGAAGCCCACCGCGCTGCTGGTCAACACCTCGCGGGCTGAACTGATTGAGCCCGATGCACTGATTGCAGCCCTGAACCGCGGACGGCCGGGCCTGGCTGCCGTGGATGTTTTTGAAAGTGAACCCATCCTGCAAGGCCATGCCCTGCTGCGCCTGGAGAACTGCATCTGCACGCCCCACATCGGGTATGTCGAGCAGGACAGCTACGAACTGTATTTCGGTGCTGCCTTTGATAACGTGGTGAACTTCATCAAGGGGACACCAACCAATATCGCCAATCCCGGTGCGCTGCAAGTGCGACGTTGAGGCTTGGTCGTTCCCCCTACGTTGCTAAAGCGCCTAAACAAAAAGGCTTCCCGAGGGAAGCCTTTTTGTTGGGCAGCATCCAGAGCTGCTGCCCGCCGACTCTCTCAATTTAGTTCAGAGGGGTCTTTTTGCCATCCTTGTAGACATACAACGTGATGGCTGGGTTCTTCATTTCTCCGTTAGGCTCAAAGGAGATCGTCGAGGTCACGCCCTTGAACTGCGATTTCAGCAATTCGGGGGTATAGACCTTGGGGTCCACGGAATTGGCGCGTTTCATGGCGTCGACAATCAGGTGAGTAGCGTCGTAGGTGTAGGGGCTGTAGACTTGGAACTGACCTGGGTACTTGGCGTCGTACTTGGCTTTCCACGCCTTGCCGCCGGGCATCTTGTCGAGCGATGCACCACCTTCAGCGCACACCACGTTGGACAGGGTCTTGGCGCCTGCAGCCAGCTTGGCAATTTCGGCGGTGCAGATGCCGTCACCACCAAAATACTTCACGTTGCCCATGCCCAGCTGTTCCATCTGGCGCAGCATCGGACCGCCTTGGGGATCCATGCCACCGAAGAAGATGGCATCAGGGTTCTTGGACTTGATAGCCGTCAGGATGGCCATGAAGTCGGTGGCCTTGTCGGTAGTGAACTGCTCGTCCACAACCTTCATGCCCTTTTCGGCGGCAACCTTCTTGAACACATTGGCCACACCCTGGCCATAGGCCGTGCGATCGTCAACGATAGCAACCGTCTTGAGCTTCAGGGTGTCAGCGGCATAGAACGCCAAGCCTGCGCCCAAGGCGTTGTCGTTGGCAATAATACGGAAGGTGGTCTTGTATCCAGGCTTCGTCAGGTTGGGGTTGGTAGCCGCACCCGTAACGTGAGGAATACCGCAGTCGTTATAGACCTTGGACGCAGGAATGGTCGTACCGGAGTTCAGGTGACCCACGACGCCAGCCACTTTGGCATCGCACAGTTTTTGTGCAGCAGCCGTGCCCTGCTTGGGATCTGCTGCATCGTCTTCCGCCTGCAACTCGAACTTGATCTTCTTGCCACCGATGGTGATGCCCTGTGCGTTCAACTCTTCAATGGCCATGCGCGCGCCATTTTCGTTGTCCTTGCCGTAGTGGGCCTGGGCGCCGGAAACCGGAGCCACGTGGCCGATCTTGACCACTTGCTCTTGTGCAGAGGCCATACCAGCAACAGCTGCGATAGCAGCAACCACGGTCAGTTTCAACTTCAATTGCATATCAATCTCCAGTAAAGATAAACGCTGAGAATTGTTCTTGTGTCTCAACGCAGGCGAACATATCGCAATTTACGGGCCAGATCATTAGGGAACACGCCTAAATGCGAGTGAAACCACAGGGATATACCCTGTCATCCAATGGACTACGACGGATTGCCGCTAGCCAGCTCGTCAGCCACCGCCTCATAAACCGCATGCCGCACCACCGATTCGATTTCTTCCCGCAAACGGGGCAATACGGACCGGGTCTGCTCCTGCACCACCAGTGCAATCGCCTCGCGCAGCCTCTGGTCGAGCACCACATCCACACGCTGCATCACCCGGTGCACCATGTACTCCTCCATGCCCGGCGGCAAGGGGCGGCGCGCGGCGGGCGCCGGGACGTGCTGAGCGCTGGCGACGTCCGCCAGCTCGTTGGTAGGAAATCGCACCGGCACGACGGGAACTGCAACCCTTGCCTGGATGGATGGCGCGGACGGTGAAATGGAAGGGGCAAGCACCTTGGTCGACGTGGCAGCTTGCGCCACTGGCACTGAAACGGGGAGTACATCTGGCCCCTGCACCACTTCGGTGAGAGTCGGTACAAAACGAGGAAGCGGCTTGGGAGGGTGAGGCATCAGTCGACCTTCAACACGAGATCATGGCGTGTGATTGCATAGCCCTGTGACGCATAGTGGCGCCAACGCGCACGCGCTTCACCGCGTTCCACCTCATCGGTGGCACTGACCACCTCTACCAGACGCTCAAAACTACCAAATCCGGGCGGCACGACGCCCCCCAGATTCAGCAACATCTCGTGATGTGGCCCCTGCTGCACATCCACGGCAAGCACCACGGGGGAGAACCGCAAAAGCTCTTCCCCTGCGTCGATGCGGCAATGGGCCACGTAATCCTGGGGCGTCATGTTCCAGAGCATGTCGTCGAGTTCAGCCAGCGTTTGTGCGGAACCTGTGATCATGAGCTGTACGCCACTGCGCAGTGCCTTGCGGGCAAACCGGCAGGCGTAGGCCATTTTGTCTGGCGCATTGAAGTGGAAAGCGATTTCCGTCATGACGCTCTCAAGCAGGCTTCGATTGAAACTTGCGCCGGGAAGGTAGAGCGGGCTTAACAGCCTTGACCGTGCCCGTTGCGGAGCGCTGCTGCGCATGGCCCAGCAGGTAATGCACCAGCAAGCCAACAGGTCGGCCGGTGGACCCCTTGCCGGCACCACTTTTCCACGCAGTGCCGGCAATATCCAAGTGCGCCCATGGAAACTCGCCCACGAATCGCTGCAAAAACTTGGCCGCCGTGATGGAACCGCCTGCTCGTCCCGCCACATTGCCCATGTCGGCAAAATTGCTCTTCAACCCTTCCGCGTAGTCTTCGTCCAACGGCATGCGCCAGCAAAGATCTTGCGCCTCATCCCCAGCCGCAGACAAGGCAGCAGCCAGGACATCGTTGTTTGCAAAGAGTCCGCTACGCACAGACCCCAAAGCAATTACACAGGCACCGGTCAAGGTGGCGATGTCCACCACCGCTGCCGGCTTGAAGCGCGCGGCATAAGTCAACACGTCACAAAGTACCAACCGACCTTCCGCGTCTGTGTTCAATACCTCGATCGTCTGACCGCTCATGCTGGTAACCACATCACCGGGCTTCACCGCCCGACCGTCCGGCATGTTCTCGCACGCAGGAATGAGGCCCACCACATTGATTGCGGGCTGCAATTCTCCAAGAGCGCGAAATACACCCAGCACACTCGCCGCGCCACACATGTCGAATTTCATTTCGTCCATCTCGGCGGCAGGCTTGATGGAGATGCCGCCGGTGTCAAAAGTGATGCCTTTGCCCACGAGCACCACCGGGGCATCGGACTTGCTCGCACCCCTGTAACGAAGTTCGATCAGCCGCAACGGCTCCTCGGAGCCTCGCGCAACGGCCATGAATGCCCCCATGCCAAGTCGGGCAACTTCGGCAGGGCCGTGCACCTTGCACTGGATGCGGGGCTGGCTGCCAAGGGACTTGGCGGCATCTGCCAAAAGACTCGGCGTTGCGTGATTGGCCGGACGGTTTCCCCATTCGCGGGCAAACTCCACCCCCGCCACAAGACCCACCCCGTGCGCAAATGCCTCGCGAACCGGTTCTGCATGAACGACGCCGATCACCACCCGATTCAGGGTGCGCGCTTCGGCCTTGGGCTTGGTGGTGGCATAAACATAACTGGCATCCGCAACTGCCTGCACTGCAGCACTTACGCCATCTGGCTGGGCTTCGCCAGCAAAACACACTACCGCTCGCTTGACCTGAGGCAGCTTGAAAGTTGTCGCAATGGCTTGCAAGGCCTGGCGAATGGCGCGGGCCGAGCCGTTGCCTGCGCCCAACAGCACAACGCGACGTGCGCTGACAGCGGGTGCCAGATAGAGTTGGAGGTGTGTGCCGGCCTTGGCCTTCAGATCGCCACATTTGAGTGCATGGGCAGCAAGCACCGACAAGGCGTCCTGCCCCGGCCTGAAGCCCTCGGGTACCAACACGACAAGTAGATCGCATTTTTCGGTAGCAGCAGCCGTCAACTCCAGCGTCTTCAGATCAAAGTTCATAATCGGTGTTTTCCTTCGAGCCAATGTTATTCGATTCATCCATTCGCAGAGAGCTGGCGCGGAGCTTTGGCGCCACGCTCGTGGTGCTCGTCACGGTAGTCATGACCATGATGCTGATCCGAACCCTCGGTCAGGCGTCGCGCGGCAGTGTCAACCCTTCCGACGTCATGTTGGTCATGGGCTTCACGGTGCTGGGGCAACTCCCAATCATCCTCAGCCTGAGTCTTTTTGTCGCTGTGGTGGGAGTCCTGTCACGCATGTACAGGGACAGCGAAATGGTGATCTGGTTCTCAAGTGGCCAGGGACTCATGAGCCTGCTGCGCCCATTGCTGCGCTTTGCATGGCCCGTGATGGCAGTCATTGCCATCCTGTCCCTTGGGGTATGGCCGTGGGCTAATGCCCAGATTCAGGAGCTCAAGACGCGCTATGAACAACGCAGCGACATCGACCGCATTGCGCCTGGCGAATTTCAGGAGTCAGCCAACGGTAGCCGGGTGTTTTTTATCGACAAGGACAGCCCGGACACCCAGGCGGGAAACAACATTTTCATTGCGGCCAGCAGCGGCGCCAAAGAATCGGTAACGTCAGCTCGCAGTGCTCGCCTGGAAATACGTGCAGGCGAACGCTTCGCATTGCTTAGTCAGGGGCAGCGACTGGAGTCCACTACGGACCAGCCAGGCCTGAAACTGAGTGAGTTTTCGGAATACGGCACCCGCATCGGTTCGGCATCCGGCACAGGTACAGATCAACTGGCTGTCAAGACCCGCGCTACCCATGAGCTGTTCTTGCAATCGACCATACCCGCATACCAGGCAGAACTGGGCTGGAGACTTGGACTGGCAGTGGCGGCCGTCAACTTTGTCATTCTGGGCTTGGCTCTGGCCAGCGTGAACCCACGCGCCGGTCGCAGCGGCGGCATGATGTTTGCACTGTTATCTTTCGTTGTGTACTACAACCTCATGACGCTTGGGCAGAGCTGGGTTGGAGCAGGAAAGCTGGGATTGCCAACCTTCATGATTCTCCTTCATGGTGGCACGGCAGTACTCGCGCTGGCCATCCTGGCTGCGCGACACAATCACTGGACGCTCCGGCGTCTGCGCAAAACCCGGAGTCCCGCATGAGAGTACTTCGCCGCTTCATTCACCGAGAAGCACTCCTTGCTGTGGGATTTGTGACGCTGGGGTTCCTTGCGCTGTTTTTTTTCTTCGATCTGATCGACGAGTTGCGTTGGGTTGGACGGACGGGATCTGACGGCTACCAACTCTCCCACGCGTTACTTTTTGTGTCGCTGAGCATTCCCAATCATCTTTACGAATTGCTCCCGATCACAGTGCTCATCGGCACCATTTTCGTCATGGCGCGGCTGGCCCAAAGCTCCGAATTCACCATCATGCGTACCAGCGGCCTGGGCCCTTGGCAGGCATTGCGCACCTTGCTGACTCTTGGTGGGTTCTTTGTACTACTGACCTTTGCCGTGGGCGACTACATTACCCCACTGTCGGAACGAGCGGCGCAGCTCATCAAGGTGCGCCACCTGGGACGGTTGACCTCTGGTGCCACCGGCGCTTGGCTCAAAGAGCGCCAGCAAGACCATTCCTTTGCAGTGAACGTGCGCGCATTAACCCCCGAAGGCGGCATGTTGGGCGTGCGCATTTTCGAATTTGATGAAAAAGGGCAACTGACCTCACAGACCCATGCGGTGTCGGGGCGATTCGCTTCCCCTGGGATGTGGGAGCTACTCCAAGTAAGGCGCAGTAGCTTTCTTCAACTAGACAGCGAGGAAGTCCGGGTCGAACAGCTGCAAACTCCCGCACTGCAATGGCCGACCCGCATCAGTGCCGACATGGTGGCGGCCTCACTGCTCAAGCCTGACCGTATGGCAACGGTCGACCTCTTCCAGTACATCCGCCATCTTGATGCCAACGGCCAGTCCGCCCAACGGTATGAAATTGAGTTTTGGCGCAAGGTTTTTTACCCCCTGAGTTGCTTGGTAATGGTGGTTTTGGCATTGCCGTTTGCATACTTGCACTTTCGTGCAGGCGGAATTGCAGGTTATGTATTTGGCGGCGTGATGGCAGGCATCAGCTTCTTTTTACTGAACAATGTGTTCGGCTACGCCGGTAATTTGCAGAATTGGTCACCCTGGCTCACTGCTGCGGCTCCTGGATTGATTTACTCCCTCTTGTCGCTCGCAGCCTTTGGTTGGCTGGTCTTGCGACGCTAAGCCCACTACTACCCCTTTTGCGTATGCCCCACACACTTCCTGCCATCGTGCTCTTTTCCCATGGCTCACGCGATCCTCTTTGGCGCGCGCCCATAGAAGCAGTTGCCTCACGCATTGCCTTGCACCATCCAGATAGGTTGGTGCAATGTGCCTATCTTGAGCTGTGCGAACCGACATTGGCCCAGGCAGCAGAGGCTCTCGCTCAACGGGGCGCAACCCACATGGTGGTCGTGCCAATGTTTCTTGGTACCGGAAAACATGCGCGTGAAGACCTGCCCTTGTTGGTGGAGCAACTCCGCTCACTTCACCCATCGGTGAAATTCAGCGTGCAGGCGGCCATTGGAGAGGACAACCGCATGACGACACTGATGGCCGAAATAGCCTGTGACTTCTCCACGACCGACTTCAACTCTTAGACAAATAAAACATAATGATGCGAATTTTTAGGCGTCATTAGATATGAATTTGCACCAATTCCGATTTGTTCAAGAGGCAGCCCGCCGCAACCTTAATCTGACCGAGGCGGCCAAAGCCCTGCACACCTCGCAGCCCGGCGTATCCAAGGCAATCATCGAGCTGGAAGAAGAACTCGGAATTGACATTTTCGCGCGCCACGGAAAGCGACTCAAACGCATCACAGAACCCGGCCAGCACGTACTCAAGAGCATTGAGGTCATCATGCGCGAGGTAGGCAATCTCAAGCGCATTGGAGAACAGTTCAGTGCGCAGGACAGTGGAACCCTGTCGATCGCCACCACCCATACTCAGGCGCGCTATGTATTGCCGGTCCCCGTGGCGCGACTCCGCGAGGCATACCCGAAAGTCAACATCAGCCTGCACCAGACCACGCCCGATCAGGTCGCACGCATGGTGATTGATGAAGTGGCGGAAATTGGCATGGCTACCGAGTCGCTGGCCGACTACCCCGAGCTGGTGACCCTGCCCTGCTATGAATGGGAACATGTGTTGGTGCTGCCTCCGGGTCATCCGCTGACCCAGAAAGAGCGCATTGGACTGGATGATATCGCCCACGAACCTCTCATTACCTACCACCCAACCTTTACAGGGCGCGGCAAGATTGACCAGGCCTTTGCAACGAGGCGACTTCAACCGCGCATTGCACTCGAAGCCATCGACTCCGACGTGATCAAGACTTATGTGCGCCTGGGCTTGGGCATCGGCATCGTGGCTGAAATGGCTATGCGCGAAGATCCTTTGGGTGACTTGGTTGTGCGACCCGTGGGGCATCTTTTCGGGCAGAGCGTCGCACGGGTGGCCTTCAAGCGCGGAGCCTACTTGCGTAACTTTGTCTACAAATTCGCCGAACTGCTGAGCGACCGCCTGAGCCGCGAACTCATAGCCCGTGCCATGGCAGGGCATGTCAATGATTACGAACTCTGAGCATCTGTCGTAACCGACCGATCCCCCGCATCTTTTGTGCTTTTTCCCATGACCTCCACCGCCGCGAGTCCACTCACACCGACATTTCCCAGCAAGCTACCCCAGGTCGGCACTACCATTTTTTCAGCTATGTCGGCACTTGCTGCTGAACATGATGCGGTGAATCTGGGCCAGGGATTTCCTGATTTTGAATGTGATCCAGCCTTGGTCGATGCGGTGACACAGGCCATGAAGGCCGGTCACAACCAGTACCCGCCCATGCCCGGCATTCCAGCTTTGCGCGAGGCTGTTGCCTCAAAAATAGAAACAACCTATGGTCGAAAATATTGCGCCGACACCGAAATAACGATTACGGCAGGGGCTACGCAAGCGATACTCACAGCCATTCTGGCCATCGTGCACGCGGGCGACGAAGTCATCGTGCTCGACCCTTGTTATGACAGTTACGCCCACAACATCGAGCTGGCAGGTGGCATAGTTGTGCGGGTCCCCCTTATCCCAGGAACGTTTCTCCCCGACTTTTCTCTGATTGGCGGGGCAATCACGCCACGAACCCGCGCCCTCATCATCAACAGTCCGCACAACCCTAGCGCTACGGTCTGGAGCGCTGAGGATATGCTCGCACTGCAGGAACTGCTGGCCCCCACCAACATCCTGCTGATCAGCGATGAAGTTTACGAACACATGGTTTTCGATGGTGCTGAACACCAGAGCACCGCACGTTTCCCGGGCTTGGCGGCGCGGGCCTTCGTTGTATCGAGCTTTGGCAAAACCTTCCACGTTACGGGGTGGAAGGTTGGAACCGTGGCCGCACCTGCATACCTCACTGCCGAATTCCGAAAGGTACACCAGTTCAATGTGTTTACCGTGAACACGCCCATGCAGTACGGACTGGCCGAGTATTTGAAAGATCCTGCGCCTTATCTACAGCTACCGGCTTTCTATCAAGCTAAACGCGACCTGTTCCGCGAAGGCCTGGAAGGCTCGCGTTTGAAATTGCTTCCCAATACAGGCAGCTATTTTCAATGCGTAGACACGACAAACGTGAGCGATCTAAATGAGTCGGACTTTTGCCAGTGGCTAGTGCGTGAAGTGGGGGTTGCCGCCATTCCCTTGTCTGCTTTCTACGGCGATGGTTTTAATCAAGGAGTCGTTCGCTTTTGCTTTGCCAAAAAAGACGAAACCTTGCATGAAGCCATTAGAAGATTGAAAAAACTCTAATGCCAATCATTGCTTTCGACTCCAAAGTGCTCGGCTCAAGATGCACCAGTCAGCGGTGGATGTTGCTTTTCTCGCATATCTGACCATCACTATTGAATTTTGCCCCACCCTTTTTCGCAAACCGAACGTTCATCTTGTGAACAAATTCTTGGCCAGCCTGGTGGTCTGAAGCCCCTCGCAGGCGATCTCTGGGCTGGCTTGGCCGATAAGGTGCAAAGCAGACTCACCGGATGCAACGTTTGCCGGCTGGCTTGGCAGGCATTGAGTTTGGTGTGCAGTGTTTTGGCAATTCCAAAGCAGAAACGCCCCCTTCTGATCACAGAGGGGGGCGTTGCTGGGCTGTAAGAGCCTGACGATGACCTACTTTCACACGGGAACCCGCACTATCATCGGCGCAAAGTCGTTTCACTGTCCTGTTCGGGATGGGAAGGAGTGGTACCAACTTGCTATGGTCATCAGGCATAACTGAGTGCTGAGCTGTTACTGGAACAGCTCGGCGAATTCATAGAGTTTGGAATCAGATTGTGTGTTTTTTTGAATGCGTCAACTTGGCATAACAATCTTTGAAGAGAATGTCTGACACATCTTTGGGGGATGTGAAGACAGGCTGTCAAAGTTATAGGGTCAAGCCGCACGAGCAATTAGTATCAGTTAGCTTAACGCATTACTGCGCTTCCACACCTGACCTATCAACGTCCTGGTCTTGAACGACTCTTTAGGGGGCTCAAGGCCCCGGCAGATCTCATCTTGAAACGAGTTTCCCGCTTAGATGCTTTCAGCGGTTATCTCTTCCACACTTAGCTACTCGGCAATGCCACTGGCGTGACAACCGATACACCAGAGGTGTGTCCACTCCGGTCCTCTCGTACTAGGAGCAGGCTTCCTCAAATCTGCAGCGCCCACGGAAGATAGGGACCAAACTGTCTCACGACGTTTTAAACCCAGCTCACGTACCTCTTTAAATGGCGAACAGCCATACCCTTGGGACCGGCTACAGCCCCAGGATGAGATGAGCCGACATCGAGGTGCCAAACACCGCCGTCGATATGAACTCTTGGGCGGTATCAGCCTGTTATCCCCAGAGTACCTTTTATCCGTTGAGCGATGGCCCTTCCATACAGAACCACCGGATCACTATGTCCTGCTTTCGCATCTGCTCGACTTGTCAGTCTCGCAGTTAAGCACGCTTATGCCATTGCACTATCGTCACGATGTCCGACCGTAACTAGCGTACCTTCGAACTCCTCCGTTACGCTTTGGGAGGAGACCGCCCCAGTCAAACTGCCTACCATGCACTGTCCCCGATCCAGATAATGGACCTAGGTTAGAACCTCAAACACACCAGGGTGGTATTTCAACGTTGGCTCCATGAGATCTAGCGACCTCACTTCAAAGCCTCCCACCTATCCTACACAGATCTGTTCAAAGTCCAATACAAAGCTACAGTAAAGGTTCATGGGGTCTTTCCGTCTTTCCGCGGGGAGATTGCATCATCACAAACATTTCAACTTCGCTGAGTCTCAGGAGGAGACAGTGTGGCCATCGTTACGCCATTCGTGCAGGTCGGAACTTACCCGACAAGGAATTTCGCTACCTTAGGACCGTTATAGTTACGGCCGCCGTTTACTGGGACTTCAGTCAAGAGCTTGCACCCCATCATTTAATCTTCCAGCACCGGGCAGGCGTCACACCCTATACGTCCACTTTCGTGTTTGCAGAGTGCTGTGTTTTTATTAAACAGTCGCAGCCACCGATTTTTTGCAACCCCTTTGGGCTCGCCTTGTACAGGTTCACCTACTTGGGGCATACCTTCTCCCGAAGTTACGGTATCAATTTGCCGAGTTCCTTCTCCTGAGTTCTCTCAAGCGCCTTAGAATACTCATCTCGCGCACCAGTGTCGGTTTGCGGTACGGTCGTGTGTAGCTGAAGCTTAGTGGCTTTTCCTGGAAGCAGGGTATCACTCACTTCGGCTGCAAGCAGCCTCGTTATCACCCCTCATCTAAGCCCGGCGGATTTGCCTACCGGGCACGACTACAGGCTTGAACCAACATATCCAACAGTTGGCTGAGCTAACCTTCTCCGTCCCCACATCGCACTACACATCGGTACAGGAATATTGACCTGTTTCCCATCAGCTACGCATCTCTGCCTCGCCTTAGGGGCCGACTCACTCTACGCCGATGAACGTTGCGTAGAAAACCTTGCGCTTACGGCGAGGGGGCTTTTCACCCCCTTTAACGCTACTCATGTCAGCATTCGCACTTCTGATACCTCCAGCATCCGTTACCAGACACCTTCACAGGCCTACAGAACGCTCTCCTACCACGTGCAATAAATTGCACATCCGCAGCTTCGGTAACTGGCTTAGCCCCGTTACATCTTCCGCGCAGGACGACTCGATCAGTGAGCTATTACGCTTTCTTTAAATGATGGCTGCTTCTAAGCCAACATCCTGACTGTTTTAGCCTTCCCACTTCGTTTCCCACTTAGCCAATTTTAGGGACCTTAGCTGGCGGTCTGGGTTGTTTCCCTCTTGAGTCCGGACGTTAGCACCCGGTGCTCTGTCTCCCAAGCTGTACTCGTCGGTATTCGGAGTTTGCATAGGTTTGGTAAGTCGCCATGACCCCCTAGCCTAAACAGTGCTCTACCCCCGACGGTAATACTTGAGGCACTACCTAAATAGTTTTCGGAGAGAACCAGCTATTTCCAAGTTTGTTTAGCCTTTCACCCCTATCCACAGCTCATCCCCTAGTTTTGCAACACTAGTGGGTTCGGACCTCCAGTACCTGTTACGGCACCTTCATCCTGGCCATGGATAGATCACTTGGTTTCGGGTCTACACCCAGCGACTGATTCGCCCTATTCGGACTCGATTTCTCTACGGCTTCCCTATTCGGTTAACCTTGCCACTGAATGTAAGTCGCTGACCCATTATACAAAAGGTACGCAGTCACCCCTAAGGGCTCCTACTTTTTGTAAGCATGCGGTTTCAGGATCTATTTCACTCCCCTCCCGGGGTTCTTTTCGCCTTTCC